>NZ_NMWV01000015.1 GCF_002860405.1 Bifidobacterium imperatoris | reverse complement strand
CAAGCGCGAGGAGATCGAACACACGCTCGCGACCGTGAACCCGGCCGAGCTCGTCCGCCGCATCCACGACATCCAGGACCGGCTCGAAGCACTGGCGGCACCGCGCACCGCGCGGCTGGCCAGACGCATGGGCCCGGACATGGCATACTTGAACAAGACGCTCGCCCGGATCGCGGGCGTCGAACCGGAAGACGACGAAACCCCACAAGCCGACGCGGACTAGGATTTCACGCTCACCACAGGTGAGGCACCACTCCGGATTACGCGCTCATTTTCAAATGAGGCACCTCGGAGCACCACAAGATATGGAGTCAACGATTTGAGGACGGCGATCACGTCGGACATGTTGATATCCAGCATGAGATCTCCTGTTCTTTTTGTTCTTTTTGCGTCTTCGCGAATCATTGCCAACCGGCTGCTTCGCCGGAAGACTATGCGCTGTGAACACTTTCAAACTAGGAGAACAGGAAGTTGTGCACGGCGAGCATTGCATGAGCAGCCATGCTCATTGCACGAATGGCATATACGACATAAGCAAAAGCCTGATGCAACGCTCAGGCCGTATACGAATACTTACTCAGCGGGGATTGGAATCACAATTCCCAAGGAGAACACGCCATCCGCTGCTTTCATCGTGAGCTCGCCATGATATTTACGCGTCTGCCATGCAATCGAGCGCGTGCCCAATCCATGATTCGCTTTATCGGATTTGGTGGTCACTGGCATACCGTTTTTGAAAATTGGAGCTCGCGCAGCATCGTAATAGTTCTCCTCGTGAATCACCAGAAGACCTCCATCGCGCTGAACGGACAGATTCACAACACGTTTGCCGGCATCCTCAATCTGTTGTGCGCTTTCCAGCGCATTATCCAGAATGTTGCCGAACAGCGAATAGAGATCTGAGCGTTCCATAAAGTCCAGCGAGCGCCCATCTGCCATGCAGGTGAAAACAATCCCATGCCGGGAGCAGTACAGCCCTTTTTCCGTCAGTAGCACGTCCAACGAATCATTGCCGGTATGGAACATGGAATCATAGATGCGAATATTGTTTTCGACTTCACGAATCATCTCGGGCGTGGGTATACGCCCGTCATCAGCATATAGAGAGCCGACCAGCTTGCGGATGTCATGGCAGCGAATATTAATCTGCTCTATGTTCTCCTTGGCCATTTCATAATGTTGTGTCTTCAACCGGTCGGCCTGCTGCATTGCAATCAAATCGCTGCGGAGTTGATCATTGGTGGAAGCGAGCAGCACCAGCGTGAGCATCAGTGTCATGCATAGTGAATCGTAGAGGAAACCTACTGTCTGCACTTCCATCGGCTTGCGTTGCACAAATACCATGCTGAACACCACCATGAGCATCATGGCAGCCACACATGCCACCACCCATCCATATCGGGCGCGAATCTTGTGCTCATCAATGGATACTCGGCGGCCGATAAACGCGTAAATCACCAGACACATCAACGCGAACATCACGATATGCACCACGGTGTAGTTCAGGTGTGGCGCAAAACGATCAAAATCCAGCACATTCATCATTAATGCGTACACGTTGTACGACAAATGTTGCACCGCATATCCAGCTACCGCAATCACCAATGATTCCAGCCAAGTCACGTACGCACACCAATGTAGGGCTATTACCATCAGCGCAAAGCTGCCAAAATAATACAGAGATTTGAGGGTAATGGTAAGCGCGGAAACAGAGTCGTTGTCAATCGCTCCAATGAGCGGAAAGTACATCCAATCGTATGCAAATGCGACTGCAGCGGCGAATATTAGGTACCACCGTTTGCGCCAGGTTACCTGTGCGCAGAACACCAGCATGCCGAAGAAGAGTTCGATGGTGACCAGACTCATATCAGCCTCCGTAATACTCGGCGAGCGCCTGCATGAGGGGCTTGCGTTTGGAGCGGGAGACGGGCAGGGTTTGACTGTCTACCACTACGCTGTCGTTGGTAACGGCTTTGACCCATTCGAGGTTGATGAGGCAGTAACGGCTGGCGGCGGCGAAGTGCACGGGTTCCAGCAGTGCGGCGGCTTCTTTGAGACTGGACCAGACTTTGTAGGCGACTTTCTCGGTGTGGTAGA
The DNA here is from genome assembly GCF_002860405.1 of Bifidobacterium imperatoris. GTDB lineage: Bacteria > Actinomycetota > Actinomycetes > Actinomycetales > Bifidobacteriaceae > Bifidobacterium > Bifidobacterium imperatoris. The sequence goes on along the minus strand of NZ_NMWV01000015.1, from coordinate 24,059 downwards.
TGACTTCGTGGCCGAGTACTTCTACATAGCGCACGTCATGCGAGGAGAGGTACTGAGTGCCAGTACCTACGGTGAGCGGAATGGTGACGCCTTGGCGTTTGGCCACGAGATCCTCCACCTTGCGCATTTTGAGCGCGAAGCTGAAGTATTCGAGTGGTTTGACGAGGTAGCCGATGGCATCCACGTCGTAGCCGACGGCCGCATATTGGGCCATTTTGGTGGTGAAAACGAGCACGACATGACTATCGATTTCACGCAGGCGATGGGCGGTTTCAAGGCCGTCTATGCCAGGCATTTCCACATCGAGGAACATGGCGTCGAACTCGGCTTTGTAGTCGTCCAGGAAGGATTCGCCGTCTGCAAAGCGGGTGATGGTGTAGACGGGCGCAGAATCGCGCGCGGCATTGCCTTCGGCATCTATACGCTCGGCATAGTACCGTTCGATCATCGCAGTAGTGCGCGCAGCATCAGTATCGTCATCATCGACGATGGCAATGCGAATCATCCTCATCTCCCTTCATCTGCATGTCACGGTAGCGCATTTTGGGCACTGATGTATCGAGACATACCTATACGAAAAGTGGTCTGTACTTATAGCAATACAAGTACAGACCACTTCAGTATTCAGTTATTGATTGACCTTCAGGCCTTGACAGCCGGAGCTTCGGCTGCGGTCACAGCAACAGCCTTGCGGCGCTTGAGGTACTTCATGATGGTCAGAGCCTCAAGACCAATCACGAGGACTGCGGTCACACCCCAGACCACGTACATGGCGGTCCTCCAAGCCGGGGTATCCACCTCGGGCTCACCATTCGCGTACTGCCAGCCATTGGCCACAGTGTAGAGAATGTTGTGAGCGGCGGTACGCATGGCCTTCACTGAGGTGGCGGACTTGTCGGTCACATGGTTGGTGATCTTGGTGGTTGCCAGCATTGCATCGTTACCGTTGCGGATGAGCTGGTCGGCGTTCTGGTAGCCGTAGCCACCGAAGTAATCGGTGAGCACGAAGCCACGGAAGCCCCATTCGTCGCGCAGCACGTTCTGCTGGAGCGGAGCGTAAGCGCCAGCGTAGGTGGTGCCGATGTAGTTGAAGGCGCTCATCACAGCCTGTGCGCCGCCTTCCTTCACCGACATTTCGAACGGCTTCAGGTAGATTTCGCGGATGGACTGCTCATTGGCCCAGGTAGCCAGCATGTTGTTACGGTTGGTTTCCTGGTCGTTCAGAGCGAAGTGCTTCATGAAGGAGTACACGCCCTTTTCGCGAGCACCAGCAATCTGGTTGGAAGCCATCACGCCGGAGAGCAGGCCGTCTTCGGAGAAGTACTCGAAGGTACGTCCGGAGAAAGCGTTGCGGTGGATGTTCATGGCCGGCGCGTACCAGCCAGCCACATGCATGTCGTGAGCCATCTGGCCGATCATCTCACCGAACTGCTTGGCGAGATCCTTGTTCCAGGTGCAGGCGAATGCGGTGGAGGCCGGGAAGCCGATGGAGCCCACGCCGGTGAAGTTGTTGTTCAGAGATGCAGGGCCGTCAGCATCGGTGACCTGAATCTTGCCGACAGAGGTCACGGCCTGAGAACCGTAGCCAGCGTTGGCGATCAGGTTGTCCATGTCGTCGAAGGTGAGTTCGTCGAGCAACTTATCCCACTGCGGATCGTCATAATCCTTGCCGTGAAGGTCGGCCAGTCGCACGCCGTTCTTGGCGCCAGTGGTCGGCATCTCATCGGAAGAATCGTCGTGATCAGCCGGGTTGTAGTTGTCGTTGTTGACGAAGGAGGCCTTTTGCTCGTCGGACATCGAGAAGTTGGTCGGAGCCGCGGTGGCCTCGGCGAAGTTGGCGAAGTGATCGGCACGGGACAGGTAGGTCACGTCGCCAGAGGCATCGTCGAACTGGTTGGTGGCCACGGTCTTGTCACCGTTGTGAGTGTTGTCTTCGGTGTTGTAGGTAATGGTCTTCGGCACGTTCACGGTGGCGGAATCGATCACCGTGTGGGAATCGGACTGAATAGAGATGTCATAGTCGCCGGATTCCAGCACGTAGGCCTTAGCATCCTTGGAATCGTAGGAGGCCATGTCATCATCGTCGAACTCGATCTTGACGGTTTCGGATTCGCCCGGCTTCAGCTCCTTGGTCTTCTCGAAAGCGACCAGGTTCACGGAAGCCTTCTCAATGCCACCATCGGTGTACGGCGGATTGAAGTAGGCCTCGACCACGTCCTTGCCGGCCTTGTCGCCGGTGTTGGTCACGGTCACATCGAAGGACACCTTGCCGTTCTTGTAGGAGACGTCACCCATCTTCTGATCGAAGGTGGTGTAGCTCAGACCGTAGCCGAACGGGTACTGAACGTAATCGTCGTAGTTAATCAGGCCTTCGTCGTCGGCGGTCTCGTAGAACTTGTAGCCCACGTAGATGCCTTCCACGTAGTTCACAAAGTTCGGGGAAACGGTCACGTCGCCGGTGAAGCCGGTGTAGCTGACGGACAGATCATCGGCATTGTCGTAAGCGAAGTTGCCGAAGTTGTTGTAGGAGACGGACTTGGTGAGGTCCTTGAGGAAGGTGTCGGAGGTCTTGCCGGACGGGTTCACATCGCCGGCGAGCACTTCACCGAGAGCGGAGAAGCCGGTCTGGCCTGCAGGCGGGCACCACACCACGGACTTGATCTGCGGATAGTTGGCCAGGAAGTCGAACTGGAAGGTGTTGGCACCGTTGTAGACCAGCGTCACCTTGTCGAAGTTCTTGGTGACCAAGTCGATCATGTCGCGCTCGGTCTTGGAGAGCTGCAGGAAGCTTTCACCCTTCTGGAAGTCGTCGTAATCCTTGGAATTATTGGTGTAGGTGATGCCATCAGCGGTCATATCCATTGGCAGATCGGCGCCTTCACCGCCAACGCGGGTGATGACCACCACAGCCTCATCGGAGTAGGACTTGGCGCTGGAAATCAGAGAATCGGAGTACTGGGCTGCCGGCACTTCAGGCAGGGTCCAATCCTGCTGGAACATGCCCACCACCGGGCGATCAGCGCGGTAGTCGGTGTACAGCTTGGTCAGGTCGGCGTTGGTTTCGATACCGGCTTCCTTCATGCCGTCGAGCAGAGAAACGGTCTCGTACTGGTCGGACATGGAACCGGAACCGGTGCCGCCGTATACCGGGTTGGTGGAACCCCAACCGAACACGTTCACCTTCTTGTTGGCGAGCGGCAGGTTGGAATCATCATTCTTCAGCAGGGTCACTGCCTCGGACTGCACTTCCTTGGCCAGCTTGTTTGCTGCGGAAACAGTGCTGTCGGACAGCATGTACTTGGTGATGGTGGCGTTGTTGAGCAGCGTGGCGAGCGGGCCGGACAGCATCATGGAAATCGCCACAACGATGCCCACGAGGGCTACGAGCCAGGACTCGGAATGAATAAGCTTGCGGTTGGCCACAGCCTTCACCGTCTTCTTGTTGACGGCGAACGTGATAATCAGGGCCAACACCAGCAGTACGCCAACAGCGATGAGATATGGCGTAAGCGAACCGATGACGTTCATAACGTCGGCCATGTTGATCTGCAGCATGGGTTCTCCTCCTTGATTCTTACCTTTGCGCGGCATGTTTGCCCGAATTCGATACCGTTATCGATTCGGACCACAGCCTTATGGACCTGCCCTGTCCACGTTGGCCGTTTGGGAAGTGCCCGTTTCGCTCCGTTGGGTTGCTATGCTGACACATCCTCGATGCCGATGACTTTAGAATCGCAGATTCGCCCCTGCCATGAGCGCCGCTCAACCTATCCTGTCATTTCGAGCGCATAATCTGCTAGCACGCGCCACTCGAATTACACACCGAAAATACGCAAACCGCGGTTTTCAGTACGTGAATGGCAGCCCGCCCAACAAACTACTCAACACCGCAGCAAACCAAGCATCACGCTGCTCTCACCTACCCGCGGCTAGGATGGGGAGCATGAGCGATTTGAACGCGTTGAATCTGGAATCTGGCGAAGTAGTAGGCGGCTACACGTTGATAGACCGTCTGGGCTCTGGCGCTATGGGTTCGGTGTGGCGCGTACGCGATGACGGCGGCCAAACGTATGCGATGAAAATTCTGCGCGATTCCTTGGCCGATGATTCCGCTCCCGGTAACGCGAGCACGCCCGGAGCCAACGCCGGCAACCCAGCTCTTCACGACCCGAATCTCAAAGAAGATGTGACTCCTCGCGAGCGCCTGCGCCGCGAAGCGATGGCATTGAAAAAGGTCAATCACCCGGGCGTTTGCGGCATTGTGGATATGGAGTTGGACGATACGCTCGCGTTCATCGTCACCGAACTGATTGAGGGCAAGAATCTTAAGGATGATGTGGCCATTAATGGCCGCTACATTGGCGATGATTTGGAACGCTTGGCCCGTAAGCTCATCGAGGCTACGAAAGCTGTGCATGCTGCCGGCATTATTCACCGTGATATCAAGCCCACGAATGTGATGGTGTCCGCCACTGGTCCGGTGCTGGTGGATTTCGGCATTGCAATGGGTGAGGGTGAAAGCCATGTGACGCGTACCGGTTTGGTGATGGGTACTCCTGGTTTTATTGCCCCGGAAATCATTGATGGTGCTGAGGCCGACGATATGACTGACTGGTGGTCTGTGGCTTCGGTGCTGGCCTTTGCAGCCACTGGCTCTCCGGTGTTTGGCACTAAGCCGATGATGGCGGTGCTTGAGCGTGCGGCAGCTGGCAACGCGAATCTTACGGGTCTGCCGGCCGGCACGTTGGCGGCTTTCCGCTCGGCGTTGAATCCTGATCGTTCCCAGCGTTGCACGCCGGATGAACTGCTGCATGCGATTGCGCTCGATGCGCTGAACCCGAGTGCATGGCAGGGTGCCCCTGCCAGTCCGTTTGGAGCTGGAGCTATTGCAGGCGCGCCGACTGCGATTGTGGCCGCTCCCACTGAGGCAACCGAGGTGATGCCCCCTTTTGGCGCCAACGCTGACGAGCCTGACGAGAGTAATCCGCGCACATTGTGGCGCGCCGCCGATGCTATTCGCACCAGAACACTGCAGACTGAGGATGCGGCAACCGCTGTGTTCCCTCAGGTGGATGACTCAGCTCAGGCTACGCGAATCCTTCCGGACACCGCATCCGTCGCTGATGCAGGCACTCAGGTTCTTCCTGATGCCACTACGTCACTCCCCGACCGCACTGCCGTGCTGCCCGCGGAACCAACTACTCCACTGACGCCTCCAGCACCCCCGGTAGAGGCTGCGCCTTCATTCCCACCGGCAGTCCCGTCTTTCCTATCTCCGGTGCCATATGCTTCTCACGACGCACAGGCCACGGCAGTCCAGCCGCCTGTAAATCCGGCTGTGCGCCCTGCTGTGCAGCATATGATTGACCAGACCGCTCAGGCTGCGCCCACCGAAGCGTTGGTGCAGAATCCGGCTGCACCTAATCCTGCTGATGTTCGCCGTGGCGCATACTTGCAGCGCGGTACATTGCCACTGTGCTTGCTGACCATGCCATTAGCACTGCTGGCCGCCAGCTTCCCACTGATTGCCATAGGCGCGGCGGCAATCCTGCTATGGCTGGTGCTGACGTTGGCTTATAACATGGAATCTCAGCTTGAGCGCGAGGGCCGGCGCGGCGGCGAGCGCAAAAGTTCCGATGCATGGATTCGCGCGGCTTCGCTCCCCTGGCATCTCATCAAAGGCCTGCTGCTTTCGCTACCTCGCTTGGCACTACTCGTCATCATCTATATTGCCGGCACAGCGGTGGCTGCGTTGGCATTATCCCTACCCATCGAGGCTCCTATTATCTGGAGTTTCACCGCTGACTGGTCGGTTCCGGTACCGCTGCTGATTGATGTGCCTTATTCCTCTTCAGGGTTGGCACTTGGCGGTTTTATGGCTGTAGGCTGGTTGATTACGGTATTTGGCCCGCAAGCCATGATGATGCGCTTGGGAGCCGGCGTCTTGCGCGGTTTATCAGCGCAACAGCCGGGTGCGGCTATTGGTCTCAACGCATTCGGTCAGCCGGCACAACCGGTGGCAGCTCCGATTCGTGGCCACCGCAGTACTGTGATGTTCACCATATGGCTCATCGTTACCCTAGCGTTGGCTGCACTGCCGCTGCTTGGTATGCCAATCAGCTGGATTCCGTTGGTATGACTGGGCTTGTGAAAGCTTATCAGGCGGATTAAATCCTGCGCAGCCGAACTTGCGCAGGCTGCTAACATCGCTGGCAGACCTCGGCTTTCACATGGAATTCATCTCATATCAGCTCTCAGCACAGTCTTGCTCAGCACTGGTCATTATGATTGGCCCCAGCATCCGCAAGTTATTTCAGGGGGATTATTATGGTCGATTCCAAGCGTCAGGCCAAGCGCGCCACCCGCGCTGAACGCCGCGCAGCCGAAGAAGCCGCATTGCAGGCGCAGGCAGCTCAGGCGGCCAAGGAACGTAAACAGCAGACCATTATCGGCATTATCGTAGTGGCCATCGTGGTAGTGCTGGTGGCAGTGATTGGCGTGGTGATTTACCGCAATGTCACTAAGAGCAGCACCAGCGCCACGGATAACGCTACCGCCTACAGCAAGATGCAGTCGGTGGAAACACAGCCTGCCAAGGCCAACGATAAGGGCGGCTTCCTGATTTCCAAGGATGGTTACGGCAAGAAAACCGCCAAGGTGCCCACTGTTGGCATCTACATGGAGCCGCTGTGCCCAGGCTGTGCTTCGGTGAACCGTCAGCTCGACCCCACGCTGGTCAAGATGATGAACGCCGGCCAGCTCAACCTGGATCTGCACTTCCTGAACTTCCAAGACAACAAGAGCTCGGACAACTACTCCAACCGTGCGTTCAACGGCGCTATCTACATCGCCGAGCACGATAGCGACCCGAACCATCTGATGAACTACCTGTCCAACATTTACGCTGAGGACTTCCAGCCTGGCGAGTTGGACAACTACGTGTCCGTCAATAACAGCAAGCTGGAGAAGCAGGCTGTGAAGGCTGGCGTAAGTGAGGATGTGGCCAAGGCTGCGTTCAGCGGCAAGAACGAGTACGTGGAATGGCTTTCCGCGTCCAACGATTACACGATTGCTCGCCCGGAACTGTTCTCCAGCTCTGGTGCCTTCTCCTCCCCCACGCTGACCATCAACGGCACCTATTGGAGCCTGAACAACATTACTTTGGCGAACACCACCATGGTTGACGGCTTCCTGAAGGCTGTGGGCTTGAAGTCCGATCAGGTCGGCGTGGAAGGTAGCCTGCCGTCTATCGGAGCGAATAAGAAGCCGATTGACATCACGGCCTGAGTGAGCGAAACGCGTACAGCCGCTCACCGGTAATCGTGCAAATGGGGCTCTCCCTTTTCAGACAATTCATCACGATTCGTCAGAAAGGGGGAGCCCCATTTGCATGCTTCGAACCGTTCCGACACAAATTCAGCGCGTTGGCATAACTGCTGGTATGATTGCCACTTGTTCAAAACGTTCATCGTTGATGTTGCATTTTGAATATGCCTCTTTAGCTCAGATGGCCAGAGCGGCCGCCTTGTAAGCGGCAGGTCGTCGGTTCGATCCCGACAAGAGGCTCGTTGCGCGGGAAAAAAGCGTATCATGGTAACAGGGATGCGCAGTTGCTTCCCGCGTATAACTAAGTCTTACTTTGAGTAAGTTCTCCAGGAGCCTTCCCCCAACTTATGGCTTCCTGGAATGAGGGCGGAGCGTCCCCCAACCAGCTCCGCGCCTTCCAGGGGCGGGACATCCCCTTCTCTCCCGCCCCCTTTTTCTTTTATTCGCGCCCACATCCGAGCAGGTATGGTAACGGTGCTTTTGCCCCGAGCACCCCGAACCAGCCCAACCGTTACGATGGTGGGCGGTAACTATTCGCAATCAGGAAGAGATGGACATGGCACGGCGTTGGACCCCGCAGCGGTTTGTTACACTGCGTCGCATCCGCGTAATTGCTTGCATTGTGGCGCTTACAGCGTCAATGGTGGGATCATTTGCGTTCACCGCGCGCAAGTCAGTGGCTTTAAACGTAAACGGCAAAACCACTCAGGTCACTACCTATGCAATGACGGCAACGCGACTGCTTGAAGAGCAGGGCATTGATGTCAAATCCCACGATATTGTTCAAACTTCTTCCGGCGATCGCCTTGCAGACCATTCTGTGGTTACCGTGCGTTCCGCGTATCAGACCACCATCAATATTGATGGCACAGCAGTACCATTCTGGACTGTGGCTACCAGCGCCGATCAGCTGCTTGGCTTCTTCAAAGAGAACAATGCTCAGGCCAAGAAAATCACCGTGGACATTGATAATGTCTACAATCAGCTCACCGGTGGCTTGGTGATTAATCAAGACGGACCGGTTACGGTCATTGCCGATGGTAAGAGCTCTGTGGCTCCCAATGGCAAACTGCCAGCTGCATCCATTCTCGATTCCAAGGGCATTGTTTTAAATAAGGAAGATCGCGTCAGTGTGGAAAAGGACGGCGATCAGACTATTTTGCGCGTTCAGCGCGTTACCCACGGCGAGGAAACTCGTACGGTTGCTATCCCGTTCGAAACGCAAACCATTATTGATCCGAATCTTGATGAAGGTCAGACTGAAATCCGCCAGCAGGGTGAGAATGGTGAGAAAACTCAGGTTTATAGCGTCACTTATGTGGATGGTGTGGCCGAATCGGAAACGTTAAAGTCGGAAACCATTACGAAGATGGCTGTTGATCAGATTATTGCCGTGGGTCAGGCTAAGCCGAAGACTGATGACAGTTCTTCTGATTCCGGGAACTCTGATAATTCCAATAGTTCCAAGGATTCCGATACTAATGCCGATTCCGGCTCTAATGATTCCGGCAGTAATAATTCATCATCGAATAACAGTTCCGGAAGCAATACCAATAACGGCAACAGCTCGAATTCCGGCAACAATAGTTCGAATAATTCCGGCAATTCCAGCAATAATAATTCCAGTAATTCGAATAACTCCAGCAATAGCGGGAACAACAATTCCAGCAACTCTGGTAACAGCAATAACAACAGTTCGACTGACACCACCCCGTCCGGCCGCCTATGGCATCCGACCGTTGCTCAGGCACAGTCGTATGCGGCTGGTGCTGCAGCACAGCGCGGATGGACTGGTGCTGATTGGGATGCGCTCGTGAAGCTGTGGAATCGTGAATCCGGCTGGAAATGGTATGCCGAGAACGCATCGTCCGGCGCCTACGGTATTCCGCAGTCGCTGCCTGCCAGCAAAATGGCGGCGTTCGGCGATAACTATCGTGATGATGGAGCTGTGCAAATCGATTGGGGCTTGTGGTACATCGCACAACGGTATGGCAGCCCATCTGCAGCATGGCAACATTCCGAGCAAACCGGCTGGTATTAAAGATTTCAAGGAACCGATATGACTGATAACACCACCGCCACCGGCCATCTGCTGGGAGCCGCTGATATTCGCCGTATTGCTGCCGATGCTGGCGTAAGTCCTACTAAAAAGTTCGGCCAGAACTTCGTTATTGATCCAGGTACGGTTCGTCGAATCGTGCGCGAAGCCGGAGTCACCAACACTGATCATGTGATGGAAGTCGGCCCAGGCTTGGGATCGCTCACTTTGGCGATTCTGGAAACCGGCGCTTCAATGACCGCTGTGGAAATCGATCCTCCGCTGGCTAAGCGTTTGCCTAGCACTGTGGCGGAGTTCATGCCGGAGGCTGCAGACCGACTCAAGGTTGTCAATCGTGACGCGCTCACCGTTACGCCGGACAATGTGCCCGATTTCAATAATGATGAATCGTTCACGCTTGTAGCCAATCTTCCGTATAACGTGGCCACGCCGATTCTGCTGACCCTGCTTGAGCGCTTCGATAATCTCGGCTCGTTCTTGGTTATGGTGCAGAAGGAAGTGGCCGATAGGCTTGCTGCCAAGCCAGGCTCCAAAATTTATGGCACTCCGAGCGTGAAACTCGCTTGGTATGGCACTGCCGAGCGCGTGGGCACGATTGGCCGCAATGTATTCTGGCCGGCCCCGAATGTTGATTCGGCACTCGTGAAGTTCACCCGCTACGCTGCGAATGATGACGCCAACCCTGCTGTGGGAGAAGCGGCTCCAGACCGTGAGCGAGTGTTCCAACTTATTGATGCCGCATTCGGTCAGCGCCGCAAAACATTGCATGCCGCATTAAAGCATCTCGTGCCGGCTGCGGCATTTGAGGCCGCTGGCATTGACCCGACTCGTCGTGGTGAAACGTTGACCATTACTGAGTTCGCTGCACTGGCTTCCGCAATGACCGCTCACGGCGAGGCGGCATGATGACTATCGCAACAGCTCCTATCGTCGAACGGCTGCATACCTCGCAGCTAGCCGACACTGTCCGTGTGGATTGTCCGGCAAAAACCAATCTCACCTTAGAAGTAGGCCCAACTCATGAGGAGTGGGGCGGGCGTCATGCCTTAGACACGATCTATTGCGCGGTTGGTGTCTACGACACGGTCACAGCAACCGCCAAAGCACCCGGCACCGGCTTCTCACTGGAGCTTGAGGGTGCTCATCTTGGGGATTTGGCGTCTTCCAGCAGTGACATGCGCCGCAATCATGCGGTATTGGCGTTATTTGCCATGGCGCAGGAGGCCGGCCGAGAACCAGATGTGGCACTTACCATCACCAAACGTATTCCGGTTGGCGCTGGTTTGGGCGGAGGATCCGCAGACGCAGCTGCAGCGATTCTGGCTATTAATCAGTTATGGAATCTTAATTGGCCAATGGAGAGGCTGCGCACTATTGCAGCCACACTGGGCGCTGACATGCCGTTCTGCCTTACCGGTGGCTTGGCACATGGCACTGGATTCGGCGAACAGATTGAAGACATCCTGGACGATAGCCCGCTAGCACGCGAATTGCAGGCGCAAGGGTTTACCGGCGAAGTGTTGATTGGCGCATATCAATCGCAATTAAGCACTCCAGAGGTATACCACACGTTTGATGTTGTGGGTGCAGGCTCGGGTGATCGCAATCATCTGCAAGCCGCAGCCATCAGTTTGCATCCACGCAGTGGGCAGGCTATTGAAGCCGCATTGCAGGCCGGAGCACGCCATGCGTTTGTTTCCGGGTCAGGGCCCTCGGTTGTGGCGTTTGTACCGGATAGCACTACAGCACAGCGTGTTATCGATACGTGGGTCATGCACGACGCCGCTGACCGCATTATCCGGGCTCAAGCCCCAGTAACCCCAATAATCGGCGTCACCCAGTGACGCTAAGGTAGCAACAAGCCACTTGTGAGTGAAGGAAGTTAAACGATGCCGCAACAGATTGACGAACGTCAGGCCCGTAAACGATATGTACGCCGCCGCCAGACCGTCGTATTTACCATCAGTGGCGCAGTGATGGCGGTTGCACTGGTTATCTCACTGCTCTTCAATTTCCACGTTGGCGGCTTGGGTCTTGTCTCCACGCCGTTGGCAGAACCGAATTACGGTAATCCTGCCCCGTGTGCCGTGAAGGGTGACGATGGCAAAGCCAAGTACGTGTCTAACACGTCCATCGGTATCCGCGTGCTGAACGGTACTTCTCACTCCCAGTTCGCTGCCGCTGTGAGTAGCGCCTTGGGTGTTCGCGGTTTTGCTATGCAGCAGGCCGGCAACTTCTCTTCCACCAGCGTGGAACGCACGACGATTTACTTCGGTAAGAATGCCATTAACCAGGCTTACACGGTAGCTGGCAACTTCACTGATGCCACAATGATTATGAACGCTCGTGAAGATCAGCTGATTGATGTGGTGCTCGGTGCCACCTTCAATGATTTGAAGGACGAAAAGCAGTCTCCGCAGGAAGGCAAGGAAATCACCAATATCGAAGGCTGCCAGGCCGCCGATAAGATGACCAACCTTCCGGCCGATACCAAGCACGACGCGTACCCGGCACAGTAAAACAACCAGTACCGCTGGTATTGCTTAACGAAGAGGCAGCCAATCGGCTGCCTCTTCGTTTACTGCTGTATTTCCGCGTACCAGCGTTTGAGCTCGGCCACGGCTACATCATGCTTCACTGGGCCGTTATCCAAGCGGTAGTCAAGCATGTGCTTATACGCGCGGCCAATCATCGGGCCAGGTTCAAGACCGAGTAGGGCCATGATTTCATTGCCGTCCACGTCCGGGCGAATCGCGTCGAAGTCTTCCTTCTTCTTGAGCTCGCGGACGCGTTCTTCCATCTCATCCATCGCATGAGCGAAAATCGCTGCCTTACGCTTGTTTTGCGTAGTGGCATCGGCACGCGTAAGACGGTTCAGACGCTCATACAGGTGGCCGGAATCCTTCACATAGCGGCGGACCGCGGAATCAGTCCACGGCTCATCCACATACCCATGGAAGCGCAAATGCAGGTTCACCAGTTCGGACACGTCTTCCACCAGATGATGATCGAAACGTAGCGCCTTCAACCGCTTGCGAGTCATTTTGGCACCCACCGCGTCATGGTGGTGGAAGCTCACCTTGCCACCCGGCTCGAATCGGCGGGTCTTCGGCTTACCAATGTCATGCATCACGGCAGCAAGACGCAGCGTCAAATCAGGAGCAGGAACTGGACCGTCTGGACCGGTTTCCAGTGCAATCGCACGCTCCAGCACCATCATCGTGTGCTCAAACACATCCTTATGGCGGTGGTGTTCATCAATCTGCAACTGCAGTGCCGGAATCTCCGGGAATACAATGTCCGCCAAACCAGAGTCCACCAGAGCCTCAAGTCCTGCACGCGGACGATCCGAAAGCAGCAACTTTGTCAGTTCATCACGCACACGTTCTGCGGACACAATCTCAATACGATCGCGCATCGAAGTAATCGCTTCGGCGGCATCAGGAGCAATACTGAAGCCAAGCTGAGCCACGAATCGCACCGCGCGCATCATACGCAGCGGATCATCATCAAATGACTGACGCGGATCGACCGGCGTGCGCAACACACCCTTCGCCAAATCGCTGGCGCCACCGAATGGGTCCACGAATTCCAAGTCCGGCACGCGCAATGCCATCGCGTTGACGGTGAAATCTCGACGAGACAGATCACCTTCGAGCGTGTCGCCATAATTGACCTCCGGCTTACGTGATTCCGGGTCATACGTGTCCGAGCGGTACGTAGTGACCTCTACCTTCACTTCGGTGCCGTCGGCGCGTCGGCGCATGGCACCCAGCGTGCCGAATTTTCGGCCCATATCCCAGAAGCCATCGTGCCCCCAACGGCGCAGAATTGGCTCGAATTGCTCGGGTCTGGCGGATGAGCAGAAGTCGAGGTCATGGCTAGGCCTATGCAGCAACAGGTCTCTGACCGGACCGCCGACCAGTGCCAGCTCATAGCCTTGTTCTTTGAACAGTCGGCCAAGTTCAATCGCCTCGGGCCACACTTCGAAATCCAATGGGCACCTTCCCCTATGTGGACGTTTTTCTGCCCTCCTAGCATACCGTTACCCCACCTGCACACGGGATTGAGTAAGGTGGAAAGCATGATTACGCCCGCCGACCTTGCCCACATGCTTGGGCAAACACCCAATGCCGCGGGCAACCATACCCAAGATCAGCTGCTCTATACCTCGCAAACACCGCAGAATTCTGCGGATTTGGAGGATTCTAGCCCGGCTGTGAGCAACGATGAGCAGCAGCCCGTTGCGCCAACTCCGGCCACCGTGTTCGGCATGAAAGCCACGGTGACCATCGCCACGCCGAACGAAACCATCGCAGGGCAAACCGATGGCATAGCCGCCGAAGCTGGAGCGGAAACGATGGCCAGCATCGCCATTGCAGCATCGGCTGCGCCAGCTCCACCAATTGAGACTGCCGCTCCTACACCGGCCACGGTGTTCGGACGGAAGTTCACTGGTTCACCCACCACTGAAGCTCCTCAGAACGCATCAGAATCCTTTATTTCAGTGGATTCGGCAGGCAATCAGGATGCCGCACACACTGTTGCGGATGGCCCGAGCGCTTCTGTTACAGCAGATGCTGAGAGTGCTGAGCATACCAAGGCACCATTGTCTGCCGCAGCGGCCATGCGCGCTATTGCAGCCGCAACCTTGCATTTCACCGCTCCAACTGCCCAGTCAGATGCAGAACCTGCAGCAACACCGTCAACGGACTCACCTGTTTCGCCGACTGCGCCTGAGCCAACTGTGCCAGAAGCAGCCACCGCACCCGTCATACCGACGCCTGCGGATGTGCTGCGCGCTGTGTCGAACGCTGCACAATCCGCCAAGCAAACCACAGCACAATCCACTGCAGCGCCAGCAGTCGCACCGACTGTTCCAACCGGCCCGACCCCGGCCATGATGCCGCAGAAGCGCACCTCCGATGGACCGACTACGTTCGCCTCATTGGATGCTCAGGAATTGCCCGTGGTACGCGAATATTCGGCTGGTGGTCTGATTTTCGACAATCAGAACCGCGTGGCTATTATCGCCCGCCATTCGCGTTCCGGGCATCTGGAATGGTGCTTGCCTAAGGGACATATCGAAAAGGGCGAGACACCGCAGCAGACGGCTGTACGCGAGGTGCATGAGGAGACCGGCATCTTGGGTGAGGTGATTGATTCCATCGCCACTATTGACTACTGGTTCACCGGAACCACACAGCGTGTGCATAAGCTGGTGCATCATTTTGCATTGCGCCAGACTGGCGGCGAACTGACCGTGGAAGGCGACCCGGATCATGAGGCCGAGGACGCTATTTGGGTGCGTTTTGATGATTTGGATGATGTACTGAGCTACCCGAACGAACGCAAAATCGCGTGGCTGTACGCCAGGAAGAAGAACAGGCAGGCAAACGAGTGACCCTACCCGCAATCCAACACCGCCCGCATCATGGCGGGCGTTTTGCACATGCCGTCGCTGCAGCTTTGGTGGCTGGAGCGATGCTGTTTGCACCGACCGCATGGGCGGATACCACAACAACCACAACGAATGGCGCAACGGATAGTCAGACAACATCCGAAGCCTCATCCGCGCAAAACCAGCCAACGGAAACGTTGACCATCGCGCAGAGCACGCCTATCGTCACCGCTTCCTCTGGTTTCCACATGCAGATTGTGGTGGCCAATCGCAGCGACGCTGACCTGCCTGCCGGCTCGCTTACCGTCAACACCAATGCGTTGTTCACCTTTGCGTCGCGCTCCGACATGCAGGCATGGGCGGAGAACGGTACCAATATTCCCACGCCAAACAATCTCGCAACCGTAAATGTGCCGGCAATTACCGCAGGCAGTACGGCAACCGTGGCCATTGATGTGACGGCAGACCAGCAGACGCTGGCATCGATGCGCAGCTGGGGACCCAAGCCGCTCAACCTGTACTATGCGGCAGGCGATACGCATGAGGAATTGCACAGCTTCCTGACCCGCTCTGCAGACGGGCTTAATACCGCGCAAACGCCGGCTATGGGTCTTACTGTGGCCATGCCGTTAACGTCTAGCGACTGGCAAACCAATGAGACGGCAATCACCGATCTAATTGAGGAAAATGATACGTCATCGTCCTCGTCGGCTGCGCAGGCATCCGGTAGTCAGTCGAAGGAAACCGCCAACAGTAACGGTTCCTCATCCGACAACGACACTGATAATGATGATGCTTCCGATGATGCGGATTCTTCCGGCAACACGAACAGCACCGAACCGTTGCTGCTGAGCACGCAGAGCATTGCGCAGACCAAGGCAGTGGAACAGGCTGTGGCCAAGCATCCTAAGCTGCAGGTCGTGGCCGATCCGCTGTATTTGCAGGAATCGGGTAGCAAGCCGACTGTGGCCGGTGTGATGCAGCCAGCGGATTTTGATATCACCGCATATGCTGCAGTCAATAATGCTTCGGCGTATACCAGTGCCGGTGTTTCGGATGCTCAGTGGACCGCGAAGAGTACACAGACGCTGTATGCAGTGGCCACTAAAACCACGGATACGCCGAATGCCTATGCTTGGCAGGGTTCGGCCGATTGGACGTTGGATGCGCTCACCAAAGCTCGTGCGCAAGGCTATACCACGGTTATTGCCGGTTCCTCGTTTGATGCCGAACAGACTGATACCGTGCACACTGGCACGTATACGGTCAACACGTCAGCCGGCGATGTGACCGTGCTCAAGGAGCAGTCTGAATTAGGCACGTTGGCGCATGGTCATGCCACCAGCAAGGAAGCCACTGCTGAAACCAGTGATGCCGGTCGCCTAGCCCGTCTGCTCGCCCAAAGTGCCTTCTACCAAATGGAACAGCCGTATACCACGCGCAACCTGTTGATGACGTTCACCCGTTCGAGTTCGGCAGATTGGATCAATCAGGTGATGAGCGCGCTCGAACAGGCATCTTGGCTCAATCTCACCGATTTGAACACGATGGCCAGCATGGATCCATATCAGGTGAATGATTCGGTCAATCAGAATGCGGACGCACCTGATACCTCGGCAACGCAGTCGATTCTGAACCAGCTTGCCGGCAGCAGGCAGAACATGACGCGCTTGGCCAGTTCGATTCTTAAGAACAGTGTGAATTCCAGCGATATCGATACGTTGGACACTCAGGCTCTGGCCCGTCGTGACGCGGATTCCACCGCAAGCCATAGCAATAATCCCAAGCAGTGGATCAGCGACCTGCTTGCCCTCCATGACAGCATGGCCCTGCGCGCCCTCACCGGCTCCGAGCCAACCGAAAGCCATCAGCGTATGGCGGATGCCGCACAGAACATGGCGAATACGCTGCTGAACAGCGTGAGCATCACGCCTTCCGAATCAATTTCCGTATTCAGTGAATCAGCCAAAATGCCGGTAACCGTGAGCAATAATCTGCCGTATGCAGTTAATGTGCAGGTCAATTCAATTACTGATTCCATGCAGATCGTCACGTCACGATCCAACACCATTGTGATTCCCGCTCACAGTGAAGCCCAAGTGGCATTCACCATTCGTGTCTCGACTTCCGGCTCCACTACCGCGCATATCTCGCTGGCCGACCGCCACGGCAACGCGTTCGGCAACACGCAGGACACTGCGATAACCAGCGTGCTGCGTATCAGCGACGCCAGCGGCTTCGTCATTATCGGTTTCGCCGTGCTGCTGGGCGTGGTGGGATTGTGGCGCCAGTTCAACCGTAAGAAGGATCCCGACGAATGAGTTCTACCGTAGGCCGTAATTCACTCATCATGGCTTCCGGCACTGCGGCTTCCCGTGTGACCGGTCAAATTCGTACGATTCTATTGGCTGCGGCTATGGGCACCACCGGTCTCGCCGCTAACGCCTATCAGGCCGGCTCAATGATTCCGCAGGCCATTTTCACGCTGGTGACCGGCGGTATTTTCAATGCCGTGCTGGTGCCGCAGATTGTGCGCACGCTTAAGGAAAAAGACGCCCAGGAACGTCTGAATCGCCTGATTACGTTGGCTATCGTCATCCTGCTGGCGGTTACGGTTCTGATGGGTGCCGCGTCTCCCCTGCTGACGCGTCTATACGTTGGCGGCAATGATTCTCAGATGATTGCGCTCACCACGGCGTTCACGCTATGGTGCATGCCGCAGATCTTCTTCTATGGCCTTTACACCGTACTGGGCCAGATCTTGGCCGCTAAAGACCATTTCACCGCCTATGCGTGGAGTTCCACCGGTGCGAATGTCATCAGCTGCGCTGGCTTCACCGCGTTCATTCTGCTGTTCGGCAAAGCCAATGAGCAGCCGCTCGATTTCTGGACAGGCGGCAAGATTGCGCTTACCGCAGGCACTTGGACGCTGGGCGTGGCCTTCCAGGCGTTGATTCTTTTCATTCCTCTGATGCGACTCGGCTTCAAATACCGCCCGCAGTTCGGTTTGACCGGCTTCGGTTTGAAGGCGATGGGCCCAGTGGCCCTAGGGTCACTGGGTGTGGTGGTTATCACCGAAATTTCCGGCATCATTCAAACCCGTATCGCCACACTGGCACCGCTTCGCGCACATGAGATGGTGGGTGCCAGCCTGTTCGATATTGCCGGTAACGCCACTTATCAGAACGCTTACACGCTGTTTATCCTGCCGTATTCGCTGATTGCGGTGTCTGTATCCACAGCCATGTTCCCGAAGATTTCGCGCTCCATTGCCGAACATAATTTGGATGAGGCGCGCAATGATCTGAGCAGTGCATTGAACAATGTGGGCTTGGTCATCATGTTCTTCGCTGCGGCAATGATTGTGTTCCCAGAGCCGATTATTCGCGCGTTGCTGCCGTCTGTATCGATGAACGAAACGATGCTGATCTCATATGCGCTGATTCCGTTGAGCTTTGGCATTCCGCTGGTTTCTGGATTCCTGCTGATTCAACGCACGTTCTACGCGTTTGAGGATGGTTGGCATCCGTTCCTGTGCAATCTCATCGACTATGCGTGCGTCATCGCACTGATGGTGGCCAGTATGGTACTGCTGCCGCCGCAGTATTGGGTGGTGGGCATCGCCTGTTCCGCACCGATTGGTTCGATTATTGCCTTGCCGCCTACGTTGATGATGCTGCGTAAGAAATTCAATGGGCACCTTGGTCTGAAGGTGGTAGGCGTGGCCTATGGCAAGGCGCTGGCTGCCGCAGTGGTGGCTGGCGTTGCAGTTCGCTTGCTCAAGAATCCGATAGTGGATTTGTTCAAGGCTGATATTCAGCCGGCCAAGCATATGGATGGCGGCATCTTCCATAGGCCTGATCCCAATGGTCCGGCAGCCAATCCTGGCGGCGGTCATATGGGCTGGCTTTCCGCTGTGGGCATCTGCGTAGTGCTCACCATCGTTCTGGCTGTGGTGTATGTGGCTGTACTGTGGCTGCTGCGCACGCAGGAATTGAAGGCTATTGCAGGCCCTGTGCTGGCGCGATTGGGGTTGGGGCGCAACATGGTTGCGTCTGAGGCTACTGCTGATGATCAGCCAAGCGACACTCCTGATAACGCTCAGGGAATTTCACCTAGTGAAACAGGCCAAGAAATCACCCCTGAGGAGGACTTCTCTCAGGCTAGCCCCACGGATAGAATGTCAAAGACAATCCCAAGCAGTATTAGTAACAATCGTATGGAGCCGGACACGCATATGAAACCGCAATTGGGCGATACCATTCTTAACCGATACACACTGGTGTCAGCACTGCGTGAGGAACCCGGCATTGAAGCTTGGAAGGCGAATGACCGTATTCTGGCCAAGGACTGCCAGCTGTATTTGGTCACTGACCGCCGCCAGCTCAATACCATTAACGAAATCGCGGGCACGATTACGGCTACCCGCCCTGAGCATTTTGTGCCGGTGCAGAAGTACCGCCGTCAGGGTGATTCCATGCTGGTTATCACGCCGGTGGATAGCGGCAAATCGCTGACTGAATACATCAGCTTGCATTCCAGCAGCCCGCTGAGTTTTAATGCGATGCGCTCGATCATCGGCGAATTGTCTGAAGCCATTCGCCCGATGCTGCACGGAGACGCTACCGCAAGCATCGTGCTCACCACGGATACGGTTCGTATTTCCAGCGCCGGCATTGAAATCACGGGCGCACCTTTCGCTCCACTGCTGGCCGATACTTCCGGCGCATCACTGGAGGAAGATGGCGCAGAACGCCATGCCGTTCGCCAGCTGGCGGCACTGCTGTATGCCTTGCTGACCAGGAAGCGTAATCCTCAGCAGCCTGCCTTTACTTTGGCTGCTTTGCCGCAGGATACCCCTGGTGAGTTCCAGGTTATCTGCAAGCGTGGCTTGGAGCTGTTCAGCGGCAATGAGCTTACGCTGCCAATGGCTTCCTTGGCTGAATTGGATGCACTGCTGGGCGATTGGAAGCCGCTGCAGGAGCTCGGCGATACTGAGATTGCTTTGCCGAATGTTGCTGGCGATCCCTCCATTATTCGTATGCTGCTGAATAAGGCTGATACTGCTGCGGAACTTGGTGAAATTCCTGCTTCGCTGATTACCAGCAAGCAGCTGCCCGATCTGGCGATTACTCAGGCCGGCCCTGTCGCAGCCGTTCCAGGTCCGAATGGTGCGGCAGTGGAGGAGCCTGGCCGTCACCTGTTCGATTTCAAGTTCTCTGATGCTTGGAATGCTGAGAATCTTTCCGGCGATGATACGGCCGATTGGTTCAATGATTTCAACGCTCCTGCTGCCGGTGCCTTTGCTGGCAACTCTCACCCGACCGTTCCGATTTCTACGGATGGATATGGCGAGACTACGAGCCGTATTCCGGTCTATGACGCTGGCGGCCGTGAGATTCAGCCGGGTGAAGAGTCATTGCGCGCGTTGGAAGAAGAGCAGGCTCGTATTGCTGAGGTTGCGGCCATTCCGCCGAGCTATGATCCTAAGAATCCGCCTGTGAAAAAGACTGGCGAAGACGATCATCTGCCTAACGAGAACCTGTTCGGTAGCTTTACCACCAAGGTAGTGGCTCTGATTGTGGCACTTGTTGTTGTGGTTGCCGCTGGATTCTGGGCATGGAGCGCATTCCAGAAGAGCGGTGTGGACCCGGCCGATGCCACGGATACCACTAAGTCTTCCACCGGCGATTGGCCGGATGTGAACATGAACGAGGTTCCGTTCGGCGATCAGAAGTCTTCTGATTCCAGTTCTGCTGACGATCCCAACTCCACGGATTCCTCGCAGTCCTCGAATTCGAACTCTTCTTCTGACTCTTCCAATTCCGGTACGCAGGATTCAGAGAAGTCCAGCTCTTCCTCTTCTTCGAGCAGCGCTAAGGCTCAGAAGAAGTCCACTGTGAAGAAGGTTGTGGAAGATAGGTCGGTCAAGTCCGTACCACAGCCGCACGTGGTGAACACTACGGCATACACCATTTCCAGCGCCAACTTCGTTTCCAACCCTGGTGGACAGTCTGGTTATGGCTACACGCTGCATCTTGATCAGCCACATGATGTGTCTCGCATGATCATCTCCATCCGTAGCTCGGGTGGTAAGGGATACATTCGTGCCAACACAACCGGCAATCCGTCTGAGGGCGAGGAGATGGCTTCCTTCACCTTCGCTGAAGGTGGTACCACTGAAGTGAAGTTCAGCAAGTCGGTCACCACTCAGGATCTGATGCTGTGGGTGCCGATGGATAGCCTGCCTCAGAACCAGCTCTACATTCAGAAGGTAGAAGTCTTCTAACCCGCGCTCCCATTGCACGCACACAATGCCCTCCCTCGTGGAGGGCATTGTGGCTTTGAGCCGAAATTGCGGAAAAGCTGACTATCTCACCCGTATGATGGTGAACCTAGGAATACCGAAGACTTTTATGTGGGGAGAGACTATGGCACACAACGTTGTTATTATCGGCTCTGGTCCGGCCGGCTACACTGCGGCTATTTACCTGGGCCGTGCGGGATTGAATCCGCTGATGATCACCGGCGCTTTGGCTCCGGGCGGCCAGCTGGTGAACACCACTGAGGTGGAGAATTTCCCCGGCTTCCCGGAAGGTATTCTCGGCCCCGATTTGATGGACAACATGCGCGAGCAGGCCAAGCGTTTCGGCACTGAATTCATTGCCGACGATGTGACTGCTATTGCTTCCGTGGGCACGGATGATGCGCCGCTGTATCGTTTGGAATTGTCCGATGACGAGGTGTTGGAAACTCGTGCGGTGATTATCGCCACCGGTTCCAAGTTCCGTAAGCTGGGTGTTCCCGGTGAAGTGGAGCTTTCCGGACACGGTGTTTCCTACTGTGCCACTTGCGATGGTTTCTTCTTCCGCAACAAGCCGATTGTGGTGGTCGGCGGTGGTGATTCCGCGTTCGAGGAGGCACTGTTCCTGACCCGCTTCGGCTCTTCTGTAACGTTGATTCATCGCCGCGATGAGTTCCGCGCTTCGCAAATCATGGTGGATCGAGCCAAGGAAAATCCGAAGCTCAATTTGCTCACCAATACTGTGGTCACTGAAATTCATGGCACGGAAACTGCACCGGCTGCTATTCCTGCTTCACTGCCCGGCATTGGTCTTAAACCCAAGCCACAGGTGAATGTGAGCAGTGTTTCGCTGAAGAATACGGTTACCG
This sequence comes from Bifidobacterium imperatoris, assembly GCF_002860405.1. Taxonomy (GTDB): domain Bacteria; phylum Actinomycetota; class Actinomycetes; order Actinomycetales; family Bifidobacteriaceae; genus Bifidobacterium; species Bifidobacterium imperatoris. Next base: position 2,100 of record NZ_NMWV01000015.1, on the reverse strand, counting down.
GCGAGACCAGTGAGCTGGAAACCGCTGCCGTGTTCGTTGCTATCGGCCACACACCTGCCACTGATTTCGCCGCTTCTGTGGCCGATCGTGATGAGGATGGGTATATTCTCGTGGATGGTGCCAGCACGCGCACCAGCACCCCGGGAATCTTCGCTGCAGGCGACTGCGTGGATCGCGTCTATCGCCAGGCCATCAGCGCCGCCGGCATGGGCTGCCGTGCCGCCCTTGATGCGCAGGCATATTTGAGCGAATAGCGCACATAACGGTAATCACGGTTTACTCTTTGGCAAGCAGCCAATCGATAAGGTTCATGCCGCGTATGCCGTTGTGCGTTTGCGGGAATTCATCCATACTCAGCACGTACTTCGGCCAGTTGTCTTGCACGGCATCGAATACGCCGAACTCACGGTCCACTGTTTGCTGCGAACCAAGCAAGTACGTGACCTGATAGTAGAAAACCGTGTCACCACGTCTGGCGATGAAGTCTATTTCCTTATCCCCCACTTTGCCCACGTGCACGTCATAGCCACGCCGCTTCAACTCCATGTACACAATGCCTTCCAGCACCTGATCGATGGCATTGGCGTTGTTCAGGCCGACGGCATGGCGCAAGCCCTGATCGACCACGTAATATTTCTCGTTGAGTTTCAATGTGCGCTTGCCGATGGAATCCTCGCGGGGCGCACGGTAGATGAGGAACGCTTTGCTTGCGGCATTGAGATAGTTGGCGATAGTTTCAGGCGATACTTTGCGCTGCTCGCTTTTCATGTAAGCGGCAATATTGGCGGCAGTAATCAGATGCCCTTCCTCGCCGATAACGTACCGGACGACTCGCTCCAAGGCATCACTATCGCGGATGCCTGCGTGGCGTACCACGTCCTTGAACAAAATCGTGGAGAACAGGTCATCGAGGTAGCGCAGAGAAGCGGCTTCGTTGAATGCCAAATCCGTTTGGAATGGGAAACCGCCCTGATTCACATACTTGTGGAACGCCGTGCGCGCATCGATGGGGCCTACGGTTTGGCGGTAGGCATCAAGGAATTCCGCGAATGAGAACGGGTACACGTCGATGGCTACATACCGGCCGGTGATATAGGTGGCGAGATCACTGGAAAGCATGCGCGCATTGGAACCGGTGAGGTAAATATCAGCATCGTAATCGACCATGAAGGAGCGCACGGCTTTTTCCCAATGATCGACTTCTTGGATTTCATCGAGGAAGATCCGAATCTTGCCGGTCACGTTTGCCATCTGCTTGCTGACATACTGGGTGAGCGCGTCGGCATCGGCGATGTTCGCATACTGGCTTGATTCAAAGTTGATGTGCAGCATGGACTGCTCGGCGACACCTTCGGCAAGCAATTGCTGGCGAATAAGCTGCAGCAATGTTGATTTGCCGGAACGCCGTGTACCTACCAGTACTTTGATGATGTTCTTGCCGATGAACGGCCGAATCTGATCCATGTAACCCGGACGTTCAATCATGGCAAGCTCCTCCCCTAGCACGTTTGAGAATCAGATATACCTGATTCTCAAACCAAGAACCGTATGAGAATCGATTATAATCGATTCTCATATATAATTGACCGGCGACGTGCCTCACGTTTTTTGAGCGCGTAGGGTGTGGTGGTGCCTCATCGGGAATGAGCGCGAACGGTATCGGTCCTGTTTGGCTTGTCTTATGGAAGACAGGATCAGCATGGCGACGAAGCGGCAGGTCACCCTGAGATTCAGGGATGAATACATGAAGGCGTCGAAGAAGGACAAGGGACGCATCCTCGATGAGATGTGCTCCGTGCTGGGAATCGGCAGGAGCACCGCGAGACGCAGACTCACGGAAGCCGGGCGCGGCAGGCCGTCGATGTCGCCCGCGGAGCGGCCGAAGCGGTATTCGGAGCAGTCGCGCGAGCTGCTGGTCCAGGTGTGGCTGATGATGGATGCGCCGTGCGCGAAGTACCTCAAGGCGATGCTGCCCCTGTGGATGCCCATGCTGCGCGCGCACGGCGAGCTCGCCGACTGGGACGGTTTCGCGTTCCGCGAGCTGGAGCGGATGGGCGCGGCCACGATGGACCGGTACCTCAAAAAGACGCGCGACGCGGC
>NZ_NMWV01000014.1 GCF_002860405.1 Bifidobacterium imperatoris | reverse complement strand
CCGCCACGCGTTCTACTACCGGTACACCGTCGATGAGCTCGGCCTGCTCAACGAGCTATGGGAGCTGGTGCGCGTCAAGGCCAACCTGTTCACCCCGTCCAAGAAGCCGGTCGCGCGCGAAAGCACCCGGGACGGCCGTCCCCGCCGCGTCTACGACGCACCACGCACCCCGTGGGAGCGGCTCAAGGAGTTCGACGAGGCGGACAGGGCCGCCGGCGGCCCCGGCTTCATACCCGACGACAAGCGAGAGGAGATCGAACACACGCTCGCGACCGTGAACCCGGCCGAGCTCGTCCGCCGCATCCACGACATCCAGGACCGGCTCGAAGCACTGGCGGCACCGCGCACCGCGCGGCTGGCCAGACGCATGGGCCCGGACATGGCATACTTGAACAAGACGCTCGCCCGGATCGCGGGCGTCGAACCGGAAGACGACGAAACCCCACAAGCCGACGCGGACTAGGATTTCACGCTCACCACAGGTGAGGCACCACTCCGGATTACGCGCTCATTTTCAAATGAGGCACCTCGCGATACATCAATCGGGAGTAAGCAGGAGCGGTTCAGAGATCAATCAGTCTGAAGCGTGCAGCTTTACCGTTTCAGACCAATGCTGAATCAGGCCTCGACCTTGGCAGCAGCCTTGTCGGCATCGAAGGCATGCACAGAGTCAGCGCCCTTTGCGGAGCCCTTTTCACCGTTATCGGAATCCCAGTGAATCTCGTGCTTGTCGTCGTGGTTACGCCACCAGCTGGAAAGGATGGAACCGGAGATGTTGTGCCACACGGAGAAGAAGGTGGACGGCACAGCGGCGATTGGGTTGGAAGCGAAGGAAGCCAGAGCCAGGGTTGCGCCCAGAGCGGAGTCCTGCATGCCAACCTCGAAGGTGATGGCCTTCTGCTGAGCGTAACGGAAGCCCTTCGGATAGATCTTGTACATCAGCTTGGAGAAGCCGAAGCCCAGAGCGTAACCGGAAAGGTTGTGCAGAATGACCACCGGGATAGCCATGAGGGAGGAAGCGACGAACAGCTTCGGGCCGTTGGCGGCAACCACAACGCCGATGATCAGGAGGATGGCGACCTGAGAGACGATAGGCAGAGCCACAGTGACCTTTTCAATCTTCTTACCAAAGATCATGTGGCAGATCACACCCAGGGCGATCGGGAAGAGCACCACCTTGACGGCGTTGAGGAACAGGGACTCAACCGGCACAGTGACGTACTGGGAAGCCAGCCACTGCATGAGCAGCGGGATCATGAACGGAGCGCACAGGGTGGAGAGGATGCCGATGGAAACGTCCAGAGCCACGTCACCACGGGACAGGTAGCTCATCACATTGGAGGAGGTACCGGACGGGCAGCAGCCGACGAGGATCACGCCGACGGCCAGAGCACCATCGAGACGGAAGATCCAGCACAGCAGCACAGCGATAAGCGGCATGATGACGAAGTGGGCGATGGTGCCGACGATAACCATCAGCGGCTGGGTGAGGATGCGCTTGAAGTCATCCAGAGACAGGGTCAGGCCCATGCCGAAGAGCACGATGCCCAGCATGTAGCCGGTGTATGCCTTACCCCACAGGCTGGCCTGCGGCACGAAGTAGTTAAACACGGCCCACACGATCACGATGACCGTGAACCACTTGGTCAGCCAATCGGCGAACGCTTTAACCTTTTCCATAGTGTTTCTCTCTCTCGTTTGGAAATGTCAAGGTACGAAAGTAGGCCAGCAAAGACGTAGGAGAAACACAGTGTTCACATTGTGGGCGTAGTCACATTTGCCTGAACAATGCGGATGTATCACGCATGAAACATCGCAAACTTTCCTTTCACGTCGAGGTAGCCCATATCCCCGCTCTGCGGCATGGCTGCACTCATCCGCATCGGAAAAGGCAACAAACAGTGAAAAATCGCTGCAACAATGAGCTTTTCGAACAACAGCACCCATCACGACACGCCGATGCGCACAGCACGAGAAACTCGTGTATAGTATCCATCTGTTGCGCAAAAGCACTGTGTGATTGTGCATCGATGGTGGCCATAGCTCAGTTGGTAGAGCATCTGATTGTGGTTCAGAAGGTCGCGCGTTCGAGCCGCGTTGGCCACCCCAGTACCCCTCCGATAAGTCGGAGGGGTTTTTCGTTTTCTGCGCCATACAAACCAGCGTTGTAGACTCGAGGCTATTGCTTTACGAGCCACAAAAAGAAAGATTCGCAATGCTGTCTTTTGAGAATGATTATTCCCGCGCCGCTCACCCGTCTGTGCTCAATGCCGTGGTACGGGCTAATGAACACCTGTATTCCGGCTATGGCTCAGATGAACTGACTGCTCAGGCCAAGGCAAAGATTCGCGAAGCCTGCGACTGCCCAGACGCCGACGTTTGGTTCCTGGTTGGTGGCACGCAAACCAATCAAGTGGTGATTGACACCATCACTCCCGTCTACGCAGGCGTAGTCACCGTGACTTCCGGCCATCCGAACGTGCATGAAGCCGGCGCTATTGAATTCAGCGGGCACAAAGTACTCACGCTCCCCCATCACAACGGCAAGATGGATGCGAATGAGCTTGATGAGTTCTGCAAGACCTTCTATGCGGACGGCAATTACGAGCACATGGTTTTCCCCGGCTGCGTGTACGTATCACAAAGCACCGAATACGGCACTATGTATAGCAAAGCCGAGCTGGAGGCACTAGCCAAAGTCGCACATCGGTATGACATGCCGCTGTTTGTGGACGGAGCGCGCCTTGGCTATGCGCTGACTGCCACCGGCAGCAATCTGACCCTGCCCGATCTGGCCCGCATTGCTGATGTGTTTTACATCGGCGGCACCAAGGTTGGTGCGCTGTTCGGTGAGGCCGTGGTGTTCACCAAGAACAACACACCGAAGCATTTCCTCACGCAAATCAAGCAGCATGGCGCATTGCTGGCCAAGGGATTCGTGCTGGGCGCACAGTTCGATGCACTGTTCACCGACAACCTCTACCTCAACATCGCCCGCAATGCCAATGTTGCCGCCGACCGTATCCGTGAAGCATTGAAAGCCAAGGGTTACCAGCTCACCTTCGAGGCCCCGACTAACCAGATTTTCGTGACTCTCGATCAGCCGACCATCGACCGTTTGGCACAGCATGTGAAGCTTGGATTCACCGAAAAGGCCGATGATACCCACACCGTGATGCGCATCTGCACCAGCTGGTCCACCACCGAAGAAGAGGTCAATCAGCTTATCGAGCTGCTGTAAACAGGCGCACCAATAACACATTGACACTAACGGAGTAGCGGTTGTAATGCACTATGTGCCGGACCGTAAAGACTTGGCCTGAGCGGCCCGGAGCGTGTCCGGCATACAGTGCATTACAACCGCCACGGTCATTGAGCACTCAATCACGTGAGGCTATTCCCTGATAGCCTCACGTTCCATGTCCACGAACTTGTGGACCGAGGCCTCCACAGAATAATGAGCTTTGGTATTCTCAGCGTATTTGGCGCTCCACTCGGCGCGCTCTTGCTGATGTGAAATCCACCAGTCGATGCGACGCGCCAGTAAAGCGGCATCACGCACGGGGAACAGCGACTCATCCAGCAACGCAAACTGGCTTGCCGCAGACAATTCGGAAGCGGCAATCACCGGCACAAGGCCACAGGCCATCGCTTCGATAACGCTTACGGATTCAATATCCGCAATCGAACAGTGCACGAACAAATCACCTGACCGCAGCAATTCCGGCATTTCGGCATGCTTATGGAAACCAATATCTGCCTTACGCGCCAAGCGTCGCCCAGCACGGAATGACAGGTACCGGCGCAACGGCCCAGTTCCGGCAATCACCAGTTGAATATCCGCAGCATGGCGAGACATGGAAATTGCTTTAATCAGCGTGATCTGATCCTTTTCGCGGGCCAGTCGACCAGAAGCGATAATGCGGAACGGCACTGGAGTGGGAGCCGCCGGATCAACCGACTTCAACGGCTTATACGCTGGTGAATATCCATTAGAAATCACATGCAACTTCGCCTTGTATCCATGCGCACGCAGCAAACTGGCGGTCATTTCGGTAGGCACATGAATATGGTCGATTCGCTTGTACAGCCAATGCTTGAATAGCCAGTACAAGAAGCTCGAAATCCCTGGAATATGGCGCAACGGACCTGCCGAATACAACACGTTTTCCGGCTGCAAATGGAACCCTGCAGTCACCGGAATACCCATTTGGCGAGCAACCTTAGCAGCATGACGCCCGAATTTGAACGGCATATAGATGTGCACCACATCTACGCCTTGGAAAGCCGTGCGAAATAACGTGTCACTCGGCTGAGCGAACTGCATAAGCTGTTTGGAAGCCACCCAGGAGACCAACGGCACCTTATTCACACGTGCGGGATATTCGGGAGCACCAACTCCCACCAATCGCACATGATGACCCTGACGCTCAAGTTCAGCGGCCCACTGTAATGCGGAATTCGATGTACCGTTACCCTGATTGCCCACCGTATCCACCACCAAAGCAATGGTCAGCGGTCGGTCGATGCTCTCTTCACTCCCGTTTTCACGCATTGCCTCATCTTAAGCCACGTCCATACATCGCCCGGCATGTGGCGGGAGCAAACGCTAGCACACATTCGAAAAATAGTGTGCTGCAAGGCGCATTGCCTAATTTTTAGTCAAAGTTTCCAATGCGCGACGAATTCGCGAAACAGCCTGATACAGCTCAGCAGTATGCCTTAGCAAACTGATACGAACCCAATAATCGCCCACTGTGCCGAAGCAGGAACCCGGAATCAGAGCCACACCGGCATTCTTAAGCAGCCAGTCAACAAACGCATCCGAATCGCCGGCATCATCCGGCACACGCGCCCACGCAAATAATCCACCATGCGATTGGCTGACTTCCAGACCACTACCGCTGAGACCATCGCGCACTACTTCGAAACGATGCTGATACTGCGCTGCCAGCTCCGCTACCGTGGACTGGTCGGAGTTCAATGCCAAGGCTCCTGCATGCTGAATCACACTGGAGGCAAGCACAGCAGTCTGCCGGTGCACGGCCTTGACCGCAGCCAGCACATCAGCATTACCGGCGACGAACCCACCGCGCCAGCCAGCCACCATATACATTTTGGAAAGTGAGCCCAACTCCAAAGCCACGTCAAGAGCACCCGGCGTTTCCAGTATGCTTAGCGAGCGAGCGCCACCGAATTCCAAACCCGCGTAAGCAAAGTCATTGAGTATTACAAAGTTGTATTGCTTAGCCAACCGTACAGCAGCCGCATACAGTTCCGGAGTTGCTGCCGCACCGGTGGGATTGTTCGGATAATTCAGAATCAGTAGTTTGGCCCGCGTCCACAGTGCCGAATCCACTGCTTCCAAATCAGGCAGAAAACCATGTGACTCACTGGCTGGGATCGTTTCGAATCGACCGCCCGCAACCGCTGTGGAACCTTCATACTGCGGATAGTATGGGTCCACCGCCACCACCGTGTCCCCTGGGTCAATCAGCGCCTGAATCACCGTGGCAATGCCTACTGATGAACCGGAGGTGGCGAGCAGGTTGGCGGCAGAATCAACATTGACTCCATGCTCACGCTCATACCAGCCTGCGATAGCGTCAAGATACTGAGGCAAACCATCAAACGGAGGGTAGCGGAATTCAGATGGGTCATGCGCCGCGGCAGCAAGTGCATCTTGAACAAACACGGGAGGCTGCCCGTCTGGATTGCCTTTGCTTAAGTCAATAACGTCATGACCTTGAGCGATAGCGGCCGCAACTCTCGCATCTGCCTCGGCGAAGGGATTACCCGGCAGATTGGCCGCTCGTTTGGAAATCAGTGCCTCGTATTGCACCGGCATGTCCAATCCCCCTCGTTCATCCACTTGCGAAGCTTCCAAGCGCATTGCCTCGCAAGTGTTCCCCTTCAAACGTTGGCCCGACCGCGCTGAACAAATCGGCCGGTAGTTGATAAGGTACGGCACTGCTTGTGCCAGTGCAACGGCGTGTCTATATGCAGTATTTATGGCAGGTTACAGGCAATAAAATTCGTGTGGCATGGCACAATGTGGGTATGACTGAGACTGCTGTGAATACTGTTGCCAACTCTCTTGTTTCCTTTGCCGCTCATCGTCCGCTTGGTACTCCGCTGGGCAAGCACGCCACCCGCGTACTGTTTTTGGGTTCCGGCGAGTTGGGCAAGGAAGTCACCATTGAGCTGATGCGCTTGGGCGCTTGGGTGTGCGCCGCCGACTCCTATGCCGGAGCTCCGGCTCAGCAGGTGGCGCATGAGTATCGCGTGCTGGATATGGCGAACGCCGATGAGCTGCAGGCTCTGTTTGATGAGGTGAAGCCGGACATTATCGTGCCCGAAGTGGAGGCCATTGCCACCGATGTGCTGGCAGGAGCCGCTGCCGCTGGAGCTCAGGTGGTGCCAAGCGCTGAGATTGCAGCGATTTGCATGGACCGCGAACGTTTGCGCGTGCTGGCTCATGAGGAGCTGGGATTGCCGACCACACCGTATCGTTTCGCTGGTTCTCTGGAAGAGCTGCGCGCCGGCGCTGCCGAAGTGGGCTATCCGTGCGTGGTCAAGCCGGTGATGAGCTCGTCTGGTCATGGTCAGTCCGTGGTACGTTCCGCGGATGCAATTGATGCGGCTTGGGTGGAAGCTCAGGAGGGTCGCCGTGCCGCCGATGAAGGCGACGTGTCCCGTGTGATTGTGGAGGCTTTGGCTCCTTTGGATTATGAGTTGACTGTGCTGACTGTGAGCTCTTCGGCTGGTATTGTGACCTGTGCTCCGATTGGGCAGCGTCAGGAATCCGGCGACTACCGCGAGTCCTGGCAGCCAGCCGCATCTTCTGAGGCTGTGTTGGCGCAGGCGCAGCTGATTGCTCGCGGTGCCGTGGAGGGGCTGGTGGCCCGCGCGCGTAAGGCCGGTGAAACCGGTTGGGGTGTATTTGGCGTGGAATTGTTTGTATTGACTGATGGCTCGGTGCTGTTCAATGAGGTCTCCCCTCGCCCACACGACACGGGTATGGTGACGATGGCTTCTCAGCGTTTGAGTGAGTTCGCCCTGCATGCGCGCGCAATCCTGGGCTTGCCGATTACCGCAGATCATGTGGCTTTAAGCTTGCCAAACGGCGCTGTTGCTGCCAGCCATGCGATTGTAGTTGCCGGCGACGGTGAGGCCGAATTCACCAATGCCGCCAGGGCGTTGGCCGAGCCTGGCACCGATTTGCGTATCTTCTCCAAGCCGGAAGTGCACGGTCACCGCCGCATGGCCGTAGCACTGGCTATTGGTGCCGATGAAGCCGACGCGCGAGCCAAGGCAGGACGAGTCGCCGATGCATTACAAATCGACGTTCGATAACCCGCTGAGTGTCAGCTATCGTTGATACCCTTTTACCGTTAGTTCACCCAGAATTCCACTCCTGAAAGGCGAGTTATGGAGAAGCTGGAAAAGCTCTACGAGGGCAAGGCCAAGCAACTGTACGCAACCGACGATCCCGATATCCTGTGGGTCGAATACAAGAACACCGCCACCGCTGGCGACGGTGAGAAAAAAGAGGACTTCACCGGCAAGGGCCGTCTGAATAACCTCATCACCACTATCATCTTCGACCTGCTCAAGGCTCGCGGCATCAACAGCCACCTCGTCAAGCGTGTGAACGACACCGCTCAGCTGGTGCGCAAGATGGACATGTTCCCGCTGGAGATTGTGCTGCGCAACACCGCAGCCGGCCACTTCTGCTCCCGTCTGGGCGTTGAAGAGGGCCTGCCGCTCAAGGAGCCGGTGCTCGAGTACTTCCTGAAGAACGATGATCTGCACGATCCGTTCGTGAACGATGATGACCTGGTGGCTCTGGGCGTGTGCACCCGCGAGGATCTCGCCGAAATCGCTCCGCTGGCTCGCAAGATCAATGAAGCACTGATTGACATCTTCGCCAAGATCGATGTCAAGCTCGTGGACTTCAAGATCGAGATGGGTCGCGCTTCCGATGGCACGCTGCTGCTAGCCGATGAGATTACCCCGGATTCCTGCCGTCTGTGGGATCAGCGCGATCACTCCGGCAAGGTGGAGCACCTAGACAAGGATCTGTTCCGCCGCGGTCTGGGCTCCATCATCCCGGCTTACGAGGAGATTGAGGGTCGTCTGGCCGAGCTGGCCAAGTCCGAAGGCATCGAAGTCGCCTGATTCATTTCTTTTGGCTCCCCTCTGACGAAGGGAGCCAATTTGTCTTTTTACGATTGTTAGGAAAGGATTTTCATGGTTTTCCGCGTTTATGTGGAAAAGAAGCCCGGCTTTGACGTCGAAGCGCAGCAGCTCGCCGGCGAACTGCGCACCATTCTGGGCGTCACGGGTTTGAAGGGCCTGCGTATCGTCAATCGTTACGATGCTGAAGGCATTTCCGAAGACCTGTTCAACCAGACTGTGCCCACCGTGTTCAGCGAACCTCAGGTGGACAATGTCTCCTACGACCTGCCTGACTTTGGCGGCGCCAAAGTGTTCGCCACCGAGTTCTTGCCCGGCCAGTTCGATCAGCGCGCTGATTCCGCAGCCGAATGCATCCAGCTCATCTCTCAAGGTGAGCGCCCAACCGTGCGTTCCGCCAAGGTCTACGCGCTCGAAGGCGATCTGACCGACGCTGATGTTGAGACCATCAAGCATTACGTCATCAACCCGGTTGAGGCCCGCGAGGCAAGCCTCGATACCAAGGAAACCCTGAAGACCCAGGTGCCGGTGCCCGGCAAGGTGGAAGTCATCAAGGGCTTCGATGAGATGGATGCCGAGGCCGGCCAGAAGTTCATTGACGAGCGTGGTCTCGCAATGGACCTTGCCGATTTGGAATTCTGCCAGAAGTACTTCGCCGAGGAGGGCCGCGAGCCTACCATCACCGAAATCAAGGTGATCGACACCTACTGGTCCGACCACTGCCGCCACACCACATTCGGCACCGAACTGGACGAAGTGAACATCGATGACGCCGTAGTCAAGGCCGCATTCGACCGCTACCTTGAAATGCGTCACGAACTCGGCCGCGACGCCAAGCCAGTGTGCCTGATGGACATGGGCACCATTGGCGCCAAGTGGCTCAAGAAGAACGGCATCCTCACCGGCCTCGATGAGTCCGAGGAAATCAACGCCTGCACCGTTAAGGTCAAGGTTGATGTGAACGGCCACGATGAGGACTGGCTGTTCCTGTTCAAGAACGAAACCCACAACCACCCCACCGAAATCGAACCGTTCGGTGGCGCTGCCACCTGCATCGGCGGATGCATCCGCGATCCTCTGTCTGGCCGTTCCTACGTGTATCAGGCCATGCGCGTGACCGGTGCCGCCGACCCGACCGTTCCGGTCTCCCAGACTCTGGAAGGCAAGCTCCCGCAGCGCAAGCTAGTGACCACCGCTGCTGCTGGCTACAGCTCCTACGGCAACCAGATCGGTCTGGCCACCGGTCAGGTGGATGAGATCTATCACCCGGGCTATGTGGCCAAGCGCATGGAGGTTGGCGCTGTGGTGGCCGCCACTCCGGCCGATCATGTGCGCCGTGAGACCCCGGCTCCGGGCGACAAGATCATCCTGCTGGGTGGCCGCACCGGCCGTGACGGCATCGGCGGCGCAACCGGCGCTTCCAAGGCTCATAATGTGGAGTCTCTGGAGCTCGATGGCGCTGAGGTGCAGAAGGGTAATGCTCCGGTGGAGCGCAAGCTGCAGCGTCTGTTCCGCCGTGGCGATGCCTGCCGTCTGATCAAGCGTTGCAACGATTTCGGCGCTGGTGGTGTTTCCGTGGCGGTCGGCGAGCTGGCTGACGGCCTGTACGTGGACCTGAACACCGTGCCGAAGAAGTACGAGGGTCTGGACGGTACCGAACTGGCCATCTCCGAATCCCAGGAGCGTATGGCCGTGGACGTTGCCGCCGAAGATGTGGACGAGTTCCTCGGCTACGCCCGCGAGGAGAACCTTGAAGCTACCGTGATCGCCACTGTGACCGAGGATCCGCGCATGGTGATGACCTGGAACGGCGATGAGATTGTGAATCTTTCCCGCGAGTTCCTGGCCTCCAACGGTGCTTCCAAGCATCAGATTGTGCACGTCGAAGCCCAGCAGGCCTACGCCGTGCCGTCCGAGTGGACCACGGGTTCCCTCTCCGATCGCTTCCACGCTCTAGTGACCAACCTCAACGTGGCATCCAACAAGGGCCTGTCCGAGCGCTTCGATTCCACCATTGGCGCCGGCACGGTGCTGATGCCGTTCGGTGGCGTCAAGCAGCTCACTCCGAACGAGGCCATGGTGGCCAAGTTCCCGGTGTTCGGTGAGACCACCACCGCTTCCGCGATGGCTTGGGGCTTCAACCCGTACATCATGGAGAAGAACCAGTTCACCGGTGCTTACCTGTCCGTGGTCGAGTCGCTGGCCAAGCTGGTGGCCGCCGGCTTCGAGCATGAGAAGGCGTACCTGAGCTTCCAGGAATACTTCGAGAAGCTGCGCGACGAGCCGGAACGCTGGGGCAAGCCGACTGCGGCTGTGCTCGGCGCTTTGATGGCTCAGGTTGATCTGGGCGCTGGCGCTATTGGCGGTAAGGATTCCATGTCCGGTTCCTTCGAGGATCTGGACGTGCCTCCGACCCTGATTTCCTTCGCCGTGGCCGTGGGCAACATGAAGCGCGCCACCTCCCCTGAGTTCAAGGGTGCCGGCCACCGCATCGTGCGTATCGCACCGCGTTACCTGGCCGATGGCCTGACTCCGGATAAGGACGCACTGCTTGACGCCTTCGCTCTGGTCGAGGAACTCACCGACTTCCACACCGCCCTGGCCGTCTCCACTCCGGGTTACGGCGGCACCGCCGAGGCCCTGTTCAAGATGACCGTGGGCAACGGTATCGGCGTGGAACTGAACGATAGCATCACCGCCGACGACCTGTTCGCTCCGGCTTATGGCTCGTTCATCGTGGAGCTCAAGGACAACGAGAAGATTCCGGCCGTCTCCAACCTGGTCGAGGTGGGCGAAATCGGCGTGACCACCGAGGCATACGCATTCAGCGCCGCCGGCGAAACCATTGACTTGGCCGAGCTGCAGAACGCTTGGGAAGGCGGCATCGAGTCCGTGTTCCCGTACCGTTCCAAGGGCACCGAAAAGGGCCAGACTGTGGAGACCATCGACTTCCACACTGAGGCCGCTGGCGTGAAGAAGACCGTGTACACGGGTACCGGCGTGGCCAAGCCGCGCGTCATCATCCCGGTGTTCCCGGGCAACAATTGCGAGTACGATTCCGCCGCCGCCTTCGAGCGTGCCGGCGCCGAAGCGCACACGCTGGTGATCAACAACCTGACCCCGGCTGCCGTAGCTGAATCCACCGCCGCTCTGGTTGAGGAAATCAACAAGAGCCAGATCGTGATGATTCCTGGCGGCTTCTCCGGTGGCGATGAGCCGGACGGTTCCGCCAAGTTCATCACCGCGTTCTTCCGCGCTCCGGCCGTCACCGAAGCGGTGCGCGACCTGCTGAAGAACCGCGATGGCCTGATGCTCGGCATCTGCAACGGCTTCCAGGCGCTGATCAAGCTGGGGCTGGTGCCGTTCGGAGACATCGTGCCGATGACCGCCGAATGCCCGACGCTGACGTTCAACACCATCGGCCGTCACCAGAGCCGACTGGTGCGTACGCGCGTCGCCTCCGACCTGTCCCCGTGGCTCGCCAAGACCTCTGTTGGCGATGTGCACACCGTGGCCATTTCCCACGGCGAAGGCCGTTTCGTGGCCTCCGACGAGGTGCTAGCCCAGCTCAAGGCCAACGGTCAGATCGCCACCCAGTACGTGAACGAGGCGGGCGTGCCCGGCATGGATCTCGACGTGAACCCGAACGGTTCGCTCCTGGCCATCGAAGGCATCACCAGCCCGGACGGCCGCGTGTTCGGCAAGATGGGTCACTCCGAACGTTCCGGCAACGGCCTGTACGTGAACGTGCCCGGCGATAAGTACCAGCCAATCTTCGAGGCCGGCGTAGAGTACTTCGCCGCCTGATTGAGTAACGGCTACTGAATAGCAGTACAGCTAAGAATGGCCTTCCGACCATACGGAAGGCCATTCTTTGTTATTCCAAGATAATCAGCACAACACAATGGTTGGTTTGGATACTTGCAAACCCGCAACTAGTTAGCGAGGCATCTTGGTCCGAAAAGACTTTTGAGTTCGGCGAACAGCGCTGCGTCTCGTTTGACACGGAACCGATCACCAAGTGTGAGCACCTGAGCATTGCCTTGCCCATCCAATAGAGCGAGTTGAGTTTCACAGAGCCCCGGGTATTTCAGCAGCACTGGCCTGAGCCTGTTCATGTTCGCGCGATGGGCTGCGTTCCACGGCAAGATGATAGTCAGTGAACGCGTATTGCCATCCTCTAGGTTAAGGACCTGCAACTCTGCGGCACGTAGTGATACAGTCTCATCGCGCAATTCCACATGGCCGCGAATCTGTACCACGGAATCCAAAACCAGCTCAGAGGCCGCAGCTTCATACGCTTTACCGAAGAACATGCACTGGATACTGCTCTCCATATCCTCGATCGTCACGATCGCCCACGGATTGCCCTTCTTCGACACACGCCGATCCACACCGGTAATCAAACCCGCAAGCGTTACCTGCTGATCATCAGGCATCGTCTTAGCCCGATCAATCAAATGCGCGATTGGCATCTCACGCAAGCCAGCCAACACTGCCTGCATACCAGAAAGCGGATGATCGGACACATACAGGCCAAGCACCTCACGCTCGAAATTCAGCCTAGTCTTCTTATCCCACTCCTCTACGTCAGGCACGGTAATGCCAGCATCACACATAGCATCAACCCCGCCAGCCTCATCATCGAAGAACAGATCAAACTGACCTTGCTCCTGCTTGCGCTTAATCGGAATCATCACATTAATAGCAGCATCGCTCACGACGTTCAAAGCACGGCGACTGGAGTCGGTGGAATCAAACGCACCAGCCTTGATGAGGGAATCAATCAGCTGGCGGCTCAGTACCATCAACGGAATACGACGGATGAAATCCATGAAATCCTTGTATTGGCCGCGTGGCCCTTCACGTTCGGCAATGATTTCGGCAACGGCCTGCTTGCCTACGTTGCGGATTGCTCCGAGGCCGAAGCGTATGTCATTGCCCACAGCGGAATACTCATAAACCGACTCGTTGATATCCGGGGAAAGCACCTGGATGCCCATGCGGCGCGCTTCGCCGAGATACAAGGCAGTCTTATCCTTGTTCGAGGCCGCACCCTGCAGCAAAGCAGCCATGAACTCCACCGGGTAGTGAGTCTTCAGGTAGGCAGTCCAGTAGGAAATCAAGCCATACGCAGCAGAATGCGCCTTGTTGAACGCATATTCAGAAAACGGAACCAGAATCCTCCAGATGGCTTCAGCTGCTTCCTCGGAATAACCATGTTCCTTCATACCGGCAAAGAACGGCACTTTCTCGCGAGCCAATACTTCAGGTTTCTTTTTACCCATCGCTCGACGCAGCACATCTGCTTTGCCAAGCGAATAACCTGCCAAGATTCGAGCGGCGGACTGTACCTGCTCCTGATAAATAATCAGACCGTACGTTTCACCCAGCACCTGTCTCAACGGTTCATCCAGTTCGGGGTGAATGGGTTCGACTGGCTCCAGACCGTTCTTGCGTCTCGCGTACATGGTGTGCGATCGCATGCCCATCGGCCCAGGCCGGTACAGGGCAATCAACGCGGCGACATCGTTAAAGCAGGTAGGTTTCATAGTTTTGAGCAGGGATCTGATGCCATCGGAATCGAGCTGGAATACACCGAGTGTGTCTCCTCGAGAGAGCAGCTGATAGGTCGGCTTGTCGTCTAACGGAATCTTCGTGTAGTCGATGGCCGGTTTACCATTCGCCTCAATATTGCTGAGCGTGTCACGAATGACCGTCAAATTGGACAACCCCAGGAAATCCATCTTGACCAAGCCCAACGTTTCGCACGTATGGTATTCGAACGTAGTGGTGATAGTGCCATCCTTGCGTTCCAGCAAAGGTGAAACATCGGTGATGGGAATGCTGCCCATGATGGTGGCGCAAGCGTGCACGCCGGTTTGACGAATAAGCCCCTCGATTCCCTGAGCTTCCTCGGTGATGCGCCTGACATTCGGATTGGAATCGTGCAGTTCACGATATTCGCGCGCCTCAGCATACCGTTCCGCATTCGGATTGAAAATGTCATGCAGGCTGATGTCCTTGCCGCCTGTTTCAGCCGGAGGCAGCGCCTTGGTAGCTGCATCACCCACCGAAAAGTCGTAGCCCATGATGCGCGCCGAATCCTTCAGAGCCTGTTTCGTCTTAATCGTGCCGTAAATCACACATTGCGCCACCTTGTCATGCCCATACTTGTCAGCCACGTATTCAAGCACCTTCGCACGGCCGACCGGGTCGAAATCCACATCAATATCAGGCAAACTCACGCGCTCCGGGTTCAGAAAACGTTCGAATATCAATCCATGTTTCAACGGATCCAACTCCGTGATACCCAGTGCATAGGCCACCATCGCACCAGCGGCCGAGCCACGACCTGGGCCGACCATTACACCGTGCGTTTTAGCCCAATTGATGTAGTCCGCCACCACCAGGAAATAGCCACAGAACTGCATCTGGCAGATTACGCCACACTCGTAATCCGCCTGCTTCAGCACCTCCAACGGCGGATTACCGTCATAGCGATGTTCAAGGCCCTCTTCGACCTTCTTCAAAAACAGGCCGGTTTCATCCCAACCATCAGGGCAGGGAAACCTCGGCATAAATGCGCCGTCTTCGTTGTCATCGAACATGACATTGCAACGCTCAGCAATAGCCAATGTATTGGCACATGCCTCAGGCAAATCCCGGAATAACTCGCGCATCTCCCCGGCCGACTTGATGTAATAACCCGTACCAGCAAACTTGAACCGGTCCGGATCGGCCAGACGCGCACCCGAATTGATACACAGCATCGCATCCTGAGCACTCGCGTCTTCGGCGCACACGTAATGTGAATCATTCGTGGCGAGCAACGGCGCCTTCAGTTTCCTCGCAATCATCAGCAAATCATTAGATACCTGGTTTTCAATCTCCAGACCATGATTCATCAACTCGATGAAGAAATTGTCTTTGCCGAAGATATCCTGCAACTCGCCCGCTGCGCGCAACGCCTCGTCGAACTGGCCAAGCCGCAGACGAGTTTGGACGATGCCCGACGGACAACCCGACGAGGCAATCACACCCCTCGAATATCGAGAAAGCACATCCTTGTCCATGCGCGGATATTTCGCCACTCGTCCTTCAAGATTCGCGATAGAGGATGCCTTGATGAGGTTGGAAAGCCCCTCGTCGGTTTCCGCCCACATGGTCAGATGCGTATACCAGCCGCCTCCAGACACGTCGTTCGGGTTGCGGCGGCGATGCTTCTCGTCAAGATTGGGGTTCCAGGCCGTGTCCCAGTTGACGCGCGTAGAGTCCTGACGCGCTGTTTCCGGCGTTATGTACGCTTCAATACCGATGATCGGCTTGATGTCATGGTCTATGGCGTTGCGCCACAGTTCGTACGCGCCGTGCATATTGCCGTGATCGGTAATGCCAACGGCCGGCATGCCAAGTTCGGCTACCCGATTCACCAGATCAGGGATTCTAGATGCACCGTCCAGTAACGAGTAATGCGTGTGATTGTGCAAATGCACAAAACTCCCGGTTCCACTCATGTGTCGAACCGTATATTCCAATAATGGCTACCGGTAGATAAGTACCGGATATGCAACATCCGATTCGGATGGTATGACAAGGGCGGCGCGGGAGCATTTCAATCTCCCGCACCGCCCTTGCCAGATCAACCATTAAGGTCGAATTCAGCGCTCCAGCTCAGTAGTAATCACATTCACCGTGTAACCATACGTCTCGGCAACCGGCGAATACATACGCTCAATCACATCCTTGTCTTGCTTATTCGCAGCCTTCAACAGCTCTCCCTTATTGAGTTTCTTTTCTTCTGCAGCGGTCGCTGGAATACGGATTGACCAGCGGTGAAACCGTTCAGAACGCCCCTATTACTGCCCTATTGTTGGATTATTCTAGCCTGGTAAGGCCAAGCTTGCGGCTGAAGGTTGTAAGGAAGGCGCGCCGGATGTTTAGGACTTCCATTCTTGTTGATTCCAAGGCATTCGACAGGACGCCCGATGATTGCCATAACCTCATCGATTCGTTCGGCACGAGCATTATTGCCCCATGCGACAATGATACGAACCCCGGTTGCAGCCACAGATTTTAGGATTTCATCATTCTGCGGCCCGACAGGAAACCCTTGCGCTTCAAGCTCTTCAGGATACGTTGTCCGGTACGCATAAAGGTTGTACATACTGACTGTCCCATATCCCCATCGCCTCGCATATTCAACACAATGCTCTACTGTACGGTCATCGATATCCGCATCAGCAGTCGAGGGGTTAAGCAAAATGAATGCGATGGATGGCAGCGCATCATCCCATGTACGACTAAGTTCATAGCGGTATTTCTTATCTTCGCTTATGTTGGCCGAAGATCGGATATATGTATGGGGCATTGCTTATGGAACCTCCCTATAACAACCTATTCTTAGAAACATTCCTCGAGCATCTCCTATTGTAAATAGACAGTAAGGTCTTACGAATATCGTCAATAGGATTGTTCGTCATCAGTTTCAGCCGACTTACAATAAGCAGGTAATTTTCTACTGGTTTGTATGATTCGCCAGCAGCGCCAGCGCCCATGCATAGGATGGACAGTATGGATGCGCAGGCCAAGCAGTGTAATCATGTGGAGCATGAGTTCGGACCGGTATGGGATGGTCAATCGCGCATGCTGATTTTGGGTTCGATGCCGAGCCCAAAATCTCGCGAAGCAGCGTTTTATTACATGCATCCGCGCAATCGGTTCTGGCCTGTCATGGAAGCTGTCTTTGCCAACCTTGCCGATGCGTCTGACCGCGCAGGCGATTCGGCTGAATCTCGCCGCACATTCGCCTTGCGCCACGGCATCGCTCTGTGGGATGTAATCGCCTCCTGCGATATCACTGGCGCCAGCGATGCCAGTATTCGCAATGCAGTGCCCAATGATCTCGCACCGATTCTGCGCGGCGCACCAATATCGCATATATTCACCACCGGCGCGAAAGCCGCACAGCTGTACCGCAAGCTAATCACGCCGGAACTAGCCGCAGCCGGATTCGATATCGACATGACACCATTACCATCCACCAGTCCAGCCAATGCTGCCAAGCATTTGTCTGATCTTATTGATGATTACCGCAATGCCTTCCGTGCTGCAGGCATATCGGTGAACGCATAACTGATTCCCCAAGCACGCATTTGCGCAAATCACCAGCATGCAGCGCACGCACATGCAGCCGGCCAAAGCTTGGCAAATATTCGCAAACCTCTGCTCGCCGGAATAGCTCAGGAGTAGATTGGGCATCATGGTTGACTTGAATACGATGAACAACGACGTGTATGCAATGGTACTTACTGGTGGATTTGGCAGTATCCGTGGCTCACATTGCCCAGGCATAGAGACGTTGGAAGTGTTCACAGAGACGACCAACACGGCCACTGGAGCGAACGGTAATCTCTCAAGCAATTCCAGCACAATTACCTTGACTAAGGCAGGCGTGCTCGCTGACGTGCCATCCCCTACATGGATTGAGCGCGACGGCGATCTGCTCTATGCCGTGCTTGAAGACACCAATGAGGTGGCCGCATTTCGCATCGAGCAGGGTGGAAACGGCAGCAACGTGCACCTTATCGAGCTTTCCCGCATCGCAACGCCGGGAGCAAGCCCCACCCATGCCGTGGTCTGCGCGGATGATTCAGGCAACAGGCATCTGATCGTGGCTTGTTACGCCGATGGGCACGTCTGCGTGCATCCGATTGCTGCCGATGGCGCAGTGCTTGAGGCGTCACAGGTGCTGGTCGGCGAAGGGCATGGCCCGCTGCCTGCCCAGGAAGGCCCGCACGCGCATTGGATTCTTCCCCTACCAGACGGCCGCGTACTTTCCACTGATTTGGGTGTCGATCGTATTTATGTGCATCATTGGGACTCCGGCAAGCTGGTGCGCGATGGCGCTGTGCAACTGGCACCTGGCACCGGTCCTCGTGACATGCATCTGCTACCGGTAAGCAGCGGTGATTCGGCATGCAATTGGCGCGTGGCCGTAGTCGGCGAATGGGGCAACACGGTAACGCTGCTTGGACCTGCAGCAGACTCGAACAGCGCTGACGACATCCATGTACTGCAAACCGTGGAGCTCGGCGGCGATTCAATCGACCAAGCCGCCTCGCTGGCTTTCGTACCGTGGAAGGCGCTGAGAGCTGGAGATTCCACCACAGACACGGTTTCCGGTATTGCATACGTCGGTTTGCGCGGTTCCGAACGCATCGTGGCACTGAGCTGGAACGGCGAGCAGCTGCAACGAATGGCCGCAACCAGCGAACCCGGTTGGCAAGGTCATGGCATCGACTGCGGCGGCAGCCGACCACGACACATTCTGCCAATCGGCAACCTGTTGCTCGTGGCCAACGAGGTATCCAACAATGTGACGGCATTCGCGCTTGCCTCCAATGGCGAGTCCACAGTAACCGCCAATCTCCCGTCCGGCTCCCCCACCGTGTTTGTAAAGCTCTAAAAGCCAGCCAGCGACCCGTTGACTACCATGCGATCTCCGTCTTGGTGATGGATTTCAAGGATTGCGTCACAAACCGTACCCCTTTGCGGCGCAATCCTTGGATCCACTGCAATGTGGCGGGCAACACGGTGAGACACTGCGACATGCCGGCATTGCACGATTTGCGTTCAAGTATGGTTGAAGCACTTTACTAAGAGTTGTTAGCGCTCACGGCAAGGCCGTGATATTATCGATAAATAGCTTGTGCGCACATGAAAGCATGTAGCAAACGTTGCGCGCACTCACAGAGCAACAAAGGAGCAACAATGAAGTATCGCAGCGTTGGCAAGTCTGGTCTGAAAATCAGTGAGGTCGCACTGGGCAGCTGGGTCACCGACCTCAAAGGCACCGCCGCCGAAGATGTAGCCAAGCAAACCGTGAAGCTGGCGTACGATAATGGCATCAACTTCTTCGATTGCGCCGACGCCTACTCAGGTGGCGCAGCAGAGCGATTCCTCGGCGAAGTGCTGAAGGAATATCCGCGCAAGGAACTGGTGATCTCCAGCAAGGTCTTCTTCCCCACCGGCGAAGGTGTGAACGACCGCGGCCTGTCCCGCAAGCACATTTTCGAGAGCATTGATCAGACGCTGAAGAACATGCAGCTTGATTACCTGGACATGTACTTCTGCCATCGTTTCGATGAGACCACCGATCTGACCGAAACACTGCGCGCCATGAGCGATCTGGTGGCTCAGGGCAAGGTGCTCTACTACGGCGTTTCCGAGGAATGGGGCTCCGCCCGCCTAGAAGAGGCACAGCGCATCATCGACCGCTACAACCTCTACCCGATCACCGTGGTGCAGCCGCAGTACAACCTGAACGACCGCTACATCGAGCATGAGATCATGGGCACTTGCCGCAAACTCGGCATCGGCATCACCACGTTCTCCCCGCTGGCTCAGGGCCTGCTGACCGGCAAGTACCGCAAGGGTCAGCCGCTGCCGGCCGGCTCCCGCGCAACCTGGCAGTCCGACCATCAGATCAACGACCTACTGACCGACGAAAACCTCGACAAGGTCGAGCAGCTTCGCAAGGTGGCCGACGAACTCGGCACGAACCTGCCGATTCTGTCAATGGCTTGGATTCTGCAGCATCCGGAAATCAGCTGCGTCATCGCCGGCGCTTCCAAGCCGAGCCAGCTCAAAAACAACATCAAGGCCTCCGGCTTCGAAATCCCGGCTGATGCAATGGCTGAAATCGACAAAATCACCGGCTTCCACCGCTTCGAGCGTCACGTGGGCTGATTGATTACCACAGCCCTCATAGAGCAAGTGCCGCGACCATAGCGAATCATCGCGTGGTCGCGGCACTTGTTTGTTGCAATCATCCTCTCGGAGCACCAATATGACGCAAACCTATTGCGTTGTACTCACCTCACAACCCAAGAATCTGTTTCTTCTTGGCCTCAAACTCATCCTGAGAAAGAATGCCAGCGTCCAGCAATTCCTTCAGCTTTTTCACCGCATTCAGTTGATCGTCCAGCGACAAAGCCTGCGGTTTCACAGCAGACGCTGATGCAGCTGGTTCAGCAGGTGCAATCTCAGAAGACGGATTCGTTACCGATGCGGCAGCTGGCTGCCCCGGCCAAGCACCAGCTCCAGGAGTACCCGGCATCTGCCCCACCGGCCCAAGGCCTTGCGCCATGTTCATGCCGAATAACATGCCGCCCATCTCACCCAAACCGCCGTCTTGAATACCCTGCGCAATCTTCTGCTGAGCCGCCATGTTGCCAGCTTCAACAGAAACGCCCTCATATGCTTTGACGTTCATCTTATTGGACGAGAACTGCTTGACCAGCTCGCGCGATTCCGGCGAGAATTCAATGTTTTCAATAGAGACCTTGACGCAGTCAAATCCGAAACGCTCACGCCATGTTCCAGCATTTGCCGGATCCGAATGAACGCATTGCGCTATTTCATTGGCTTTTGCCGGTAACTGCGAAATGCGGCATTCTGCAGACAGCGAATTAACGGCCACAATAAACGACTGTAGAAAGTCCGAAAGCACCTGGGAGCGCGCAGCAGGATCATCAAACGTGTACGACATAACGTTCGGCGGCACAAAATTACGAACGAAACGCACTGGATCAATCACTTTGATAGCGAACGACCCATACGCGAAGATTTCCAAATCCGTGCCATAAAACTTGTCGTTATACATCAGTGGGCCGCGGGTGCCGAATTTGATATCGCGAATTTCCCGCAAGTTTACGAATGCGATTTGCTTGTAATCGCCGCTAATGCCACCGTAACCGATGCGCTCGCCCATTTGGCTGAACAATGATTCACCGATGCCGCCACCATTGAAAATCGACTGTTGGCCATTCTGGTACTCGTATGTGCCCGGCTGAGAAATCACATTTTCGATACCGGAGCCACTGAAAATAAACGCTGCCGTGTTTTCCGGTACATAAATCAGCGAACCGCTGGTAATAACGCCTTCGGATCCGCGTACATTCGCACCCCGCCCACGGTTCGTACTCTGCAGCACGCCCGGTGCCACTACGACGTGTTCATCAAATCTTCCTGCGGTGAAGATGTCTTTCCACTGATCGGCGAGCGTTCCCGAGAATGAATCGCCCAGTGCTCTCAATACGCCCATGATGTTTCCTTGATTGAGAAAATTATGTATTTACAACGTCTGTTTGGTATCGCAGTATTTGCACACCACAAGCTGACCTGGGATTCCAGACAGCGGAGCGTGGCATCCCTTGCACTGCTTATTGATAGGTTTGCGCACAACAGGTACTGGCTGCTTGACGCTCTGCCCAGTCCAGGTTTCACGCACCGTATCTACTGTGCCTTTGATGGTGTCGGTCAGCCAGGCAACGCCAGGAATGGCTTTGGCAGTGCTTGAATCCGCAGGCTTGTCCGCTGGAACGCCTGTCAACTGCATACTAATGGCATCCATCCATTGAAAAATCTCATTGCGAGCGTCTCTTGGCTTATCCGACCAAAAAATAAAGAACAATTCCTGATCGCGTAGGAACAGTCGCAGTTCCTGATCATTTTCGCTTGCGGCGTTACGCCAATATTGTGCCTGAACCTTGCCATCAACGATTTTGATGCGGTCCAGTGGGTATTCATCAACGTGTTCAATGTTTTTGGAGAATAGCTTTGGGATGCTCCACCGATGAATAATGCGCCGGTTAGTCAGAATCAGTTCATCAGTGGAACCTGACTCCAAGCTTGTGCACCTCGCGCTATTGGTCTGCAACAACACAGCTTCATCGGAATATAAATGGAAATTCTTCACTTCCGCTCCTTTTTGCCCCTCATTACCAAGCAAATTCTTGAATCGTCGTGTGGCAACTAACGCATGGAAATGGCCACCGATTCCAATTGGAACAGGCCGGTGGAGGAATCGTATGACTTCACTTTCGCTTTGACGTGCACTTTCAATCCCAAACCGAAAGTATCGGGAGCGTTTGCACTGAGATGCAAATCCGAATAATTCACGTCAGCAAACTGGAAATTCGGACCATGCGCACTGGCATCGTCATCTCCAGCAAGAATCAAGTAATCGAAACGAGTTTTGTAATTACCATGTGGCGCCACACTAGCTACGTAACCGTCATATTCGATTACGTGATTTGCGTATTTCGTAGCGAATGCGCTTACCGATGAACCCATATCAGGACCGGCAAGCAGAGCCGCAAATTCAGGATTGTTCTGTTCGGTCATGCCAGCACTCTCCGCAGATTCGCTGGATTGTGTATCGGTTTCCGATGGGTTCTCAGTTTGAGTGGTGTCAGTGCCAGTTGAAGGCGATGATTCTTCGCTGCCGCTGGAAGTATCCGACGATGTATTGTCACCGGAACTACTGTCTGAAGGGAAGGCATGGTAGGTCACGACGATTTTCACATCGGACTTGAATTGTTCCGAAGCGGAGAAATCGGTTTCCCCGGCGACTGAGACCTTGTCTACTTCGCCCTCCTTGGTCATCCATCCGGTAATGAGATCTTCCTGAGCTTTGGTTTCAATATTGGTGAATCCGGCATTCTTCAGCTGTGTGACGACATCCTCATAATTCTGCCCTTCGAACGTGGCGGCAGATTCGGGCATTCGAGACATGCCTTCCGGCAACGGTGCATGTTCACTGGCAATGCCGCAACTAACAACGCCTATGAGAATCAGCACAAACAGCACGCCAGCGGCTATCCAAGCCAACGTAGTCCGCCCTTTACGGTCCAAGCCAGCAAACCAAGCCACAATCATCGTTCCAAATCCCGGCTTGCTCCGCGCTCCTGTTGTGCCATTCATTTTGCCGGAGCGTCCTTGTGCCGTCTGCACTGGCACAGACGCAGATGCGAACCGCTGCGGCGTTGGGCCGGCCCATGTTGGTGAGTTGACCTGTAATTGCGCCATCAAATCGTTGTGGAATCGCTCTGCATGCTTGTGCACCAAGCCATCGTCAGGATCGGCTGCATACAAAGTCACTGTAGACCTATTTCCCTCATTGGAAACTACTGCAGTAAGGTCACAGCCGCCGTCATACGCCGCACAAGTTATAGACCGAGACGCATCATCGCAAGATTTCATCATGAAT
Organism: Bifidobacterium imperatoris; assembly: GCF_002860405.1. Taxonomy (GTDB): domain Bacteria; phylum Actinomycetota; class Actinomycetes; order Actinomycetales; family Bifidobacteriaceae; genus Bifidobacterium; species Bifidobacterium imperatoris. The sequence goes on along the minus strand of NZ_NMWV01000014.1, from coordinate 85,116 downwards.
TCGGCACTAAAAGACAGCATATTACGCATTGCGTCATACACATGCTGACCATCATTTTCGAAGCTGAATGTCATCAGCACCCGTCCATTAGGAACTGTCGGCGCTGCCCCATTCTGCGTATCAGACATGGTCATGATTGGTTCCTTTCAGTGGTTGCAAACCGGTACCAGCGGAATTGGCATCTACGCCTTTGCCCGTATCGGAGGTTTCGTCCGATTGCTTTTCGGATATATCACGTGCGGCATCATCGACCGCACGCATACCGTGGAGGATGGCGGTTGCCAGTTGCGTGAATGCCTGTGTCATTCGTCCCCTCCGAATGACACAGGCAAGGAAATACCTAATAGGTGCCAGGCATTGCGAACAGAATCAGGCGTACGCACAAGCGGCGAGCCACCATTGAGCTCGCCCATGCTATGCGCCCACCGTGAATTCAACTTGCACCCTCCTGACGCTATGAGAGGAGGGACAATAGCGCCTCAGTCACGTACTGAGTTTGTTAAGAACCCCTACTCTGCACTTCTGTGTTCCATCGTGAAGGCGGCAAGTTATTATGTCAATGACATAATATGTTATAAATACTCTGCTAAAAGAAGGCTTTTATATACCATGAATGATATAAATCGGCAGAACGCAACAATCTGGCGAGAACGACTCAAGCAATGCATGGAGGAACGCGGGTTGACGCAGTTGTCTTTTGTTAGTCAACTCAATAAGCAGTACTTGACCAGATACCACCAGAAAGATGTCAGCCGCTGGCTAAACACCGGCAATCGCACGGCTTCGGGAGAAATCGGCTTCCCCAAATACGAAACAATGGCGATGATTGCCGATTTCTTTGACGTGGACGTCGGCTACCTGACCGGTGAGACCGATGAGCGTACCTTTGACATGAGTCAAGCATGCGCTTACACCGGTTTAGACAGTGCTTCAATCGAAGCTGTGCGCCAGTGGATTTTCCAAGATGCTAACGATGCCGTCATGAAGCATTACCGCACGGATACACTCAACAAGTTCCTTTCCTCACCGCGGCTTAAGGAACTACTCGCCAAACTCATGACGCTGCATGAAATGTCGACAATATGGAACAACGAACCCGACAAATTCGGCACACTGATGGCTACATTGGCCGACGACAGCGAGCTACCTACCGGTTTTACCGTCGAGCTCATCACCGGAGCCTTCCTCGGCCTCGCCAGCGAATCATTCTCGCAGCTGGTGCGAGAAACATACCCGACCCCACGAGCACATGAGGGATAAGATCCGCCTCATTGCAATCACGCATAGCATGCCCCACATGCAGCAACCTATGCGCCGAAATCGTTATCGCCTTGCGCCTCAGCCTTGGCAATGGCGGTTGCGACGTTTTTGGCTGTCCGATCGAGTACCTGCTCATATCCGGTCAGCGCCGCGAACGGCATGAACTGTGCAGCACGTTTGCTTCTCGGCATCTGCGGATGCTTGCGCGACACATGATGAGGCAGACCGATGATGTCGTCATACGCATGGGTTTCTCGTAATGTCATGCGCGATGACCTCCAATCTGTCCGTTACGCTCCATGCCCGTAGCGCCTTCTTCCATGTTCATGGCCTTGACGACGGAGTTTTTGCCAAAACGCTGCTTGATTGTAAGCAGCGTGCGTTCAATGGTTTCATCGCTCTCAGCTCGACCGTGCTCATCACTCAGACGTATCGACATTGAGGCATCTTCTTCTGAACACACCACTGACCCTGCACTGCCCTCAATATTCGACTTCGCCTGCTCAAACAAATCGAGCTGCTCATACCGTTTGTCCGCCGCAAGTTCTGCCGGCGTGGCTATGTCATCCGCAACCACCGTCAAACGCCGTACCAATAACAGCGGATCCGCAATACGCTCGAACAGCAATGCCATTGCTTTTCGAATACGTTCGGTGGATGCCGTGTAATCGCCTAATCCGATAGAGCCCACCGCGGGCTTAGGCACTTTGCGCCCGTAATGGTCATAGGCCACCGGCCCGTGATATTCCTTTGCAGCCCGCTTCGCCAAAATGCGCATGTCACGATCCTCGCAATCGTCGAGCTTATCAGCGTCAAGACTGCCAATGTCATATCCCACAACCAGTGTGAGGCGATTGGTTTTCACACCTTTATCCACCAAGTCAAGCGCGAGCGCATCCGCCATCTCCTTGGTAATCAGCCGGGCTGTATGCCAGACCGCAGGCCCGGTAAGCACCTGACCGATACTGGTACTGTGCGCTTCCGGCTCATAGGCCTTGATATCCGCCATCGTGCATGACTCCCAACCCCACGCGTGATCAATCAGCAGTTCCGCGTTCACGCCGAACATGCGGTAGAGCAGGTCTTCGTTGTAATAGTCCGAAGCACGTCCCAACGAGCATCGAGCGATATCCCCCATAGTGAGCAGACCGATTTTCTCGAGCTTGCGCGCATAACCGTGCCCCACTCGCCAGAAATCCTTCAACGGCCGATGCCCCCACAGCAATCGCCGGTATGACATTTCATCCAATTCGGCAACACGCACACCATCTTTATCGGCGGGCATATGTTTGGCCACGATATCCATCGCCACTTTGGCCAGATACATATTGGTGCCGATACCAGCAGTGGCCGTGATGCCGGTTTCGGCAAGAATGTCCCTCACTATGGTCATGGCCATCTCATGTGGCGTCATGCCCAATGTCTTCAAATATGGCGTGGCATCAATGAACACCTCGTCAATTGAATAGACATGAATATCTTCAGGCGCGGCATACTTCAGATAGATGCCGTAAATTCGGCCGCTTACTTCCAAATAATGCGCCATACGCGGCGGCGCAATCACCATAGTGGCCTTGAGACTTGGGTTCAAGGCCAGTTCGCGAGCGCGATAGGACGCCCCCACAAACCGCCCGCCGGGAGCATGAATCGCCCGTTCCATATTGATTTGGGCCAATCGCTGCTTGGCCTCAAAGAGACGTGGGCGCCCCGGAATGCCATATGCCTTCAGCGAAGGAGAGACCGCTAGACAAATGGTCTTATCCGTGCGCGTTTCGTCCGCCACCACCAGATGCGTGGTCAGTGGGTCAAGCCCGCGCGCCACACATTCCACGGAGGCATAAAAGGATTTCAAATCAATGGCCAAATACACGTGGCCACGCTGATCATTCATCTCTGCACCTCCTTCCGCCAGCAGTGGTCCTATCATAGCAAGGTAGTCGAACATTTGTTCGATGTTCTTGCCATAAGTGTCTCTACAAGGCAACGTGCAAGAAAACACGGTGATGTAGCCGCCGATTGGTAGGGTTAACAGGTAGTGAATCCCCCTGCTTGAAAAGGAGCTTTGGCTTGTCGGCTGAACTCGAAGACATTCATGAGGAATGTGGCATCTTCGGCGTATGGGGCCATCCCGACGCCGCCCGACTCACCTATTTCGGCCTGCACGCACTGCAACATCGCGGCCAGGAAGGTGCCGGCATTGTCTCCAACGATAACGGCCATCTCACCGGCCATCGCGGACTCGGCCTGCTTACCCAGGTGTTCAGCGATGAGCGTGAAATTGAACGCCTGAAGGGCAATCGCGCCATTGGTCATGTGCGTTACGCCACCGCCGGTTCCGGCACCACGGACAACATCCAACCGTTCATCTTCCGTTTCCATGATGGCGATGTGGCCCTGTGCCACAACGGCAATCTGACGAACTGCCCGTCTCTACGCCGCAAGCTCGAAGACGAAGGTGCTATCTTCCACTCGAACTCCGATACCGAAGTGCTGATGCACTTGATTCGCCGTTCGATGCAGCGTACCTTCATGGACAAGCTCAAGGAAGCGCTCAACACTGTGCACGGCGGTTTCGCCTACCTGCTGATGACCGAGGACGCCATGATCGGCGCACTCGATCCGAACGGCTTCCGCCCGCTTTCCCTCGGCAAGATGAAGAACGGCGCCTATGTGCTCGCTTCCGAAACCTGCGCACTGGACGTGGTCGGCGCCGAATTGGTGCGCAACATTCGCCCAGGCGAAATCGTGGTGGTCAACGATCACGGCTACAAGATCGTGCAGTACACCAACAACACGCAGCTGGCCATCTGCTCGATGGAATACATCTACTTCGCACGCCCCGATTCCAACATCTACGGCGTCAACGTGCACTCCGCTCGTAAGCGCATGGGAGCACGCCTCGCCGCAGAATCCCCGGTCGAAGCCGATATGGTCATCGGCGTGCCGAACTCCTCCCTTTCCGCCGCATCCGGTTATGCGGAAGCTGCGGGGCTCCCGAACGAGATGGGTCTGATTAAGAATCAATATGTGGCCCGCACCTTCATCCAGCCCACACAGGAGCTGCGTGAGCAGGGTGTGCGTATGAAGCTTTCCGCTGTACGCGGTGTGGTCAAGGGCAAGCGCGTCATCGTTATCGATGACTCCATCGTGCGCGGCACCACCTCCAAGCGTATCGTGCAACTGTTGAAGGAAGCCGGTGCCGCCGAAGTGCATATGCGCATCAGCTCCCCGCCGCTCAAGTACCCTTGCTTCTATGGCATCGATATCTCTACCACCAAGGAACTTATCGCAGCCAAGATGAGCGTGGAAGAAATCCGCGACTACATCGGCACCGATTCCCTGGCATACCTCTCGCTTGACGGCTTGGTGGAATCCATTGGCCTGAACGCCGATGCCCCGTACGGAGGCCTGTGCGTGGCTTACTTCAATGGCGACTACCCCACCGCTCTTGATGATTACGAGGCTGATTTCCTGAAGTCGCTGACTCCGGAAGACCGTGTTCGCCTGCCTGAATTCGCTCTGTACAAGAGCAAGTACATTGGCAACGAATACAACACCGTGCAGCCTGAAAACGAATAATCAGGACAGCTTTCTTCATCTATCCTCAGCAACAGCACACCATTCAAATTTCAATCAATAACGACCACCCCTCAGTCTCGCTTCGCGAGCCAGCTCCCCTGACAAGGGGAGCCAGGGGCATCAGAAAGGCCCTTTCATGCCAAAAGCATATGAGAACGCCGGCGTAAGCGTCGAAGCCGGATACGAAGTCGTCAAGCGCATCAAGTCCCATGTGGCTCGCACCAACCGTCCCGGTGTGGTGGGCGGCATCGGCGGCTTCGGAGGCCTGTTCGATCTGGCTTCCCTGGGTTACAAAGAGCCGGTGCTAATTTCCGGCACTGACGGCGTGGGCACCAAGCTCATGGTGGCCAAGATGGTCGGCAAGCACAACACCATCGGCATCGATTGCGTGGCCATGTGCGTCAACGATATCGCCGCTCAGGGTGCTGAACCGCTGTTCTTCCTCGACTACATCGCCTGCGGCAAGAACGACCCGGCCCTGCTTGAGCAGGTCGTAGCCGGCGTGGCCGATGGCTGTGTTCAGGCCGGCTCCGCACTGGTCGGCGGCGAAACCGCTGAAATGCCGGGCATGTACGACGAAGACGAATACGATCTGGCCGGCTTCTCCGTGGGTGTAGCCGAAAAGTCCGCCATCGTGGACGGCTCCACCATCACCGAAGGCGATACGCTGATCGGTCTGCCTTCCACCGGCGTGCACTCCAACGGTTTCTCTCTGGTGCGTAAGGCCCTGTTCGAGCAGGCCGGCTACACCGTGGACACCGAACTGGATGAACTTGGTGGCGAAAAGCTCGGCGACGTGCTGCTCACCCCGACCAAGATTTACGTCAAGGCGCTCTCCCCGCTGTTCAAGGCCGGCGTGGTCAAGGGCGTTGCCCACATCACCGGTGGCGGCTTCATCGAGAACGTGCCGCGCATGATTCCGGACGGTCTCGCCGCCGAAATCAACCTCGGCTCCTGGCCTGTGCTGCCGATCTTCAACGTGTTGGAGAAGGCCGGCGAAATCGATCACAAGGAGATGTACAACATCTTCAACATGGGCATCGGCATGGTACTCGCCGTTTCGGCAGAGCGCGCCGACGAAACCTTGAAGCTGCTCGAATCCAACGGTGAAACCGGCTACGTCATCGGCCAGATCACCAAGGACACCGACGGTTCTCAGATCACGCTTAAGTAACGCTCAGCAATTCGTATCTTGGCTCCCCTTGATTGAAGGGGAGCCAACTCATTGGAAAGGACAATCATGGGTCAGAAAGTTCTCGTCATCGGCTCCGGTGCCCGCGAGCACACCATCGCATACACCCTGCTCAAAGGTGCAAGCGTCGATGAAGTCACCGTGGCCCCGGGCAACCCCGGCATGGTCAAGGACGGTATTCATATCACGCACCTGAGCCAGTCGAATCATGCCGCACTCATCGAATTCGTGCAGCAGAACCATTACGACTGGGTGTTCGTTGGCCCTGAAGTACCGCTGATCGAAGGTCTTGTGGACGACTTCGCAGCAGCTGGCATCAAGGCATTCGGCCCGAACAAGGCCGCCGCTCAGATCGAAGGCTCCAAGGACTTCGCCAAGCAGCTCATGGAGCGTCACAACATTCCGACCGCTAAATACCAGACCTTCAGCGACCTGGAGCTTGCCAAGGACTACGTCAACGATCATGGTGCCCCGATTGTTATCAAGGCCGATGGTTTGGCAGCTGGCAAGGGCGTGACCGTGGCTATGGACCTGCACACCGCCATTCGCGCACTGGAAGATATTTTCGTCGATCATCGCTTCGGCTCCGCTGGCGCCAAGGTTGTTATCGAAGACTTCCTCGAGGGTCAGGAATTCTCCCTGATGAGCTTCGTCAACGGCACCGAATTCTGGCCAATGCCGATTTCTCAGGACCACAAGCGCGCCTACGATGGCGACGAAGGCCCGAACACCGGTGGCATGGGCGCCTACAGCCCGGTTCCGCAGATTCCGCAGTCCGTGATTGACGAAGCCATCGAAAAGATCGTACGCCCCACCGTCGAAGGCATGGCCGAGGAAGGTACTCCATTCACCGGCATCCTTTACGCTGGCCTGATCGCCACCGCTGATGGCCCGAAGGTCATCGAATTCAACGCTCGTTTCGGAGATCCGGAAACCGAAGTCGTGCTCCCGAAGCTCACCTCCGATCTCGGTGCCGGCATCAACGCCATTCTCAACAACGGCAACCCCGAGTTCACCTGGAATGAGTCCAACGCCACCCTCGGCGTGGTCATCGCCTCCAAGGGTTACCCGGAGAACGTCATCAAGGGCGCCCACGTTCCCGAAATCGACGTTGATGAGGATTCCCACGTTTACTACGCCGGCGTCACCTCCGACGACAAGGGTGGTCTCATCGCCAACTCTGGCCGCGTACTCCTCGTTGAAACCTCCGCCCCGGACATCAAGTCCGCCCAGGACAAGGTCTACGCGATCATCGACAAGCTGGAACTTCGGGGACTGTTTTATCGCCACGACATCGGCTTCAAAGCCCTGAAGTAGCAGAAGCAGCACATCTGCCGCGTTGCAGTCTCGTCGACGTACCTTTGTACGCCTTCCTCGACGCGCCTTGCAGCTGCACTACTTCTGCTACTTCAGGAACCTGAATGTGCGATGAAGTAGTGAACGCAACGCATGCCCCTGTGCCTACATAGGTACAGGGGCAAAGTTATAGTTGATGGCAGTTTGTCCGGAAGGAATTACTGTATTCATGACGAAGTTCCCCCCCTCTACCCGTACTCGTAAAGTTGCGGCCATTATCGCCTCTGTCGCAGCTCTTGCTCTTCCGCTGGGTATTGTGCCTATGGCCACCGCCGCAGATACCGCAGCCGTTACCACGACCTCCGCCCGCGCATTCCCCGCAGTCAAAACCACTCGCCACATTTCGGTAGGCACTGAATCCGTCGCCACCGAAAGCGACGGCAACTGGGGCGATGTTGAATCCCTGAATGTTCCGCAGACCCAGTCTCAGGCAGAAAAAGACGCTGAAGCTCAAGCTCAATCACAAGCCGCATCTGAAGCAGCCAGCCGCAGCTCCAGCCGTACCAGCATTGCCGCCAGCGACGTTCCGGTATCCGGCAGCGCCTCTGATTTGGTAGCGTATGCACTGCAGTTCCAAGGTTCCCCATACGTATACGGTGGCACCACTCCTGATGGCTGGGATTGCTCCGGCTTCACTTCCTATGTGTTCGCTCATTTCGGCATCACGCTCCCCCGCGTTGCCGCTAGCCAAGGCTCTGCCGGCACACTGGTTTCCGACCCGCAGCCTGGTGATCTGATGATCAGTTCGACGCACGCCGGCATCTATATCGGCAATGGTCTGATGATTCACGCCATGACTCCGGCTCTCGGCACACGAGTCACCGCAGTCATGAGTGGCATGCAGTATTACCGCGTGCTGAAGTAAGCATCAACGCATAATTCCAATTCCTACAGCGAGGGGTTAATGAGCATCACACAGCTCATTAACCCCTCGCTGTTATTTCCCAGGTTTCAGCTCAACTTGGACAGCAATGTAATCAACGCGGTACGTACTGTATGCAATGGCGGATAAATCATCTGCAGCGTATCCGGAAATTGCGGCTTGGAAACCACGGTTTTGATATGACTCATCGTATCGAAACCAGCTTTGCCATGATAGGCACCCATACCGGAGGCTCCTACCCCACCGAACGGTAATCGACTGGACAGCAACTGCGCCAACGTCAACGAATAACCAAGAGCACCAGAAGACGTTTGACATTCAAACGCGCGCCTAACTGCACGGCGGTTTGAAAACACGTATGCAGCCAGTGGATGCGGACGATCCTTGATGAACCGAATAGCAGATTCCACGTCTTCAACCACCAGGATCGGCAGAACCGGGCCAAAAATCTCCTCCTGCATCACAGGCGCATCAGGCCGTGTGCCCAAAAGTACGGTCGGCGCAATATACCGTGCTTCACGGTCGACCGTTCCACCGCATACCACACGACCATCCGACATGAGACCACACAATCGATCGAAATGACGATCATTGACAATCCGCCCATAATCAGGCGACATTGCAGGATTTTCCCCATAGAACTCGGTTACCGCCAGCGCAATTCGCTCCGCCAACGCTTGCGCAATATCCGCAGTGGCAAGCACATAATCGGGAGCCACACAGGTTTGGCCAGCGTTGGAGAACTTGCCCCATGCAATGCGCCGGGCAGCAACATTCAAGTTCACAGTACTATCCACGAAACATGGCGACTTACCACCAAGCTCCAACGTGACCGGAGTCAAATGCTTAGCCGCGGCGGTCATGACAATCTTACCGACTCGTTCGCCACCCGTATAGAAGATGTGGTCGAACTCGCATTCCAATAGTCTGCCGGTTTCCTCTGCGCCACCTTCCACAACTGTGATGGCTTCGCCGTCCAAGTATCGCGGAACCAGCTCGGCAATCAATTGTGATGTATGCGGGGCAAGTTCAGAGGGCTTAATGCACACAGCATTACCAGCTGCCAATGCATCAGCAAGCGGTTCAAGAGCCAGCAGCACCGGATAATTCCACGGCGCGATAATCAACACCACGCCTTTCGGTTCGGCAATAGTCCATCCTGCTGCCGGCTGCAGTGCCCACGGCATAGGCTGAGGATGGCGAGCAGTCCAACTACGCAGCCGATGGCGAACGAATCTGGCCTCCGACGACACCAGATTCAATTCCATCAGCACGGTTTCTGCAGCTGGCTTACCAAGATCAGCAGTCTCAGCTGCAATGAAATCCTGCGTATGCTTTGCAAGCAGGCGTCGAAGTGCATCCAATTGCGCACGGCGCCAAGCCAGCGGCCGAGTGCGGCCGGACGCATAGGCATGCTTAAGCTGGGTAACGGATTCAGAAAACATAAGCATACCGTTCTTTCAGAACGTAGAGCCGGCAAGGTATGAAGGAACACGCCAAATGGCTTGAGCGCGGCCAAAGTACGTAGTGCATGTATTGCCGGCGAGCGCATCCGCGGTAATCGGATTAGCACTGGCCACACCGAGAAGTTCCGCATGACTCAGCAGTTCCCGCAATTCGGCATCTGCAGATGAGGTATGCGCAAGCACGCCTCCTGCCGCCGCAGCCAAATCCTTTTCACGGCTGGCCTGCGTTACCGGCATATCGTCGCGTGAAACATCATGTGAAACAAACTGTCGGCGGCTCACACCATCGGCATCATCCGATACCGCCGCGCCAACTATCACACTGCCATCTGGCAGTACGGTAATACGGCGATCATCAGTAACATGCACAATGCCATGAGCGTCGGTCAGAGCAATGGACTCATAAATCAGTTCGCTTGACTCCCATCGCGAATCATCCTGCGGATACGGGTTGAACGCCTGCTCAAATTGCGTGGTGACTTGCATTTCGGCACTTGCGGAAACCAGCGAACTGCTGGAAATAGCGCGATCATGAGCATCATAAGCTGTAGCAACCAGTTTCCCCGGCTCATACGGCACATGGAATTCAGCCATGCACTGGCGTACCGGAGCGGTGCCGACCACTTTGCCATTGAGCGTCAGCTGCACGGTTTTGCCACCTGAAAACACTTGCACTATCGCGTCACGTCCCTCATAGCCGCTCCATGACCAGCTTTCCACACCGTCATGCCCACGCTCGATGAACCGCAACGTTCGCCCGGCACGAGTGGCGCCATCCCCATAGAGCAACTGCATGGGCCGCACGGTGATGGCCGGCGCACGCCGCACCCCGGTAACAATCTGCCGATACAGCATCTGGCTGGTTGCCATGCCAGTGATATCGATAAGGCCTGAGCCACCCAGCAATCCCGGATAACGACGATACGGGCCCGTGGCGCGGCCGCGAATGGCCATACGATGACCGTATTCGCGCATCCAACCATACGGCTCAGGATGGGAATACGCCCACGCACTGACCGAGGCTTCGCCAATATAATCCCACCCGGTCCACACAAAATCACCAATCAAATACGGCAATCGTTTGGCATCAGGCCAAGTGTAGGCAATCTCCTGAGGGTAGGTTTCACTGGCACAAAACACACGATCAGGATGCTTGCGGTGGAAATACTCAGGACCTTGGCGGCAATAGTTCAATCCGGCCACATCAACCTCGTTGAATACCGCGTTGGTTTGCCTATCCATAATGCTGGTAGCGAGCGCCGCGGGCATCAGCTTGTCCACGACCGTGAGCATTGCCGGGCCGGAAGCATGTTCGAGTGTGGTGTTGAGGCCGGGCTCTCCTTCCACTGCAGCGTCATGCTGGTCCATATCAGCCTGGGTTTTAGCGGCCAAAGACAGGGAGATTGGATTTACGCAGTCGATGATTGGTCTGTTTGAATCAAATCCTCGGATAATGGAGCACATTGAGCGTGCGGCATCAGCGGCACGCGGCGACTTGGTATCCGCTATTTCATTGCCAATCGAATACAGCACTACACTGGGATGATTGCGGTCTTTGCGCACCATCGAAGCCAAATCCTCGGCGTAATGTTCCCGGAAAGAACCGGCGTAATCGTAACTGGTTTTATGCATCCACCACATGTCGAATGCTTCATCCATCACCAGCAGACCAAGTTCATCGCAGACGTCAAGGAAGGCTTTGGAGAGTGGATTATGGGCGGATCGAATGGCGTTGAATCCTTGGTTCTTCATGATTCTGGCGCGGCGGTATTCGGCCTGCGGCAGGGTTGCGGCGCCGAGAATACCATTGTCATGATGCACGCAGCCACCGTTGAGGATGATGCGTTTGCCATTGATGCATAAGCCATGTTGAGCATCGCAGGTTAATGTACGGATGCCGAAACGTTCCGTATGTGTGTCGAGAATCGTGCCATCGGCATCATGAAGCGTGAGCTGTGCGGTGTATAACGTCGGCGAATCCGGCGACCATAGTTGCGCAGAGTCAATGATGCCGGCATCATCCTGAAATTCAGCCACCGTATCACCATCGGCATCGATGATGGCCGTGTTGAGATATTGGCCGAGAATCGGTGGATTATCGAGATTGACAGTTACCGTTGCGCTGGCCGTTGCGCCCGCGCTCACTACAGTGTCAATGCGCACAGTATCCGGGCGAATCACATCAGTATGCTCCCCAGTCCATAGCCATACCGGACGATAGATGCCGGAACCGGAATACCAGCGGGAATTCGGCACATGGGAGTTGTCTACGAGCACGGTGACGGTATTGGAACCGGTGTGCAGGAGATCGGCGATATCGAGGTAATAGTCGCCATAACCGTAGGCGAGTTCTCCGGCTGGCTCATTATTGACCAGCACCGTGGCCCCTGGATAAACGCCTTCGAATTCCATGAGGCATGCGGCCGGCAGGTCGATTAAATCCAGCGTAGTTCGGTATTCGTAACTGCCGCCTGGATAGTATCCAGTATTGTAGCCGTTCCCTGTGCGCGGGGTGCGCGGCTCATGAATCATCGCGTCATGCGGAAGCGTGATGGACTGCCAAGCACCCTTGCCTGCACTGCTTATGGAACGGAATTGCCAACCGGAGTTGATATTGACGCGCTTCATGGCTTTATTGTAGGCCGTTCTATGGCGTGTGCCGCACGATAGCAATATGCGAGTTTATGCACTCGCTTTACGGCAACGTCATAAAGCTGGTGTCTTTGAGGTAGTTTTTGCCAGCGGTGATGTCATACTGGATGAGCTTGTAATCGGCGAGCAACTGCTTAGTTTCCTCGTCGAAGTCCTCTTCACTCATCGGATTGCCTTCCTGATCCAAATAAATGCTCTGCCCTTCAGGAATGCGGTCCCAGCCCTGAATCTTATTGACCACTGGCGGTTCCATAGCAGCAATCTTGGAGTGCATTTCAGTCAGGAATGCAAGATATGGCGATACCTTGGCATCCATATGCTCGGCGGCCTGAGCCACGAAGAAGTTCGGCGAGGAGTAGGCGGCATCATCCGTCTTATTGCCTTGCGAACTGGAAGCCTTGTTCGACCAGATGAAGTAGTCGGTCAAATGCAAGGCCAACGAATTGTTCTCATCTTCGCTAGCCGAGGAGTAGATGCCAGGCAAGTGGTCGCCATAGAACACCACAGTGACCGGCTTGTCGAGCGCATCGAGCTCATCCAGGAATTCCTGTGTGGCCTGATCGGTAATCTCCACACCCTTCTGATAGGTTTCGATGGACTCCTGCTCATCCTTTTCCAACGGCGTGCCCGTGGTGGATTCGGCAGTATAGTCGTTGTTCTTGTACCACTCGTGATACGGCATGTGGTTCTGCATCGTGATGATCTGGATGAACTTGTTCGACTTGCCGGACTTGATGCCCTCGAGCGCCGAATCATACGAAGACTTATCCGAAACATACGGCGAATCGTCGATCTTGTCCTGATACTTGATCACATCCGGGCCAGTCAGCGTATAGAAGTGTGAGAAACCGAACTTCTTATAGTTCGTGGCGCGCGAATACATGCTGGACTCATACGGATGGTAGCCGAGCGAATTGGCGGGCGCACCCCACATCTGGTTAATGGTCGGTGTCCAATGCGCGCTCGGTACCAGCTGCTGGTATGGGCTGGTCAAGGAAGAATCGAAATTAGCCATGCTCAGACCGGAAAGCCCCATGTATTCAAGGTTCGCCGTGCCGCCACCATAACCGGAGGAAAGCATAAGGCCCGAAGTGGTGTTCTCCTTGATTTTGCGAATATTCGGCATCGAATCCTTATTGACCTTAAGACCCGGCACTCGGCTCGGATCCGAGAAGGATTCGGAAAGCACATACACCACAGTGGAATCGTTGAGGTTGTTGGAGCGGGAGGCGTTGATCTGCTTGGCCGTCTTGGTGTATCGAGCCGCAACCTCCTTCATGGTTTCCTCGGAATAGTTATCCGGCTTTTCCATGACTTTCGGGTTGAGCTGGCGGGTAAAAGCCACCAGCGGACCGTTGCGTTGCGCATCATAGACCGAATCCCACATGGACGGCTTATCGCCCATGCCTTGAGAAAGCTTGTTGGCCCAGGAATCAGTAGTGCTCACTTGCATGCAATACAGCGCAAAACCGAGCAACGGTAACAGCACCAGAATGAGGCGAGACGTGAGATTCAGACTCATGTTCTTGGTCTGAATCATACGCCCCTTGCGTCCGTCGAAATGGCGCAATACCAACACGAACGCCAATAGTGCGGCGAATGCTCCAAGCGCCACAAGAATGGTCACATGCGCACCAGCCGGAATGAATGTGAGCATATTACCGGTGTTGGAGCCGAGGAATCCAAGATCCGCAGGCAGAATCGCCTCATAACGAATCTCCACTTTGAAATGCTCAATCGCCGCAACAATAATGCCAGCACCCATGATCACAATGCTTGCGGTCCAGAATCGGTTGAACAGCATCAACAACATGAGATACAAAAGTCCAACGAGTATCACGTTGAGCAGGAAAACGAAATTACCTTCCGTCCACATCTTGCTGACGAATCCGAACCCGACCGTGGGGCTGGAAACCTGCACACGGGTGGAACTGGAGGAAACGCCGATTTCGAGCGCGGCAACGGCAACAATGTCAAAAACAACGAACAAGATGCCGTACAGCCAGCCGGGGAATGGCTTATGCGGATGCTTAGGCGTGACCTCGTCCGCTTCAGCTCGACTCTCCCAGAGCCTCCAACGGAACTTGGACGCAGTGTTACTACTCGTATTCCTAATGTTCTCGCTCATTCGCCTACAGTTTCTCGGTTACTTTTCCAATGGCATATTGTGACCGCATAACCTTGGAAAATCCATAGCGGCACAGTTTTCCTCACTGTTTCCTAACTATTCACCCTAACGCAAAGGGTGCCTTGGATTTTTCCAAGGCACCCGAATATGCACAATGGCTTTCCCATCGCACTGCCTATTGACTCCGTATTCGCTTCATATCCGCACAGAAACAGCACAGAGCTTGGTGCAGCTTTGATTCAATACTTACTTTGCAGCTTCGGTGAATTGGTCGACCAGTGCATTCATCCAGTCAAGCAAATCATTGTATTCGGCAGGCATTTGCTCGGTAAGTTCCACAATCGGCACACCAGCACTGTTCGCAGCAGTCGTGATCTGCTCGGTAGTCGAATTGGATTCCTGGGTATTGAGCACCAGCATTGTGATGCCGCCAGACTTCAGCGCATCCTGGAATTTCTTGATATCGGTGGGCGTTGGTTCGCTCTCATTGGCGGAAGCCTGCGCGTAGCCCTTCGGCGTGGCATCTTTCATCTTGAGGTCGTCGGCCAAGTACCATGCCACGGATTCGGTTGCAGCATACGGCAGATTCTTGGTTTTTGCAGACGCTTCCTCAAGCTTGGTTTCAAGCTTGTCCGCCTTGGCGTGCCAGTCTTTGTTGAGCTTTGCATAATCAGCCTTATGCGCTGAATCCGCTTCCTGATAGGCGGCGGTGATGGCATCCGCAGCAGCGGAACGAGCTTTGGCAGAGAACCAGATGTGTGGGTTTCCGCCATCCTCAATACCTGCAGCATCGGCAACATTAACCAAATTAGTGTTGGTTGATTCGGCAGCTTTCACCGCCCAAGCATCGTAATCGGCACCGTTCACAATAGATACCTGAGCGGAGTGGAACTTGGCTACATCTCGGCTTGTAGGCTCGTAATCATGGGCTTCCACATTGGTTTTGCTCATGATGTTGGTGACTTCGACATATTTACCACCAAGATCTTCAGCTATGGAGCCCCACTGGTTGATGGATGCCACGACCTCAAGCTTGCCGCTGTTTGACTCTGCAGTGTTTGAATCACCTGATCCACATGCCGCCAATCCAGCAATCATCAATACCGATGTAGCCAATGCCGTGATTTTCTTCCATGCAGTCATACCGTTGTTTCCTCTTCTACCTTGTGATTACCGCGGTTGACATATTGCACTATAGCATCTATTGAGAACCATTATCATTTTCAGTTCTTTTTGGCGTGTCGTATGCGAAAGCCAGCCCCTGCAGATGCAGAGTCCGGCTTTCAATCAAATATTCGGGCAGCAATCACCAATCACGGCTTCTGACACTCCGGGCACAGACCGAATACCTCCAGCGTGTGGGATTCCACGGTGAAACCATGACCCTCAGCCACCTTGCGCAGCCAAGATTCGCTGGGCGGGTCGATTTCCACCGTGCGACCGCACTTCTTGCACACCAGATGATGGTGATGCCCATCATCGCCGCACAAGCGGAACAGCTGCTGGCCGTCGAGCCTGATTGTGTCCGCGGCACCCGCATCCGCCAATGCATTCAGCTGGCGGTATACGGTCGCTAAACCGATTTTCGAGCCCTCATCCTCTAACTTGCGGTGCAGGTCCTGAGCGGAGATGAACTCCTCACAATCGGCCAATGCCGCGCGGATGGCGTCCTTCTGCTTGGTTTGACGTTCGATATGTTCAACCATGCGATAAGGTCACGCCTTCTTCTTCAGGTCATTCCAGCAACCAGTGGCTTCCAGGTCGGCGACCGTGCGTTCCGGATCATCGGTAAGCACGGTAATGTGACCCATCTTGCGGTCGTGACGCACTTCGGCCTTGCCGTAGTCGTGCACGTTCCACTCCGGGTGGCTGGCGATCAGCGCGCGAGTAGGCTCCACATGCTGGCCGAGCACGTTCACCATTACAGCCGGGCTCAGCAGCTTCGGCTCAGGCATAGGCCAACCGGCGATGCCGCGGATGTGCGCATCGAACTGATCCATCGAGCAAGCCTCGATGGTGTAGTGGCCGGAGTTGTGCGGGCGCGGGGCGAGCTCGTTGACGATAACCTGATCGTCCTTGGTAATGAACAGTTCGATAGCGAGCGTGCCGGCGAGCTCGAAGCCCTTGGCCAGACGGATGGCCAGCTCGTGAGCCTCACGCGCCACATGTTCACTCACCTTTGCCGGCGCGATGGTCATGTGCAGAATATTGTTGCGATGCTCGTTGCGCACGATCGGGAAGGTCACGAAGTCCTTACCGTTGCCGGAGACCAGAATCGAGGCCTCGAACGCAAAGTCTACGAAGCCTTCCAAGATGCTTGGCGGGAAGCCGCCGCCGCGATCTCCGCGGGCGCGAATCTTCTCCAAATCGGCATCGGAGCGCAGCACCATCTGGCCGTGGCCATCATAGCCACCGGAGACGGTTTTCAGCACGGCCGGGTAGTGAATTTCATCCAGTGCGGCATCGAGCTCATCGAAATTGTTGACCGCGCGCCACGGAGCAGTGGCGGTGCCGTGATCGTTAATGAACTGCTTCTCATGTACGCGATGCTGGGTCACGCGCAGCAGATCAGTGCCCTGCGGAGCGGCGGCAATGCCACGCACCTCATCAATGGCGTCAGCGTCCACGTTCTCGAACTCGTAGGTGAGCACGTCGGACTGGACGGCGAGGTCATGGATGGCGGTTTTGTCGTCATACTCAGCGGTGATTTGGAAATCAGCCACCTGAGCGGTTGGGCAGTTCGGGGTGGGGTCAAGCACACCGACCTTGAATCCCATGTAGCGAGCGGACAGGGCCATCATACGGCCAAGCTGACCGCCGCCGATAATGCCGATGGTAGAGCCCGGCATCAGCATGGAGACGCGGCCGTTAGTTTCCTCAGACAAGCTGGGCATTGGATTCGGCCACCTTTTCCTTCAGTTCGTTGCGGTAGTCTTCAAGCTTCTGAGCCAGGGTTTCATCGAAAGCGGAGAGCATCTGCACGGCGAGCAGGCCGGCGTTCGTGGCACCAGAGTTGCCCACAGCAGTGGTGGCCACCGGAATGCCGCCCGGCATCTGCACGATGGAGAGCAGGGAGTCCCAGCCGGACAAGGCGTGGGAACGGACCGGCACGCCAATCACCGGCAACGTGGTCTGAGCGGCAATCATGCCCGGCAGGTGGGCAGCGCCACCAGCACCAGCGATGATGACCTTAAGGCCGTTCTTGCGAGCATTGTGAGCGAAGTCCGCCATAAGTTCCGGCGTGCGGTGTGCGGAAATGACCTGCTTGTGGTAGGCCACGCCAAACTGGTCGAGGATATCGCAGGCGCGCTTCATGGTTTCCCAGTCGCTGGAGGAGCCCATCACCACGGCGACCTGGGGCTTGGTTTCATTTGCCATTATCATTTACTCCCTAGTTATTGAGAATATGCCCTCACTGTACTCCCCTGACTCCCCTGTTGCGAACTCGCCACTAAGGCATTTCGCATCAGCACATGGTGGCACCTGCGGCGTTCTTTCAGCGCAAGAAATTTGGGCACGGAACCCATATCTCCCAAAATCCTTGCACTGAACCTTTCTCAGTGCAAAGATTTCGGGAAAACAGTCCTAATATCCTGAAATCCTTGCACTGAGACACAGTCAGCGCAAGGATTTTGGGAGAGATAGGCTCGGTACCCGAATTTCTTGCGCGGAATTTACAACGTCATTGACGCCCTGAACTAATTGTTTCCCCGATGTCCTTTCGCCACTCCAAAACACATCCAAATCCCCAACTTTTATCGTTCAACCACGACTGCCAATGTGGATAACTCGGCAAGCTAGAACCACATAGGTCGATTCGGCTTGCGCACATCAAACGAACCGTCTTAGCGTCAATATATGAAGACACACAAAGAAGTGGAAAAACTGTTACGAACCGCAGAGCGAGAGCAACGCTGCGCTATCGGCGATGGCGGAAAACTGTATCACGCCCTAAGGCGACGAGTCCAGTGCGGTGAAGTCACCTCGCCATATCCGAACCTGTTCGCCGCAGCCTCATACTGGACACAGCTGAACCTTGAGCAACAATCCATGCACATGATTCGTGCGCTGGCAAAACTTCACCCCAAATGGATATTCACCGGTCTCAGTGCCGCTTGCGTCTATCAGTACGATCACGCCTACACCTTGCACGATGGAACGGTAAGCATCGCCTCGACCAGAGGAGCTAACAAACACGACAGTAAAGGTCTACACCGTATATATGCGCCAAATAATATGAAGTGTTACTTATATCATGGCATTCCGGTAACTTCCCCAGCCCACACTCTCATTGACTGCGCCACACTGCCATTCGACAGGGCTCTGTCTATCTATGATTCGGCACTGCGCTGCAAACACACCACGAAGATTGAAGTTGAAACCTTGATGCTTCAAAGCGTTTGCGATGAGCAAGCAGTGAAGACCCTACTTCGGCACGCAAATCCTTTACGAGAAAACGGAGGCGAGTCATGGGCGTATGCGCACATGATGCAACTGGGATATGCCAGACCTCTATTCCAAGTCACTTTCAATAATCCAGACAATCCAGGAGCCCCCTATCGTGTCGATTTCTGCTGGAAGCTTCATGACGGACAGATTATTGTTGTCGAATATGATGGCGTTGCCAAATATAAAGATGCCAGCCACCTCGATAGAGCCAGTATCAAGGCAAAACTCGAATATGAGAGACGACGCGACCGGCATCTCAAAGAAGAAGGGGTTACGAGCGTCACTCACCTGTTCTATGAAGATGTCGCCGATCTCCAACGCTTGGATGTGGTTCTGAGTGCAGCCAAGGTGCCTAAAGTTCGATGAAATTCATCCAATTGCCGTCGTAGAAACTTGTTGGCGAATATTATCTATTGGCCGCGCTTCCTCCATGAGTTGACATCCAGCCCGTTATGGGTCCAATATCCCTACCAACTAGTTGACACCCATCTCAGCGCAAAAAATTCGGGGAAAGGACCCACATCTCCCAAAATCCTTGTACTGAGCACTTCTCAGTACAAGGATTTCAGGTAATTCACCCTAATCCCCGGAATTCTTTGCACTGAGAAACGTTTAGTACAAGAAATTCGGGAGGTTACGTCTGTTTTCCGGAAATCTTTGCGCTGACAGTTACTCAGTGCAAGGATTTTGGGGACGATGCGCCGCAAGACCTTTAGAGTTCAATCACCACTTTGCCGAACACATCGCCACTATTCAGTTTGGCGAAGGCCTCAGGGGCGGCATCGAGTCCAGCGAAGACGGAATCGATTACCGGATGGATATCATTGTGTTCTATGAATCGCAGCAGACGGCCAAAATCTTCCCTTGAACCCATTGTGCTGCCTTGTATACGAATGTCTTGGAAGAAGATGCGCGTCAATTCGGCACCCGGCTGGTCACCGGTGGTGGCACCACAAATGGCGATGGTGCCGCCGGGGCGCACGGATTTAATCGAGTGACTCCATGTGGCCGCGCCCACGGATTCAATCACCGCATCCACTTTGCGAGGAAGGCGTACGCCGGATTCAAACGCAGCATCCGCCCCCAGTTCCATAGCTTTGGCGCGTTTCTCCGCATCACGCGAAGTCACGAATACCTCAAGGCCTGCAGCATGGGCGAGCTGAACCGCCGCCGTGGACACTCCTCCGCCCGCACCTTGAATCAGAACGGAGTCACCTGGCTTGATACCAGCCGCGTTGAACAGCAACGAGTATGCGGTCAACCAGCTGGTTCCCAGCGCAGCCGCCTCGGTAACGCTTAGGTTCGAAGGCTTGGCAAACACATTGGCCGAGGGTACAGCGGTTTTCTCAGCCATAGTGCCTGGATACTTCTCGGAGAGAATCGAACGCCGCTCCCCTGGCATTACGCCATTGCCGTCCGTTCCGACGAATGTGTATAACACCACCTCGTTGCCGGCTTTCAGCCCATGCTTACCAGGAATATCTTCATCTAGAACGCCCACGGCATCGGTGCCAAGAATCATCGGCGTCTGCTCAGCGGAGAGCCCCACACCTTTCAAAGACCAAAGATCATGATGGTTCACGCTCACGGCTCGCACCGAAACAGTGGACCAATACGGCCGCTGCGCCGGCGCTGGTTGATCGCCAACTGCGAGCGCGCTCAGCGGATTCTCATTATTAACGGTGGATGCGTATACGGCCTTCATTGGCTTCGCTCCTTATATAAATGATGTGCGGCAATACGGCTAGCACTCATTCTTCCATACTGCGACGGTTTGCGTGGAAGCACTCGCACGTTATCTGCTTTACGAGGGGCTGATTCGATGAATATACGGAGATGTTGGGGGTATTGCCGCGTGGCTCACATGTCCGGCCACACATGGCACTAGCATGTCGAATTCGGAAGTTTTATGAGAGGGGAGCCACGAGGGTATGAGCGATATGTTGGGCAAAGGGCTTAATACTGCCGATTCCGACGCTATGAACGCTACCCCCTACGCCACTGTCGTTACACCCAACGCCGCAAACACCGAAGTCAACGCCCCGCTCCTGCGCAACATCACTTCTCCCGCTGATGTTAAAGCGTTGCCCGCCGTTCAACTCAAGGAGCTGTGCCACGAAATCCGTACCGCGCTGCTGAACTATGGCCATGAGCATGGTGGCCATATCGGCTCCAATCTCGGCATGGTGGAGGCCACGGTGGCATTACATCGCGTATTCGATTCCCCGCGAGATCGTATCGTCTTCGATGTTTCCCATCAAAGCTATGTGCATAAGATGCTGACCGGCCGCGCTCTCGCCTACCTTGAACCGCAGCATTTCAATGATGTCACTGGCTTCACCAACCCAGATGAAAGCGACCATGATCAGTTCGTACTTGGCCACACCGGCACCTCAATTTCATTGGCTTGCGGCATCGCCAAAACACGCAATGCTGAAATAAGCACTACCGGTATCAGCGGCATCGGCAATGTGGTGGCCGTAATCGGCGATGGCTCTTTGAGCTCCGGCGTGGCTTTTGAAGGCTTGAACAATGCAGCCGAGCAGGGTGGCAATCTCATTATTATTTTCAACGACAATGAGATGTCCATCGCCGGCGATTTTGGCGGCATGTATGGTCCGCTCGCCCGCCTGCGTGCGTCCGACGGCGCTGCGCAGCCCAATATTTTCAATGCGTTTGGATTGGATTACCGCTACGTTGAAGCCGGCAATGATGTGGACGCGCTGGTCAAAGCCTTTGAAGAGGTACGCGGTGTCGATCACCCGGTGGTGGTGCACATCCATACACTGAAGGGCGCGGGTTACGAGGGCAAGGCTGACACCGTCGACGCCGCTCACCAACAGCTACAGCACACTACTGCAACCGACAAGGCCGAAGGCATTACGGCAACCGCAAACGTGCTGCACAATGAGCCTTGGCATTCCGATCATTGCAATCTCTCCGATCATGAGCCGCATGAGGGCCAGTGTGAGGCTTCGCATTGGCAGAATCCTGATGCGTCGCTTGGCAAGCCGGAAGATCCGCGCAAGTATTACGGCAAAATGGCTATGGCTGCGCTCGAGCCGCGTTTTGCATCTGAGCCAGGTTTGGTGGTGATTTCTCCGGCGACTCCAGGTTCCAATGGCATTACGCATGAGTTCCGCGAGCGCGCGGGTGCACATTATGTGGATACCGGTATTACCGAATCGCATGCGGTGGCGTTTGCAGCCGGTATCGCTCGCGCTGGCGGCACTCCTGTGGTTGCCACGACTGCATCCTTCTTCCAGCGCGCTTACGACCAGTTCTTCCAGGAGATGAGTCTAAATCGTTCGCGCGTGACGGTGCTCGATTTTCTGGGTGGGCTTTCCGGCTCGGATAACACGCATTCAGGCGCTTATGATTTGGCGATGTTCGCCAATATTCCTCAGGTGACGATGCTGGTGCCGACTTCCGGCCGTGATTTTTTGGATGATTTGGCTTGGGCTACTTTGCCGGCTAATGCTGAGAATGCACCCACTGGTTCAGTGGTGATTCGTGTGCCGGGTGAGGGCGTACTGGCCGCTGAACGTGATGCAACGCTGCGTCCGATTACCGGCGCACAGACCGCTGCCTCTCAGCCGGTCGACTCGGTATTTTCTGACATGTTGTCGTGGCGTATTAACCAGTCCGGCTCTCAGGTGGCGATTCTCGGCTTGGGCAATACGTATCCGTTGGCGGAACGAGCGGCGACGGCATTGCAATCCGAGCATGGTATTACTGCCACGGTGATTGACCCGCGGCAATGCACTTCGTTGGATACTGATGCGCTGGAATCCTTGCGCAAGGATCATGCGCTGGTGATTACGCTCGAAGATGGTCAGCTTGAAGGCGGCTGGGGCGAAAAGGTGACCGCCTATTACGCGAATCATTGGCAACACAGCGATTCTGCGTTAAATCCGCGCGTGCTGAACTTCGGCGCCACCAAGGAATTCACCGATCGTGTGCCGCTGGCTGAGCTCAATAAGCGCTATGGCCTGACCGTAGACAGCATTGTGAGTGCAGTCACTCGGTAAATGGAATTGGTCTTTGCCCGATATATTACTTCGCGAGGCTAGCGCCTACGCGACTTCTCTCCCTCACCCAGCTTACGCCGGGAGCTCCCTCATCGGAGGGAGCCAAGAAACAGGTACAACGCCGATACCGCGTCATTCGCTGTTTTTTATGGCGTCTAGGGCCGGGATTTTCACCGCCTTGTTGGCTGGACCGAAGCCGAAGAGCAGACCGATCAGCGTGGCGAACAGGATTGCAAACGCATACAGCCACCACGGAATCACCGAGTAACGGGTCACGTCATCGCCGCCGACCGTCGCCTGCCAGAGCATCGTCCATATGGAGCCGCTGGAACCGTCACCGCCCGAACTGGATGACATGCCTCCACCAAGATATGACATGCCCGCTATGTTGATGCCCAGCGAAAATATCGCGCTGATAATGCAGCCAATCAGTCCACCGAGGAATCCGATGGCACCGGCTTCGGTCAGGAACATCACGCGAATATCGCGCACATAGCAGCCGAGTGCCTTCATAATGCCGATTTCGCGCGTGCGCTCGGTCACCGACA
This sequence comes from Bifidobacterium imperatoris, assembly GCF_002860405.1. Taxonomy (GTDB): domain Bacteria; phylum Actinomycetota; class Actinomycetes; order Actinomycetales; family Bifidobacteriaceae; genus Bifidobacterium; species Bifidobacterium imperatoris. The sequence goes on along the minus strand of NZ_NMWV01000014.1, from coordinate 61,572 downwards.
TCACCATCGTATTGGCGATGCCGATAGCAGCTACCAAGAGCGATACCGCACCGATACCACCCAGAATCAGCTGAATCGCACGCGACTGTTCTTCCAAAGTCTTACGCATGTCCTCATAGGAGGACGTCTCATAGCCGAGCGCCTTGATCTGTGATTCGACTTCCGGCACCGAAGCCATATCCTGCGCCTTGACCAGCACCTGATCGTAATTGGTGGTTCGTTGCTTCGCCACGGACGGATCGACTTTGGCGATGAGTTCCTTCAATGACTTCAAATCCATGACGATGCCATCGGATGTGGCGAAGCCCTTGTTGTAGTCGGAAACGGTTACACCGGTGATTCGCATATCCGCAGTGACATTCTGCGATTCACTTGCATTACCGGCACTAGACGAGCCGCCACCAGTGCCATACAGGTTTTGCGTATACGGATCACCTTGGTAATTGGCGCCGGTGGTCAAGGTGAGCTGCGTACCAATGGGCTTGAAGTACGGATCCTCGTCTTCATATGGCTCACACTGGGCGGTGTCGTTATTCCACATGCAGCCTTCACCGCGTGAGCTTTCGCGCATCTCACCGTTTTTGAGCGTGTCCATGAAATCATAGGCAAGCCATTCGCCAGCGAGTACTTCACCGTCACGAATGGGCATCGAACCATCTTTGAGTTTGAAACCCATCTGGTCGAATTGCGACATATCGATGCCCATAATCTGCACGTAATCGTAGAGGTATCGTCCACCGGCACCGGTTCTGGCGCTGGAATTGTAGTTGTAGTTCATCACCGGAGTCACGCCGGCAACTCCGGGAACCGAGCGGAATGATTCCACGGATTCATCGGTGAGTTTGACGTCCTGAGATGAGGATGAGGATGATGCGCCACTGCCCATCATCATGCCGCCGTATCCGCCATTGGTGTATACGGTGACGATGGAAAGATCGCCCATCGATTTGAGCATTTTCTCATTCTGCTCGTTGATGCCTTGGCCGAGGGAAATCATGAGCACAATCGAGCAGCAGCCCACAATCACACCGAGCACGGTCAAAATCGTGCGAGATTTGCGTCGCCACAGGTTCTGCCGGCAGAGTCGTAAGATGTCGCCGAATCGCATGGTCGGCTCCCTACTTGCGATGTGTTGCGGAATCGGCGGCGACCGGTACCGCGGAATCGACTGCGGCAACCGGTTCCAGCACGGTGGTCGGTGCTGAATCATTCGGTGACGCACCAGCCGGCACAGCGGCATCGTCTGATGCCGCAGCCGGCTGCGTAGCAGCAGTGTCAGCAGCCGAGTCACCCTTAGCAGAGCCCTCTGCCCAATCGTCCCATTCCTCGTCGAGCTTGCTCTTTGCCTTCTTCTTGCGATGACGACGCACCAGCAGCACAATCACCACGATCAGCACCACTACAGCCACGGCACCAACTGCCCACGCCCACACGGGCACCACCGGGCCGGCAGGTTCCACAACCATATTGTCCATGTCAGTGCCGTCCATCACAGGAGCGTCTTCCACATTGACCTTGACCGGGAATTCCTTGGTTTTGCTTTGACCATCGGAATCCTCATACATGACCTTGATAGTGGCGTTCAGCTCGCCGGAAGCCTGCGGTGTGAACGCGTACCCGATGGAGCCTGTAGCGCCGGAAGCCACATTACCCACGTACTGGTTCTTCATGGTGGCGTCGAACCCTTCGCCTTCCATCGTGGCTTCCACGTTGGAAATATCACCCTTGCCCTTGTTCACATATTCCATCGTGATGGTGGTTTCCTGGCCGGCGATGGACTGGTCGGGAAGCACCGGGTCACTCACTTCGAATCGGTCGGGTTGGCTGATTGGCACGGAAATCTTGATATCGGACTGTGTGGAGGAGCGTGAACCGGAATCAAGGTACTCGTATTTGAAGCTGATGCTCACCGGCTGCGCACCGCTCGTCGCGGAAGCGAGCGCCTGCATCGGCACGGTTTGGGTCAGCGAATAGCCGGCCCATAACGCGTCCACGTAGAAGGTGTTCGTGCCGCCTGCGATGGCGAAGCTTTCGCCGCCGTCCACAGTGACCACCATGTTCGTTACCGCCACCTGGCCTTTGTTCTGGAAGGTGAACGCCAGATCGAATTTGGAGCCGGCTGCCACGGAGTCACCGCCGTAGGTGAAGTTGGTCACGATGATGTTCGGCACCGGACCGGCCACGGGAGCGGCCACCGTGCTGCCGCTTGTGGAATCGTCGCCATCATCGGCAAATGCGTGGGTTGGTGCGAATGCTACTGCGCACAGGAATGCAAGAGCCATCAGCACGGCCAGCACGGCGGCGCACATGCGGCGCACTGCGGATGCGGCGAATTGTGCGGCAAGGAAGCCCGCGTGAGTACCGGATTGACCAGATGGGTTGGTGTGGATGTTCATCGCGAGGCTCCTTGATTAGTTGAGATAGTTGACTGTTGACGGATTATGGATGGTCGAGTTGGTGTTGGAAAGGGAGTTGAGGGTGAGATGGCCGGATGATTCGTGCGATCGCTGACGATGTTGCCATCCAATAATGTGACGATGCGGTCAGCATAGGAGGCCATTTGCGGGTCGTGCGTGACGAGCACGATGGTTTGGTTGAAATCGCGCGCGAATGAGCAGATCATCGCCATGACCTCGGCTTTGGTTTTGGAATCGAGATTGCCGGTGGGTTCGTCGGCGAACACTACTTCGGGTTTGGTGACGAATGCGCGGGCAATGCCAACGCGCTGCTGCTGACCGCCAGACATCTGCCTCGGATAGTGACTCAGTCGATGGCCAAGGCCCACGCGTTTGAGTACGGCTCGCGCCGTGCGTTCACGTTGGTCTTTGGGAACACCGCGGAACATCAACGGCATGGCCACATTTTCCAATGCGGTGAGGTTCGGCAGCAGATTGTAGGACTGGAACACGAAGCCGATATGCTTCTGCCGAAAGGCGGCCAGTTCGCGCTCGTTCAGCTTGCTGACTGGCACTCCCCCGATTTTGACTCCGCCGCGCGTGGGCTTTTCCATGCCTGCAAGCTGGTTCAATAATGTGGATTTTCCAGAGCCTGATTCACCGAAAATGCAGCAGATTTGCCCTTGGGGAATAGCGAGATTCACTCGCTCCAAAGCCACCACCGTTTCATCTTCCACCGGATATTCCTTGCGCAGGTTGCGCACCTCGATGATGGGGCGAAGATTATGTTGCGCCATAGGCACCTTCTTCTCTCGTTCGTCGCCTTTGGCGAGCGGGCTGCACCACTGTTTTTGGAACTCTTCTCTTCAGATGACTTTCAGCAAGTCTATAGCGGCAGCGCCGCCATCGCACCCCCTAGGGGTGTTCCCTGAGCGCGTTGAGCGTGTCGGTTCAACAGATCCGCCAGGTGCAACAAAAAACAAGAAGACTGCGTTTCCTTCGCAACAAGCCAACGGAAACGCAGTCTTCCTTACATGTGCCCCCGACCCGACTCGAACGGGCAACCGACGGATTAGAAGGCCGTGGCTCTATCCATTGAGCTACAGGGGCATCAGCGGACAAACATACTATCCAGCCGAGACGCGCAGCCTCGCCCCCAATATCATCCTTCGAACACACGGTCGCGAATCATGCGGCCGGATTCGTCCAATGCGGTGGAAAAACGGCCGTAATCGGAAAGAATCACACCCATGTAGAGCATGTCTACGAGGGCGGTATCGGCCACACGCGAGAAAATCGCATTGCCGTAGATGGCATGCGAATCGCGCCCGGTCACAAGCACTACATCAGCCCAGCTGGCCAAGGGTGCGCCGATGGCATTGGTAATCGCGATGGTTTTCGCCCCACGCGACTTTGCCAGCCTCAGCGCCTTGACTGTATCCGCTGAGCTTCCGGAGTGGGAGAATGCGATGGCAACATCGCCATGAGTCAGGTGTCCGGCACCGATCTGCTGCAGGTAAGCGTCCGTATTGAGGCGGCATGTGAGCCCCAGATACTCGAACTTCGTGAACAGATCCATAGCCGGCGTCAGCGAATTCTCCACGCCGAAAATATCAATTAATCCCGCTTCGGCAATAATCTCAATCGCCTTACGGTACGCTTTGGCGTCCAATGCCCCGCGCATTTCATCAATCAGCGCCTTGGCACCATCCGCAGCCTTTGAGGGAATCTCATCCACACTGTCCCACGGATTCAAATCGAACCCGGACAGCGGATCGAACGTCACCTCATGCGCGGCGGTCGGATGCCGCAGCACATAACGCAATTCACGGTAACCGCCGAAACCAAGTTTGCGAGAAAAACGAATAACCGTGGGCTGACTGACATGCGCCACATCAGCCAACTGTCCTACTGTGAGTTCGGCAGCCTCATCCGTGTGATCGCGAATATACTGCGCCACAGCTCGTTCGGCCGGACGTAATGTTGGATATACGTGGTCGATACGCTCGCGTATTCCCACCGAGGATTGCACAGGCCCGCTCCTGATCGTCGCCATCATTAATTATTCACTGCCTTCGAGCGTACCGGCTCGCACGTGGAAAACCCCCGATTTGCATTAACCGCAATATGAACTGTGAGCGAACTTTTTCGTTTACCTTCGCCATGCCATCACGCAGCCAGCACCTACAATTGGAGACATGGTTCGGATTACGGTCTCAGACCCTACTCATCGTACGAGTGAGCGGCTGTACGGCGTCTTTTTCGAAGATATCAATCACAGTGCCGATGGTGGCCTGAACGCCAATATGGTGAATAATTACAGCTTCGACGGCGTCTATCTCGACCATCGCACTTGGAGATTTTCCGGCTCTGATCGTTGGCGTACCGAAGCCGACCCGTTACGCTTCTGGCATTTCATCAACTGTTCCGCTGAAAGTTATGGCACGGAAATTCGCGGCGAGCATGGTCAGATACTTGCCACATACTGCCCTGATCCTCCGATTCATGCACACAGTCGGTACGCACGCGTGCGCGCCACGCTTCCCGCATATAGCTGCCAAACCGATACGGCCGGCGCCATTCGTTCGGACGAGTCTGTTTGCATTGAAAACTTTGGTTATAACGGCGGCGGCAGCAACGGCAACGAGCCTGCTTTCTCCATTGTTGACGGGCATTCCTATGACATTGACTTCCAGTTGCGCCCGGTATTGGGGCGCGCTGTGCTGGACATCAGTGTGATTGATGAGCAGGGCAATCCATTGACTGAAGTCGCCCGGTTTGATTGTGCTGCTGCGCATTCCGTTGGCTCCAGCAATGATGTTCATCATGATTCCGAGGATTCCAAGGATTACGCTGGCGAGCAGAGCAACTGGGTACACTGTAGAGCGCAGGTGCGCGGCACGGGGACCGACTATGGCATTTTGCGCATTGCCGTTGAGCCGGCACCCAGAGACGATACTGTGCCCAATGACTACACATCAAGCGATGATGCACCGACCGCCGCCGACTACCCTACTACTCCTATCCGCACTGGTGTGATGTTTGATCTGGACACAGTGCAATTCATGGATGCCGATTATTGGGGCGCGGGAGACCCGAAATGGCGCTATGGCAAGCTTCGGCGTGATTTGGTGGAAACCATTCAGGCGTTGCATCCAACCTTTATGCGATTCCCCGGCGGCTGCATTGTGGAAGGCGTCACTCCCGGCAATGAATATCGTTGGAAGGATACAATCGGCGCGCTTCCCGCTCGGCGCCCGCAGTATTCCATGTGGTCGTTCAAAATGCCGGATGGTTCCAGCTACTGCCAGAGTTATCAAATCGGCTTTTATGAATACTTCTGCCTATGCGAGGATTTGGGTGCCAAGCCGCTGCCGACGCTGTTTGCCGGTATTGCATGCCAGTCTCCCGGCCGCGATCCGAAGCATATGGATATTGATTCCGAAGCGTTCCGGCACAATGTGGTTCAGGATTATCTGGATTTGATTGAATTCGCCAATGGGAACCCGGATACGAGCCCGTGGGCTGCGGTTCGCCGAGACATGGGGCATCCGGAACCGTTTGGTTTGGACATGATTGGCGTGGGCAATGAGAATTTCGGCGCGGATTATGTGGCGAAGTTCACGCGTATCAGCGAAGCGATTCATGAACGCTACCCGCATATGCTGTGCGTGATGAGCGCTGGTCTTTTCCCATTCCAGCCTGCAATGAAACGTACATGGGATTATGCGCGCACTGCGGCATCCACCGGCAAGGGAGCGCAGGATTCCGCCACCGGAGATGCAATCATCGTGGATGAGCATTCCTATCATTCGGCACAATGGTTTGAAGCGCAAGCCTATCGTTTTGACCATTACCCGCGTTGCGGTGCCGGCGTGTATTTTGGCGAATACTCCGCGAACGGGTATTTTGCAGGCCAGCCACAAACCGAACAGGGCGCGAATACGTGGAAGTCGGCGCTTGGCGAGGCCGCGTTTTTGACTGGCTGCGAACGCAATTCGGATGTGGTGAAGATGACGTCTTATGCTCCACTACTGGCTCATATTCCAGCGAAGGGTTGGGCACAGAATCTTATTGAATTCAATCCGGCGCATGTGAACCCCACATTGAACTATGAGACGGAACGCATGTTTTCCACGCATGTGGGCGAGCTGACCTATCGGGTGGATACGGAAAAGACCGAGGAAGCGCAACACTTGTATGTGAGCGCGACCGGTGGCAACAAGCCCGGCAACTATCGATATATCAAAATCGTCAACACCGGTGCCACTGCCGTGGATGTGACGTTGGAAATCGAACGCGGATTGGCGGTATTGGGCAGCAGCTCCAACAGGACGGGTGCGGTCCACCTTGATATTGAGACGCTGGCCGCCGCGCCGAAAGCCAAAACCACTATCGACTATCGCGGTGAGGCGCAGGGCGCTATTGTTCCAGAGCTTCGCAAAGTATCTTTGCCTGCTACGAATTCGCTGATGGCAATGAAAATCAAGCCTTACAGCCTGACTGTGGTCACCGCTCGCTGGCAGTAAATCAAATCATCGCTATTCGATAATCCAGCTCAAGCCTACGAGTACTACGAGGAACAGTACGTTGACTGCCGAGCAGATGGCCAGATAACGGCCTTTCCTATCGGGATACTGACGTACCACGTTCTTGTAGGAAATCAGCGAAGCCATTGAAGCAATCAGCGTACCCATGCCACCCAAGTTGGTGCCGATGATCAGTTCACGCCACTGATCGCAGAAGCCGGAAAGCAGAATTGTAGTCGGTACGTTGCTGATCACCTGACTGGAGGCCACGGCCACTTCGAGCGGATGGCCGCCGACCAGCGAGCGCGCCAATTCATAGAATTCAGGCACGCGCTTCATGTTGCCGATGAAGATGAAGAACATGCAGAAGGTGAGCGGCAGGCCCCAATCCACGTAGCGGAATACGCGGCGGTCGGTGAACAGGAACACCACTACCACGATCACGCACATGGCCCACAGCGGAATCACATCGGAGACGGCAAGCAGGCAGACCACGAACAGCAGCGTGTAGACCACGGTTCGCCAACCGCCGTAGCCGGCTCCATAGCCGGTGATGCGAATTTCGTCAGGCTGATGCTTGTTGCGCTCAGGGGCCAGTACACCGGTTTCGAGGTTGCCGAGATTGCCGACCGGCTGCTTGCCGAATACCACGCTGGCCACAATCACCAGCAGTATGGCGGCAACGATGGAATATGGAGCCATGATGCCAATGAATTCCAGCGTCGGCATGCCAGTGAGGGCTTTTAAGTACAGGTTGTGTGCGTTGCCAATCGGGGTGAGCATACTACCCACGTTGGCGCCGATGGTCATCAACGTGACCACTAAGATCGTGCGCTCCTGCTGGCCGGCCATGATGAGTACGGCTACTGCAAACGGTACGAATGTCACCAGCGCCACATCATTGGTGATGAGCATGGCGGAGAAGAAGGTAAGCGATACCAGTGTGATGACGAGGCCGCGCATTGTGCTGGTTTTCTCCAGCAGGCGAGAGCCGATGATGCGGAAGACGCCGATGCGCTGGAATCCACACACCACAATCATCAGACAGATGAGCTGGCTGATGGTGCTGGCGTGAATGTAACCCTTGTAGTCGGCGTCTGGCGGAACTATGAAACAGGAGATGAGTGCGAGTACTGCGGCGACCACCAGAATCGTCTCGTTCTTCAGCAGCTTGATCAGCCAGCGCCGCATGAATCCTCCGTGTTTAAGCCATTCTGACGTGGTTAATAGTATCGGAACGCCTTGCCTAGTACGTAGTCTCGGCGTGCTGTTTTCCGACCTTTTTTGCGCAAATTGGCACTTATCCTTACTGGCGATTGGGCTGCGCTCCCGACTTTTTTATTAGAGCCTTGTTTACGGCAGGGTGAACGGATAGCAAATTGCAGATATATGCATGTTGTTGGAAGTAAAGCCGTTGGCAGGAACTCAGCTTGGTCGCTTTCGAGGCAGCGCACCTACGCAATTATCGACAAACTACGGCGACTACGGGTAAAACATGTAGTTTTACTTACTGTTCACCGTCGCTTCCTTGAGCTTTCCCCAATGTAAGATTCACGCCACCCACTTTTGCCGGACTATGAAAGTACGACCTAGCGGTTTTGGCCGCGCATAACTGAATGTTGAATGTCCGGAAAATTCAATTCTGCAGTGAGCTGCGGAAGGCAAGTTGGGAAATATGCTCGAACTGAAAAACATCACCAAATCGTTCGGTGACACTCATGTGTTGAACGGCATCAGCCTCACCTTGGGCGATGGCCAAATCATGTCCATCCTTGGTCCCTCCGGCGGCGGCAAAACTACGCTGCTCAACATCATTCTTGGCATTACCGATGCCACCAGCGGCCAGATCTTGTACAACGGCGAGGATCTGACCCAGGTGCCGATGGAGAAGCGCGGCTTCAACATCGTATTCCAGGATTACGCCCTGTTCCCGAACCTCACCGCTTACGAGAACATCACCTATGGTCTTCGCAACAACCCCGGCATCTCCTCCGAAGCGGAAATCAAGGAGCTTATCAAGCTGCTCGGTTTGGAAGAGCACCTGAACAAGCACATTGACGAGCTGTCCGGTGGCCAGAAGCAACGCGTGGCGTTGGCCCGCACACTGGTGATGAAGCCGAAGCTGCTGCTGCTCGACGAGCCACTTTCCGCATTGGACGGCGTGATCAAGGAATCCATCAAGGCCAAGATCAAGCAGATCGTGGACCAGTACAAGCTCACCACCATCATGGTCACCCACGATCCCGAGGAAGCCTGCACGATGAGCGACAAGGTGCTCATCATCAACCACGGCAAGATCGCCCAGTTCGATACGCCGGAGAACATTATCGAGCATCCGGCAAGCGACTTCGTCAAGAAGTTCATCCTGCACCAGCTTGAGGCGAAGCGCAACAACATCTACTCGCTGTTCAACGAAGCCGAGGCCGACGAAAAAGCTCACGCGCTCGCAGGGCAGGAGGCCTGAGCCATGTCCGTCGAATCCATTCAGGCAGGCAAGCAGCTGCCTAACATCCGCCCTGAGATCGTCAACTATGAGCGCCGCCCGCGCGCTCCGAAGCAGACTGAATTATGGACGCTGCTGGCTATTGTGGCCGTCTGTTTCGCCGCGTTCCTCGTGGTACCTATGGTGCTGGTCATCATCCGCTCCTTCACCACCGCTTCCGGCGCCGCAACGCTCTCCAACTATGCGGCCGTGCTCTCCCGTCCGGAGTTCACCCGCTCGATCACTAACTCGCTGGCCGTTTCCGCCACCTCCGCGCTGGTGGCCGTGCTGCTGGCATTCCTGCTGGCTTACACCATCAATTGCACGAATGTGCCGGCCGGATTCAAGAAGGCCGTAGCGTTGCTCGCCCAGCTGCCGATGCTGCTGCCGACCATCACCTACGGTTTCGCCATCATCTACTCGTTCGGCAAGCAGGGTCTGATCACTCGCCTGTTCGGGCATCAGCTGTTCGATATCTATGGTTTCAACGGCCTGTTGATGGGCTACGTGATCTACACGCTGCCTACCTGCTTCCTGCTGATCAACAACAGCTTCCAGTTCGTGGATAAGAAGTTCATCATCGTCTCGCACATTATGGGAGATAAGCCCTTCACCACGTTCCTCAACACTGTGTTGCGGCCGTTGATTGGCACGAGGGCCGTGGCGTTTATCCAGTCGTTCTTCCTCGCGTTTACCGACTATGGCATTCCGACTTCGGTGGGCGGCGAGTATGACGTGCTGGCTATGACCTTGTTCAACCAGATGCTTGGTTCCATTCCGAACTTCAACCGTGGTGCAGTGATCGCCGTGTTCATGCTTATTCCTTCGATCATCTCCATCATTCTGATGACCGTGCTGGAGCGTTTCGCCATCCGTTACAAGCAAATCAGCCAGGTTGAACTGCCGAAGGGCAAGCGCCGCGACTGGGCGTGCGGCATCGCTTCCGTGGTGGTGCTGGTGTGCACGCTCTCGGTGTTCGCCGTGATTCTGCTGATTCCGTTCGTCACCGAATGGCCGTTCAATGTGGCGCCCACCTTCTCGCACATTACGAACATGTTCACCGATTCCGAACTGACGCAAGTGTTCACCAACTCGCTGTACGTGGCCGTGATGACCGCCATCGTGGGCTGCCTGTTCGCTTACGCCGCGGGTCTCGTGACCTCTCGCTCCAAGTTGCCGAACTGGGCGAAGCGCTCGGTGGACGCAATCTCCGCAATCATCAACACCGTGCCTGGCATGGTGCTCGGCATCGCCTTCCTGTTCGCCTTCTCCGGCTCCTCGCTGCAGAACACGTTCTGGATTCTGATTATTGCGAACATCATCCACTACTTCGCCACCCCATACCAGATGATTAAAGATTCGCTCTCCAAGATGAACGCCGGTTGGGAAACCACAGCCAAGCTTATGGGCGATAACTGGATCAAAACCATCGTGCGCGTGGTCACGCCAAACGCATGGCCTACCATTCTGCAGGTCTTCGGCTACTACTTCGTCAACGCTATGGTGACGATTTCCGCAGTGGTCTTCCTGACCGGTGCCCGCACGCAGGTGATCACCACGAAGATCTCCGCATTGCAGCACATCGCCAAGTTCGATGACGTGTTCGTGCTCTCGCTGCTGATTCTGGTCACCAACCTGGTGGTCAAGGGTGTGATTGCCTTCGCCACGCGCGACCGCTCGGCTGAGCGCGCTAAGGTTGCCGCCCGCGCGACTGTCAAGACCCCGCAGCTGGCCGCCGCCCGTTCCACGGTCGCCGCCGATACGCGACTGACCGCCGCCGCACAGGCCGCGCATACCGGCACGCCGGACTTCCCGCTGCCGACTTCCGGCAACCGCAAGGCTCGCAACGCCTTCACTGCAGGGCTGTCCGCGGTGCTCGCCGTGCTGCTAGTCGGCTTCGGTTTCGGAGCTACGGCGACCGCAAGCACCAATGGCCAAGTGGTGATTTACACAAACGCCGACGATGAGGCTGTAGTGGCCTTCCAGCATGCTTTGGATAACAACGGTTTCAAGAACCAGTACATCATCCAAAGCTTCGGCACCTCCGAACTCGGCGGCAAGATGCTCGCCGAAGGCAAGGCTCTCGAAGCGGACATGCTCACCATGAGCTCCTACTACGTGGATTCTGCGCAGGATCGCAACCATATGTTCGCCGATCTGACCGACGTGCACTCCAAGCTGCTCGGCACCTCCGAGAATTCCAAGGCTCCCGCCTACCGATCCCCCACCACTGCGCAAGAAGGTGCGATCATCGTGAACACCACCGCGCTGAAGGAAGCCGGAGTGCCCGAGCCGAAGAGCTTCAATGATTTGGCCGACCCACAGTACAAGGGCCTGATTTCCGTGCCGGATATGGAAGGCTCCTCCACCGGTTGGCTGATGATTCAGGCCATCGCCGACGCCTATGGTACCGGCGATGAAGGCAAGCAGATTCTGACCTCCATCTACCGCAACGCGGGCCCGCACCTTGAACAGTCCGGCTCAGGACCGTTGAAGGCCGTGCGTTCCGGCGAAGTGGCAATCGGTTTCGGCCTGCGCCATCAGGCCGTGGCCGATAAGAAGAAGGGGCTGCCGATCGATTACGTGGACCCCGAGGAAGGCAACTACTCGCTGACTGAATCGGTGGCCGTGCTCGATAAGGGCGCCAAGACCAGCCCGAAGGCACAGAAGATGGCCGGCGTGATCATCGACGAAGGCCGCAAGGAGCTGCTGAAGACCTATCCGACGCCGCTCCACCAGGGCGAGAAGGCTCCGGCGAACGCCTCCAAGCGCTCCAAGACCTTCCCGAAGCCCCTGACCGTGGACCTGCTGCAAGAGCACCAGGACTTCTCATCTGAATGCAAGCGCCTCGCGCAGGGCAAATAATCACAGGTCCTGGTTCTACAAATCATGCATTGCGCAGCGTTTGGTTGGGATGTGTGATGCCCGACCGTAAGCAGCGAAGGCGTGTGCTAAGCTCCGCGGGCACACGCCGGAGCGAGGCCGAACGGCCTTGAGTGTGTCGGGCATCATACATGCCAACCAAACGCGCCAACACTCATCACATACAGAACTACATACGACACTCCGTCTGTCTTTATAAAACTACGTAGAAGATTACAGACACTACGTGGCTGATTAGACTCGGCCGCAGAATCCAAGAAAGGAAATCCACCAATGGCAAACGAATACAAGCTGCTGACCCCCGGCCCGCTGACCACCACCCGCACGGTCAAGGAAGAGATGCTCTTCGACCACTGCACTTGGGATGAGGATTACCAGCAGATCACCCAGAAGATTCGCCGCCAGCTGCTCGAACTCGCCCACGTGAACGCCGACGATTACACCGTCGTGCTGATGCAGGGCTCCGGCACCTTCGGCGTGGAAAGCGTGCTGACCTCCGTAATCGGCAAGGATGAGAAGGTGCTGCTGTGCACCAACGGTGCTTACGGCGACCGTCAGGCCAAGATCTGCGACCACGCCGGCATCGCCTACACCCAGTACGCCGAGCCGTACGATCGCATCCCGGATGCCGCCAAGGTTGAGGAATACCTTGCTGCCGACCCGACCATCACCCACGTTTCGATGATTCACTCCGAAACCACCTCCGGCCTGCTGAACGACATTCAGGCCGTGGCCGCTGTGGCCAAGAAGCACGGCTGCACTTTCATGGTGGATGCCATGAGCTCCTTCGGCGGCGTGGATATTCCGGTGGCCGACTGGGGCATCGACTTCCTCGTCTCCTCCGCCAACAAGTGCATTCAGGGTGTGCCTGGCTTCAGCTTCATCATCTGCAACGAGGCCAAGCTGGAAGCCTCCAAGGGCAAGGCCCGTTCCCTCTCCCTTGACCTGTGGGATCAGTGGAACACCCTCGAGAAGGCCAACGGCAAGTGGCGTTACACCTCCCCCACCCACGTGGTGCTCGCTTTCTCCAAGGCGCTTGACGAAATGTTCGCCGAAGGTGGCATTCCGGCCCGCTCCGCTCGCTACACGCTCAACAACCATCTGCTTATCGCCCGCATGAAGGCACTTGGCTTCCGCGTGTTCCTCAAGGACCATCAGGGTCCGATCATCACCACCTTCCTCTACCCGGAAGGCACCAAGTTCGACTTCCACGACATGTACGAGTTCATCAAGGAACGCGGTTACGCCATCTACCCGGGCAAGCTCACCAACGAAGACACCTTCCGTCTGGGCAACATCGGTGAAATCTACACCGATGATATTGAAAAAGTGACCGAGCTGCTGGCCCTCTACATGGGTGAGCGCGGCCTGCTTCAGGCCGCTACCGGCTCCGTCTCCGTGCCGGAAGCCATTGCCGCTATGGATAAGGCCGGCGAACCGATCAAGGCCACCGCCCCCGCCAACGTCAAGCTCACCGCCTGACTATTGCCGGCTTGGTGATGTGGCGTGTGCTTCCCGACACACTCAAGGCCGTTTGGCCTCGCTCCGGCGCGTGCTCGCAGAGCTTAGCACACGCCTGCGCTGCTTACAGTCGGAAAGCACACACCACATCACCAAGCCTTCCTTACATACCGCATTCAACGATAAAGGAATTCTCACATGACCAACCGTTTTGAAGCTGTTATTTTTGATTGGGCCGGCACCACTGTGGATTATGGCTGCTTTGCTCCGGTTCGCGCCTTCCAGGAGGCGTTCAAGGAGTTCGGTATCGAGCCCACGATGGCCGAAACCCGCAAGCCGATGGGCATGCTGAAGCATGACCATATCAATACGATGCTGCACATGAATCGCATTGCTCGCGCTTGGGAGGATGAGCATGGCGCAGCCCCCACCGATGCGGATGTGGATGCCGTCTACAGCCATTTTGAGCCGAAACTGCTTTCCATTCTCGATGGTTTCGCCGACCCGAAGCCGGGTGTGGTGGATGCGGTTGCCGCGCTGCGTGAAGCCGGCATCAAGATCGGTTCCACCACTGGCTACACGGATAAGATGATGGAGATTGTGGTTCCGAAGGCCGCCGAGAATGGCTATGCTCCGGATTTCTGGATTAGCCCGGACGGTACGAACGGTTTTGGCCGCCCGTACCCGTACATGGTGTTCAGGAATCTTGAGAAGTTGGGCGTCACTGATGTGCGCAAGGCCGCTAAGGTGGGAGACACGCTTTCCGATATTCGCGAAGGCAAGAATGCCGGTGTCTTCACCATCGGCGTGACGGAGGGCAGCTCTCAAATGGCGCTCTCTGAGGACGAATTCAACGCATTGTCTGATGCCGATAAGGCCAAAGCTCGCGCAGCCGCACGCGACGCGTTCGTCAACGCTGGTGCCGACGCCGTGATCGACACGATGGCCGAACTGCCGACGCTGCTCACTCAGCTTGCCTGAGCAATCGATTCGCAAATCATCCGGATGCCGCGTTCAATATCAGCAGCATCCGGATGCACCATATTCAGCCGAATATGTGAATCATCCGTTTCATCAACATCAAAAACGCTTCCTGGCATGAACGTGACGCCTTTCGCACGGCATCGGTCAAGTACTTCCAGCGAGCGCACGCCTTCCGGTAACGTCACCCAAATGTAGTAGCCGCCTTCCGGTACATTCCATGTCATACCGGCAGTTGCATAGTGTTCCAATGCCGCCACTGCTGTATCTCGTCGCTGCTGATAAGCGACCGTCAATGTTTTCACATGCTCGGCGATGCGTCCTTCTTTGAGCAGTTCCAAACAGATGCGTTGCGATGATGTGCTCGTATGCTGATCGACCATGCGGCGCAAGGCGGCCAATCGCCCGATCACATGAGGGTCCGCTACAATCCATCCGGTTCGCAATCCTGATGTTACGGTTTTTGAGAAGGTGGAGAGATACATTACGTATCCTGCATTTTCCATACCTTTGAGAGGCACCGGGCGATTGGCATCACTATTCGCCGTATCCACTCCCCCATACCAGAGTTCCCCGTATGCATCGTCCTCGATGATGAGGCACTGGTAGCGTCGCGCCACATCGATGAGTTCTTTGCGGCGTGCTGCCGGCATTGTTGAGCCGGTCGGATTCTGGAAAGTCGGAATTGTGTAGATGAATTTTGGATGGAATCGGGCACAGTAACCTTCCAATAGGTCGGTTCGCATACCGTATGCATCCACGGGTACGCCCACGATTCGAGCATCGGCTGACCGGAAGGCCTGCAGAGCCGGAAAGAACGTGGATTGTTCCACGAGCACGCAGTCTCCAGGGTTAATGAATGCGCGTACGCACAGGTCGATGCCTTGTTCGGAGCCTGATAGCACCATCACATTGCGCGCATTACAATGCACGCCTCGGGAGCGCATATGTTCGGCCAATAGTTCGCGCAGTTCAGGGAATCCTTCAATCGGAGATTCCGGCTGCCCGTCGAATTCGTGCGATGCGAATGCTTCCAAGCTTACCGAGCGAAGCAAATCATCGGGAATATCAGCTGGGTTTGGCGAACCGGTGGCGAAGTCAATCAGTGATTGACCATTTTGCGCACGATTCGCCACAGCAATGTCATGGTACGTGAATCGGTTGGAGTAATCGCTGAACAATACGGACCACGGCGGGCGGATGATGGTTGGTTCGATATCATCCGTCGCCGGCTGCAAATCGCCAGTAACCGTTTGCGGCAATACGAATGTGCCTTTGCCGACTTTGGATGCGATGAATCCTTCATCTTTGAGCTGCTGGTATGCCTGCAACACTGTGGTGCGATTGACTTCCAGCCGTTTTGCAAGCTCGCGTTCGGGAGGTAAGCGGTAGCCTTCCGCAAGAGCGCCGGAGACGATTTGCTCACGCAATTCACCGGCCAGCTGCCTATACAGCGGCACGCTGCTGCGCCGGTTCAACTGCAACTGCATAATCGCCTCCTTAATCACCCCACCCTAGCGTTCTGTGCACTTCCATGCGGCAACCGCCCTCCACCATGTGGCAATTATTCCACGGTGTGGTTTTACGGAACCGCAGAATATCTGCGTTTTGGCGTTATTCCGCCATTTTCGAAAACCACACCGTGAAAGATTTGCCACACCGTGGAGTAATTGCCACACCGTGGGCAATTTACAGTGAGAGGAACAGCTCGTGGATGCGTGTATCGTCCGTCAATTCCGGATGGAATGCGGTGGCAAGAATCCTGCCTTGCCGCAAAGCAACCGCATGACCGTCCACTTCGGTTTCCACGGAGGCTTCAGGGCCAACGGACACCACATAGGGTCCACGAATGAACACCAGCGGGAAGTCAGCGATATAGTCCGGCGAGCCGGATTGCCCGAAATTCGCGGTGGCGGCGAAACTGCCAAGCTGGCGGCCGTACGCATTGCGGCGCACCACGGCATCCAACGCGCCAAAATACACATTCGGGTCGTTATCGAGTTTTTTAGCCAAGAGAATCATGCCGGCGCAGGTGCCGAACACTGGTTTTCCAGCCTTGATGTGTGCATCGATTTTCTCAAACAAGCCAGTGGACTTCAGCAGCTTGCCTTGTGTGGTGGATTCTCCGCCCGGCAAGATCACACGGTCGATGGAATCATCGAAATCCTCGGCGGCACGCAGCAGTTTCCACGGGGCGCCAAGCTTATCCAGCACGGCGGCATGCTCGGCGAATGCGCCTTGGACGGCCAGAATGCCGGTTACGCCGTGGGTCGCGCGTTCGGCGTCATCTGATTCTTCTTTGGATATGTATTCAACAGCTACAACCATTACGTCCTCTTTTTACGGTAACCCCTCAGCCAGCAAAGCTGACGGCTCCCCTGGAAGGGGAGCCGAAGGGAAGCGCCATTGTCACTCTCCGCGAGCGGCCATGATGGTTTGGATTTCGTCTTCGTTGATGCCGACCATAGCTTCACCAAGGTTTTCGGACAGTTTGGCGAGCAGGTCCGCATCCTGCCAGTTTGCAGTGGCCTTGACGATGGCGGCGGCACGCTTGGCCGGGTCGCCGGACTTGAAGATGCCGGAGCCTACGAACACACCTTCCGCGCCCAGTTCCATCATCAGCGCGGCATCGGCCGGAGTGGCCACACCGCCGGCGGCAAAGTTCACTACAGGCAGACGGCCGTTGTCGTGCACGTACTTGGCCAGATCGTAAGGCACGGCGAGCTGCTTGGCCGCCTCGTATACTTCGTCATCGCGCAGGGAGACCAGCTCGTGAATCTGCTTGTTCATCGTGCGCATGTGGCGCACGGCCTGAATCACATCACCGGTGCCGGGCTCGCCCTTGGTGCGAATCATGGCAGCACCTTCGGCGATGCGACGCAACGCCTCGCCCAGGTTCTTTGCACCGCACACGAATGGCACATCGAACTGGTTCTTATCGATGTGGTACACGTCATCGGCCGGAGAGAGCACTTCGGATTCGTCGATGTAATCGATATCGATGGCCTGCAGGATGCGGGCTTCGGCAATGTGTCCGATACGCACCTTGGCCATAACCGGAATGGAAACGGCTTCCTGAATGCCCTTGATCATGGCCGGGTCGCTCATGCGGGAAACACCGCCAGCTGCACGAATATCGGCCGGAATACGTTCCAGCGCCATGACCGCGCAAGCGCCTGCATCCTGAGCAATCTTCGCCTGTTCGGGCGTGGTGACATCCATAATGACGCCGCCCTTGAGCATCTGAGCCAAGTTTCGGTTGAGTTCCGCACGATTGCCTGCCATGAGTATCCCCTTCGTTTGAAAGTGAACGTTATCGTCCCGCTCATTATTAGGCACGCATATAAGCACACCACCAAACCAGTCCAATTTGGATGGGGCCAATCGCCAACCTCTTCACCCATCCAATTCCATCAGCTTCCGCATAGCAAAAGCGGGAATATGCCAATATCCAGCACATTCCCGCTTCAAATCACCGACTATCAGTTGGCCAGTCAACCAATCAGTCAGCCATCGAGGGCATTAATCTGCCGTATCATGCACGACGACGAACCGCCAGCACCACACCACCGGCAACCACCAGCACGGCGACCGCCGCAGCAATAGCGGCGATATCGCTACCGGTCAACGGCATGCCCGGCTTCTTGGCAGAAGGCTTTGCCGTATTGGCATGATCCTTATTTGCATCCCCGGTGCCAGTACCCGGCTTGTTGCCGCTGTTACCCTTATCGGCAGCTGCGGCCACGAAATGCACGGATTGGCTGATGTCATCGTCCGCATCAGGCGCAGAGTTCAAGCCGTCTGCGGCGATGGAGAGCTCACTGTCCGCATCCTTAGCCAGCTTCGAATAGTCAAGCTTCAGCGTCACGGTAACCGGCTTGCCAGCTTCCGCAGTGCCTTGCTCCTTGACGTCTCCGCTGCTGAGCGTAACGGCGGACACCGAGCCGCCCACCGTGGCTCGCACTTCAACCGTACCGGTCAGTCGCGTACCATCCGCAAACGAAGCCCACGTATTGCCGCCGTCCGTGGAGTATTCCACGCTTTGCACCTTGGGCTGCGGCTGATCCTTGGTCACGGCAGCATAGGCGTTCACCAAGCCGGCACCGCGGAATTCAGCACCATCGGTAGGCGGTGCGATGAGATCGTAATCGTAACCGGCCTGCTTCTTGAGCAATTCAACCGTCTGAGCGGCGGTGAAATCAGGGTGAATGCCACGAATCAGAGCCACCACGCCGGTAGCGTGCGGCGTGGCCATCGAAGTGCCGCTGAAGGTGTCGTACGAAGCCTTATTCCAATCCACCGGCGTGACCGGAGTCGTGGAATAAATACGGTCGCCAGGAGCGTTCACGGTAATGGTCTTCTTACCGTAGTTGGAACCATACGGGTCATCCGGGCGAGTCAATGGGAACATGCCGGCTCCCGGATTGGTTACGGAAGCCTTGCGGCTGGAGGAAACGATTACCGTTCCGGGCAGCATGGATGGCAGCTGAACACCATTGCTCACATCACGGTCCGGGATGGCGGTGCCGTCATACGGGCTTTCGGAATCGGTGGTCGGATGGTCCAGATCGGAGTTTTCATTGCCGGCGGCCACCACGGTCACCACGTTCTGCGAGGTGGCGTATGCCACCGCACGGCGAATGATTTCGTAACCGGCGGTCTGCGTGGGATCGCTCGGCACCCAGTACAGCCACGGGTCAACGCTGTAGCTGTTGTTGGTGGCGGCGAAATGATGGTCGGCAGCCCACACCATTGCACAGGTCACATACTCTGGGTACAGGAGGCCATCATCATTACCGGTCTTTACTGCGGCGATGGTGGCTTGCGGGTCCACACCGTCCACGCCAATGCCGTTGTGTGCAGCGGCCACAGTGCCTGCGGTATGCGTGCCGTGCGCGTTCGAAGTCGGGCGCCATGCGCCATAGGAATTATCCGGGATACCGTTCACATTGCAGTTGGCGGAATCGGCGGCATCAAAGTTCGGAGCAATATCCGGGTGGGTGTCGTCCACACCGGAGTCAAGGATGCCCACCACGGTTTTAGCGAGCTCCACATTATGTTCGATAACCGGCAATGCCTGGCTTGCACCGGTGGCAATAACACCCCATGCCTTATCTTCCGTTACATCCGGATCGGATTCGCTGGATGCCGTAGGCCCATTGGCATTCGTGCTGTCGGTATCGGAAGCATCAGCATCCTTGGATTGCGCGGAATTCTTGGCGGTCTTATAGGACTGCGATTCCTCGTTTTCCAGCTTTGCTTCCGACTGTGCGCTCACATCATCGTTATTGTCCGCACCGGAGCTAGCATTGCTGCTATCGTCACCGAACAAATCCTCTTGGCCGGTGACAACTGCGGTACGCGTGGTTCCAACCGAATCCAATGTGACGCCGGCTTTCTGAGAAGCGGCGGCAACCTGCTGTGCGAAATCCTTGGCTTGCGCCTGAACGAACACGGCGTGCAGTTGCGGATATTGCATAAGCGGCTTGGCACCCAATTGTTCGGCCGCGTTCACTACTGCGGCAAGCTGATTTGCAGACGTATTTTCCGGCAGGTTCAGCACATAGTTACGCACGCCGTCTTCTTGGGCGGCTGGCGAAACCACAGTGGAGGCTGTTTCTGCTTGTGCACTTGATGCCAGACCTGCTAGGCAGAGGCCGGCTGCAAGCGCGATGCTTATGCCGCATGCGGCAGCATTGCGCAATGTTGTCATGTCTTCCCTCTCATGTGCGATCATTGTGCACCATCGGCGCACAAAACGTTCGGCCACATGATAATTGCGGGAATGTTTCAAATCTGGACATTTTCTCAATTTTGAGAACATCATCATCGGCAGGAATCAAAAATGCGTCTCCTCTGCAGAGGGCAGAGGAGACGCATTACGAGGCGACGGTACGTTGCAGCACATCAGTACTACAACGCCGCATCTATTGCCTACTTGTAGTTGCCAGCTTCGGAGGCCAAAGTCCAGCCCTGCTCAAAGGCAAAATGGTCGGTCACGTCGGATGGCTTCTTGAGCTGATACTTGTCGTAGGCCGTGCTGCCGGTATCATCCCATGTGGAATCGATGAGCAGCCACTCACCATTGATATGCACGTAGTTCCACGCGTGAGATATCTTCGCTCCAGATACGGAGCCGACCACCACACGGCTATCCAATCCCGCAGCCTTGGCCAGCACCTGATACGCGTAGGCGTAAGACATGCACACGCCCTTGCCGCTAACCATGCCGTACACACTCCATGCGTTCGGATACTTCTCCAGCACATCAGTATTGCTGTTGTCAAACGTACTCTTGGAAGTATTCTTGTCTCCCAGCGTGCTAATCGAGTCATAGTCATATTCCATCTTGCCAGCCAGGTACTGGTCGATGGCAACCGCCTTGTCACTGTCGGAGCCCTGGAACTGCCCCTTAACGGAGTTCACCAAAGACTCGACTTCCTTCTGGCGCTGCTGGTAATTCTCGGGATACTTGACCCACATCACGGTCTTATTGCCATTCTTACGAACCGTGTAACTCACACGCGTCGAATCGACGGCAATATACGGATTCTGGTAAATAACCTCGGACATCACATCCTGCGTGCTGGTCTGATATTCGTCGCTGGCATACTTGGTGATGTCAATCACTTCATGGCCATTGAGAATATTGTTCGCCAGATATTTGCCGAAATCAGTGGACGCGTAGCTGAAGAACGGCGATTCCTTGGTGTCGGAATCAATCTTCTTCTTGTCGTAACCGGTCCAGTCCGTTTTGCCGACCGAATTCAACCGATCCAAGACGCCACCAGCCTTAGGCAGCGCATCCGTGGCAGCCTTGGTGATTTGGCTGAAGGTCTGAGTGAGGTCGCCTTCGTAATACAAATTTCCAGTGTTCTTAATCTTAGTTCCCGGAGCACTGTAAATGAATTTCCAGCCATTGCGGCCGTTACTCGTCAAATCACTGAATTCGCTGGGAACAGCCACGGTGGCTCCGTTCGCCATTTCCACGAACGTGTACACGTAGGCTTGCATGTCTTCCTCAACGGTGTTGTCTTCACCAAAGACACCTTTCAGACCGTAAGACCATTGATCAGTCTGAGCCTGCGTTGCCTGCCCGATGGGTATGGTGGGCACCAGATTATTGGCGTCAATAGCATGCCAACGGCCTTCGTGGCCATCCTTATCCACTGCCGTAACCACAAAGTACAGTTTGCCGGCCGACTCGGCATCCCAACCGCCGCCTGCTTCCTGCAACGCTTCGGCACAATATTCAGACGTGTCCTTCTCGCATCGATTCAGGTAATCCTGACTTTCCACAGCCAGCGACTGGAATGCCATGTTTTGTTTTAACACGCTAGTGCCGAGCGTATCATCCTTGTATTCCTTGGGCTTGTCGTAGTCGGCGGACAACAGCTGCGTCTTGCTGGACGATCCAATCTTCTCCAGGCTGAAGTGCTCCGGCGAGTAGTTTTCGTCGCCCTCGTTACCTCGCGCCTGGAATCGAATGTACGCATATACGTTGTACGACTTCGCGCCATCGACCTTGTCCCAGGAAATGTCGACGCCACCGTCTTTGTTCACCACCGGCGTCACATTGTTCACCTGCGGCAAGCGGGTGATATCCGTGTGCTCCTTGACGCGGAAGAATTGCACGATGGGCTTGGTGAGTTTCTTGCCGTTCGCGCCCACGTACTGCACGTAGTAATAACCGTCCGAAGGCAGGAAACCGCGCTCCTTGCCGATGGAATCACCGTGCTGCATGTCTTTCGGCAAATTCATGTTGCCCGACACCGTGATGGTGCCCGTGCCTTCTTTGTCGTTAAATGGTTCGGTGGCAATCGTCGATGTGGGCACTGGCACGCCGAATGAGGAATCCTGGTAGACGCGAACACAATCATCAAGGCTCAGATCAACGCCCGTCATCTGGGCCTCGCCCCACTTGACGCTGTCTTTGATCTTGACCGGATCCTTCATGATGAGTTCGAACTCATAATAGGTATCTACGGCAATGGGGTCTTTGAACTGGTATTTGTCGCTGGGCATGCCGGCGTAGGCTTGCTCTTTGTTGGGCATGGTGGAGTCGGCCATGATGCCGTCGATGGCACCGTCCGCCTTCAGCATGTAATAGCCGGCAACTGATGCGATGCCGAATACTAGGGCCAGCGCCACAACGATGGCGATAAGAATGATCCACCATTTCGGCTTGCGCTTTTGGCCTTTGGGATTCGTTTGTGCCGGCTTGTTTCGTTTAGGATGCTTGGCTTTATGCGATGTGCTCTGCGCGCCGGGTTGCGCTTGAGTGGGGTAGCCAGTCTGTTGGCTTGGATTCTGCGATTGGTAAGGCTGCTGCCCTGGCTGCGCGGCTTGATACTGCTGATATTGCTGAGGCTGTTGATATGCTGGCTGCCCTTGTGGGTATTGAGGTTGAGGATACTGAGGAGACTGCGGCCATTGGCTTTGTGGCTGTTGCGGGTTGGGCTGCTGTGCCGGGTTCGTCTGGTATTGCGCGGGGTATGGCGGTTGTGTAGGCTGCGGTTGCTGCGGCTGCGCGTATTGCACTGGCTGATATTGCGGCTGCGCAGGTTGAGGCGACTGCTGACCATACTGGTTGTACTGGCCATACTGACCGTATTGACTGTACTGTCCTTGCGAATTGTACTGGCCTTGCTGCGGCCACTGGTTCGCGCCGGTGTTCTGCCCAGGACCTTGCTGCCATTGCCCGGACGGCTGGGATGGTTGGTTATTGTCGTTGCTCGGCTGCTGCGATTCCACGGTGATTCGCCCTTCTCAATATTTCCGAGATACTTCGGAAAACCCCTTCGTTCTGTACCGCCGTGACGTTACTCACGTTGAGCTCGAGCTTAGCACTGAAAGATGTAGCGCGAAATAATCGCGCTACTGATTTTCAACGTGTACAACCATTGTTCATATGTGCATTACTCATTATCCGACGGTATTGCCGTATACCTGTGCTTGCAGATCCTTGCGCGCAGTTTCCATGCGAGTGATTTGTCCGAGCAGCGCAATCTTCTCTTCACCGTCCGGCAGTTGGACCATACGGCGTTTGGCCAAACCGATTTGACGCATGAAGCCCATGTCCAACAATCTGGTGAGCAGTTCGGAGGCATACCGCTGCTCTTCCTTGGTGGCGGGGCGCAATTGCACGGCCGCAGCATTGCCTGGCACGTTGGGTTGCGGAGGTTGAGCTCCATTCCCCGTATCATCTCCCGGCAATGGCAATGGCATAACGGCCAGCTCATTGATTACTTGATTGAGCATGGGGCCACCGGCCTTGGTGAGGTTATGCATCCATAGGCCTTGCGGAGTGTCATCGGAGGGCAATCCTCCCGCTGCCGCAATCGCTTGGAATAGGGTGCGGAATACTGGGCTCATGAAATGGTCGAGCGTCAGCTGACTGAACATCGTGCGGTCAATGGCGCGCGGCACTTGAATAAGCGTGGCCATGAATTGCTGTTCGGCAATGAACACGGCATCATCAATTTTGAAGTACGCTTGCTCCTTGGCATCTTGACGTTCCAACGCTTTGCGCGCAGCCGGGTTGGCGTATGGATTGGTACCGGGTTCCACGCGTAGAGCTTCGTTCTGGAAGCGGCGTTTGGCGGCGTATGCGTCTTCGTCGCGCACATGCATTTGGCGGCGCGCGGTCATGACTTCGCGGCGCATTACTTCCAAATCCACGCCGATGCGTCCTGCGGCTTTACGCGCATACGCATCCCAGAGGGAACGGTCGCGAATTTGTGCCACGAGCGGTGCCACTGCCTTCATTGCGCCCACTTGGCCTGGCGTATACGTCAAGTCAAAGCGTGCAATGGCGGCATCGATCACGAAATCGTAGAGCGGCTTGGCATGGGCGATGAGCGAGCGCACTGCCTCATTGCCTCGTTCGATTCTCAAATCGCAAGGGTCGAGATTGTCATCGGCCACGGCCACGAACGTTTGGGAAAGGAATGCCGAGTCCAAGCCGAATGCATGCAATGCGGCTTTCTGACCGGCCGCATCACCATCGAATGTGAACACGATGCGCGAGCTCAACGGTTGGTCCTTAACCTTAAGCGGACCAACCAATTGCACAGCACCCAGTGAATCATCGGCGATGAGGCGACGCACGATTTTGGCATGTTCGGCACCGAATGCGGTACCACAGGTAGCGATGGCGGTGTCGATGCCGGCCAAATGCATGGCCATCACATCCGTGTAGCCTTCCACAATCACTACTTGGCGCTTTTTCACAATCGCGGATTTGGCCAAATCAATGCCGTACAGCACTTGGGTTTTACGGTACAGCTGTGTATCCGGCGTATTAATGTATTTCGCCGCGATCTGGTCATCCTCATAGAGTTTGCGGGCACCGAAACCGAGCGTTCGGCCGGTCGAATCGCGGATAGGCCAGGTTACACGGCCGCGGAAGTAGTCGTAGATACCGCGCTGGCCTTGGCGTGCCAGACCAGCGTCAAGGATCTCTTTTTGCGTAAAGCCTTTGGATGCCAAATGGCGTACGAGATTATCCCAGCCTTGCGGCGCATAACCGCAGCCGAAGCGTTCGCAGTCGGCTTGCGAGAAATTGCGGCCTCCGAGCAGCTTGCGCGCGGGCAATGCTTCCTGGGTCAGTATCTGCGAGACGAAGAATCGCTGCGCTTCCTCGCAGGCTTCCAGCAGACGCGTGCGTTTGGAGCCGGTGCCGTCCGGACGGCCTGCGGCATTGCCGCTGTTCTCGTAATGCAGTTCGATGTGGTATTTGTCCGCGAGCAGTTCCACGGCTTCGCGGAAGTCAATGTTTTCGGACTGCTCCACGTATTTAAATACGTCGCCGCCCAAACCGCAGCCGAAGCAATGCCATACGCCAAGCGAAGGGCGCACATTGAAGCTGCCGGTTTTCTCGTCATGGAAGGGGCATAGACCCACATACGTACCAGTGCCGGATGGCTTCAGCGTTACGGTCGCGGATACGATGTCATATAGGTCCGCGGCAGCACGCACCTTCTCAACGTCTTCTTTCTTAATCATCCCGACCATAGTTCTCTAGACTACCGCCTGATTACGGACAGGGTAAAATTTTGCCCTGCCCTTTCAATCCTGATGAAAGAAGCTACATCAGCACAGGATGGAGTGGAGGGCTAGGGCGGAGCCATCGGTCAGGGAGGCTACCTGATCGACGGCGACGCGAAGGCGTTCGTCGTCATTGGTGGATTCGTTCCAGTCTTCCAAAAATTGACTTTCCAAAGCGTCTGAGGGAGCTGGAGAATCAGCCATGAGCACGTCAATCAGATCTTCGACGATTTTGAGTTCTTCCTCATGGAACGGTTCGCGTTCGCGCGGTGCCATAACGAAATACACAGCAATGCCTTTGAGCGCCACAATCTCGTAATTGGTTTCCTCGGGAATCACGATATTGGCGGAATATCGCGTCAACGGACCGTTCCCATACATGTCTCTGGTGGCGGTTTCCACCGACCAGCAGAAGCGCCCAATCAAATCGGATGTAATGTTTTTCAGCTGTGCTAAAGCCTGCCGCGACCCGTTGAAGTGTGCGGGGAACACATGTTCACGGCGGAATCGCATGAATGCGGCGAGCAGCTTATCGGCATCCCATTTCGTTCCATACCAAGCTCGCGTCTGCTCAATAATATGATCGAGAATCTGCGGGTCGGCCAATACAATCGGATCGAATGCACCAGTGGCAATGGAATCTTCCACATCATGCACCGAGTAGGCAATGTCATCGGAAAGATCCATGATTTGGCATTCCATCGGCTTAGCAGCCTTAGGAGCGTGCTGCTTCAGCCAACGGAATACAGGCTCATCATCTGGGTAGACGCAGAATTTCTTGGACCTCTCCCCTTTCGGATGCTGGTCGGCTTCTGCCAAAGTCCACGGATATTTGACCGCCGCATCCAACGCGGCACGGGTCAGGTTCACGCCAGCTGAACGACCATCCGGGTGGAATACTTTAGGCTCCAAACGGGTCAGAATGCGCATGGTTTGCGCATTACCTTCAAAGCCGCCGATATTCTTGGCGATTTCAGCAAGCGCTCGTTCTCCATTGTGGCCGAATGGCGGGTGGCCGAGATCATGCGCAAGGCAAGCGCAATCGACCACATCCGGGTCGCATCCGAGCAAAGCGCCGATTTGGCGACCTATTTGGGCGACTTCCAACGTATGAGTGAGCCGCGTGCGGGCGAAGTCATCGGTGCCGGCCACCAAAATCTGACTTTTAGCACCGAGCCGCCGCAACGCAGACGAATGAATGAGTCGCGCGCGATCGCGTTCGAAAGCGGTGCGCGACTTGGATTTAGGAGGCTCCGGAGCCCAACGCTCCTCATCGAAAGCACTGTACCCCTCGTTAACCAGTACCGGTTCCCCATCCCGTGTTGTTTCCATAACCCCAGCATAGATGGCAACCGGACGAGCTTTAAGAACGAAACTAGCCAACATCCCCCAGAAATATGCCGGAACTCCGAAAACTCGCTCATGAAAGAACGGAATCGTTGCTATCACTGGGTGCAGCACCAAAGTGAACAGGAAGTAGCATACGAAGATTCACCAAACAGGTGTTTGCCGATGGAAAGCAACGGCAAACACCTAACCTAAATAGCCAATTATGATTGCATCTCTGTCTGCCGATTTGGTGTCACGGTTGCAGCGATATTCGCATCTCCTACCGATTGATTCTCTTGAGAATCACATGCGTAAAGAACAATATCTTCATTGACTACATGAAGTGTTCCCGGTTTCCATGTCATACCTTTGCCATCCGACTGAGTATTCCAAGTCAGATTGATGTCATCCTTAAGATTCAAAGCCTCCTTCGGCGATTTGACTTTGATAACAGTTCCCCTCATCTCTCTGCAAGTAAGAGAATCCTGCAATTGTTGGTATTGAGATTTACGCGAATCCTTTGTATTCTTTTGTTTCTTAGGCTTCCTTACCTTCTTCGCTTCCTTCGATTCATCTGTTTTCTGCTGCGCATCTAGATTATTCTCCGCAACATTCCCGTTGGGGTCGTATCGCAACGTTTGCACCTCAGCCATTGCAATTGTCAGCGTCTGAATTCTTCTCCAGTAATAGGAGCGAATCATTTGAACAACACAAACGATTAGAGAAGTAATCATCAGCAAAAGAAAAGTTGTACCTGAATCCGCAGTGATAGCTTTTAACAAGTTCTCCGGAATTTTCTCGTTCACCCAATCTAAAACGGTAATGGGGATAATAATACAGGCAATAACATTGAGAGAAATTACCTTCGTTTTACAATCGTCATAATGATTGACAACAATCTTAGTTGCTTGACTGTCCCATTCCACTGGATTATTAACATCCAAAGAGTCAACATTTCGCATATGGCAGCGGAAAAGCATATGCCGAACATGCAATGTCGTAATTCGATCAAGAAATTGCATTCCCATATGTGTTTCTGGAATGCAATCAAGGAATAGAACAACTGTAATCCACAATCCTGCAACTATTGCAAACGAATAAATAAGAGACCAAGGCATATGGCTAGGGAATGGAACCACATAAAATAGAATACCCGTCACACTTAGTAAAATCATCGCTTCACATACTCGTATGCTAGAAACCGGAGTGCTAGGAACAAACAATACGGTAAATAAGATGAGCCCAATTCCAGCAATAAGCATTACAAAAAATTCCCACCAGTAAGGTGTGACATTATTACCAGAAAGGAAAAGAACGAGCATAGCATTCACATATGAGCTTGTAACCACGGATATAAAAGCAGTCCCCTTTAAAACGCCCCTCTCCTTCTTATCAAATTTTCCCCTTGCCTCATGCAACAGAAAAATAGTGACAATAATCTGTACTATAGATATAACAATAAATGAAATAAACGTTACACTGGAATATATCGTGAACGTTTTTATTTTATTAAAAATTGACCACCAATTATCAAACAATAACTTAATAGAATAAGGGATAAGATTATAACCCTTATGCACTATAAAAACACCCGCATAAAACCCCAAAAACACAAATATACTGACAGCTCCATTAACAATTATTCTCCACCATAGATTTTTAGCTTTTACATCCGTAGTTTTTTCTACCATAAATCAAACATCACCCTTCTAATTCTTCCCGGTAAAAGAGATAGTATTTTATAGTAATAATCTCATTTTGTAACGTTCCCATACCCCCTCGTATGGAAATGAGACTTTTCCCTACTCCTATATGAGGAATCAACGTCCATAGTTCGAGGAATAAGGGCCTTCACCCGGAATTATGGACACTAAGGCTAAGTCAGTGTCCGAAATTTAGGGAATAACGTCCTCCACCCTAAATGATGGACGCTGAGTTAACGTCAGTGTCCATCATTTAGGTCGGGTCAGCGTCCGTGTACGAATTTTGGGGCATTAAGAACGCTGACACAACTGAGGACGTCAAAAATGGTACATAACTCCGGAAATATGGAGTTCGTTAGGCCACAACGCTTAGCGTTATGCGCACATCCTGCAAAAAGCCTTAATCGGATACCCCCCCCCCAGGCCAATTTTCGGTTTCGACGGGTGCGGTCTCTTCGCCAGCTGCATCGTGGATTTCGACGGGGTGAAAATGCTGCACCTCTTCGAGCTCATGCTTGGTCTCTTCAAGATCGTGCTCGAGTTCAGCGATGCGGCGCACCTGTTGTGCAATCAGAAGATCACGTAAATCCCGTTTACCGTTACGTACTCGTAGCTTCGGCGTGAACGTACGTTCATTGGTACGGTCGGCCACAAAGCTTTCCACTTGAGAGTGAGCATCAGCATTGATAGGCTCAGCAGCCACCTCATCACCGTAATGGGCACGCCATCGAGCAATACAACGTTCGATGCGCTTGTACCCTATCAAAGATGAATCCAGCCCGGAATCATGGAAAATACGCGCAGGAGATTCGCCAGCCAGATAGCGTCGGATACATTCTCGTTTAAACTGCTCCGTATACCGTATACGCCCATTGGTTACGCGTTCTACAGCCGGCAACGAACGCAGATAAGCAATCTCCTCGTTCGTGAACTCGCCGATTTCCACAGCGGCCTCCGTTCGACTCACTCGCATCACATTGAAAATATGTTCGGAATGCGTCGCTTGGCATAGCTGTGTCAGCCAAGCACTGCAATCGTTTAGATATCTAGATGGTATCTATAACGAACCTAAGTATGCAAGGACAATTAATTCAAAAAGGCAACAAATTAATTACGATACAGAAAAGGACGCGCAACCGATTTGGCTGACGCGTCCTTTTCCTTATTACACACGCATCTTGCTCATGACGAACAAGCTGCATGCTATGCATCACGCGTTCAGTGCACGCTTGGTACCACGGCTCTTGGTGAACACGGTCACGCCAGCGCCAGCCAGCAGCAGTGCCACAACGGCGAACAGTGCAGTGCCAGCAGCACCAGTCAGCGGCAGCTGAGTGATGGACTTGACGTTCTTGACGGTCTTAGCAGTCGTATCAACCTGGTGCAGAGCATCCTGCTGCAGAGTGCCCTCGCCGCCATTCTCACCAATCACGACAGTAAAGGTGACCTTGAAGTTCTGAGCGTAAGAACTCGGAGCGTTGGTCTCCTCGACGGTGTAAGTGCCAGCGGCAAGACCACGGACGGCAATCTTACCCTTGGCGAGCTTGCCCTGCTCACCAGCAGCGGAAGTCAGAGTGTCAGAACCATTGGCATCCGGATAGTAAGTGCCATCGGCATCCTGGGAGAACTTAATAGCATTGCCATCAGTACCCTTGACCTTGAACTCAGCACCCGCCAGACCATTGGCGTCAGCATCAACACCGATCTTAGTGAAGTCGAACTTGCCAAGGTACTTGGTGACTGGGGTACCTTCAGAAGTCTGATCATTGTTATTGGTCACGGAAGCAGTGTTGGTAACGGAATCAACAGCATCCTTAGTCACAGTGCCCTTGTAGGTGACCACAATATCCTTGCCGGCGTAGTCCTTGACATTGTCGAACACAATGGTGGTCTTGGTGCCCTGAGCGGCGTTACCGGTCTGAGTCAGCGTGTAGTCAGTGCCAGCTGCAAGCGTCTTGTCGCCGTTCGCGTCGAAGTTCTTGACCACGACAGTGAACGGATTGGAATCAGACTGGGTAACATCAAGGCCCTTGGATGCGTTATCGGAAATGGTGAACTTGTACGGATCGTAACCGGAAGCGGTAGATGGAACCGTGGCGGTGATGGTGTAGGTCAGCACATCGCCGACGTTCACGGTCGAAGCGGTCTTATCCACAGTCTTGGTCGGCGGAACAGGAGCATTCTCGTTCTTGGCGTTGAAGACGCCGAGCGTCTCAATGTCGTTCTGACCGCCTTCCTTGTTCAGGTCGATCTTGGTGAACGTGTTGTCGCCGTTCTTGATCTGGGTGGCGACCAGAGCGGACTTACCAGTCTTCGTCTCGTTATCACTCTTATAGGAATCGGTGACCAGGAACCATCCCTCGGTCACAGAGATGGAACCATCAGCCGCAGCCGTACCAGTCTGGCCAGCAGGAATGTTCTTGGACAGCTCATCCACAAACTTACGGGCGGTCGCAGCATCAAACGTAGCGACATACGCAGCCGCGTTGGTGCCAGAGTAGTCACCGTCGGTAGGAGCACCGTACTCAGCCGGAACAGCAGCATCGCCGTTGGCAACATCAGCAGCCTTGTATACGGCTTCCTTCCAAGCAGCCTCGGTGTTCACGTCAACGGAAGTGGCGGTATCGTCAGTACCTTGAGCATTATCGAATGTGGCGAACTTGTAGGCAGTGTAAGTGTGTCCCTCCTGCGCATTGTTCACCGTGATGGTGGCAGCATCATTGGATGCCGCGTTAGCGGTGGTGGCGCTGATGGCCAGGCCACCGAGCAGGGTCGCCGCAGCGGCGAGACCCGCGAAAAGCTTCCTCATCTTCATGAGAAATCCTCTCTTCCTTAATTACTTCTTGTGCCGGCAGAGGAGACCACCGGCAGGTGTTTTCTTGCAATCGCGGAGGCTCGGGCCCATTCCCATGCACCTTCGCGATCCGCAAATCTTTGATTGTGTGAGGGATAATCGTGTACCGCTCCCCTCAGTCACCTGCAGTGCCGGCTCCCCTCAAGGAGAGGAGCCGAAGACCACAGATTCGGGTCAGAGCATCAGCCCGTTGCGCTTGCGATACTCGTTGACGATCATTGCGACCACCGCAGCGGCAACCACTGCAAGCCCGCCGAAGATCAGCCAGTTACGAGCCGACATGCCACCAGTCAGCGGTAGCGCAGAAACCGCCACGTAGGAGTTCGTGAAGGTTGGAATCTCATCACCGTCGTTGTCGTATTTGACAGTTGCAGTCAGAGATCCGTCGTTGTTCCTAGCCACTGTGACCGTTGCAGTATGGGTCTTCGTATCGAAGTTCCACCCCGCAACCGTGTCCTTCTTTTCGGCAATCGAGAACGTGTACGTACCTTGCTGACCAAAAGTCATCTCCGCAAATGCACCATCAGTGATTGAGCCATCGTCTTTCACACCAACTCGCTGCGTCGAGCCACTACTAATCTCACCGACGGTATGAGCGGACAAGGTCGAGCAATCATTCCAGTCGGCAGCCGTGCATTGAGTGAGCTTCGTTTCGCCCGCCGTCACTTCGCCGGTTTCACTATCCGTACGAATCAACGTGAACGTGAAGTTCTTGTTATTCGCGCCAGACCAGTTACCACCTACGACTTTCTTGTTGAGCGAAATACGAGCCTTCGCGTCATAGGTACCATCGGTAAACTGCACTACGACCGAACCAGTGACGGCACCACTCAAACGAGTCGAACCTAGATCCATATGATCTGCATACTCGCTGTAATCAGAATCTTCCTTATTTACGCCATCCTGAGTCGTGCTAATGATGCCCATGCCCGTATCAAACATGTACATCATGTCTCCGTCAGCATTACGAGGGCTATAACCATTCGTCAGTACAGCACCTTCACCGACCGTGTCGTACTTCAGCTGCAATGCATCAGTACTGGTCGTAGTGTTTGCCGTGACTTCGCCGGCCGAAACCTTGCTACGATACGCCGTAACGCTGTCGAAGGACACATTCGGAGTACCGGCGGCATCGGAACCAGAGCCCGTATTAAAGCCAGTCACAGTGCCCGGCGTGCTCTTGACCCAAGTCAGGGTGTTGTTCACATCGTCGTTCGTGGCAAACATTGACAACGGACGCACCAGCCAGCCAACGCCGCGAAGCACCTTAAGACCATCGTTCTGTGTACCTGCATCGGCAAAGACACCAGAATTAGTCACCACAATCTTCGACCGGTGCTCGTTTACCTTGTAATTCGTTGGCGCAGAAGTCTCCACAAGACAATACGTGCCGCTGTTCAGCGTGCCTGCACCATTGTTCGCCTGAGCGGTCGGCATGATGCCAGAACCGTTGATCGCCAAGTTGTCCGGCTTGGTATTTCCGTTGACATTGAGCGTATCATACGCCGCCGCATTAGCGGTGTCCACGGAATCACAGTCACCATCGCCAGTCACACTGTCACTCAATCGATACAACTTGAATTGAGCATACGAAGCAATCGACTTGCCCGACTCATCCACCTTTTGCACGAACAGTTCATTCTTGATGTTCGACACGTAGAAGTTCGCGGAGAACTGACGTGAGAAGCCGGAGAAGTCCAGACGCCTCGTGTTGTCAGCTGTGACACCGTTGACAGTGGAAGCCGTCGAATGGTAATACGCCACCGTATAGTCGGCATCATTCTTCTGGTTATCCTGCAGCATGTAGTAGTACTGCTGAATGTCACCCGGCATATCCTCGATGGTGACGGCATAGCTACCGCTCGTCTGCAACGTGAACACGTTTGCAGTACCGCCATTCGGATTCATGGCTTTAATGGTTTTTACGATACCATCCATGCCGCCAGTGGTCTCATACTTCCAACCACCCAACTGGCTGCCGTACACGCCACGCCACGCATCGGCATCATCGATGCTCTTGGATTTGTCATGCTTGAGAACAACAGCAAACATGATGCCCTGACTCGGGTCGACATCATTGCCATCAATATCTTTGACTTCAGTGGACGCGGTCGTGGTTACTTTGCCCAGCGCCAACGAACCGGTATTCCATAGGCTGCCGGCATCATCCTTGTTATAGGACGACACCACCACGCCGCTCCTGGTACCGGATGTGGAACTCGTGTCCTCCACGTAATGCAGGTACAAGCCCACCGTACTTGCCGCACCTTGACGGTAACCGGCCGGAACTGAAGTTTCCTTGAGTACGTAATAATCCTTGCCTTGGGTATGTAGATCATCAAAGCTGACGATCTTGCCCTCGTCATCCTGAAGAACCAGCGTGCCCTGGGCATCGGTCGTGCCGTGGCCAACCTCCACCAGATTGCCGTACTGAGCGTCCGACGTGTATAGGGTGAATCCGGCGTTAGCAACCGCACCGTTGTTCTGATCAACCTTATGGATTTCACTTTCCGGAATCGTCTTCAGGTTGAACTTCAGACTCATGTTGGAATCGGTGTTACCACGCTCCAAGTAGAAGAACTTCAATGTGTGATATGTGCCATCGGCAAAGGTATTGCCGCGCCAAGTAGTCGCACCGGTCTTTTGCGCTGCGGCATACAACGCGCGCAAATTAGTCTGTCGCACGCCACTCACGCTCACAGCACCGGTCGCAAAGTTGATATCCAGTGTGGATGCGTTATGAATACCGCCCAAGTCGCCGACCAGCACATCATCGATGTACACCCACACATCATCATCACCGGAGAAGTGATATTGCATGGTCTCACCCTTGCCAACACCTTCTTCAATGACACCATTCGTTGGCTGCACAAAGCGGGATGACATCGACAAACCGAAGTAATGGTCCAGCGCTCCAGCCTTGGACTCGATATTTCTCTGAGCGAGGCCATTCCTTCCTTCGGAGAAAACCGTGCTGGCATGATTGAATGGGAAGAACTGACCATTCATGGACGAATCATTGCCACCAGCGTGCACAGCCCAAGTGTTATATAGCGTCCAAGCCTTCGAATTCGTGTCGAGCGTAGCGAAATTCGCACTATCGAATGTGCCGTTCTGATATGCGGTAGCCAGTGCGTTGTAATAGTAGTATCCCTTGCTATCAACCTGCAGCAGACCAGACGTACCCATATAGGAACTCTTACCATTCACATTGTTGCCGTTAAACAGATAAGACAGCGACTCACTGTCATACGTCGAGTTCAATTGCGGATAACCGTCAACAAGCGTATTGGATACCAAACCCTGACGCGGCGTAGAGTTTGTAGTCCACTTATTAATCGAATCCCTAAATGTGTTGTCATTGGTGCGGAACTTAAGATTGTGGCCTGCATTGATACCACTATCACCTATGCCATCGCAATCTGTATTGTCCTGAGTCGGATCCGTGTCGCACACCCAGTAATCAAACGCGTTAATCGTCGTGCCGCTCGGAGAGACACCCTGCACGGTGTAATCATTCAGCGCATATGGAGAAATGCCACCATCGGAAGCGTCGGAAGCGGAATCGTTGGCACCAGAATTATCAGATTGAATCGTCTGAGTCTCGGCGACCTGTGCATCATCGACTTGTGCCGCATTAGCATCAGACTGGGTGCTGTTTGCCTGACTACCCTGGCCATCCGCAGCCTGACCATCCGTGGTCTGAGCTTGGGTGGCTTGGGTGGTTTGTGTCTGAGCGTCGGAGGCATTCTCGTCTTGGGCCATAGCCGTAGCACTTACGCCGGCAACCGTGCCCAGCATGGCGAGCGCAACAATTGCAGCCGTCGCCCGGTTGACGGTTGTACTGGTCCTCTTCTTCGCCTCGTTCAGCAGATCCGCAATCTTCCGCATTGCCGTCTCTTCTCTTCCCGCATTTTCATGCGTCAGCGTTCTCGTTCTTGCGGGCCCCGAAGTTTTACCCCTTCAGCGGGTATGCACAACCTCTTCAAGGCCTCATACAAAACGCATCGTAACGGCTTAAAATAGCGGTTTACAGCCCCCTAAAATGACTCAAGAAATGTGGATATACCCCCTTTGCGCGGGGTTACCCATGCATCGCAAGGGGCATTAAGAACCACCCTCCCATAGGGGGTTACGTGAAATTAACCACAAAATGTGGAACGCTCACCGGCGTGGCGCACAATCACCACACACATTTTGTTAGTGAATACTTGCTAACCATATCAGGCTATAGCCAGAAACACAACGAGGTCTTCCGAATATATCGGAAGACCTCGAGTAACTCTATATAAAGGAGTAATTTACCTTGTGTTTACTGTTGTCTTGTATTTATCACCGGTCTTTATCCCTTTTCCGGTCTTTATTCCAATCACCGGTCTATATTCATCTCCCCCACCGCCGCTAAGTGCATCTTTCTCCACCGCTAAGCGCAACTTATTCGGGCAGCGAAGCCACACCTCCCAAAATTCTTGTACTGAGAGTCCGTCAGTACAAGAAATTCCGGAGAATAGGCCACACTACCCAAAATCCTTGCACTGAGAGGGACTCAGTACAAAGATTTCGGGAGATTACCGTTGTTTACCCGAATTTTGGACGCTGACAGAACCTCAGTGTCCAAAATTCAGGAAGATTCCCCCTACACCGGAACCAATCCCAGACTCAACCGCTTCACAACAAGGTGGCAGCGTCGAGCTTGGCCAAATCCTCGGGCGGCAACACCTCAGCGGCGTGCTCGTAGAGGCGCGGAATACGGTTCCTCAAGCAAGTGAAGATCTCGTAGCTGATGGTGTCGGCGGCGCGAGCCCAATCATCGGCGGTCGGCTCGGCAAAGTCCTCACCGCGGCCAGGACCGAACAATTCCACCGTGTCACCCTCATGTACGCCAAGCTCAGCGGCGGAACCGTGCAAGTCCACAATGAACTGGTCCATGCACACGCGGCCGCACACACGCAACAGGCGCGGACCCTGAGTGGTCATGATGCGCACCGGGCCGCCTTCCTTCTCCACATGCTTGGCGCCTTCCATATCAAAGCCAGAAGCCAAACGGTGAATACCGTCCGCGTAGCCGAGCGGCACGATGGCGGTGGAAGTATTGTCCGGAGTCAAATAAGTGCGGCCATAGGAGATGCCGTGGCCGGCTTCCACATCCTTCACGGTGCCAAGCTGGGCCTGAAGGCGCATGGCCGGGGTCAGATGCCAATCGCGCGGAGTGCCCATAGCCGGGTCCGGCTCATAACCATACAATCCAATGCCCGGGCGAGTCAGTTCGAAGTGAATCTCCGGGCGATCCAATGTGGCCGCGGTATTTGCCAAATGGCGAATCTGCGGCGGAATGCCAGCGGCTTCCATACGGCGGGTGAAATCCTTGAACGTTTCAATCTGACGATCAGTAGAAGCCACGAACTCCGGTACATCCGGCGAATCAGCCACAGCCAAATGGCTCCACTGGCCAATAATCTGGATCACGCCTTCCTTCGTGAGCGGCACCAGCTTGGCGAGTGCCACGTCAAAGCCAGCCGGAGTGAAACCGTTGCGGCCAAAGCCGGAGTCCACCTTCACATGCACGCGAGCCGGCTTGCCCAGCTTGCGAGCAGCGGCGGCCACGGCATCAATGCCCGGCAGAGAGCCCACGGAAACATCAATATCAGCGGCGATCAGCTCATCGAACGGAACTTCGGTGCCGTTATAGACCCAAGTCAAAATATGGCAGCGGTCAGGGCCGATGCCCAGCTTGCGCAGCAGCAATGCTTCATGCGATTGCGCAGTGCCCAGCCAAGTGGCGCCGCCAGCCAAGGCAGCCAAAGCAGCAGGCAGCAGACCGTGGCCGTATGCATCCGCCTTCACCACGCCCATCACCGCAGTACCGGAGTTCGGGCCGCCAACCACGGAAACCAGATGCGCCATGTTGTCTCGCAAGGCCTTCAAATCCACAATGGCCTGTGCGGGGTATTGGCGACGGGCGGCCGCATAATTGGCCTTGCCCTGCTCGCCGGAAAAACTAATATCAGGTGCTGCATTCATGCTCATGAGTCCCTATTCTTGCGCGACAATGTGACGTGTGGGGCATAAGGCCACATTTCAGCAAACTTTGAACGAAAAGTAACCCAAAAGTTACACATAAACGGCCCTTATCGCGGACTTGAAACATTGTTGTCCGCAAGTGCAGCGTAGACTTACCGAACTATACGGTTCTTAAGCATAATTCCAATCAATTACGCGACCCGTTGTTTGATTCCCGGCGTTGAGGCGTGCCGGGATCCCGGAAATCCGTCCGGTTTAGCCCCATAAACCAAGTTCATGAGAGAAGAACATGGATCTCTTCCGCAAAAAAAGCGTGGATCAGCTTGTATCTGAATCCACTCCTCTAAAGCGCACTATGCACACGTTTGATCTGACGATGCTTGGCATCGGCGCGATCATCGGTACCGGTATCTTCGTGCTTACCGGTAAGGGTGCGCTTACCGCCGGCCCGGCACTGTCCGTCTCGTTCCTGCTTGCCGCTATCTGCTGCGGTTTTGCAGGCCTGTGCTACGCCGAATTCGCTTCTATGGCGCCGGTTTCCGGTTCCGCTTACTCCTATGCCTATCTGGCGTTCGGCGAACTCATCGCCTTCATCATTGGCTGGGATCTTATTTTGGAATACGCTCTGCAGGCGGCCACCGTGTCTGCCGGCTGGTCTGGCTATTTCAACAAACTGCTTGAAGGCTTCGGCCTGCATCTGCCAGTTGAATTGACCGCCGCCTATGGCACGACTCCGGGTGTCACCACGTATTTCAACCTGCCTGGTTTCGTGATTGTGCTGCTGATTACCTGGGTGTTGTCCATCGGTATCAATCAAACTAAGCGCACTAACGACATTATGGTGATGATCAAGCTCATTATTATTGTGCTGTTCATCGTCTGCACCGCATGGTTTGTGAACCCGGCCAACTGGAAGCCGTTCTCCCCGTACGGCATCTACACCTTCCAGCCTGGTTCCACTCAGCCGTATGGCATTGTGCCCGCCGCTTCGATTGTGTTCTTCAGCTTCATCGGCTTCGATGCAGTCTCTTCCTCCGCTGAGGAGACCGTGAACCCGAACAAGACACTGCCGAAGGGCATTCTGCTTTCCTTGGCTATTTCCACGGTGCTCTACATTGTGATGACGTTCATCATGACCGGCGTGGTGCCGTACAAGGAGTTCGCTAACTTCATCGACGCTCCGGTCGCCGGCGTGATTCTGGCCACCGGCCTGAACTGGCTGGCCGTGATTGTGAATCTCGGCGCTCTGATTGGTATGACCACGGTGATGCTCGTGCAGCTCTACGGCCAGTCCCGTATCTGCTATGCCATGAGCCGCGACGGCTTGTTCCCGGAGTTCTTCGGCCATGTGCATGAGAAGTACCGCACCCCGTTCAAGGGCACTTGGTTCTTCGGCATTCTGACCGCTATCGCCGGTGGTTTCATCAACATTAACGTGCTGTTCGAGCTGGTGAACATCGGTACACTGTCTGCATTCATTATTGTGTCCGCAGGTATTCTGTGGATGCGCAAGACGCAGCCGGATGCGCATCGCGGTTTCAAGGCTCCGCTCGTACCGTTCACACCGATTATCTCCATTGTGTTCTGCTTTGTGCTGATTGCAGGTTTGAACTGGGAGACTTGGGTGCGATTCGCCATTTGGTTCGGCTTGGGTCTGATTGTGTACTTCGGCTACAGCCGCAAGCGCTCCAAGCTTGAGCATGGCAACAAACCTGAAGTTACCGATGATTATGTCGAAGCCGCTGAAGCTGAGACAACCAAATAATCAGCATCGCTGAATGGTAGTAATAAAGCCCCTCATTTGAGGGGCTTTATTACTACCATTCATGTCTTTGATAGGCGATTCTGGTGGTATCCGTGGGGCGATCCAACAGTTGAATCAGGCCGCAGCGGGCGAATCCTGCGGTTTCCAACACATGCTGCATGGCCTTATTATTCGGGTGCGTATCGGCGCGCACGTTGCCGTAATGCTTCAATGCCCAAGTAATGCAGTCGCGCGCGGCATGGCGCACCAAACCGGATGAGGCGATACGGTGAATGGTCACGTACGTGTCATTATCAAGCCACGCGCCATCGATGGAAGCATACGTCGGGTCTTCGCCCGGGCAGAGGGCGAACTGGGCCAGAATCCGTTCGCGACCATTATGCACATCGACCAGCAGCATCGTGCGCTGATTGGCAATGTCATCGATAATCACAGATTCGCGTGGAAATTCCGTACCCCATTGCGTAGGATTACCATTCGCAGCCATGAGTGCGCGCGCATGTGCGTAAATCTTTTGCATTTGAGGCAAGTCGTGCATTGTGGCACGGCGGAATCGGCGGCCCGTCGCCTTATTCGCAATATTCGCCTGAGTCACCTCTTACCTCTTTTCTGTGCCGTTCGCATACTGCCCATCACGCAAAAACGAATGGTTGAACTGACGGTAAACCTATCATGACGTTGATATAGGAATCCCCGCCCACGTCATAGCGTGGACGGGGATTGTCTCAAAGACGCTTAGCTAACAAGCGAAAATTCAATCAGACAACTTTGCGTTCGAATGGATCGGAGCTGATGCCTTCCTCGAGAATCTGCTTCGCCCATTCCTTAGCGGTGAACAGGCTGTGATCACGGTAGTTGCCACAGCTCTTCTCCGTAGTGGCCGGCACATCATCCCAAGTTGCCTTGTAGGCAATGAATTCCAAGGATTCCTTCAACGCCTTGGCTACTTCCTCAGTGGGATGCTCGCCCCAGGTCAGCAGGTGGAAGCCGGTGCGGCAGCCGAACGGCGAGCAGTCGATGTAGCCCGGAATACGTTCGCGCAGCAGCACGGCAATCGTGTGCTCGATGGTGTGCAGACCACCGGTCGGAATAGCCTGCTTGTTCGGCTGGGTCAGGCGCAAATCATAATTGGAGATCACATCGCCGTGCGGCCCCTTTTCGGTATCAATGTAACGCACATATGGAGCCTTGACCTTCGTATGATCAAGCTGGAACGACTCGACAACAGGCTTTTCCTGAGTTTCTTCTGCCATGCTTCACCTTTCTACTGTGTTTGCACTTGCTCTGTTTGAC
Organism: Bifidobacterium imperatoris; assembly: GCF_002860405.1. Classification (GTDB taxonomy): domain Bacteria; phylum Actinomycetota; class Actinomycetes; order Actinomycetales; family Bifidobacteriaceae; genus Bifidobacterium; species Bifidobacterium imperatoris. The sequence continues at coordinate 20,826 of NZ_NMWV01000014.1, read as the reverse complement.
CATCGTAGCCAGCAATAACGGCTTGTGCGCGCGCGACTTGCAGGCTCGCTATAGACGTTTGTTATTGAGACTTATTACGAGTGCTTACGCATTACCAGCATTAAACGCGGCAACAACTTCCATGAATCTCTTGCCGTAAAGCTCGAGCTTATGCTCGCCCACACCGTTTACGGCCAGGAACTGCGCGTTGGTAACCGGCCGAATCACAGCCATATCGCGCAACGTCTTATCCGAAAAGACGATATATGGCGGTTTGCCGATTTCCTGCGCAATAGTTCGGCGAAGTTCACGCAGCTTCTGGAACAATGCTCCAGCATCATCGTTCGGCACATAGGAGCTCAGAGGCACGGCAGAGCCAGACTCACTGTCACCAACCGCTCCCCCAGCGTATGCGCCACGATTTGCCGCATGAGACGACGACTTGCGCTCCACTTTCTTAATCTCGTAATGGAAATCAGGTGCAACAGTTTTCGCAGCATGCTCACCGAATTGCACAATGGGTAAGCGTCCCTCAGCAATAGAAAGGTAACCGTCCGTGGCCATCTGATTCAACACATCGCGAATCAATGCAGTATTGGCATCTTTAAGCATGCCAAATGTAGGCAGCTGTTCAGGGTTCAACCATGCCAAATCCTGGGCTTGAGAACCGCGCAAAATCTTGACGATCTTTCCCGCGCCGACGCGCTGGTTCACATCATGTACGCAGCGACTGATGGCACGCGCTACCTGAGTCACATCCGTGGTGGCAAATGTACTTTCACAGTTGGAGCATGCGCCGCACTTGCTATTGCCGCTATTGGCGACATCGGGTGCAGTCATCTCCAGCTCTTGACCAAAATACCGGGTCATATACCGATGCAGGCAGTCAGTGGTACGGCAATAACCAATCATGGCATTCAGCAAATTGCGCTTATGCTGACGGTTCCGCTCCTGCCGTTCAGGAGTCATGCGCTCATTTTCATAGTCATCGTCCAAAAGCCGGCGACGCGTCACAATATCCGATTCGTTCCATAGCAACGTGCAACGGCTGGGTTCACCGTCTCGCCCGGCGCGTCCAGCTTCCTGATAGTAGGCTTCGATGGATTCCGGCATGTTGTAATGGATTACGAAGCGCACATCGGATTTATCGATGCCCATGCCGAACGCGTTGGTGGCCACTACCACCGGCACCTTGTCGGTGATGAAATCACGCTGGGCACGTTCGCGAACATCCGCAGCCATGCCGCCGTGGTAGGCGACCGCGCTGTGCCCCATATCGTTGAGCGTGGTGGCAAGCTCTTCCGTGGTTTTGCGGGTAGCACAGTAGATGATGCCGGACCCATCCGCATGTTCGGCAATATAAGAGCACACCCATGCGGTCTTGTATTTGTTTTCGAGCTTGACCACGTCAAAAAACAGGTTCGGCCGGTCGAAACCGGTCACAGTGACCGCAGGATTGTGTAGACCAATCAGTTGGATAATATCGCGCCGCACATCTTCAGTGGCGGTGGCGGTGAATGCACCAACCGGCGGGCGTTTGGGGAGCCCGGCGATGAATTCGCCAATCCCGAGATATGAAGAGCGGAAATCCTGTCCCCATTGGGAAACGCAATGGGCTTCATCTACTGCGATCAAGGAAATCGGCGTACGGGCGGCAAAATCGCGGAATCGCCCAGTTTCCAAGCGTTCCGGAGCCACATACAGCAGTTTGATTTGCCCTGCAGCGGCTTGGGCAAGCACCATAGCCTGCTCGTCCATGTCTTGTGTGGTGTTAATGAATGCGGCCGGCAGACCAATATCATTCAGCGCATCCACCTGATCGCGCATGAGGGAAATCAGCGGCGAAATCACTAAAGTGACACCCGGCAGCAAGGCCGCGGGAATCTGATAGCACACGGATTTGCCGGCGCCGGTGGGCATCACGCCCAACACATCACGGCCGGCAAGCAGGGCTTCAACAATGCCTTGCTGGCCGGGCCGGAATGAATCGTAACCGTAATACTGTTTGAGCGCGGCGAGCGCTGCATCCTGTGCCGTCATGGCTCCCACCATAGCGCATCGAATGCAGCGCCGCGTTGTGTCACAAAGTATTACAGGCGCTCGAGGGCCTGCTTGAGGTCGGCGATGAGGTCATCGGCATTTTCGATGCCCACGGAGATGCGCACCAGATTGGCGGGCACCTGCAGCGTGGTGCCGGCAACGGAAGCGTGGGTCATGGCGGCCGGCACCTCGATGAGGCTTTCCACACCGCCCAGAGACTCAGCCAGCGTGAAGATCTGAGTGTGGTCCACGAAGCGCTTGGCGGCTTCAGCACCGGCAGCAAGCTGCACGGAAACAATGCCACCAAAGCCGCCGTGCATCTGGCGGGCGGCGATCTCGTGGCCCGGATGGGATTCGAGACCCGGGTACCAGACGCGCTCGATCACGTCGGCCGGCTGGGATTCCAGCCATTCGGCCACCTTGAGGGCGTTGGCGCTGTGGCGCTTGACGCGCAGGTCCAGGGTCTTCAAGCCGCGGATGTCCAGCCAGGAGTCGAACGGGGAGGGCACGGCACCGGCGGCATTCTGCATGAATGCCACCTTTTCGCGGGTCTCCTCATCGTTCAACACCACGGCACCGCCGACCACATCGGAGTGGCCGCCAATGTACTTGGTGGTGGAATAGACCACCACGTCGGCACCATCGGCGAGCGGGTGTTGGAGGGCCGGGGATGCAAAGGTGTTATCCACGGCAACCTTGGTGCCGTACTTGTGCGCCACTTCGGCGGTGGCGGCGATATCAGTGATGTTGAGCAGCGGGTTGGATGGGGTTTCAACCCACACGTACTCATAATGCTTGGAAGACAAGGCGGCTTCTACAGCGGCAAGATCGGTGATGTCCACTACGTCGAGGCCCACGCCCCACGGCACGAACACCTTGGAAAGCAGACGGTAGGTGCCGCCATACACGTCGTTGCCGAGCAGGATGTTGTCGCCGGGCTTGATGGTGGAGCGCAGCAGCACGTCGATGGCGGCAAGACCGGAGGAGAAGCTCAGCGCGTACTTGGCACCTTCCACGGATGCCAGCTGCTCGTCGAAGCTGGTGCGGGTGGGGTTGATGGAGCGGGAGTAGTCATGGCCGCCGCGCAAGCCGAGAACGCCATCCTGCTTGAAGGTGGAGGTAGCGAAAATCGGTGTCACCACAGCGCCGGTGGTGGGGTCAGGCTCCTGGCCAGCGTGGATGGCACGGGTGGCGAGGGCGTTCTGAGCAAACTTGGCATTGTATTCAGCGGACATGGTTGTAATGTTCCTTTCCATTGTGCTGCCTTCGAGAGTACGACAGCTGCCGGCTTGTGCGGCGTGTGTTGGTATTGGTGTTAGTGATAACGGGTTATTGCAAGGTTGATTATGTTTTTTAATGCGACTACGTCGCATGTCTCTCCCTCAGTCAGCTTCGCTGACAGCTCCCTCATCAGAGGGAGCCTGAGCAAGGTACTGCTCGGCGAGGGAAGGCTTGGTGGTGCGGTCCACCACGTCGCCGTAGCCGTTGTCGCGCATCCAGTCGTCGTTGAAAATCTTCTCCATGTAGCTGCGGCCGGAATCCGGTGCGAGCACCACCACAAGCTGGTTTTCGTCGAGATCGTTGGCGAGCGCGTACTTGATGGCGCTGGCGACGGCCATACCGGAGGAGCCGCCCACGAGCAGGGCTTCTTCGCCGGTCAGGCGGCGGGTCATTTCGAAGGCTTCGGCATCGCCTACTTTGACGATGTCATCGGTGATGTTGCGGTCGAATGCCTTGGGGTAGAAGTCCTCCCCCACGCCTTCGATGTCGTACTGGTGCACGTCGGCGAGCGAGTCAGCGGAGTAGATGGAGCCTTCTGGGTCGGAGCCGATGACTTTGACCGCTCCGTTCGAGGCTTCTTTGAGGTAGCGCCCGGTGCCGGAGATGGTGCCGCCGGTGCCGATGCCGGCAACGAAATGAGTGACCTTATGATCAGTGGCTTCCCAGATTTCCGGGCCGGTGGTGTAGTAGTGGCTTTCCGGGCCGTTCGGGTTGTCGTACTGGTTCGGACGGAACCCGCCGGGGATTTCGTTGGCGAGGCGTTCGGCTACTTGATAGTAGGAGCGAGGATCGTCCGGGCCGGCATCGGTAGGAGTCACGATGACTTCGGCACCGTAGGCGCGCAGCACTGCACGCTTGGATTCGGAGACTTTGTCCGGCAGGGTGAAGATCGTACGGTAGCCGCGCTGCTGGGCGACGAGGGCCAGTCCAACGCCGGTGTTGCCAGAGGTGGGCTCCACGATAACGCCGCCGGGCTTCAACTGGCCGGAACGTTCGGCGGCATCGATGATGCGCTCGGCGATGCGATCCTTGGAGGAGCCGCCTGGGTTGAAGTATTCGACTTTGACAGCGATGGTGGCTTTGACTCCGGCCGCCTGGGGAATGTGGTTCAGCTTGATGAGCGGAGTGTTGCCGATGAGTTCCGCGAGGCTGTTGTGGATGGTCATGTGAAGTCCTTTGGTCCGGGGTTATTGAATTTGCTGTTAGGTTTACGTGATTCGGTTCTGTTGTTTTCGTGAACCGACGTTCCCGGACGAGCGGACTTTGACGTTATGTTGATTGGAGCATCCATACCCCTTCATTCGCTAAGGGTTATGCTGCAATTCTGTGTTTCCAATGTTGTGATGCGAACCATCACGCCGCGCCAACTTCCGCGGTTTGAAATTCATGGAAAGATTCGCAGCCATCCTACTGCGATATGAATGCTCGTTCTCAAGTTATGCGTCGCTGACCGTGCGCCCGGGGGCGTCGGTTAGCGACAACAACATGAGAAAATCTGCATGCCTCACACCATAGCACAGGTTGCGGCATGCGCGTGTCGCCGGCGTTCATATTGCGGAAACGGCTCCCCTCTTCTTGAACAGAGGGGAGCCGCAACTCTCATCACCCGCGCTGGCGTGCGGGGTGGATTTCTCGGCGTTTGGTGAACATCCAGATAATCCACATGCACAATACGAACAGCACTAGCGATTCAGCGAGTGGAATCCACACCACATAGGTGCCGATTTCCACACCATCAGCCGTATAGCTGACTACGCGCCCAGACATGGCCTGCACCAATCGGTTCTGGGCAGTTCCTAGTTCATAGAAATTGCTTATCACCTGCATTTTGGGCATGTATATCAGCATTGAGGGCGAAGAACTCAACTGTTGCGCCGCATACCAAAGCACGACAACACCGATGGAGACTGCCCAGATTCCTCTGCGAGCCAGCCAAGCCAGCACCGCACCAATCAGTGCACCAATCGCCGTATATGAAAGCATCAGCGAGAAGAACTTCAGTCCCACAAACAATGGCCCAGCCGGCAAGGCCGGAGAATATTGTGCTTCCCACATCGAAGGAGCCCGATTCCAATCCATGCGTTCCCACGCATACATGAATTGTTCGGACAGATGCGCATAGAACGGGCCAGTGATCCGGCATCCATCCGATTTCTCATAGCAAATCGCCGTTCCTGTTGCGATAACCACGAATCGAGCCATCAGATAGAGCACCGATAGCAACAGCGGTACCACGGCGGCACTGATCGCGGTCGCTTTCATGTACGATTTACGCGAAACCCCGTGGCAGAGTGCCGAATCGAAGAAGAACCACTGCCATGCCATTGCCGTGAATAACAATATGGGGCGGAAATATAGCTCAACATCGTTGATTCCCGGAAACACAATCGCGCTCGAACCGGTATATCCGAGCATTACCGACTGATAGCACAGCGGCACGAACAGTAGCAACCCTACCGCAAGCACCACGCCATATACCGTAAGGCATCGGCGCAACGTCAAAAGGAACTGCCTGCTCAATCCTTGGGTTTTGCCAGTCATGTCATTGGCCTTTCTGGATGTCGGTTGCCGATGTGGCGCGTATGACGTATTCCTGCAACCCAAGTCGGTTGGCAGACACATCGGATGGCAATTCGGATGTATCGACCTGCCCGCGAACCACGACGGAAACCAAATGCCCCATCTCCTCGTGCGAAATGATTTGCAACTGATTACTAGCGATAACAGTGTTCACACGGTCCGATTCGCCGACCAGCACGGTTGCCCGTGAACCCACCGATTCGGCATCGAATTCATCGATGATTCTGCCTTGGTCGAGGAGGGCGACTCGTTCCACCACGTGCGCGATTTCGCTGATGATATGGGTCGAAAGTACGATGATGCGCGGATGCTCGCTGAACGATTCGAGCAGGAACTTGTAGAACAATTCACGATTGGCGGCATCCAATCCAAGCACCGGCTCGTCCAGCAGCAACACGTCCACCGGCACGCACAGGGCGGCTACCAATCGCACGATCATGCGCTGGCCAAGCGAAAGCTGGCCGTACAAGCTGCCCGGCATAATGCCAAATTCGGCGAGCATGCGTGCACTGAACGCCCAGTCGAAATCACCATAGTACCGTTCTTCTCGCTTGAAAATCGTGTTGAGTCGAACGCCCACCATGAATGGCACGGTTTCATTGAGCAGGTAGATGCGCGATTGTGCAGTTTCGTTCTCGAAAACGCTCGCACCGTCCAGTTCAATCGATCCGCCACCCGGTAGTAGACGATTGGCGATGATGCCCATTAACGTGGATTTGCCGGCTCCATTGCGCCCGAAGAGACCGTAAATCGCGGGCCGTAGCGTAAGATTCACGCCATTCAATGCCACAGTTGAGCCGTATCGTTTGTGCAAGTCAGTAATAGTGAGCTTCACAGCGGCGACTGCATCCGCAGCAGCCGTAGCGTATTCCGTTGCGCTCATGATGCATACTCCTTCTCAATCAGCTCGGTGAGTTCTTTGGGGCCGAAGCCCAGACGCCGCGCTTCGGCAATGAATTGAGGCAATTGCCGGTCAAGGAATTCCTCGCGTTTGGCGCCGCGCGCGCGATTCGCCGCACCGGCAGCCACGAACATACCCAAACCGCGGCGCTTTTCCAGCAATCCTTGCTCAACCAGCAGATTCATGCCTTTGAGCACAGTGGCCGGATTGATGCGGTAGGTTGTGGAGATTTCCGTGGTGCTCGGCACTTGGTCGCCTTCCTTATAGAGGCCCAGCACGATGGCCTCGTTCAGCTGGTCGGCCACCTGTCTGAACAGCGGCTCGCCACTGGAATCATCGAAGTGCAAGGTTTGGTTCACCTCCCCAAACGTTGGCTCGAAAGCACAGCAGTTGATCACACGGGATTAAGACAGCCTGACCGTGACTTCTGGCCGGCATAGCGTAGAGCTACTTCATTGGTTAGTTACTTATGTAACTAACCATATAACTAAAACAGGCAATAGTCAAGGTCGTAATGAATCAAATAGCGAACCAACGAATACAGCGGCAAGTCACCATTTCCTACAAATTACCGCACCGACTATAGCGAGGCGGCGGCGATGAGCTGACGGGTGTAATCGGACTGGGGATTATTGAGTACAGCTGCGGTAGTGCCGGATTCCACTACTTTGCCTGCGCACAGCACAAGAATGCGGTCGGCGATGTGCTGCACTACGCCAAGGTCGTGCGAAACCATGATGATGGCCGGTTTAATGGGCTGCCCGGTGGCTGGGTCGATGTCCTGCGAACCTTCTGCAGCGAGAATCGATTGGAAGGTTTCCAGGATCTGCACGCGAGCGGCCACATCGATGGCGCTCATCGGCTCATCGGCCAAAATCAGGCGCGGCTCATTGACGATGGCCCTGGCAATAGCCACGCGCTGAGCCTGGCCTCCGGACAGATCACATGGATAGCGGCCCATGAATTCACGCGGGTCGAGGCCAACTCGAGCCAATGCTTGTGCGGTTTTGCCTTCAACTTCGTCGGCCGCGAATCCAAGCGCACGGCGACGCAACCATAAAGGTTCGGAAACCGAGCGTTCAACCGTCCAGCGCGGGTCGAGCGAAGAGAACGGGTCCTGGAACACGATGGAGGATTCAGCTCGCAACGTGCGCATACCTTCCGAGCCGTGGCGGACTTCAGCGCCACGGTATTCGACGGTCCCGGAATCGGCAGCGGCAAGGCCCAGCATGATGCGAGTCAGCGTGGTTTTGCCCGAACCAGATGCGCCGATAACGGCCAAGCACTCCCCTGCTTTGACTTCCGCAGACACATCGAAAAGCACTTGGCGGCGGGGCGCACGGCCGAAATCGAACAGACCGCGATGCATATTGCGGTCCGCAAAGGATGCGTTGATACTGCGCGCGGTGAGCAGGAGCTCGTTACTCATGGGAATCCTCCTTGGTGTTGTGGAGGGTGAGGCTGCGGGCCGCAGAAACCAAGCGTTTGGATTCAGGCGTCTTTGGGTTCGCCAGCACGTCGGCAGTCGCTCCGGAATCCACAATACGCCCGGATTCCAGCACATAGCAGCGCGTGGTGGCGCGTGCGAGCACGGAAAAATCATGGGTGATGAACAGCATCGAAGCGCCAGCATCATCTACCAGCGAGGTCAGCAAATCGACAATCTGACGTTGTGTGATCGAATCCAGCGCAGTAGTTGGTTCGTCGGCAATGATGAATCGCGGTGAAGTAATCAATGCTGTAGCAATGCCAACGCGCTGCTGCTGGCCACCGGAAAGCTCATGCGGATACTTGCCTGCAACCTCTTCTTGAAGCCCGACTTTGCCAAGCATTGCGGCCACGCGCTCAGATCGTTCAACGGCGGTGAGGTCATAGTGAAGCTTCAACGGCAGGCCAATCTGCTGAGCCACCGTCATCACCGGATTTAGCGAAGCGGCCGGATTCTGGAATACCGTACCCACATAGCGGCCACGCAAGTCCGCAAGCTTACGCTCACAAGTGCCTACAACCTGAGCATCTCCCAAAGTAATGGAACCGGATACCGTGGCATTCAGCGGCAATAATCCCAGCATAGCCTTGGAAATCATGGATTTGCCGGAGCCGGAAGAACCGATGAGACCCACTCGCTCACCGTCCGCAATGTTCAAATCCACATCAGCAACAATCGGCTTGCCACCGATGGCAATATTCAAGCCTTCTACGGTAACGCTCATCGCTCGCCTTCTTTCTCGGCAACGATAACCGTCTGCCGCAATGCGGGATTCGCCACTGGATCGATGGCATCGCGCAGCACGTCACCGAACACGTTCAAAGCCACAACCACCACCGTAACGATCAGACCCGGCCAAAGCACGGTCAAAGGAAATACGTTGATGAGTTTGACTGAAGTAGCCAGCGAATGCCCCCAGCTTGGCACGCCGGAGGGTACGCCAATGCCAAGGTACGTCAATCCAGATTCAGCCAATACCGCAGTACCGGCAGAGAGCGACAACTGCACGGCCAGTACCGGGAAAATATTGGGGATGATATGGCTTACGAGCACACGCCACCCGCTTGCACCATTGGCCAGAGCTGATTCCACGTAGGCCGAACGAGCAGCCAACAGCGCAGCCGGGCGGGCCACACGGGCAAGATTGAGGCCATACCCAAAACCGCAGGCAATCACAATGACAGTGATGGAAGCACCCATCGGCACAGCAAGAATCAGCGCAATCAGCACTGTTGGTATAGAAATCAGCGCGTCAATCACCACCACGGAGGTGCTGGCGAGCGCGGAATTGCGTGCCGCCATCGCAGCGACCAAGAGCAATCCCCACAGCGCGGATACCACTACGGTCAGCAGCACAATCAATAGGTTGGTGCGCGAGCCAGCCATCAGCCAACTGAACACATCGGCACCTGTGCCGTCCGTGCCGAGCCAATGCGAGGCGGACGGCTTGGCCCACACATGGTAACCGTCGGTGGTCCACAATGATTGCGGTGTCCAGACCAGCGAAATCAACGCTATGGCTAGCCAGAGCGCGAGCACGATCAACGTGAATTTGCCCTCGCCGCGCTGCCAGATGGATTGCATAATAATTCCCAGCTTGTTAGTTCTCCGCTTGCTCATGCGTTCACCTCCGCAACACTGCTGGCGCTCTTCAAACGCGGGTCGAGAATACGATGCAGCACATCCACAATCAGCCCTATCCCTAGGAAGAATGCGGCGAGCAGGAACAATTCGCTTTGCACGGCAATCAGGTCGCGATTGCCTACGTCGGTGACCAGTCCATTGCCGATGCCAGGCAAAGCGAAAAGGTTTTCGATGACCATGACGCCGGTAATCATGGATGCGAAAGTCAAGCCGATGACCGACACCAACTGAGGCATGGCGAGACGAAGACCGACATTGAGCACCGCTTGAGTGCGGGTCATGCCGCAGGAGCGGGCCATATCGATGTAACCGGAGCTGGACAAGTCGCCGAGTGTCGCACGCGTGTAGCGCATCAGTGAAGCACCAACGATGATGCCGACCGTGAGCGCCGGCAGAACCAACGACAATATCGCACTGCCCGGTTTGCCCCAGCCGTCCAATGGGAAGCCCTGCGAGGGGAGAATACCGACGAGCCCAACGCCTTTGCCGAACAGCAGAATCAGCAATAAACCGCCCCATAATGCAGGCACAGAGCCGCCAATAATAGCTAATACATGAAATGCTGCGCGTACGCGAGGCGAACGCGCCAATACTGCCGCACATCCCAGGGGCAGTCCAATGACCATTGCAATCAGCAGGCCCAGAATAATCAGCGGGAAGGTGATGGCGGCGCGCGCACCGATCAGGGAAGTGACCGAGCGACCAGTCAGAATCGAAGTACCAAAATCTCCGGTGACCAGCGCGCCCATCCAATCGAAGTATTGCGCAATCAGCGGTCGGTTCAGGCCAAGCTGTTCGCGCAATTGTGCCACGCGACTGGCAGGCGCGTTGATGCCGGCCATGATGGATGCCACATCGCCAGGCAGGATGCGCAACGCTGCGAATACCACAATGGAGATGCCGAACAGTGCCACTACAAACAGCAATAGTCGGCGAATCACAAATCGCATATGCAGCTCCTTTGCTCCATCATCTTGGACTCCCCTCAGTCAGCTACACTGACAGCTCCCCTCAAAGAGGGGAGCCGGGGAATAACACTATTTCTGACTGAACTCAGCCAGCGAGTAGGTCACGTTGTAGAGGGGTAGGACGGTCTGGTTCAGGTCGAACGGGAAGCCTTTCACGCCCTTGACCGCAACCGTGGTGATGCGGTAGTTGAACAGCCAGTCGGCCGGCGCATCTTCGGAAATGAGCTTGGCGGCTTCGGCGAACTTGGCGTCACGTTCCTTGTCAGTGGTGGCAGCCACGCCCTCATTGTAGAGCTTCTGCACTTCAGCATTGTCGTAGCCGAAGTAGTAGGTCGGATCAGCCCAGGAGTAGAAATCGTGGCTTTCGTTGTGGTCCACCAGCGAGATGTCGAAATCGTGGTTGGTGTACACGTCCTGCAGCCAAGTGGAGAATTCCACCACGTTAACCTTCAGATCAATGCCGATCGGCTTCAGCTGCGAGCGCAACTGGTCGCCGATTTCGGTGCCGTAAATGTTCGCATAGGTGAGGCTCAATTCCAGTGGATTGCTTTCGGAATAACCGGCTTCCTCCATCAGTGATTTGGCCTTGGCCTGATCGTACGGGTACAACTTGGTCAAGTCCTCATAACCGGGGTCGAGGGAAGGGATCGGGCCACCGAGCGCCTTGTCCGCGCCACCACGGGAGGCGATAATCTCCTTGTGGTTAATGGCGTAACGAATGGCCTGGCGGATACGCTTGTCGGCGAGTTTGGAACCGGAAGCGTTATTAAAGCCGAGCACATACTTATCAGTGCCGTTGCCGGCCTTCACCGTGTACTTGGCCGAGTCGGACTTGAACGGGCCGGCCAGGGTTTCGGTGATTGGGGCGAGTACCTGCACGTCACCGGATTTCAGCGCATTCACTGCAGCGTTATCGTCGGCCAGATACTTGATGACGATGGTCGGCGTCTTGGCCTTGTTCTTGCCCCAGTACTTGTTGTTGGCCTTCAGCGTGATGGAATCATTCTCGACGAACTTGGCCACGGTGTATGGGCCGGAGCCTACGGCCTGGGTCTTCAGGTCATACTTGGCGTCCTTGTCGAATACCAAGCCGGCGCGGCCGGTCAGGGTCCACAACAGGTTCGAATTCGGGGTTTTGAGCGTCATGACCACAGTGTCGGCATCCTTGGCTTCCACTTTGCTTACCGCAGTGAGCGCGTCGGCATCATGGTACTGCTTGGCGATGAGCTCGTTGATGGACCATGCCACATCCTCAGCATCCAGCTTGTCGCCATTGGAGAAGGTCATGTTCTTGTTGAGGTGGAAGGTGTAGGTCAGACCGTCCTTGGATTCTTCCCAGCTGGAGGCCAAACCGGGTGCCACCTGGTTCTTGGAGTCGCGGGCCACAATGCCTTCGTACACGTTGCCGATCAACACCTGATCCAATGCGGAGCCTGCGGTGTTGCGAATATCCAAGTTGGTGGGAGCCAGTTTGAGGCCGATAGTCACGGTGTCCGCATACATGTTGCCAGCGGAAACGTTCGCTGAATCATCCTTCTTGCTGTATGCCAAGGTCACGCCAATCACCACGGCCACTGCCACGATGACGGCAATCAGGGAGATCAGCCACCATTTCGGGCCGTTCTTCTTCGGATTTTTGGCGCGCGAGGCCAAGCTCGCGTCCGTGGTTGCGCCGTCCTGAGCGTGCACACCATTGTCTTGAGACATAGTTCTTCCTCTGTCATTCCTTATGTAATTATTCATTGCAATCGGTTGGCCGCCCGAGCCGGGTCGACCACCGAAGCTCAATCATAGGCGCGGGTGCGTAGAATGAGGCCGTGAAATCCATCTCAACGCTGGAGGGTTATCATGCTGGTCGCCGTTGATATCGGCAATACGAATATTGTGATCGGGTTTTTGGATGGTGAGACGGGCCGCACCAATGTGGGCACGTATCGTATCACGTCCAAGGCGAACCATACATCAGACGAATATGGTCTGTTTTTGACCGAATTCCTGAGAATGAGCGGTTTCACTCCGCGCGATGTGGACGATGTGATCATCTGCTCGGTGGTACCGAAGGTGATGCATTCCTTCCGCTCATCAATTATCAAGTTTCTCGATATTGAGCCGATGGTGATTGGCCCTGGCATCAAAACCGGCATGAACGTGCGCGTGGATGATCCGAAATCGCTCGGCGCGGACATTCTGGCCGATTGCGCCGGTGCTTATAACGAATACGGCGGCCCAGTGCTGGTGGCCGATTTCGGCACAGCGACCACATTCACGCATGTGGATGCTCGCGGCGTGATTGATTCCGGTGTGATTACCACCGGCATTCGCACAGGCGCTGCGGCGTTGTGGGGCGATACCGCGCAGCTGCCGGAAGTGGAAATCACCCGGCCGTCTACGATTTTGGGCACGAATACCAAGACTTGTATGCAGGCAGGCCTGTATTACACGTTCCTGGGTGGCGTGGAGCGCACCATCAACCAGTTCCGCAAAGAGCTTGACGGCGAGGATTTCAAGGTGATCGCCACCGGTGGCCTGGGCCGCGTGTTTGCCGACGACACCGAACTCATCGACGTGTACGACCCGGACTTGATTTTTAAGGGCATGGCGCACATTTACGCGCGCAACGTGCGCTAGCTACCAACCGAATCGTTTGTATGTTCGCGCAACTGACAGATGCTGCGCGAACATACAAACATTTTCGTAGCCAATTTCCTCTGTATGTTCGCGCGGAGTACGTGACCACGCGAACATACAAAGGAATAAGCATGGTAGGAAAAACAGCAGACCGTCTATCGCCGCCCCGCCACCGCTATTTAATGGTGAAGCCTTGATTGAAGCCGTATTCCTTCAGATCTTTCTGCCATTGGGTTAGGCCATCTTCAAGGCTCACCTTTTTACCCGGGTCTTCCAAAGGCTGCAATGGATTGCCGTCTTCGTCCTTCCATCCCAGATCAATGGCGGCCTGTCTGCGCTGGTACGCTTGGAAACTGCTCGACCATTTGTATGCTTTGCCCACTGTGGTTTCAAAATCACTGCGCGCATACACCTCGAATGGCAGATACTGGTATCCCACAGATACATCTTCGGCAGCCTCGGAAAGCACACGGTTGAATTTCTGCCCGCCAAAATATGGGATTTCCATGCCACTCTCATTGGTGATAGTGGTTTTGTCCAAAAAATCCTCGGAGTTCAGCGTCGCATAATCCGCGGGGAATGCGCCGCCTGCCACGCGCGCACTGATGCCTTGCGTGTCATGGGTGACGAAATCCACGAATCGGTATGCTGCATCCGGTTTGCGTGTGAGTTGCAGCACGGCGAGCGCCGAGCCGCCACTTTCCGCATTGGTTGGGTTGCCGTCATATGTGGGCATGGTGGTCACGCGCCACAAGCCTGCCGCGCCCGGCACATTGGATAGCAGCATCGACGGCATCCATGCTCCCATGAATACGGAGGCAATGGTGCCGTTGCCTACGCGGCTTTTCCATCGGCTGGACCATGTAGCCGAAGTGGTGTCCACTAAGCCTTCGTCAATCATCTTCTGCCAGAATGCAGTGAAACGTTGCGTGCCTGCATCATGACTCAAATCAATGGTCACGGTTTTACCGTCTGACGATGTGTGGAATGGTTGGCCGCCTGCGAGCCAGATCATCGCATCGTAGAAACTGCCGTCGCCGGCATCGGCTGCAATATATACGCCGATGTCCTTGAGTCTTTTTGCTGCTTCGTAATAGTCGTCCCAAGTCTTAATCTGAGTGGCATCCACGCCGGCCTGCTCGAATACGTCCTGGTTATAGAAGAATCCCATCGGGCCGGAATCCATCGGCAGACCATACGTGCGGCCGGCAAGCTGTACGGAAGACCATGTACCAAGGGTAAAGAAGTTCGCGTAATCGGAACCGATGCGGTCGGTCAGGTCCAGTAACTGGCCGGAAACCTCATACTGCGGCAGTGCATAATATTCGATTTGTGCCACGTCTGGAGTGCCGTAGCCGTCTTGGATGGCGGTGTTGAGATTGTTGTAGCCGGAGATGTTCGTCCAATTGACTTTGATGTCTGGATTGGCTTTTTCGAATCGACTGATGACCTTGCCCATGCTGGGCTCCCAGCTCCACACTGTGATTTCAGTGCGATTATCTTGGGTGGCTTGCCCGCATGATGCGAGGGATACGGAAAGGATGGCGGCCACTGCTGCGGCTGCCATCCTTCTGATTCGCCGGTCAATCAAACTCATAGTGCCGAGTCTACTAGTATGTCTGCGCTCGAATCATTCTGCATCATGTATTCCTTGACAAGAGCATGAGAGCATAAGTAAAGCTCCGGGTGCATAATGCACTCGGAGCTTTTGCAGTCAGTTATGAATGAGACTCAGACGTGGAGCTTACTTCACAGTGAAGCCCTGATCCTTGCCGTAATCCTGCAGTGCCTTCTGCCAAGCAGCGACACCGTCAGAGAGCTTCTGATCGCCAGTGTAGGACTTGCCAACATAGTCGCCGAAGATGGTGCGAGCCTTGACCTCGAACGGCAGGAACTGGTAGTCGGAGGAGACGTTCTCAGCAGCCTGAGCAAGAACCTCGTTGTACTTCTGACCACCGAAGTAGTCCACATCCTCACCATCGGAGTTCTTCACGGTGGTGGCGTTCTTGAAGGAATCGGATTCCATGGAAGCCTTGTCAGCCGGGAATGCGCCGCCAGCCACACGGGTGGCCACGCCATCGCCGTGGTTAGCGTACTCGATGAACTTGTAGGCAGCGTCAGCCTTCTTGGAGGAAGACAGCACGGCCAGCGAAGAACCACCATTCTCGGAGTTGGTTGCGGAGCCGTCAGCGGTCGGCATCTGGGTCACACGCCACTTGCCAGCGCCACCAGCAGCGGAGTTAGCAAGGTTTGCAGGCATCCAAGCACCGGTGAGCAGGGAGGCGATGGTGCCGTCAACCATGCCCTTGAACCAATCCTCAGACCAGCCAGCAGTCTTGGTGTCAAGCAGGCCTTCATCCAGCATCTTCTGCCAGAACTCGTTGAACTTCTGCACGTTCTCATCACCGGTCAGGTTGATGGTCACTTCGGTGCCGTCGGAGGAGGTCTTGAACGGCTGACCGCCAGCAAGCCAGGTCATGGAATCGTAGAAGCCGGCGTCACCGGTATCGGAGGTGATGTAGTAGTTGTCGCCCAGAGCGTGAATCTTCTTGGCGGCCTCGTAGTAATCGTCCCAAGTCTTGATCTGCTCGGCGTCAACACCGGCCTTGTCGAAGACTTCCTTGTTGTAGAAGAAGGCCATTGGGCCGGAATCCATCGGCAGACCGTAAACCTTGCCACCGAACTGCACGGATGCCCACGGGCCAGGAGTGTAGAAGTCGGAGTAGCCGGAGGTCTTGTCAGTGATGTCCAGCAGGTTGCCCTTGATGGCGTACTGCGGGATGGCGTAGTACTCGACCTGAGCCACATCCGGAGCGCCGTTGCCGGCCTCGATGGCGTTATCAAGCTGAGTGTATTCCTTGGTGTTGGTGCCGACGTTCTTCAGATCGACCTTAATGCCGGTCTTCTTCGTGAAGTCCTTGGCAACCTGGGTCAGCGTAGGCTCCCAAGCCCACACGGTGATTTCCTGTACATCCTTTTCCTGTTCCGGCTGAGAGCCAGCGCTGTCGGAACCGCAAGCAGCGACGGACACCAGCATGGCAACTGCGCCTGTGAGAGCGATGGCCTTCTTGGCGGTAGTGAACTTCATCGTTCTGTTCTCCTTCCTCGAATCGTCCAGAACGATCCAAATATGTTTGTCGTTCGCAATCATCGCTTCTGATTGATTCAAACTCCTTGGAATTCTCCTCAACCTCGAGAAGTGGCTCCTCTCGCCATTTCCAAAACTATGATTGCGATAACATTTATCAGTATACACAGGAGTCCAGTATTGGCAAACAATTACGCTCGGCGTGTTATCGTAAACATAACCTATTTTCCAGTAAACATTTACCTCACCCACAATCTGCTACAGGTATTTTGCGCCATTAGGCCGCTTATGCTCATGCGCAGCTCTACGCTCCAGCCAATGCAGAACCGTACGAAAAAGGCTGGGGTTGTCGAAAATGGTTCCGACAATCCCAGCCTTTGAGCAGGAGACAGTATTTATAGACTTATGGTCTTGCGCCGCACATATGCACAGCGCACCTACGCACAGCCTTTACAGCTTCACCACCAGCACACCGTTCGGCTGGATGGCCGCCGTGTGTTCGGACTCGTTGACCTGAGCCAACGACGCGACCAACGGCTCGCCTTCCACATCCACCACGGCAACGTCATGCGTGCGGTTGAACAGGAACACAAAGTGGTTCTCATCGGCGGCATCAGCGCGTTCGACGCGCAGCACTTCACCGCAATCATCTTCCGCAGGCGTATCGATGCCAAACTCCTCCAGCAGGGCCGGCAGAGACTTGGCCAAACCTTCACGGCCCAGGCGAGCGCCGATGTACGCCGCCTTGCCGTCACCGTATTCGTTGACGGTAATGGCGGGGGCGCCATCGAAGCCAGTCCACTTATCGGCCTTGAAGGAAGCCACCACATGAGCGGTTGGAGCCACGGAAGTGATGACGTCGGCGAAATCATGTGCCACTGTGCCGTTAGTTAGGTCCAGATGATCCATAGCACCGGAGAAGTCATTGCCCATAGCGGCAAATTCCTCCACGCGAACGCCCACAACGTCTCGAATGGAACCTGGGTATCCACCAAGCCAAACGTGATCCTTCTCGTCCACCAAACCGGTGTAGTAGGTCACGAACAGCTTGCCGCCGTTCGCCACATACTCGCGCACTCGGCGTGAGGTTTCTTCGGAAAGAATGGTCAGGCTTGGCAGCACCACGGCTTCATACTCGTCCCAGGGTCCACGAACCGGTACCACGTCTGCGGTAAGACCGTTATCCGCAAGCGCACGGAACCATGCGAGCGGTTCGGTCCAATGGCGTACCTCCTGTGTAGGCGTGGCGGTATGTTCCGTAGCCCACTGGGACTCGTAATCAAAGACCACTGCGACTTTGGACTTGACCAACGTGGTATTCAACAGACCCTCGTCGGCCAACTTGTGCAAATCAGCACCCAGTTCACACACATCGCGGAAGATCTGGGAGTCAGGGCCTGCATGCGGCACCATCGAGGAGTGCCACTTCTCAGCACCGGCCTTGGATTGGCGCCACTGGAAGTAGCAGATAGCGTCAGCGCCCATAGCCAGGTGAGCCAGAGAGTCGCGCACAAGCTCGCCGGGCTCCACACGATAGTTGATCGGACGCCAGTTGACGGCCGAAGTGGAGTGTTCCATCAGGAACCACGGCTTCTTACGGGCAATGCCATCGCACAAGGAGGCCGAGTAGGCCAGCTCGTCAAGATGCTCCTCACCCGGAGTGAAGTAGTGGTCGTTGGAGACGAAGTCGACGTCGTAGCCCCACTTGTCGTAGTCAAGACCTGTGCCGCCGGCAGAGACCATGAAATTGGTGGTCTGCGGCTTGCCAGGGGTGATTTCAAGCAGGGTGTCGCGCTCGGCTTTGTAGAAGTCGAGCAATGCATCGGAGCTGAAGCGCTTCCAGTCGAGCAGCTTGCCCGGGTTCATGAAGTTGCCGTCGCCAATGAAACGCGGCGGAATGATCTCGGAGAAGTTGTTCATGCGCTGCGCCCAGAAGGCGGTGCCCCACGCGTCGTTGACTGCGTCAATGGTGCCGTACTTCTTTTCGCACCACTTTTGGAAGGCGCGTTCGGCATCATCGGAGTAGTCGAAACGATTGTGGCAACCGTATTCGTTGCTCACATGCCAGGAGACGACGTATGGATTGTCCTTGTAATGTTCGGCCATCTTACGGCACAGATTCAGCGCATAGTCGAGGAAGACCGGGCTGGTGGCGCGCCAATGCTGACGGGCGCCCGGCTGACAGACATCGCCACGGTAGTCCACCCATAGAATCTCCGGGTGGGCTTGGGTAAGCCACATCGGCGGGGATGCGGTACCGGTGGCGAGGTCCACGGCGATCCCGGCTTTGCCGAGCTTATCGATGACGCGGTCGAGCCAGTCGAAATCGTAGACGCCCTCTTCTGGTTCGAGCTTGGCCCAGGAGAAGATAGCTACGGAAACCAGATTGACTCCGGCCTTCTGCATCAGTTCGATGTCTTCATCCCAGACTTCCTCGGGCCACTGGTCAGGGTTGTAGTCGCCGCCGTACCAGATGCGCGGGCTTTTGCCGGCAAGTGGCTGCGGCCAGTTGAATGGACGGTGTTCAGTCATGTCTTACTCCTTGACGGCTCCTGCGGCGAGGCCGGACTGCCAGTACTTCTGCAGGCACAGGAAGGCGATGACCAGCGGAATGATCGTGATCAGCGAGCCCGTGATCACCAGATTCTGGATGGCCTGGCCACCAGCGGTGGACGCCTGGTCCTTCCATTGGTTCAGACCAATGGTCAGCGGGTACCAATCAGCATCCTTCAACATGATCAATGGCAGGAAGTAGTTGTTCCAAGTGGCCACGATGGTGAACAGAGCGGTGGTCACAATACCGGGAGCCAGCAGCGGCAAGCTGATGGTCCAGAACGTGCGGAACTCGCTTGCACCATCCACGCGGGCGGCTTCCAGCAACTCGGTCGGCACGGCCTGCTCGGAGAAAATCCACATGAGGTACAGGCCGAACGGGGAGATCAAGGACGGGATAATCATAGCCCACGGGGTGTTGGTCAAACCCAGCTTGGCGAACAGGAGGAACTGCGGCACGGCCAAGGCGATGCCCGGCACGGAGATGGAGCCGATGATCACCGCGAACACGGCCTTGCGGCCCGGGAAGCGGAACTTGGCCAGTGCATAGCCGCCCATGATAGCCAGCAAGGTTGCACCGCCTGCGCCCACCACCACGTAAAGCAGGGTGTTGATCAGCCAGCGGCCGAAGATGCCACCCTGATAGGTGAACACAGTGACGATGTTGTCCCACAGAGCAAAGGTCTTACCGAAGCCGAGACCGAACGTACTGGTGAAGTCGGCCTGGGTCTTCGTGGCGTTGATCGCCAGGTAGACGAACGGGAAGAGGCAGTAGACCGCGAAGATGGCGCATAGGATGGTCATCAGGGTGGAACGACGCGGGTTATTCACGTTCGCGAAGCCGGCCTTCTCGCTGCGCTTGCGCTCAGCAGCCTCATCGCGAGCGATACGCTTCTGACGTTCCTTCTCGGCCCTTTTGGCGGCCTTCTCCTGGGCCCTCAATTCCGCCTCGGTCAGACGGGCACTTGTTGCTGCACTCATCACGCACGCTCCTTCACAATTACAGTCACAGTCATTTCAGCAATCAGCATCCGGCGCATCACTTCATCTGCTCCTTCATGCTGTTGAGCTGGACCGCGTAGGCGATGGCCATAGTGATCACGGCCATGACGATGGCCAATGCTGCGGCGTAATTTGACTGGTTGCCGGAGAAGCTCAGGTTGTACGCGTACATGTTCGGCGTGTAGTACGTGGTGATCGCGTTGCCCGGCACCATGTTCTGCAAAATGCTCGGTTCGTTGAACAGCTGGAACGAACCGATGATCGAGAAGATCACCGTGATCGCCAGGGAGCCCTTCAACTCCGGCAGTTTGATCGACTTGACGATCTGCCACTCCGAGGCACCATCGATGCTGGCCGCCTCATACAAGCTGTGCGGAATCGTGGACAGGGAGCTGTAGAAGATCAGCATGTTGTAACCGGTGAACTCCCAGGTGTTGATGTTTGCGATGGCGGCAAGCAACACGTCTGAGCTCAACACATCGATATGGGTGCCGAAGAAGCTGTTGAAGGAGCCGACCAGGCCGTACTTGGCGCCGTATACGAAGCCCCAGATTAACGTGGAGACCACGGCGGGCACTGCGTAAGGCAGGAAGGTGGAGATGCGGAAGAATTTCGTGCCGTGCAGCTTCATCGAATCCAATGCCAATGCCATAGCTGCCGCGAGGAAGAGCAT
>NZ_NMWV01000013.1 GCF_002860405.1 Bifidobacterium imperatoris | reverse complement strand
TGACGCTCGGCCCGCAGTGGGCCACGGTGTCGGCCTCGACGTTGCCGGGCAGGCCGTCCAGCTCGTCGCCGGCCTTCCTGATCGTGATCGAGTTGCGCAGCAGCTCCCCGGCGGGCCGGGTAGTGGAGATGCCTCTGGGCCGTGCCGCGTCGCGCGTCTTTTTGAGGTACCGGTCCATCGTGGCCGCGCTCATCCGCTCCAGCTCGCGGAACGCGAAACCGTCCCAGTCGGCGAGCTCGCCGTGCGCGCGCAGCATGGGCATCCACAGGGGCAGCATCGCCTTGAGGTACTTCGCGCACGGCGCATCCATCATCAGCCACACCTGGACCAGCAGCTCGCGCGACTGCTCCGAATACCGCTTCGGCCGCTCCGCGGGCGACATCGACGGCCTGCCGCGCCCGGCTTCCGTGAGTCTGCGTCTCGCGGTGCTCCTGCCGATTCCCAGCACGGAGCACATCTCATCGAGGATGCGTCCCTTGTCCTTCTTCGACGCCTTCATGTATTCATCCCTGAATCTCAGGGTGACCTGCCGCTTCGTCGCCATGCTGATCCTGTCTTCCATAAGACAAGCCAAACAGGACCGATACCGTTCGCGCTCATTCCCGATGAGGCACCACCACACCCTACGCGCTCAAAAAACGTGAGGCACGTCGGCAGTTACCTACATGAATCATCCACGCGTATGATGAACAGCAGTGATTACCGCGAGAGAAGGGGCAATGATGCACGGTTCCTCACTACCACTGCCGGTAGAACCTAATAAACCCTCCGCAAAATATCTAGCCAGCGACATTCCTATCACGTCCAGCGTGGACGACAAGTTCGGCGTCGGTAGCTACGTGGACTCCCTCTGCAATTTCATTCGCAATAGCAGCACGCCACTCACTGTGGCCATTCAAGGCGAATGGGGCAGCGGTAAAACCTCATTCATGCGCATGATTGAATCGCAATTATGCGATAAACGCATTCCCGACGACTCGCGATTCGATGCGATTTGGCTGGAGACATGGAACTTGTTCCTGGAATCCGACCAAGAAGATGCCGCAAAGAAGCTGTTCATCAGCCTCGTTTCACAATTATCCGATCATTTTGACAAGCCTTCCAATGAGCAATCCAACCAGCGTGCGGAGGGCATTAAGCGTTCCATCAAAACCATTTCCACAGTGGCATTGAACATGCTCAATGTGGAAACCGAGAGTGTGGATCGTCTGTGGAACACCGTTGGCCTTGATGGCCCGGCACAATCCGGCCGCGTTTCCGATGTCAAGAAATCTTTGGAACAAATCATCGATACCGAAGTCTCCACGCCGAACAATGGCGTGACGGACAAGGGCTTCATCATTTTCGTGGACGATTTGGACCGACTCGATCCCGGCATGGCCGTAATACTGCTGGAGACCATGAAGAATCTGTTCGACATTCGCAACTGTGTGTTCGTACTTGCCGTGGACTTCGACGTGGTCAAGTTGGGCATCACGCAGAAATACGGCCGCGATCGCATCAATGGGCGCAATGTGGCACAGGACTTCTTCGACAAGATCATCCAATTGCCGTTCAATGTGCCGGTTTCGCAATACGATGTGATGCCGATGATCACGGAACGGCTGAAAGCCATGCGACTGCTGCCCGACGATTGGCAGTACGCCTCGTTAAGTCAGCAGATTGAAAATATCTTCCTGCTCACCACGAATAAGAATCCACGCTCTATCAAAAACATTCTCAATTCGTTGCAGATCATGGTGGAAATGGAGCGCCGCAGCTCTGAAGTACCCGCGTACCGACTTATGCTGCTCCTGCTGGTGGCCATGCATAAGGCCTTCCCCACCACATATTCGCTGCTTTCCCAGACCGTGCAGCCTGTGGATGACTGGAGCCCGATGCTGAGCACGCTGTTCGACGATTCGCCGCAGGGCCAGCGCAATCGTGACCGAGTGCGTCAACTGCTCGCCATCTACACCGACCTGTACCACGAATGCAGCACTCAGGATATTCCAGTCGATCCGCTGTTTGGCACCGTCAACATCATGGGTGGGCATGATAACGCCAGTTCCCATGTGCGCTACAACGGCGAGAAATACGACAAGACCTCGCAAACCCAGCATAAACAGGGCATCAAGCTCATTGACGACACTGATTTCTCATGGCTTTCCGGCCGTCGAGTACTTGATGTGGGCTGTGGTAACGGCCGCACCACGATTGAGATGTGGGACGAGAACCGCGACATGATTGTCAGCGCCATCGATCTTTCCGATGGCCAGATCAAGAAGGCGTTCGAGAATTACGATAAGCACCTGACCGCTTTGGATGCCGCCCGTGGCACTCAGGGTCAAGGCGCACCCGCCTATCACGGACGTATCAACTTCCGCGTGGAGGATGCCGAGCAGCTTTCCAAGCGCGAACGCTACGACATGATCTTCTCCAACTCGGCACTGCACTGGTCCCGCCGGCCGAAGCGCACCTACACCAAGCTGTTCCGAGCACTGCGTCCTGGCGGTGAGCTGGCCGTGCATCAGGGCGGTGCCGACACCTATCGTGGCCTGCACGCCAATGCTCGACAAGCCATAGCCAACCTCGGCTTTGAAGACAAGTACCCGGATGACTGGGCGTTTCCCGCCTTCTACCCTTCCAAAGACGAGATGGCGAACATGCTTGACTCCATTGGTTTTGAGCGCATCGATATCGAGGAAGTGGAGTCCGAAGACCCGAATCCTGTGGTGCTCACCAATGCGTTCGCCGTCGCCAGCCTCATCTTCTACCGTACTGAGGCGATGTCCGCGGCTGAATACGATGCGCTGGAGCGTGAGTTCAAGAGGCTGTGCGCAGAACACTTGGATACCTATACCAACCGCCTGTACATTCACGCGCATAAACCGCAGTGATGCTGCTGATGTTGCTGATGTTGTCTGATGCTCAGAACAACCGATAATCATGGATGAAGGGATTGCAATGAACGTTCGAATCACATATGTGCCAGTGCTGGAGGAAAATGAGGCCAATGCTGGGCTGCTTGGCCAGCTCAAAGATCTGTTGCGCTGGGGTGATGAGCAGTTTGTACCTCCGCTGTCCGCTCGGCATAGCTCCACGCAAAGTGATCTGGCACCTCATGCCGCCGCCGTTGACCATGCCATTGATGACTATTATCAGGCACTGCTTGAGCAGAGGTTCCTCTTAGCTCTGGACGGAGACTCACTGGCTGGCTTTATGTCATACCGGCCGGAGTATGCCTGCGATTATGTGGATGGCGGTAAATGCACTTATGTGAGCACGATTCTGGTTGCTGAGCAGTATCGCGGCGCGCATCTGACCGAGCAGATGTATCGCGTGCTGTTTGATCTGCCGAGTGTGCAGGGCACTGTGGTAGCTACGCGCACATGGAGCAAGAATGGTGCGCACTTGCATATTCTTGGTGAGATGGGCTTCGATTTGATTCAGACGTTGCCTGATGACCGCGGTCCCGGCATCGATACGGTGTATTACGCCAAGCAAGCGTGAGATTACGTGAGATTGCTGTTGCAGTGGTGCTAAGAACCTTACTCGAGATTTAACGATAATGGGCTGTACTCCGCGGATTTTGCGGGGTACAGCCCATTCGTTATCAGCATGAAGCCAAACTATCAGTTGCCATTTACAGCGTTGCCGTTATTGGCCTGCTGCACGATGGCGGCGAGGAAGTCACGGTTGGTGGCGGTCTTCTTGAGGCGCGGTACCAGCGTCTGGTAAGCCTGCTCAGGCTCCATGCCGCCGAGCAGTCGACGCAGACGGTAGATGATCGGCAGTTCCTTGGGCTCGGTGATGAGCTCCTCACGGCGGGTGCCGGAGGCGTTGATGTCGATGGCCGGGAACAGGCGCTTGTCTGCGAGCTCGCGGGACAGACGCAGTTCCATGTTGCCGGTGCCCTTGAATTCCTCGAAGATCACCTCGTCCATCTTGGATCCAGTTTCCACCAGTGCAGAGGAGATGATGGTCAGGGAGCCGCCGTTTTCGATGTTGCGGGCGGCGCCGAAGAACTTCTTCGGCGGGTAGAGCGCCTGAGCGTCCACACCACCGGAGAGGATTCGTCCGGAAGCCGGAGCTGCGATGTTGTAGGCACGAGCCAGTCGGGTCATGGAATCAAGCAGCACAACCACATCCTGACCGAGCTCCACGAGACGCTTGGCGCGCTCGATGGCAAGCTCGGCAACCGTAGTGTGGTCGGAGGCCGGGCGGTCGAAGGTGGAGGAAATGACCTCGCCCTGCACCGTGCGCTCCATGTCGGTGACCTCTTCCGGTCGTTCGTCCACGAGCACCACCATCAGATGCACTTCAGGATTGTTGGTGGTGATGGCATTGGCGATGTTCTGCAACGTGATGGTCTTGCCAGCCTTCGGCGGGGAGACAATCAGACCACGCTGGCCCTTGCCAATCGGAGCCACAATATCCATGATGCGGCCGGTGAGCTTGTTCGGCGTGGTTTCCTGCTTCAGACGCTCCTGCGGGTAAAGCGGGGTGAGCTTGGAGAACTGCGGGCGGTTCATCGCCTCTTCCACGCTCTGGCCGTTGATGGAGTCAATGGACTGCAGCGGTACGAACTTCTGACGCTGATTGCGGCGGTCGCCTTCACGCGGGGCACGGATGGAGCCGTGCACGGCGTCACCCTTCCTGAGGCCGTACTTCTTGACCTGGCCCATAGAAACATAAACGTCGTTCGGGCCGGGCAGGTAGCCGGAGGTGCGCACGAACGCATAGGAATCGAGCACATCGATGATGCCGGCCACCGGGACGAGATCTTCCTGCGGCTCTTCGCGGCGATCTTCATCGGCGACGTTCTCACGGTCACGACCACGCATACGGCGGTTACGGCGATCGTTACGGTCGCCACGCTCGTTGCGGTCATTGCGATCGCCGCGCTCCGAACGCTCGCCGCGGTCGGAGCGCTCACCACGATTGCGGCTACGGCGAGTGAATTCGCCGCGCTCCTCATCCTGCTCTTCTTCATCGAGCGGCTCATCGTTCTTCTGCGTGGGAAGCGTGGCCAAGATATCGTCAAGGTCGCGCACGTTCTCTTCATCCTGCTCGGCACGGCGACGGCGACGCGGCTGACTATCCTCATCGTCACGAACACGACGAATCAGCGGAGCTTCCTCATCATCACGGCGACGGCGACGCTCATTCTGAGCCGGAGCGGCACCATCCAAATCAAGGCTGGCAAGCAGGTCGTCAGCTGCAGGAGCTTGTGCTTCCGCGTGCTTACGCGGCTTACGGCGACCGCGAGGTTCGATATCAATGTTGACATCATCCTCATTCCTATTGCGGCGGGCGCGACGCTCGTTCTTACGCTCAGATTCGTTGGCGACAGGCTCGGGGAAGTCAATCTTCGGCTCATTGGAAGCCTGTTCCCGTGCGGGTTCAGACTGAGCCTGATCGGCGGTCTTCTGATTGTCTGTTGCAATAGTATCTGCTGCTTCAGCTGCAGGAGCGGTGACTTTAGCGGTCTTGGGCACACGCACGGTAACACCAGCAGGTGCTTCACCGCCGCTGCGTGCGGCCTGCAAAGTGGCAAGGAGTTCAGGCTTACGCATGGTCGAAGTGCCACGCAATCCCATCTGCTTAGCGAGTTCCTTGAGCTCAGGAAGCTTCATATCTTCTAGATTCTGGCTATTTGCCACTGGTT
Organism: Bifidobacterium imperatoris; assembly: GCF_002860405.1. GTDB lineage: Bacteria > Actinomycetota > Actinomycetes > Actinomycetales > Bifidobacteriaceae > Bifidobacterium > Bifidobacterium imperatoris. The sequence goes on along the minus strand of NZ_NMWV01000013.1, from coordinate 22,217 downwards.
GCCCTTTCCATACCGAACAGGCATATGCCCACTTACGGAGTTAAGAGTGATTTTGCGGGTTCACCCGCTCATGAATGTTCGCTGCGTCTTAAGCGCCCTTGCGAACTTCGAATACTTTACAACGCCTCACCGACCAAAAGCAAAACGGCCTACCGCATAAGCGATAGGCCGTTTTAGAAGCTCCGCCAACTACTTCTATGTAAGCGAAGTAAGCAGTGTAACTAATTGCTTACTTGACGGCAGAAGGAGTTGGCGAGTGCGGTAGCAAGGCGCACCGAGGGAAGATGTACAAAGGTACATCGACCGAGGAGCAACGCCGCTAACGCTCCGCCAACTACTTCTGCTCGTGGTAGGACTTTTCGGTGTTGACAGACCACACATTCTTCTTGGAGGTCTTGCCGGTCTTGATGTTGCTGACGGCTTCCATAGCGGTGGCCATAGAGTGATCCATGTTGTTGTAACGGTGCTGACCGTTACGGCCGACGCAGTAGAGGTTGCCGAAGCCATCAAGATATTCGATGAGCTCATCCATATGCTCGTAAGTGTCGAAGTAGGCGGGGTACGCCTTCTTGACGCGCTCACGATGGGAGTCGATGACCTCTTCCGGACCGTTGATCACACGCATGCGGGTGAGCTCGGAGATGGCGAACTTGGTCACATCCTCTTCGGACATGTTCCAGAAGGAGTCGCCTTCCTCGCAGAAGTACTCGAGGCCGACCCACACGGTGTTGTCGACATCCTTGACCAGGTATGGGCTCCAGTTGTTGAAGATCTGGAGACGGCCGACCTTGTAGCCCGGATCCTGCACGTAGATCCAGCAGTCCGGCACGATCGGCGGATTGCCGAGGGTCGGGATGTCGGTGGTGTTCTTGAGCTTCAGGTGCTTGACCAGCAGGCCCACGGTCACAAAGTCGCGGTACGGCAAGCCGCTGGCAACAGCGGTCATGTCGGCCGGGGCGGCCTTGGAATCAGCGGCCTCGGGATCGGCGCCGGCAGCGTCAATGGCGTTGACCAAATCCTTGACCGGCATGGAGGAGATGAACTGATCGCCGGCGAGTTCGGTACGGTTACCCTCGGAATCCACGTATACCACGGAGGAGATGGCGCCGTTGGTCTGGCGCACCTCGACCACCTTGGCGTCGGTCAGCACCTTCACGCCAGCAGCTTCACAGTTGGATTCCACGGTCTCCCACAGCTGGCCCGGACCGTACTTCGGGTACCAGAACTCCTCGATCAGGGAGGTTTCCACCTCGGCGTTGGAACGCTTCTTGGGCAGCAGCTTCTGGAAGGCGTTCTTCAGCACGCCCATGATGCTCAGGCCCTTCACGCGCTGGGCGCCCCAGTCCGCGGAAATCTGGGAGGGGTGACGGCCCCACAGCTTCTCGGTGTAGCCCTCGAAGAACATGGAATACAGCTTGCGGCCGAAACGGTTGATGTAGAAGTTCTCCAGATTGTCTTCCGGCAGCTTGTGGAACATGGACTTCAGGTAGCTGAAGCCGGCCACCAAGGTGAGCTTGAAGCCCATCGCCTTGAAGGTGTTGACGCTCAAAGAAATCGGGTAATCGAAGAAGCGGCGGTTCCAGTAGATACGGGACACGCGGTGACGCTTGAGCATCACCTTGTCTTCAATTTCGGGATCCGGGCCACCCGGCTCCATGTCGTGCTCACGGCCCAGCTTCTTGTCATCATAGGAAGGAGCACCTTGCAGCGGCAGAACGGTCTTCCACCACTCCATGATGCGGTCGTCCTTGGAGAAGAAACGGTGACCGCCGATATCCATGCGGTTGCCGTTGTGCTTCACAGTGCGCGAGATACCGCCGAATTCGCGGGTTTCCTCGAGCACGGTCACATCGTACTTATCAGAGCCGCCATCCTTGACGAGCTCCCATGCGGCGGTCAGGCCAGCGGGACCACCGCCGATAATCACCACAGACTGCTTTTCGCTCACTTGCATCTCCTTACAACAAAATCAGCGATAGCTTACCTTAAGCCTTGGAAACGCACGCTTCAATTGTGCATTTCGTCACGATTTCTCTTCGGTAATCGCCTGCACTCTAGAGTGCTTAATGAATATCGTCGGGGATGTCAATGTCGGTTTTCTGCACCTCTTCGACGTTGACATCCTTGAAGGTCACAATGCGCACAGACTTGACGAATCGGCTGGAACGGTACACATCCCACACCCAAGCATCAGTCAACTGCACATCAAAATACACATCCTGTCCAGCGGAACGGACGTTGAAATCAACCTTGTTCGCCAAGTAGAAGCGACGTTCGGTTTCCACAACATAGGTGAACAGCTTGATAACGTCGCGATATTCCTTATACAGGGCGAGCTCGGCATCGGTTTCGTAATTGTCGAGATCCTCGGCGCTCATGCTACGTTCACTTCTCGCTTTCTGTATCACGCTTACGACCACGGCCCAGCGTGCGCCACCATGCTTCCTTGGAAGCCTTACGCTCGCCTTGCCCGTATGGCCAATTGCTTTCTTCTTCCGCAGTCAAACGGGACTTCTCGTGCTGGGTTTCCGCTGACCCATCTGACTTCTGCGCATCCGCCGCGCTCTTACGCGCATCCGCCGCATGTGCTGCCGACGTATCCTGTGCATCGCCGGAACGCAATGTTTCCACTCCCGCAGAAGTACTTTCAGCTGCATTGTTCTGACGAAGAGCCACAGAATGCTCGCGTGCAGCAAGCGCTTCCTGCACACCCGGATTGTTTTCAATCAAATGCATACCGAATGCGTCAAGCGAACGGATTGGATCGTATTCGTCCACCAATGTGTCCATCACAATCAAATCCTGATACTTGCTGTTTTCAGCATCCCACAACGCATCGCGCGAAGTTCCGGATGGCACAAAACCAAGAGACTGGTACACCGAAATCGAACGCGTATTGTTCTCCGGAACAGCCACCCAAATACGATGCATGCCGAGACCTGCCGGCTCCGAGGCGAAACCGTACGTCATAACGCGGGGCATGGCATCACGCGAGTAGCCACGACCACGGTAATCACGACCAAGCACAATCTGAATGCGGGCGGAACGAGACCAACCATCGATATCGATCAGGAAAATCATGCCGATAACATTGTCGGTCGAGGCAGCATCGGCTTTGCCATCTTCATCGTGATCGGCATCAGTCACTACTGCCCATGCGATAGTTCGGCGAGATTCCGGATCGCCAACGCCAGACTCCGCAGGAGCCAAGCCGGACTCCCATGCCTGAGAACGGCGTACCCATGTATGAATCATAGAACGTTCAGTAGCCGCATCCTTGCCAGTGATTTTGGAAGCACCGTAAAACGCGTCAAGTTCATCAAGACGCGGCAAATCCTCCAACGTAGCCGGACGTAAATGCACCATTTCGCCTTGGATCGGCGGAATGATGATGCTTTGAGGCAGGTCACGCTTGACCTGCGCGTCCGCTGGCATGCTCAACGTCTCGTTGGTCTCGGTCATTTGATGTTCGTCCCCTGTTTCGGCTCATGATGACTCATGATTCGCTCACGATCAGTGCCGAACATATCTTACTCTGCTGGGTGAACGCTGGAAAGAGGCTGTGGAGCGAGCCACTGCCCAACCACGCGCAGTTACTGCCTCTTTATGCAACAAAACAGGCCGTAACTGCGCGGGGTTATTGTTCTCTCGCGCAGTTACGGCCTGTTCAGCAGCCTGCCGGCTTAATGGCTCAGGACTTGATCTTGCCCATGACCACCTTGGTGACGGCCTTGGCATCGGCCTGACCGCGGGTGGCCTTCATCACGGCACCGATGATCACACCCATCGGCTTCATGTTGCCGCTCTTGAGCTTCTCAACCACGTCGGGGTTGGCCTCGAATGCAGCGTCGACAGCGGCTTCGATAGCGCCGTTGTCTTCGACGATCTTGTAGCCGTGCTTCTTGACGACCTCATCCGGAGTGCCTTCGCCCTTCAGCACACCTTCGACGGTCTGCTTAGCGAGCTTGTCGTTGAGCTTGCCATCGGCAATGAGCTTTTCGACTTCAGCCACATCGGCCGGAGTAATCGGCAGCTCTTCGAGGGAGACACCCTGAGCGTTGGCGGCGCGAGACAGCTCGCCCAGCCACCACTTGCGGGCGCCAGCAGCCTTAGCGCCAGCCTTGACGGTGTCCTCAATCAGGTCGAGAGCGTCGGCGTTGAGGATGTCACGCATCTGCAGATCGCTCAAGCCCCATTCAGCCTTGAGACGGTTGCGACGTTCACGCGGCATCTCCGGCATCTGGGCCTTGATCTCTTCGATATGCTCCTTGGTGATGTGCAGCATCACCAGATCCGGATCCGGGAAGTAACGGTAATCGTCAGCATCGGACTTCACACGGCCGCCAGCAGTGGTCTGCGTAGCCTCATCCCAGTGGCGGGTCTCCTGCAGAATATCCTTGCCTTCATCCAGACGAGCGGCCTGACGGCGAATCTCGTACTGGATGGTCTTCTCAATGCCGCGGAAGGAGTTCACGTTCTTGGTTTCAGAACGAGTGCCGTACGGAGCATCGGCGGACGGACGCAGGGAAACGTTCACGTCGGCGCGCATGTTGCCCTGCTCCATGCGAGCGTGGCTGATGTTCAGCGCACGCACGATGTCACGGATGGCACGCATGTAAGCACCTGCGATTTCCGGAGCACGGTCGCCAGCGCCCTCAATCGGCTTGGTCACAATCTCAATCAGCGGCACGCCGGCACGGTTGTAATCCACGAGAGAGTGATCGGCACCTTCGATACGGCCGTCAGCACCACCGACGTGGGTGTTCTTGCCAGCGTCATCCTCAATGTGGGCGCGCTCGATCGGCACGCGGAACACAGTGCCGTCTTCCAGCTCAACATCCAAGTAGCCGTTGCCATTGGTGGGCTTATCGTACTGGGAAATCTGGTAATCGCGCGGCATGTCCGGGTAGAAGTAGTTCTTACGAGCGAACTGGCTCCACTCGGCGATTTCGCAGTGCAGGGCAAGACCCAGCTTGATGGCGTAATCAACAGCCGTCTTGTTGACTACCGGAAGGCTACCCGGCAGACCCAGGGAAACCGGGGTCAGCTGAGTGTTCGGCTCACCACCGAACTCGATATGAGCCGGGCAGAACAGCTTAGTGTTCGTGCTGAGCTCAACGTGGGTTTCCAAGCCGAAGACCACATCATACTTCTTGGTGGCATCGGCGTACTTCATCAGTTTTTCAGCCATGATGTTGCTTATCTTTCCTTCCGATGCTTTACTCAGCGAGACCGTCAAGCCACGGGGTCTTGAGGCTGTTCCAAATCGGGCCGCCCCAGCTTTCCTCAAGGGCTGCCTCAAGTGCGGCTGCCGGCTTGTACATGACTTCGTCGCGCTGCTGCGGGGCGATGAACTGGAAGCCAACAGGCAGGCCATCGTCGGAGAGGCCGGCCGGAATGGACATGGCCGGCACACCGGCGAGGTTGGCTGGAATGGTGGCAATATCGTTCATGTACATGGCCAGCGGATCGTCCATCTTCTCGCCGAACTTGAAGGCGGTGGACGGGGAGGTCGGGGAGACCAGCACGTCAGCCTGTTCGAAGGCCTTCTTGAAGTCCTGGATGATGAGAGTACGGACCTTCTGAGCGGAACCGTACCAAGCATCGTAATAGCCAGCGGACAGCGCATAGGTGCCGAGGATAATACGACGCTTGACCTCGTCGCCGAAGCCAGCCTCACGGGTGTAGGCCATCATGTTGGCGGCGGTTTGCGGTACACCAGCCGGTGGCATCACGCGCAAGCCGTAGCGCATACCATCGTAGCGAGCCAGGTTGGAGCTCACCTCAGACGGCATGATGATGTAGTAAGCGCCCAGGGAGTAGCCGATGTGCGGTACGGAAACCTCAACGACCTCGGCGCCCATTTCCTTGAGCTTGTCGACAGCCTCGTTGAAGCGGGCTTCGACGCCAGGCTGGAAGCCATCACCGCCGAGCTCCTTGATGAGGCCGACCTTCAGACCCTTGAGATCGCGCTTAGCGCCTTCGCGTGCGGCGGCGACCATCGGGCGCGGGCCTTCAGGAATGGAAGTCGAATCGCGGCGATCATGGCCACCAATGACTTCCTGCAGCAGAGCAGAATCGAGCACGGTACGGGAAACCGGGCCAATCTGATCCAGAGAGGAGGCCATAGCAATGGCGCCGAAACGAGAAACGCCACCGTAGGTGGGCTTGACGCCGACAGTGCCGGTCAGAGCGCCCGGCTGACGGATGGAGCCACCGGTATCGGTGCCGAGGGCCAGCGGAGCCTCGAATGCGGCGACTGCGGAGGCAGAACCACCACCGGAACCGCCAGGCACACGCTCGGTATCCCACGGATTGTGGGTGGTCTGATAGGCGGAGTGCTCGGTGGAGGAGCCCTGTGCGAACTCATCCAGGTTGGTCTTGCCGAGCAACGGCATGCCAGCGGCCTTGAGCTTTTCGATGACGGTTGCGTCGTACGGCGGCACCCAGCCTTCGAGAATCTTGGAGGCTGCGGTGGTTTCGATGCCCTTGGTGACAATCATGTCCTTGATGGCAATCGGCACGCCGGCCAGTTCAGGCAGAGCGGCCTTGTCTTCGGCGGACTTCTTGTCGAAGGCATCGGCCTGCTCGAGAGCCACATCGCCGGAGACCTTCAGGAAGGCCTTGATGGATGGCTCGGCGGCTTCGATGACCTTGAGGTGGGCTTCGACCAGCTCGCGAGAGGTGACGTCGCCCTTCTTGATGGCAGCAGCCTGCTCGGCGGCGGACAGCTTAACGAGAGTTGCGGTTTCGTTGCTCATCGGGTTCACTCCTCGCTTCCCAGGATTCGCGGTGCCACGAACATACCGGCCTCGGTCTTCGGGCCTCCTGCAAGAGCCTCTTCCTGCGTGAGCGGGGTTTCGGCAACGTCCGGGCGCATGTAGGCTTCGAGCGGAACCGGGTTTGCGGTGGGCTCGACGTCGTCGGAAGCGACTTCCTGCACCTTGTTAATGGAGTCTGCGATGACGTTCAGTTCGCCCTGCAGACGGGTGATTTCCTCATCGGTGAGCGCGATTCGGGCAAGATCGCCCAAATGCACGATTTCTTCGCGTGAAAATGTTGGCATGCGCCTTACTATACGAGCGGTTTGTGACACGCTGAATATCAGCGCTCAAAGCATGAAGCTGACATTGCGGAACAGTGCCGCACACCTCTTTACTTCACATCCACATAATTGGTAACGAGTAAGCCGCCAGTCCAAGCCGCGGCTACCCAAACCAGCAGCATCAATCCGGACTGCCACCATTCGGGAATCCAGTAGTTCTGCTGAGAAGTGACCGAAGAGACTGCCTCACTGTTGATGCTCGCTCCGAGGAAATTATTCATCGCCATATCAGGCGTGAGATAAGCCAAGGTGCCAAGCCAGGAAATCTGACTGACCGCCATAGAAACGATGGCCAATACGGATGAGAGCACCATAAGCAGCACGACCACTGCGCTGACTCCGCCTACTGTGGAACGGGTCAAACCGCCTAGTCCTACCGCCATCAACGCAATGAGCATGATGACTACCGGGAATCCGACTACGGTGATGGGGATGATTCGCCATTGGCCATCGCTGAGCGGCGCAACATCATGACCTTGGACGAACAGCCAGAGTATGCCAGAGGCCAGCAGAATACCCACGATGCCTGAGGCGAGCGCGCAGAGTGCCACGGCGATTGACTTGCTGATATAGAACATGCCTCGTCTGGGATTGGCAGTCAGGCTAGATTGAATGGCGGATGTGGTGTATTCGCTGGTGATGGCCATAACGCCGAAAATGCCAATCACCAGCGCGGCGGTACTGCCCGAGGATGCCAGTACCGCCCAAAGATCGACGGCGGCGAGCGGCTTGGGTTGGTCGAGTGTTGTGCCGGTGGTGATATCAATGGTGGCCATGAGCGTTATGGTCCAGGCGCTCAGTGCGGCCATGCCCACCATAAGTGCGGCGGCTAGGCCGAGGAGAATCCATGTGGATTTCAATGATTGGAGCTTGAGCAGTTCGGCCTTGAGTGAGCCGAGGAACGACAGTCGGCTGCGGCGAGACCAACGGTTGGCGCGCCGGCTGGAGGAGCGTTGCTGGTAGCGGCCAGTGATGCTCTGGGTATTCATGACATTGGCATTAGCGCTTGCATGGGCATTATTGGAACTCATCGCGTCACCTCCGCAACCGGTTTAGTCTGATATTCGACCTGATTATGAGTTAATGCCATGTATGCCTCCTCTAGTGAGGCGTGTTCCTCGATAAGCTCATAGGTGATGAGTCCAGCTTGGGCAAATACGTGGGCTGCTGTGACCAAATCGGCTCCGGTGATGCGGAAGACCTCGCCAACAGGCGGGTCTGCAGGGGTACGTTGATCTGATATGACCTGCACTTCTTGCGCCGAAGAAAAAATCGCTTTGAGCTTGTCCGGCTCGGGGGTGACTACGCGGATGGACCGTGCGGAATGTTCAGCTACGAACTTACTGACTGTTGTGGTTTCCAGAATGTTGCCTTGCCCGATGATTACAAGATCGTCTGCAGTAAGCGCCACCTCGCTCATAAGATGTGAACTCAGCAGTACGGCACGCCCTTGCACGGCATAGTAGCGGCACAAGTCGCGTACCCATTTCACGCCTTCTGGGTCGAGCCCGTTGATGGGCTCGTCCAACACCAGATTATGGGGGTCTCCCAGTAACGCCGCGGCAATGGACAGGCGCTGGCTCATGCCCAAAGAAAAGCGACCTGCTTTGGTTTTCGCCACATTAGACAAGCCAGTCATGTCGATGACCTCGTCCACCCGACGTTTGGGGATGTTATTGGTATAAGCCAAAGCCAGCAGATGGTCGCGAGCTGATCTCGAACGATGTGCGGATTTCGCGTCCAACACCGCCCCGACTGCACGCATTGGAGCGCGCAGGCTGGCGAATGGCTTGCCATCAATCAACGCATGGCCGCTGTCTGGAGTAATGAGGCCAAGCATCGCACGCATGGTGGTGGATTTGCCTGCACCGTTGGGCCCCAGAAAACCTGTGACCTTGCCATCTGCGGCTGTAAAGGTCACGTTATTCAACGCTTGTTTGGACTTGAATCGTTTGCTGAGCCCCTCAACCTCAATCATGATTCAACTTTACGCGCCGATTTAACGCCCCGCCAGTACTACTGGCGGTATTGCAAGGGAATGTTATTCCCCGTTCACTTCTGAGTATTCTGCCGGCCGGGTCAGCTCAGGTTTAGGCGATAGTAGCGTGCTGAGCAATCCAGGCATGCATGGCTACGGCTGCTGCTGCGCCGGCATTGATGGAGCGCACAGATCCGAACTGGGAAATGTAGACCACGTCATCGGCAAGGTCGAGAGCTTTTTGGCTTAAACCTGGGCCTTCTGCTCCGAACAGCAGTAGGCAGCGTTGGGGGAATCGGTAGGTTTCCATTGGCACTGCGCCTGGGATGATGTCAAGGGCGATGACTCGGGCCGACTGCAGTTCTTTGATGCGATTATCTGCGTCTGCAAGTTCCGCCATTGCGCTTTGCACAAGGGAGATACCGCCAGCGTTACTCGTATTACTCGCATCGAACGAGTTGGGAATCAATGACTGGCTGCCCTCTACAGAGGCATTCGCACCATATTCATGAATATGGATGGCAGCTGCAGCGGCTCGGGCGCGTTCAGCAGCGATTTCGCCAGCGATGCGATGATGCCAGCATTCCACCAGTTCGGCAATTGATGGGTGATGCTCTACATGCTGGTAGAGCTCGGTCATCAATGCACCTTTACGATTCCACTTATGTGGGCCAACGATGTGCACGCGCTTGGATTGGAAGGCATTGGCCGTACGCACCATAGAACCGATATTAAAATCGTGGGTCCAGTTTTCCACCGCGACTTCGAAATCATGGCGGCCATGTGCGTCCAAGTCGTCTTTAATGGCTTGAACTGTCCAGTACCGGTAGCGATCGAGTACATTGCGGCGATCGCCATCGTTCAGCAATTCGGTGTCGAAGCGCGCATCATAGTTCGGAGATGTTTGATCATCCGGGCGAGGTTCGCCGGGATGAGTTTCAGCCCACGGCCCTACACCGATTTCACGGAATTCAGGTTCGCCGGAAGCCTTTGCGGCCAAGGAAATCTGATTTGGTGCGTGCACAATATACTCCTCTGCAGGCATCCGCGCGGCACGAGATAATCGTTACGCTTGCCTTTCTCCCCTCGCTTGAGCTCAGGGAGCTCATACCAATACAACGCGCTATGAACTATGAACGGAGTTCGGACTCGTCAAAGACCTGGACGAACGGCAATACCTGACTATCTCCTGTTGCTGGATTCACCACATTGATGTCTTTGGCGCCGCCGCCAACCAGCGATGCAATGGCTACAACCTTCGCACCAAGTTGTTCCACGATGCCAAAATCGAGGCTGAGCTCATTGCCGTTACGCAGCGTGACCAACGAGCTGGTCTGCACGTAGGACTTCTCCGACAACCATGCATCCAGCAATACAACTCGACGGCCTTCGATGGACGGCCCCTTAATGGAGGGATATACGAAATCCATTACGAATCCGTCCAAATCTTCGCCACGGGAAGCAGCTGCTTGAATCATGGCAGAGACCATCGGCACCGCGGCTGCGGTCAAAGCACCTACCGCGTCGAAATCGTCCACCGAATAGCCGGCATCTTCCAAAGCGTCGATGAGCACATGGCCCATGATTGGAGCTGCGTGATGGTCAAAAGTCACCGAAGCCAGTTCGGAGAACGGACGACCAACCACATGCTGCTTCAGCAAGGTAGCAAGCTGCTCACGCGGCTCCATCATCGCAAAGTCGTTGACGCTCTTTGCACCGGCAAGGTCCGGCGTACCAGTCGGGCGGAATCCAGATTCAGTCATGGTGCAAGCCTATCGCCTGAGGGGGTCAGGAATGGAAGACGATCCCCAAAGACTTTCCTTATCCTTGAGAAAACAAAGTCCAATTGCTTTCCAAACACGGTTTTCACTGCAAATGCGATGCCCCTCACTTTTACGCGTTACGCCGCGTCGCTACCTTCAGCGGAAATGACTTCAGGTGCGGAGAGCTCGTTGATATTGCCTTTGTCGGATTCAATCAACGGCACTTCCTCAATTACCTTGGTCGGCTCAATCTTCTGCAGTTTGCGAGCAGTGGGTAGCACACGGCGTTCCAGGCTGGCCGCGAACTTGTTATATGCACCGACCGTCTTGGAAATCTGCGTACCCAGCTTGGTTGCATAGTCACCCAGCACCGCAAAACGCTCATACAATTCACGAGACAGATCGAAAAGCTGCTTGGCGTCATCGGTAAGCGATTGCTGCTGCCATGCATACGCGACGGACTTCAACACAGCCCATAGCGTGACTGGCGAAGTAAGCGCCACTTTGCGAGAGAACGCATCATCCATTAGCGTGGGATCGGCTTCAAGCGCTGCCTGCAGTAATGCTTCATTGGGAATAAATGCCACTACGAAATCCGGAGCGGTTGTGAAGGCATTCCAATACGCTTTCTCTCCCAGCGCGCGCACATGATCGCGCAATGCCCTGGCATGGGAACGCAACAAATCATCACGACGAGCCAAATCTTCAGGACTTGCCGTTTCCGGAATCTCGCACGCCCGCTGGTAATCGGCATATGGCACCTTAGCGTCAATCGGAATGGTTTTGCCGCCAGGCAGATGCACGATCATATCCGGACGCAGTGTTCGGCCATCTGCACCGGTGACCACTACCTGCGTGTCGAAATCGACATGTTCAAGCAGGCCTGCAGATTCCACAATGTTCTTAAGCTGCGCTTCACCCCATGCGCCACGCACCTTGTTATTGCGTAACGCAGCGGAAAGCGAACTGGTTTCCTTATCCAAACGAGCCTGCTGATCGTTGAGCCCTTTAAGCTGAGCGCCTAATGCGCCCATCTCCTGTTTGCGCCCCTCCTCAATCTGAGTGACCTTATTCTGCAAAGCATCAAGATTCTTGGCTACTGGAGCGAGCGCTTCCAATACCTTGCTCTGCTCTTTCAAGCGAGATTCCTGTTCCTGGCGCTTAGTCTCGGCAGCCCGCGCATCCGCCAAACGCTTCTCTTCCGCGGCCTTGGCTTCAGCTTTGCGACGTTCCTCCGCTTCTGCAGCAGCGCGTTCACGCTCATGCTGAATACGGATTTGTTCCGCCTGCTGCGCCTGTGTTAACTGCGATTTGACGAACGCCAGCTGCTGGTTCAATCCTTCAATCTGCGCGCGAGCGGCAGCATTGTTCGACGCCAGCTCAGCTGATTCATTCCGCGCGTCCTGCAGCAAAGCCCGGGACTCCTCGAGCTCTTGCGCTTTGGCATTACGAGCCATTTCCTGCCCCTTATGCTTACCAAGCACAAAACCCGCAAGGAGCCCCAGTCCTGCACCAATTATCAATATCGCAATCACCAAGATTACGTTTCCCGTTTGTTCAAGCATGCTCCCAGTATCGCATCAGTTTTTCGGGAGGGAATAATTTTTCCCTCCTAATTTTTATGGTGCATGATGGAAGAGCACTACTCATGGTCTTACGATTTGACCAACCTCGCGATAGCCGTCGAAGCCTCGGACAGCTTCTCATCGGCCACCGCCCCGCCTTCAACCGATGCCTGACGAACGCAGTGACCAAGATGATCATCCAACAACAGCAATGCCACAGACTTCAACGCCGAACTCGAAGCAGAAATCTGCGTGAGAATGTCAATACAGTATTTGTCATCCTCCACCATCTGCTCTATTGCTCGAACCTGTCCTTCAATACGGCGAAGACGGGCCACGATCTTTGCCTTGTCGCCGCTATACCCGTGCATGGCTTCGCACCTCTTTCTTTTCCGTCAGCTGAACACTACCAATTATATACCCCATAGGGGTATTGGGTATACACTATGAATTAAGTAGAATAACGAGAGGAAGGAACGAGCATGGAATTCAATATCTTTGCATTCGTGATAGCACTGCTGGCAGCCGCTGCTATCACATGGGCGATTCTGCGATTCTTCTTCGCGCCGCAACGAGGTACATCCGGCACAATCAGCGACGGACAGCAACGAGCAACCATCACCGTCAAGGGAGGCTATTCACCTGCCGTGGTGAACATGAAAGCCGGTATGCCCATCACCCTGACATTCGACCGACAGGAAACCGGCGAATGCACCTCACATGTGGTCTCTGGCGATTTGGGTCTTGATGCGATGCTGCCAGGCAACACCGCAACTGACGTAAAACTGCCAGCATTACCTGCCGGCGAGTATCCATTCGCCTGCGGCATGAACATGGTGCACGGATTACTGCGCGTGGAGGGGAACGCGAACGAGTTCCATTCACCAGCCTCATCGTCAGAGGAAGTCAAGAACACCGTAGGGACGTCTCACAGCTCAGCCAAAAGTTCCGCAAGCGTCAATGTCAACACCCCCGCAGTGGATGCGGCGACAGTCGAACAACGTCAAGCGCAAGAGCGCAGCAATGAAATCAAGACGCTCACCAAGCTCGTAATCATTGGTGCAGTGCTCACCATCCCGGTTTTCGCCACCACTATGTTGCATATGGCCAATCCATCCCTAGTGCCGCATTGGATGATCAACCCGTGGCTGCAAGCCATTCTGATCACACCGGTAATGTTCTATTGCGGGCATCCCATCCACAGTGTCGGTTTCCCGGCGCTTGCTCATCGCTCACCGGATATGAATTCCCTCGTATCCTTGGGTACTTCTGCCGCATACATCTACAGTTTGGTTACGTGCATCGCACCGTGGGTGTTCCCCGAGGGGTCTCGTGAACCGTATTTTGAATCTGTAGGCGTAGTCATCACGCTCGTGCTGGTTGGTCGATTGCTGGAAAACAAGGCGAGAGAGGGCACCGGTAAAGCAGTGCAATCGCTCATCAAGCTGCGTCCGCGCACTGCTCATAAGCTGAATGACGGTATTCTTGCCGACTCAAGCGCAGGTGAACAATGGCGCAACCCCACACACAGTACGGATATTGACGCCGACTCGATAGCAACCAACGATCTGCTGGTAGTACGCAATGGCGAACGTGTACCTACCGATGGCATCGTTGCCGCCGGCGAAGTCACAGTGGATGAGTCGATGATCACAGGTGAATCCAAGCCTGTGGTCAAGTCGACAGGCGCATTGCTTACCGGCGCGACTGTGGTGCTGCACGGCAGTTGCGTGATGAAGGCCACCCAAGTGGGTGCAAACACTGTGCTCTCGCAAATCACTGCAATGGTTGCGCGCGCTCAGGCGACTAAAGCTCCTGTTCAACAACTGGCAGATCGCATCGCCCGATACTTCGTCCCCGCGGTGATGATTATCGCTGTCTGGACGTTCGCGATTTGGGCATCAGTTGGCCCGACTCCGCAATTGGCACATGCGCTTGTTACGGCAGTCAGCGTACTGATTATTGCCTGCCCGTGCGCTTTGGGACTTGCTACCCCGCTTTCCGTAACAGTGGCGCTTGGCCTCGGCGCCACGAATGGCGTGTTAGTTACATCGGCGAAGGCTTTGGAGCAGGCCCGTCGCATTGGTACCGTGGTGTTCGACAAGACCGGCACTATTACGCGTGGCGTGGTGGACAAGAACGCCGACTGGAATAGCCCCAGCTACAAGCAGGACACCATCAAAGATGGTTCCGTTGAAGCGATTGCAGCTTTGCGGGCACGCGGTATTCGCACAGTGATGCTTTCGGGCGATAAAGCTGATGTCGCCGCCCGTATTGCACGGGAAGTCGGCATTGACACCGTCATTTGCGAAGTCAAACCTGACGGTAAGGCGCATTGGATTCAACAGCTGCAACGCGAGCGAGACGACGCTCGGTATGCATTGGGCGACTCGAGCACCAATCTTTCCAGTGGCACTCCTGATAACGGCAACGCCAGTAAAACCACCGACCAACCTACAGCACGCACTACAACGAGCGCTACAAACGTTGCGGACTCCACAATCCGGAAGCGTTCTGGCGACGCTAATCTCATTGCTATGGTGGGCGACGGTATCAACGACGCCCCGGCATTGGCCCAGGCTGATCTTGGCATCGCCATCGGCACCGGCACCGATGTAGCAATGCAGTCCGCAGATGTGACCCTAATGAACGGTGATTTGCGTGGCGTACTGAAAGCCATCAATCTGTCCGAAGCCACCATGCGCAATATTCGGGAGAACTTGGGCTGGGCATTCGGTTATAACATCATTGGTATTCCGATTGCAGCTGGCATCCTGTACCCATTCACTGGTTGGCTGCTAAGTCCTATGCTCGCAGGATTGGCTATGGCATTAAGCTCCGTTTGCCTCGTACTGAATGCAAACCGCCTACATGCTGCGAATATCGACCATAACATTGATTCACCAATGCGTGATTCATCGAATGCCCTATCGCGTGATGCATCGCAAGTCATTTCGCAAAACACAACAGAAACAGCCCATACAGCTAATGCGGCACCCGCTAATAACGCTTCATTCGCATCTTCACTGGACGCGAACAACTCTCTGCTCGGCAATCACGAACCCACTATCATCGTCGATGATCGCACCGAGCTTACACACTTGTCCGATCACACACACAACACCAAGGAGAATCCTATGGATATGAACATGCACATGCATCACGCCGCCCCCGTAGACGGTGAGACCGCAACCGACCCGGTGTGCGGTATGACCGTAGCCGTGAACGCTGACGCCATCACCCGCGAATATGAAGGTAAGACCTATTACTTCTGCGGCGAGCATTGCGCCAACAACTTCGCTAAGGCACCGCAGATTTTCCTGGAGAAGTAAATCTAAACCTACAGTAGTCTCATACAAAAAATGACCTCCGCCTTGCGACGGAGGTCATTCCATATGCACCAAGAATCAGGCGCCGAAGAAGAATACGAACATCCAGCAACCGATGATGGCACCAACAATCGGAGCCACAACCGGAATCCAAGCCTCGCCCCAACGGGAAGAACCCTTGGACGGAATCGGCAGAATGGCGTGAAGCAGTCGCGGCATAAGATCGCGCGCCGGGTTCAGACCAGGGCCGGTCGGACCACCCATAGAGGTCACAAGACCCCACACAATGAAGCCGACCACGATGGAAGCGGCAGCGTAATCCTGCTTGCCCCACGGCAGGGAGAGGCAGCACAGTGCACCAAAGACGAGCACGAGGGTACCGAACATCTCATTGAGGAAGTAGTTGGCCTTGTCGTTGTGAGCATCGGTGGTGCAGAAAGTACCGAGAATAGCCTCAGCATCCTCGGTCTCCTTGTAATGCGGCCAATAAGTCAGGTACACGATGAACTGGCCCAGAGCAGCACCGAGCAGCTGAGCAATAATGTACGGCAGCACTTCGTTCCACGGGAACAAACCGTTAATAGCCTGAGCAAGAGTCATGGCCGGGTTGATGTGAGCGCCAGAAACAGCACCGAACATCAACACCGGGAACATCACACCAAAGCCGTAGCCCATAGCGATGTTCAGCCAGCCAGCGTGGTGGCCCTTGGTGTTCTTAAGTTCGACGTTAGCCACAGAGCCGTTGCCGAAAATCATCAGAATGGCGGTGCCGAAGAATTCGGCAGCCAGCTTGGTAAAGAGGGAGTATTCCACTGCTTCTTCTTTTCTCGTTCTAGTGAATAATGTGACCCGCAGCGGCCGAATGGCCAAGTCACGCAAACGGGATAAGTGTACGCCGAGGGCTGAACGTGAGATAACACGTAAAAACAAAAAACCGGAACCTTTCGGTTCCGGTTATCTGTGCCCCCGCAGGGATTCGAACCCTGGACACGCTGATTAAGAGTCAGCTGCTCTAACCAACTGAGCTACAGGGGCGTTGGTTAGTTGTTGAAGTGTTCCTTGCAACGAGTGATAAATATACTCGGATTCGAAGCGAGTGCAAGTCTCGGCGTGTCGCCTGGAATTTCAACGTTTCTATTTTCGCGATTTTGCAACGGAATGTCGACTCTGCACGCACAGTAAGCATGACATCATCACAGCTTCACAAAATACACACACTATGATTGCTGCTGAGTATGTCCATGATTATGAGATACCCCGTAATTCCTTACCAGTCTCTCCCTCAGTCAACCTTCGGCTACCAGCTCGCCCCGCAATTACAGACAGGCTTCGCCTGCGATCTGTTAACTCGCTGACGCTCGTCCGCGCCTACAAACAGCCCACCGGGCTGTTTGCTCTACGGCTCGGCCCATCAGAGGAAGCCAAGGGACGAAATAAACGAAAGCCCCGCGCTGTGCGAACACACAAGCGCGGGGCTTTCAATGCTTAAGCTCAGACTTTTAGCCTGAAAGATTCCAGCATTACGCCGGAATGGTTCACTCGGCCACGACCTTCACGAAGAAGGAAGCGGTAATCTCCGGGTGGAGGGCCACCTTGGCAGGGAAATCGCCGGTGGTCTTGATGGACTCGACCTCGATGGACTTCGGATCAACCGGAGCCTTGTCGGCCAGAGCGATGGCGATGGCTTCCTTGGAGATGCCACCGAACAGCTTGCCGGACTCGGAAACCTTGGCAGCGATCTCGACGGTGGTGCCCTCGATAGCAGCCTTGGCAGCCACGGCGTCTTCACGGGTGGCAACGGCCTTGGCCAGACGAGCGCGCTTCATAGCGGTGATCTGAGCCTCAGCGCCCTTGGTCCAAGCGAAAGCCAGGCCCTGCGGGAACAGGTAGTTGCGAGCGTAGCCAGCCTTGACGTTGACAACGTCGCCCGGGTGACCCAGGTGAGCCACGGTCTTGGTGAGGATAACCTTAGATTCAGCCATTGTTCAAGCCTTCCTAACTCAGCGACCGGAAGTGGCGTACGGCAGCAGAGCCATCTCGCGGGCGTTCTTGATAGCCTTGGAGATCTCGCGCTGTTCCTGAACGGTCACACCGGTGATACGGCGGGAACGAATCTTGCCGCGATCGGAGATGAACTTACGCAGCAGCGCAACGTCCTTGTAATCGATCTCGGTAATCTTGGCAGCCTTCAGTGGGTTCGGCTTCTTCTTGAACGGCTTGACCGGCGGTTGCGGCCTCTTACGGGACATGATGTTCTCCTTATAAATCTTGATATTGATTGCTGCTGTTGAGCTGTGTGCAGTAATGTGCAGTCAACAATCCGGCTCTTAGAATTCCGGATCGTTATCGTCGCCGCCAAATTCCGACGAGCCACCAAACGTGAACCCGGAATCAGCAGCACCAGCAGAGCTACCGGAGCTCCACGGATCAACTGCAGGCGCGGCAGGGGCAGACGGGGCTGCAGGCTGCTGGGAATATCCAGCACCACCCTGATAGCCTCCGTTATATCCACCGTTGCTCTGGCCACCGTTATAACCGGACTGGCCACCGTTGTAGCCGCCATTGCCGGCACCCTGACCGCCCTGGTTGCCATAGCCCTGACCGGGCTGGCCACCCTGGAATCCACCGGAGCGACCCTGGAATCCACCCTGGCTGGTCTGGCGCGTCACCTGAGCGGTGGCGCGAGACAGTGCCGGGCCGATTTCGTCAACGCGCAGTTCAACAACCGTGCGCTGGCTTCCATCTTGGGCCTGGTAAGAACGCTGGGTCAGTCGGCCTTGAGCAATCACGCGCATGCCCTTGGACAGGCTGCTGGCAATGTTGGAGGCCAACGACGAAGCGCGACCATCCCATGCCGAGCAGTTCATGAACAGCGTGTCGCCGTCTTCCCACTGATTCGTGTTGCGGTTGTACTGACGAGTGGATGCAGCGATGGTGAAGTTCACCACCGTCGATCCGCTGCCAATAGTGCGCAGCTCAGGATCGCGGGTAAGGTTGCCGACCACGGTGATAATGGTTTCGCCTGCCATGCCATGCCTTCTTACTTGCGTATTACTTGCAATTTGCACATCAGCTGTTCAGCTGACTAAACGCTTTGAATTCAGCCCTTACGAAGGATCTTCGTACGGATCACGGATTCGTTGAGGTTCAGCACACGATCGAGCTCATCGCTAGTAGCGGGCTCAGCAGTGTACTTCACGACGACGTAGTTGCCTTCGGTCTTACCGGCAATCTCATAGGCGAGCTTGCGACGGCCCCAGTAATCGGGCTCATCGAAAGAACCGCCCTCCTTGGTGACGAGCTCCAGATACTGCTCGGTCAGCTTCTTCAGACCGCGCTCATCCAGCTCAGGATCGGCGATGAACATCAGTTCGTACTTATGCGCAGACATCACCCACCTCCTTCGGACTATTCGGCCACGGACGTTCCGTGGCAGGAGTGTGTATACGCTGTGCCCGGAAGCCATGCAGACGCACTACTTCCATCTGGGCAACTTGTACATCCTATGGCTAAGGCCCGACTTTGCCAGCAAAACAACTGGTCAGCACACTGGCATGGCGGCTGACCGGCAAAACAGCGGGACAACCAAGCAACTGCACAGCTGCATGCACATCACATGCCAATATTCTTCAACACACCTCAACACAACCATCACATTCCGGCCCGCATCGCTCAGGGGTGCTTGTACACTAGATGAAGCTGAAATTCACAACAACACAAAAGGATGCGAAAGCATGTCGGCGATTCTTGAAGGCACTCCGGATAAACGACTCGTTCTGGTCACGGGCCGCGCCTACCCCGAGCTGGCTGAGAAGGTGGCCGAATGTCTGGGCACCGAAATTCTCGAAACCACCGCATACGACTTCGCCAACGGCGAGATGTACGTGCGCTTTGCCAAGCCGGTGCGTGGTGCAGATGTGTTCGTGCTGCAGTGTCACTCGGGCGATATCAACAAGTGGATCATGGAACAGCTCATCATGATCGACGCCCTGAAGCGCGCCTCCGCACGCTCCATCACTGTGGTGGCCCCGTTCCTTGGCTACTCCCGTCAGGACAAGAAGCACCGCGGCCGCGAACCCATCACCGCTCGT
This sequence comes from Bifidobacterium imperatoris, assembly GCF_002860405.1. Classification (GTDB taxonomy): domain Bacteria; phylum Actinomycetota; class Actinomycetes; order Actinomycetales; family Bifidobacteriaceae; genus Bifidobacterium; species Bifidobacterium imperatoris. The sequence continues at coordinate 2,386 of NZ_NMWV01000013.1, read as the reverse complement.
CTGATCTTCGACCTGTTCCATGCTGCCGGCGCAGACCGCATCATGACTGTCGATTTGCATGCCGCTCAGGAGCAGGGCTTCTTCGATGGCCCGGTCGACCATCTGACCGCCATGCCGGTGCTGCTCGACTACGTGCGCTCCGCCGTGGACCTGAGCAATGCCACCATCGTGTCCCCGGACGCCGGCCGTATCAAGGTTTCCGAGCAGTGGGCCGCCAAGTTGGGCAACCTGCCGCTGGCCTTTATTCATAAGCAGCGTGACATCACCCGTCCGAACCATGCCGAGGCTCACGGCATCATCGGTGACGTTGACGGCCGCGACTGCGTGGTGGTGGACGATATGGTCGACACTGCCGGCACCATCTGCGAAGCCGTTCGCACCCTGAACGAGTCTGGCGCCAAGTCTGTGACTTTGGTGGCCACCCACGGTCTGCTTTCCGGCCCGGCTGTGGAGCGTTTAAAGAACTGCGGCGCTCACGAAATCGTGTTCATGGATACTGTGCCGATTCCGGAAGAGAAGCGCCTGCCAAATATGACCGTGCTTTCCGTGGCTCCGCTGCTGGCCGCCGGTATTCGATCGGTGTTCGAGGAAGGTTCCGTGGCAATTTTGCTCGAAGGTCTGCCGGAAGATATGCGTCCGCGCAACATCTACGCGTGATTCGAACTATTACGGGTAAAAGGAGTCGTTGGAAGCAACGGCTCCTTTTTTATCCTCTCTATCTCGACTTGACGTTTCTCTTATAACTCTTAATGACGTTCCTTATAACTCTTAGTCCTGAGCACAAGAAATTCCGATACAGATTCCTTTCGCCCCGAATTTCTTGCACTGAGATGAGCTGAGTACAAGGAATTTGGGAGATTAGGCCTGTTTTCCCGAATTATTTGTACTGAGCAACACTGAGCGCAAGAAATTCGGGAAGATACGGCTTTTTACCGGAATTTCTTGCACTGAGAGCTAGTTCTCTCTGATGGAGAAGACTATAGAAGTGATGGTGAGGACTATAGGGCTGATGGAGAAGACTACGGGGTGAGAACAAAAACTTAGCAATCAGATGAAGGCACGTTCGCCGAAGATGGCGGTGCCTACGCGCACGATGGTGGATCCTTCTTCGATGGCATAGGCCAAATCATGGGTCATACCCATCGAAAGCTCAGTGCATCCACTTGTGCCTTCAGCACCGGATGCAAGAATCTGATCACGAGTGCGGCGCAGATGCGCAAAGCCCTCACGAATCGTGCGTTCGTCATCTACATGAGCACCGATGGTCATCAAACCCTGTAATTCCAAGCCACCCATTGAACCAATGCGCTTGGCCAGATCAATCGCATGGCTCGGCGCGCAACCGGACTTGGATTCCTCACCGGACTCGTTGACCTCCAACAGCACGCCTACAGTAATGCCGCGCATCGTGGCCCGGCGGGCAATCTTCTCCGCCAATTCGATGGAATCCACTGATTCGATGGTATCGACGACCGGCAGTACTTTGCCGATTTTGTTAGACTGCAACTGACCGATGAGGTGGAAAGGAATGTGCGTGGCAGCCGCAGCCGCATCAGCATCCATCACGCCCAGCGAATAGCCACGCTCTCCCAGTCGCTTCGCCAGTCCAGCCGATTTCACAGCGACTTCCTGCGGACGATTCTCGCCAATCATGCGCACGCCGGCATCGATAGCCGCCAGAATCTCACCAACATCACGGGTTTTCGTGGCCGCCAGCAGACGCACAGAACCAGTCTCTCGACCGGCAGCGGATTCCGCCGCCGCAATACGGTCAAGCACTCGATGCACACCATCTGCGATTTCTTGTGCACGCGCATGATCGATAACCTCGTTCGCAAGGTCCTTATGGTCCATGTATGCCGTCATTGCTGCCCCTGTTCTTAGATTCCCCACCATCGTAGTCTCATATGCACGCATAATTCCCATTATCGACGTGCCTCACGTTTTTTGAGCGCGTAGGGTGTGGTGGTGCCTCATCGGGAATGAGCGCGAACGGTATCGGTCCTGTTTGGCTTGTCTTATGGAAGACAGGATCAGCATGGCGACGAAGCGGCAGGTCACCCTGAGATTCAGGGATGAATACATGAAGGCGTCGAAGAAGGACAAGGGACGCATCCTCGATGAGATGTGCTCCGTGCTGGGAATCGGCAGGAGCACCGCGAGACGCAGACTCACGGAAGCCGGGCGCGGCAGGCCGTCGATGTCGCCCGCGGAGCGGCCGAAGCGGTATTCGGAGCAGTCGCGCGAGCTGCTGGTCCAGGTGTGGCTGATGATGGATGCGCCGTGCGCGAAGTACCTCAAGGCGAGGCTGCCCCTGTGGATGCCCATGCTGCGCGCGCACGGCGAGCTCGCCGACTGGGACGGTTTCGCGTTCCGCGAGCTGGAG
>NZ_NMWV01000012.1 GCF_002860405.1 Bifidobacterium imperatoris | reverse complement strand
CCGGTACACCGTCGATGAGCTCGGCCTGCTCAACGAGCTATGGGAGCTGGTGCGCGTCAAGGCCAACCTGTTCACCCCGTCCAAGAAGCCGGTCGCGCGCGAAAGCACCCGGGACGGCCGTCCCCGCCGCGTCTACGACGCACCACGCACCCCGTGGGAGCGGCTCAAGGAGTTCGACGAGGCGGACAGGGCCGCCGGCGGCCCCGGCTTCATACCCGACGACAAGCGAGAGGAGATCGAACACACGCTCGCGACCGTGAACCCGGCCGAGCTCGTCCGCCGCATCCACGACATCCAGGACCGGCTCGAAGCACTGGCGGCACCGCGCACCGCGCGGCTGGCCAGACGCATGGGCCCGGACATGGCATACTTGAACAAGACGCTCGCCCGGATCGCGGGCGTCGAACCGGAAGACGACGAAACCCCACAAGCCGACGCGGACTAGGATTTCACGCTCACCACAGGTGAGGCACCACTCCGGATTACGCGCTCATTTTCAAATGAGGCACCTCGGCTAAAAATTCAAAGGCATATTCTGTCTACCTGCTGTTCCGATTTGTCTGTTCCCTGGCGGTTTCTATGTCCACAGTGCTTTCCATCGTGTACCACCTGGAGGTGGTGCAGCTGGATGCTTTCCAGCTTGTCCTGGTAGGGACGGTTCTGGAGACCTCCTGCTTTCTGTTCGAGATGCCCACCGGTGTGGTGGCGGATTTGTATAGCCGTCGGCGCTCGGTGCTGATTGGAATGTTCCTCTACGGCCTGGGCTTTCTGATGGAGGGTGCGCTACCGTGGTTCGCGCCGGTTCTGCTGGCCCAGGTTGTCTGGGGTTGCGGTGATACCTTCATCACCGGCGCTCTGGAGGCGTGGATTGCCTCGGAGGAAGAGGACAAACCCATAGACAAGGTGTTCCTGCGGGGCAGTCAAATGGGGCAAATCGGCGGCGTTCTGGGCGTGGTGCTGGGCACACTGCTGGGAAACATAAACCTGCAAATGCCTATCATCTTGGGGGGCAGTTTGTGCTTGTTGTTGGGGCTGGTGATGGTTCGCATCATGCCAGAAACCAACTTCTCCCCTGCTATTGAGGAACGGCAGGGCTTGCTTAAAGACTTTGTCTGCCTGTTCAAGCTCAACCTGGGCTTTGTGAAAGGCGCACCTGTGTTGCTGGCGCTCTTAGCAATCACACTATGCGGGGGACTTGCCAGTGAAGGCTTTGACCGGCTCTCCACCGCTCATTTTCTGGATGACACGGTAATACCCGTTATCGGGCCGCTGAACAGCGTCACTTGGTTCGGTGTTATCAGTCTTATCGGCAGCGGCTTAGGTATTCTGGCTTCTCAGTTGCTCATCGCCCGCATGGAGAAAAAAGGGACTGTCAGCCGAACCAGTGTGGCCATGTCCACCAGCGCCGGGTATATCCTGTGCCTGGTTCTCTTCGCGGTGGGGCGGAGCTTTTGGTTCATGTTGTTGGTGTTCCTGCTGGCGGGGCTTATGCGCACCATCAAGGAGCCTGTGCTGGCCGCCTGGATGAACGACCAAGTGGATGAGAAAATGCGCGCCACAGTCTTTTCCACCAGCGGACAGCTGGACTCTTTCGGGCAGATCATCGGCGGGCCTATTGTGGGGCTGGTAGCCCAGCAGGTGTCCATACCCTGGGGGCTGGTCTGTACCGCTTTCCTGCTGTTGCCCGCGCTGTTCTTAGTGCCGGTGGCGGGAAAGAAGCGGGATTGATATGGCATAGTTAAGTTTACTGACGAGCGGGAGATTACTTCCGCTCGTCTTCATTTAGTAGCGCAAAATTTGAGGACTCTTTATTTCCTTATTCGGTATAGCGGAGGCGGCTGTCAATTCGACATAATTTTCTTGTGATACTTTACCGTACATGAGCATTGACTCACGGCATATTGGGTGCTCTTCCAACTGTGTTTTGTTGGGTTTGGCAAACACTGTACCTATATCGATGTCTTATTCATTGTGCTGTTTTGATGAAGTCTTCGGCGAGTTGGTTGACGATCTGGTTGCGATGCTGGGCGACGATGCGCTGGTAGTGCTTTATGGCGACCTTCTCGCTGACGTGGCCGAGTTCATCCATGACCTCCCTCAGGGTGCCGCCCTTGAGCATGAGCAGGGTCGCATGGCTCGCTCTCAAGGATTGGAAGGTCAGATCGGGTCGGCCGGCTTTCTCCCTGGCTTTGCGGAACTGGGCTTCCAAAGTGGTCTGGCTCATCACCGAGGCTCGTCTGGGGCGGAAGACCATGGCTTCCTGGTCCGTCCATTCGCAGTGTCTGAGCAGATGGTCGTGAATCAGGGGAACGAGCCCGTCGGGGATGGGTACGGTGCGTCGGCTGGAGTCGGTCTTGGTCCTGGCGATGCGTGTCGAACCGCAATCCGTATAGCCCCTGTTGACGGAATGGCGCACGGTCAGGCGTTTGGCCTTCAGGTCGATGTCCTTGACCTGCAGGCCGCACAGCTCGCCGCAACGGAGGCCTCCGACGAGCGTGGCGAGTATCACCGCCAGTCTCGTGTAGTCGGGCATGTTCTCCGCGATCAGTTTGAGTTCCAGCGGCGTGACCGGCGGAACGTCCTCCCTGGCGGATCGCGGTGCGGGTGGTATGGGCAGAATGAACGGGTTATCACGGATCAGCGGCGGGGAGCCGTCCATACTCATCTTCGTGGCGCTGGCGAACGCCGCCTTCAGGCGCATGCATGAGCGGCGGAACGCCCATTGCCCCTCGGGGTGCGGCGCATCGTACCAACGTTTGATGTCCTTCGGCGTGATCTCGGTCAGGAGCTTGCCCTTGAAGCCCGGCATGAAGTGCGCGATGTCGAGATACAGGTTCCGGCGCGTGCCGCCGGCTATCCTCTCGCCGTTCGGCAGCCGGTATCCTTCCGCCCACCGGGTCACGTACTCCTCGAACGAGATAAGGTTCGCGCGCTTCCTGCGGCGGCGTTCGGACGGATGGACCCATTCCTGGATGTTCTTGCGGTCCAGTTCCACCAGATGCCGTTCCTCTTCGAGCCACTGGTGCGCCTCGTGCTCCATGTCCGGCTTGAACTGGCGCTGGACCTTCTTGCCCGGTCGTTTCGGGTCCGGGTACCGAACCTGCCAGGCGACGAGATTGCCTGCGGTATCGTAGCGCGGCGTCACGGTGCCGAACCTGCTCCGCCGCACCGGCGACGGCCCTGTACTGTCCTTCTTCGTCCTTGCGGACATGATGATGCTCCTTGCTGAATCCAGGATCGATGGCACGCATAACGGCTTCGGAAAAATGCCACCAAAAATGCCACCAAGTGGCCGAATGGGCCCTCGGCGAGCCATTGCACCTAAAAATGCACCTCTAGTGCCTTAGGCCTTGCAATCATTGAGGTTTAGGCTGATTCGATCACTCGTCACAGGTCGTTTCGACCATCAGCCGCATGAAGATGACGCTAAGGAGCAACACTGCTTGCGTGTCTATTGGAAGAAAGCGAGAACCGTTGCTATGATTGATTTTGTAAGTAATGAAGGTAAATTTATTTGCCCCCGGAGTGGTGGAGATGGACCTGTACGACGCTGGGCCGTATCCCCCTCTCTGGGGGTACTTCAACAAAAACCTCGGCCAATCGGTCGAGGTTTTTTCGTATGTTCATATGCGGCTGCACAAGCAACCCACGCATCCGAAAACATAACGAGGGACGTATGGCACAAGAGCACACAGGACCGGCCGAACCGTCACCCACCAACGCCCGCTTGCACAATCGCCAGCAGGCTTCCCCAGACCAACGAGCTGGAAAGCGTCTTGCGGCGTTCAAAGCGGCGTTTCCGCTCACCGTTCCCATCTGCCTCGGATTCCTGTTCCTTGGCGCCTCCTACGGCATTCTGATGGGCACGAAAGGCTTCTCGTTCGTGTGGCCCATGTGCATGAGCGCGTTCATCTTCGCGGGTTCGATGGAATTCGTCACCGTGAATCTGCTACTCTCTGCGTTCAACCCACTCGCCGGCTTCCTGCTGGCCCTGATGGTGAACGCTCGCCACCTGTTCTATGGCCTGTCCATGCTGGGCAGGTTCAAAGGACTCGGCTGGAAGCGCCCATACCTGATTTTCGGCATGTGCGATGAAACCTATGCCATCAATTCCACCGCGCGCATTCCGGATACGGTGGATCGCGGCTGGTTCTATTTCTGGGTGACTGTGCTGAACCAATGCTATTGGGTAGTCGGTGCCACTGCTGGCGGTATTATCGGCTCTCATCTACCGTTTGATACTACCGGTCTTGATTTTGTGCTCACCGCGCTGTTTCTAGTGATTTTCCTTGACCAATGGCTCGGCGGCAAGCATCGCGAACGACTGTCCGCAATTATTGGTGTGCTCGCAGCGCTTGCATGCCTCGTGATTTTCGGTGCCGAGAACTTCATGATTCCCGCGTTGATTGCCATGCTGGTGCTGTTCACCATATTGCGGCCTCATCTGGATACGCTCAACATCGAGTCCGAGAACACCGATGCTTCGCAGGAGGTTCGATAATCATGACTATGACCGTCTGGCAAGGGGTGTTCACCATCGTGGCCGTAGCGGTTGGCACAATGCTGACTCGATTCCTGCCGTTCATCATTTTCCCGGAGTCCAAGGAACCGCCACGATTCATCAACTATTTGGGTTCTGTGCTGCCTTATGCCATGACTGGCCTGTTGGTGGTGTATGCGTTGCGTAACACGCCGATTCTCACCGGCTCGCATGGTATTCCCGAGCTTATAGCCTGCGCTGTGATTGTGCTGTTGCACTGGTGGAAGCGCAATATGCTGCTTTCGATTGCAGCCGGCACGATAGTGTACATGCTGCTGGTGCAGCTGGTGTTCTAGAAACGAAATAAGGCTCCCCGCGGGGAGCCTTATGAGTATTCAGTCCTGAAGTTGCTTCTCTACCCAATCAACAATGTAGGGGGCAACTTCTTCGATCTGATCGATGGCGACTTCGAATTCATGCTGTCCGCCATACCAAGGATCCACCAGATCAATCTGATCCTCGCGCCCAGGCTTTGGCTTGGGCAGATTCGGGTCGAAACTGCGGTACATATGTACTTCGGCGCGCTTGCCGGCCGGCAGCATACGCAGCAACGCACGCATATGCGATGCGGTCATCGGCAGGAACAAATCGGTACGGTTGATTTCGTCGCGGGAAATGCGGTGAGCGAAGTGATCACGCGGGATTTCATCGCCGTAACCACGCTCACGCAGCACACGCACAGCGCGCGGATCAATCGGATGGCTCCACTCCTCATCCGATACACCGCTGGATTCCACGTTCACTTTGCTGCCTAATCCACGCTCATTAAAGAAGTGGCGCAGAATAATCTCTCCCATCGGAGAGCGGCAGATATTGCCGGTGCACACGGTCATTACGGTATAGGGATGGGTAGCGTTGCTCATCGATAACTTTCATCTCGTACACAGCCGTTTGGCTGCGTATTACTTGGTTTTCGTCAGAATGCAGAACTGGTAGGAGGCAATGCCGCAATCAGGGTTGGCGGGCTTCAAACGCTCCCCTACTTCAACTTCCTGCCACAGGCCGGCTTCAACCAGCGCTTTCATATCAGGCGCGTAGGAATCGGCATCCACTTGCGCATCCAACAGCGTCACATATGCCTTGTTGGCGAATGGCAACGCCTCGGCGAACAGTTGGGCTCCACCGATAACCCAGATTTCGGAGCGGTCCAGACCATCGTCCGGAATCGCCTCCTGGCGGGCCAGGTCGAGCGCATCGTCAAGACTCGTCACCACTGTGGCGCCAGGGGCGCTATACAGCGGATCACGAGAAACGACGATATTGTCTCGGTTAGGCAGCGGACGGTACTTCAAGCCCAATGACTCCCAAGTCTTGCGACCCATAATCACGGGGTGAGAAACCGTCAGCTCCTTGAAATGTTTCATGTCTTCGGCGCAATGCCACGGCATTCCGCCATTAAAGCCGATAGCGCCCGTGCGACCTTCTTTGTCGCGAGCCTCGGCCCAAATGAGATTCACCGAAAAAGTCTTAGGGAAATCATCTCCCCAATCCTCTTCGTTAGCAGACAGCCCGGCAGACCCGGGCTCGGGTTCGTGATAGCCGCTACGGCTACTGTCATGCTCCATTTCGCTTTACTCCTCCTGGATTCAACGGAACTGGGCCTTAGTGTAGTTGATGTGTCAGACTGCCGAGCCGTCAAAAGGACAGTCCAGTGGACTGTCCTTAGGCAAGGTGAGGCTCCGCACTATTAGCGGAGGAAGGTTGCAAGCTGGCGAAGTCAGACGGCCACAGGTGCCTTGATGGTGGGGTGATGCTGGTAACCCACGATGGTGAAGTCCTCGTACTGGTAGTCGAAAATCGAATCAGCCTTACGAATCTCAATCTGCGGGTACGGGTAGGGATCGCGCCCCAACTGTTCGAGCACTTGCTCAATGTGATTGTCATACACATGGCAGTCGCCACCGGTCCAGACAAATTCGCCAGGTTCGAGCCCAGCCTGCTGTGCCATCATCAGAGTCAGCAGCGAGTAGGAGGCCACGTTGAACGGCACGCCGAGGAACATGTCGCAGGAACGCTGATAGAGCTGGCAAGACAGCTTGCCGTTTGCCACATAGAACTGGAACAGCGCATGACATGGCGGCAGAGCCATGTTCTCCACCTCTGCCGGATTCCATGCCGAGACCACCATGCGGCGAGAATCCGGATGGTTTTTAATCAAATCCATCACATTGGCAATCTGATCGATGGTGTGATTGGGGTTTTCAGGCGTAGGAGCCGGCCACGAACGCCATTGTGCGCCGTATACAGGGCCCAAATCGCCGTTTTCGTCCGCCCATTCATCCCAAATATGCACATTATGTTCCTGTAGCCAACGCACATTGGTAGAGCCTTTCAGGAACCACAACAGCTCATATGCCAAACCTTTGAAGAACACTGTCTTCGTGGTGAGCAATGGGAAATAACTGGAGATATCGAACCGCATCTGCTGGCCGAATAGGGAAATCGTGCCCGTACCGGTACGGTCGGACTTCAGCGTGCCTTCGGTCAGAATCTTGCGTACCAAATCCTCATAAGGCATGGGAATGTTGGTTTGCGGACGAGCGGGGATACGTGAACGGATTTCTGCAAGTTGTTCTTCGGTCAAAGCCATGCGCACTATGGTAGCGGCAGGGGCAAGACCTCAACATCGCATTGGCGTCATGACTGGATAATCCACGGCCATTACATGATTCATACTCCCGGAACCACTGTGCTCGAGGCATAATGGAGAGGTCAATCAATGCCATGAGATGCCGTAAGGAGGCACACTATGGGTAAGCGACTGTGGGTGGAGCGTAACAAGGACGGTTCATGGGATGCGTTCAGCGATGATGGCGCACACATCAAGTTCGGTAAAGATCGCGGTCAGTTCACTCCGGGCGATCTGATGAAGGTGGCTCTGGCCGGCTGTGCTGCGCTTTCTAGCCAGTTCGCCATCGAGCATACGCTCGGCGAGGGCAAGGGCGCCAAAATCGTGGTGGATGGCTCCTATGACCCCGAGAACGACGCTTACACCGGCTTTGACGAGCAGGTTGTGGTAGATGCCTCCGATGCCGGTCTTTCCGATGAAGACGCCGAAAAGCTCAAGGAACGCATCACCCGCCATATCGACAAGGGCTGCACGGTCAAGCACACCTATGTGCAGGAGACCCCCGTGCGCATGAACGTGACCATCAAGCACTAGTCTTCCATTTTCCCGGTTCACGCAACCACGGTGTGGTTAATTCTCCACCGTGTGGTTTTTTAAAACCCTGTGATTTCGCCTTTTTGGTGAAATCACAGGGTTTTCGCTTACCACACCGTGGAAGTTTTGCCACACCGTGGAAATGTGCTTTTGCGCAGGATATTATAGCGCTAGCTTATTGACGCTCAGGATCGATGGTCTTCTCGATTTCCTTGACGACTTCCGGCTCAGCCTTGGTCACCGGGATCTCCTCAACGCCGGCAATCTCCTCCAGCGACTTGGTAGGCACTTCAGCCGGAGAGCTCGGCACGGTGTCCAGACGGGATTCCGCGGCTTCGACATACTTACGCGGCACCACATACACTGGGCCGACCGCGTGCTGCAGCAAACCCTGGCTGGTGGAGCCCAGCAGCAGACCAGTGAAACCACCGCGGCCACGGGAACCAACCACCACAACATCGTGATCGTAGCTGGCCTTGGTCAACGCGCTGACGGCCGGACCGGAGACGATACGCTTGTTGATCTTCAGGTTTGGATGAGACTCCTGCAACGGCTTGATGCGGACTTCCAAATCGTCCTCATACGACTTCAACACATCGTCCTCACCATCTATGCCCTTCAGGTTCGGCACGGCGGAGAGTACATCAAGCTCGGCATCCCAGCAAGTAGCGAAGTCGGCGGCAATCTCCAGAGCCTTCAGACCCCACTTGGATTCGTCGGAACCGACTGCCACCTTGGTGATGGTGTTATTCAAATGCATCAGATTGCCATCGTCATCGGTATACGGCACCACCACAATCGGACAGTAGGCGTATGCCGGCAGCGAGGAGGATGTGGTGCCCAGCAAGCGCTCGGCCAATCCGCCTTTACCACGGTTGCCAATCACAATCAGGTTGTAGTTACGAGACAATTCGACGAACACGGACGCAGGGTCGCCGGTAACAATCAGCGTAGCGGCCTCGACGCCCTGCTCATCAGCAATGGCCTTGGCCTTGGACAGAATCTCCTGAGCATCCGAATGCGCGGCGTTATCATCCCCCATTGCCGTGTACGTAGCATCAAATGAAACAGCGGCATAGCTGGGCAGGGAATACGCGCAGACAATCTGCAACGTGAGTCCGGCATGCTTCGCATAATTCGCGGCCCACCATGTTGCCTTATAGCTGGCATGCGACCCGTCAACGCCGACGAGAATGGCCTTGTCGTTAATCATGACGACCTCCTTGAAGTTATTGCGGCATCAGTACCGCATATCTCCAACAATACCGCGCGACACTCGCATGAGCCGGTAACGAAAATGCAGAAATGTTCTACAAAACAGTGAGCTCGCACACAACCATGCACATAACGCAAAAGGCTCTGCAGACATGCAAATCATGCCTACAGAGCCCTTAATACAAGCGTTACAGCTTGAAAAGCTTACGGAATGCGCACCACAGTGGTGAGCTTGTTCGGCAGCGTGCCGGCCAGTGCCACAACACCGCCAGTCCAGCCACCGTGAATGGCCTTGCCACCGCCAACATAGAGCGCCACATGATCATAGTGCACGCCACCATTGGTGCCATTGGTGTACTTGTAAATCAAAATGTCGCCCGGCTCCAACGTGCCATCGGTGACCACATAGCCGCCAGGTACGTTCACGTACTCTTCAGGCCAGCCGTGGAAATTAATGCCTCGTGCGGCCAGTGCCTTGGTAACCAGCGCCGTGCAGTCCATCGAGCTACCAATCAGTGAATAAGCGCGGTCAATGGAAGCTGCGGCACCGGCGGAGGCTGCGCTTCCAGAATCGGAGTAGCTCAGCGTGGAGCGAGAATCACTGCGGCTTGCCGCCTGTGATTGGGATTGAGTCTGCTCAGCAGCCTTCTTGGCGGCTTCTTCCTGGGCTTTCTTCTGAGCCTCGGCATCCTTTTCCGCCTGAGACTGGGTTTGGGGAACGTTCAGGCTTTCCACGTCTCCCCAGCTAGCATCACTGTCCACCTCGGTAGAAGTAGCTTCGGCAGTGAAATCCTTGCGTACCTGCGTATATGCGGGGAAGGATTTCGTGGAAGTGACGGTTTCCTGAGTCGAAGCCGCGGATGCGGCCGGGACAAAGGCAAACAAGCATGCGGCTGCGGCGCACACTGCCACCACAGAAGAAATCACAGAATTGGTCTTCATAAAACCCTTACTGTACACTGCACCAATCAACAAAGCTTGCTCATAGCGGAATACCAAGCTATGAGATAGCAGACATCCTTCGGCGTGTCGTGAGGAATACGGTATCAATCTACGGTATGAGCAGCATGAATACTGGCAGTACAAGTATGCCGGCAATACATACCGTCAGTAATGAATGTACTGGAACGTGCTGGCTTGCTCAGCGGTAAACGTGCGAGTGGAAATCACACCCAAGCCCTTGTAGTTGGATTCGGAAATCTCGATGGAACCATCAGAATTCACCTTTTCCACCACACCGACATGTCCGTAATAGGAGTCGGCGTTCTCCTGACCGGGCGCAAAGACCACCACATCACCGGTATGACGAGCGGTATTGTCAACCCAGTATCCACGAGAGCTGGCGGAATTTGCCCAAGAACGGGCATCTCCAAAGCTGCCGCCAATCGGCAGGCCCAACTCGGTGCGGCGCTGGTAGGCATACCAAGTGCACTGACCCCACGGATACGTGTTCTGGTTCTTGCCGGCATCATGGTTCGGATTGAATCCAGCTGGAATCGAACCTTGATCCTGATCCATCAGCGCAGCCACTACAGAGTTGCGCGCGGTATTGCGATTCATCAGGTTGGTGTCCAGCGTTCCTTCGGAATTGCTCAATCCCCAGCTGCTGGAGGAGTCCGTTGACGTGGACTGTGTATTGGACGAGCTCAGATCAGAACGCGCCTCGGAACGGGAAGCTGAGCTCACATCGCTCACGCGCTTGATCTGCGTGGTCGTAGTGGCGTTATCAGCGAGCGTCAAGTCCTCTTCCGGGCTGGCGAAAGCTATAGCGCCAGCTGCGGTACCAACCAGAGCGGCCAGCGATGCGGAAGCCAGAATATGGCTGCGGCGTTCGGCGGCACGGGCGGCCTGGCGAATAGAACGTCGGGTCTGCGGAGCAATCTCGTTAATCTTGGCGGCCACTGCGGGATCCAAGCCCAGAACAGCGGCATCGTCGCCCGCGGATTGCACAGCGCGAACAGAGCGAATGGAATGCGTCCCCTTACCAGAGGAGAACAGTGCCTTCGCTAAGCTAAACTTCTGGCTCGAAACCTTGGCCGCTTTATGCGAAGCATGCTTCATACCTAATAAACTCCTTGGTTTGGTTGACAACAGTACATCATGATCAGGTACTGCTGTACCGACACTGCCCACTACTTTACAACGAACATGTGTCATTTGATAACAAAAAAGCCTCCACAAGGGCGTGTCGAACCGGTTCGATATCGCTTTTTTGACAACGTATCAATCCGGCAACCGAGCAAATCTTGGCATTATTCCGTTGCAATGATTACCCTTATCTGACGTGACTACGACAGTAAAGATTCCCGATTCAATAAAGCCCAAGGACGGCCGCTTCGGCTCCGGCCCAAGCAAGGTGCGCTCAGAGCAGATTGCCTCTCTTGACGCCGGCGCCACCACACTGCTGGGCACCTCCCACCGTCAGCTCCCGGTAAAGCAACTCGTCGGTTCCATTCGCGAAGGATTGCACGCTTTCTTCAAGCTGCCGGACGGTTATGAGGTGGCGCTGGGCAATGGCGGCGCCAGCGCATTCTGGGAAATCGCATGCGCGTCTCTGATTACACGCCGTGCCGCATTCGGCACCTATGGCTCGTTCAGCGCCAAATTCGCAGCTTCCGCTGCAAACGCACCATTCCTTGAAGAACCGGCGATCTTCTCTTCTGAGCCGGGTACGTATCGACTTCCGGAATTCACCGAAGGCGTGGACACCTACTGCTGGGCACATAACGAAACTTCCACCGGTGTAGCGGCTCCGATTCACCGTGTTCCCGGCAGCCAGGAAGCCGGCGCCCTAACCGTTATCGACGGCACCAGCGCGGCAGGAGCCCTGCCTATTGATATCAGCCAAACCGACGTGTATTACTTCTCCCCACAGAAGGCATTCGGCTCGGACGGCGGACTTTGGATCGCAGTGCTCTCCCCCGCAGCCATCGAGCGTGCGGCCGGTGTGGAATCCAGCGCACATCTGGATGGCGCACGCCGTTGGGTTCCGCCATTCCTCTCGCTGACCAAGGCACTGGAGAACTCCCGCAAGGATCAAACGCTGAACACGCCTTCCGTGGCCAACCTCATCATGATGGAGAATCAGGTTCGCTGGCTGAACGATAACGGCGGCCTAGATTGGGCCACTGCACGTTGCGCCAAATCTGCGTCCCTGCTGTATTCATGGGCGGAGCATTCCGATTATGCGCAGCCATTCGTCTCCGACTATGATGCACGTTCCAACGCGGTAGTCACCATTGATTTAGATGAGCGCGTGCAAGCCAATCAGGTACTGGCTTTGCTGCGCGAAAACGGCATTGTGGATTGCGCCGGATACCGCAAGCTTGGTCGCAACCAGTTGCGTATCGGCGTATTCCCTTCAGTGGAACCTGCGGATGTGGTGAACCTGACCAAGTGCATCGACTACGTGGTCGAACATCTGTAAATTCAAGAACTACTAGATAGTAAGGAAACGTAGTAAAGAGGAATGTTTGACGTTCCTCTTTACTACAGTCTGTGACTATGAAGTTTGCGCCTATTATCGACCCAGCCGTCCGCAAGCCCGCCCCCAAGCCGGTGCGGGTTGATTTGCGTAAGGTTTTCGGCATCGGAACCGGACTATGGGCCGTGGCGTTGATTATCGCTCTGATTCTCGTGGCTATTGGGCGCGGCACGGAATCACTGGTCATCATATGCGCGTCCGGTGTCATCATCGGACTTCTGCTACTGATTTGGGAGTTCTTCGACCGCTGGGACTACCGGCGTCTGGGCTTGTAAAGCCAAACTCCAAACTTACTGAGCAAGCGGCAAGCTCAAGCTGAACGTACTGCCCTGCCCCTCGGAGCTCCACACGGACACATCACCATGATGGGTGAGCGCCACATGCTTGACAATGGCCAGACCAAGCCCCACACCTTCTGCAGTGCGTTCGGTTTGCGAAGCGCCTCGATAGAATCGCTCGAAAATACGCGATTGATCGCGCTTGGCGATTCCGGCACCCTGATCGATCACACGAATCACCGCGCGGTCGCCATCCTTAGACCGCGATGCCGAGACACTCACCACACCATGCTCCTTGGAATACCCGATGGCATTTTCCACCAGCTTGGTCACAGCACTATCGATTTGGTCGGCAAGCCCATTGATCACCAAGGCATCGTCACCCTTGAGCATCAGCTGCACACCGGACTGTTCGGCTTCCGGCTGCAGATGCTTCACAGTGGCGCGCAGTTGTTCCATTACATTAAGTCGATTCGCAGAAGACGGGGTGATGGGCTCCTGTGCCCGAATCAATAGCAGCAAGTCTGCAACCATATGATTCAGCTTGTTGCAGCTGGAGCGCACTTGGCGCGCATCCGCGGCAATACGGGCCTGATCAAGATCTCCATGTTCCAACGAATCCGCCAGCTGAGAAAGTGCCTGTGTAGGCTTCAGCAATTGTTCGGACACATTGGTGATGAATGAATCACGTACCTGACCGAATCGGACGATTTCGCTGACATCAGAAATCAGCACGATAACGAATTTCTCACTGATGCGGGCCACAGTGACTTTCAGCCAATTCGGGCGGGTCACAGATTGCGCGGTGACGTGTTCGTTGCCGCCACGCTCGCTGGCATAGCGCTCCGGCGTGCTGGTGGTCAGGTCGAACTGGCGCTTGCCACCGGATTTTCTTGCCTCATGCACGGCATCCAGCACCGTGGAATCAACAATGGTGTCCTCTTCGACTACGCCAAGATGGTAGGCGGCCGGACTGCAACGGACCACACCATCATGGTCATCCACCACAATCGAGGTTCCCGGCAGCATAGAGAGCAAAGCGGCGGTATCGTCAGACAAATCATCAGTATCATCGGCATCATCATGACCGAAGTTCAACGTTATCCGTTGTGTGGCCACCCCAATAACCACAAGAGCAATCACAACCAGCAGCGCAACGGATAGAACAATAAGCACGATCACGGCAGCAAGCGGCATTTGTGTCATAGCTAACATTGTTCCACACTCGGCGCGTCGAACACTGCTTATTACTTCGGCGCGCCGATAATATGAATTGCAAGTGAACAACCCAATGAACAATAAAACAACTTGAGGTTGCGTTTGCCTACGTTGAAGTAGCACTAAGCGGTATAAATAATAAACTGGTACAGGTTGCAACAAGCAAGCATGAAAGGCTAGAGAAATGCGCGTTATTTTCAACGAGGAGCTGAAGCAAGTCGCTGATGACCTCGACCATATGGCGCAAGATGTGCGCAAGGCGATCAACGGCGCCGGTGAAGCACTGCTGAAGCAGGATGTCGAAGCCGCGCAGACCGTGATCGACGGCGACATCGAGATTGACGCCCTTGAATCCTCCGTTATTGACCAGTGCGTCAAGCTGCTGGCCAAGCAGAACCCGGTGGCCACCGACTTGCGCGTAGTGGTTTCCACTCTGCGTCTGGCCTCCACTTTCGAGCGCATGGGCGATCTCGCTCGCCATGTGGCTGAAGCTGCTCGCCGCACCTACCCTGCTTCCCCGCTTCCTGAGTCCGCTCAGCCGGTGTTCGCTGAAATGATTGACTTCCTCAACCACACTGCCGACGAACTGGTCAACCTGCTGAACAACCGTGATGAGAAGCATGCGGAAAGCATCATTCTGAACGATGACAAGCTCGACGATCTGCATCACAAGACCTTCGAGCTGGCCCTGTCCGATGATGTGACCCGTCAGCAGACGGTGGACATCGTGCTGCTGGGCCGCTTCCTGGAGCGTCTTGGCGATCATGCGGTTTCCGCTGCACGCCGCGTGGCTTACATTGTCTCCGGTTTCGATCCGTCCAAGAAGCCGACTCGCGATGAAGGCATTGACATCGCCTGATAATTCAAGACCTATCCCCTAGGGGATGCCCGAAACGGCGATCCGGTTACGACTGGACGCCGTTTTCTTTTGTCCGCGTTCCTCCGGCTTCCCTTGTCAGGGGAGCTGTCAGCGACAGCTGGCTGAGGGGTAGTGTCACATGAAATGTATAGTTCACGATACATCGTACTTTGCCAGCATTTGCCGCACACATAACAAAGGGGACTGCACACGGATGTGCAGTCCCCTTGTCGTAAAGCGCTAACGCTTCAGATCACTTCTGGCCCTGAGCGGCGACGGCAGCAGCACCGGCAGCAGCAGCTTCCGGATCCAGGTACTCGCCACGCGGCTTGATCGGCTTGAAGTTCTCGTCCAGCTCGTACAGCAGCGGGATAGCGGTCGGGATGTTGACCTTGGCGATCTCTTCCTCAGACAGGTTATCCAGCATCTTGACGATGGCACGCAGGGAGTTGCCGTGAGCGGCAATCAGAACGGTCTTGCCAGCCTTCAGCTCCGGCTCGATAGCGGACTTGAAGTACGGCTCAACGCGCTTGACCACATCGGCCAGGCACTCGGCTTCCGGAACCGGATCGCCGGTGTAACGCGGGTCGTGGTTCTGGGCGTACTCGTCGTTCGGATCGATCTCGGGCGGCGGGGTGGCGTAGGAACGACGCCACAGCATGAACTTCTCGTCACCGTACTCTTCACGGATCTCGGTCTTGTTCTTGCCCTGCAGAGCGCCGTAGTGACGCTCGTTGAGACGCCAGTTGCGCTCGACCGGAATCCACAGACGATCTGCGGCATCCAGTGCGATGTTGGCGGTGTTGATGGCACGACGCAGCAGGGAGGTGAACACGATGTCCGGCAGGACGTTCTTCTCCTTAAGCAGCTCGCCGCCACGCTTGGCTTCGGCTTCACCCTGTTCGGTCAGCGGTACGTCGACCCAACCGGTGAACTGGTTGGTTTTATTCCATGCGCTCTGTCCATGACGGAGCAGTACTAGTTTGTAAGACATACGGCCAGTCTACCGCCCAAAGTCGCCAAATGCGAACATTCATCTTATGTTTCGCGTATCGAAAAGGTAACGTTATGCGATGATTGCGGAAATGGCCGTCACTACTGCAAACAGCAGGGTCTGGAATCCCGCATCGCTTAATGCAGTGCGGAACTGATGTTTCGGCACGCTGGATACCATTCGAATCGGCACTGCGATACCGGAAAGCAGCAATATGCCGCCCCACGGCATCCACAGATACATACACAGGAATAAGCCCAACGCCCAGGCAAGGATACAGCAGACCATGAGCATGGTGATGGCATGATCCCGCCCCATGCGCACAGCCAATGTACGCTTGCCATGCTTGGAATCGGATTCGATATCGCGCAGATTATTGACCATCAGCAGCATTGCGGCATTGAGCCCGCAGCAGATGGCTGCAGCCACTGCGAGGGCGTCGACGGTACCGCTCAACGCATATTCGGTACCGAGTACTGCGGCAAGTCCAAAGAATAGGAACACCGCAAGCTCACCGAGCCCGGCATAGCCATACGGATGTTTGCCACCGGTGTAGAACCAACCAGCAATAAGGCTTGCAGCTCCTACGGCCAGCAGCCACCACGCCTGCGAAATGATAACCGCCGCCAAGCCGCAGACAGCGGCGAGCGCCGCGGCAACACCGGCTGCGATAAGCACATGCTTCGGCGGCACTCCGGATGCGACCAAACGCTGTGGCTTCGAGGCTCGGCCGTTCTCTGATTCCGCCGAATTCCGACCTTCATCAGTGCCTCGTACACCATCTGAATAATCATTGGCGAAGTTGACTGCGATTTGCAGGAATATCGCCACAAGCATGCACAGTATGGCCACCGGCCAGAAATGAGCCCGCAGAGGCTCGACTATGGCTCGATTGGCAACGCATGCTTGCGGCACTGGAGAGATATCGATACAGGCGCCGAGCTGATCAATGTGTCGAGATGCTAATGCCGCTCCCACCAGCACTGGTGCAATAGAGGCGGGCAATGTCTTGGGGCGCAAACCACTGAGCCATAAACGTAAATCCATGCTTCTCAGCGTAGACCATAAGAAATCACTGCGTACTTAAGGGGAGCCGATTTCTCACAGTGAGGCAATGAATCCAATGGAGCCAATGGCTACAACGACGGGCTGTGTTCCAGCTCATCGGCATCGTCACGGTTCATGTCCAATGCCAAGGCCGCACGCCGTGAAGCCGAGGCATCCGCTTGCATTTCGCCTTCCAGCCCGTCAAAAATATCGCATACGTGCACGCCCAATGTTCCCGCGAGCGCATATAGCGTGGAAAGCTTGGGAGACCTTCTCCCCTGCTCGATGTAGCCAATGGAAACGCGATCCATGCCCAGCTGCTCGGCCAGCTGCTCTTGCGATAAGCCACGGGATTTGCGCAGCATCTGGACGCGGCGACCGACCGCCCAGAGGAAGCGTTGATAACTCGTGGTTGACATGGTGACCATTGCAATGCAGAGGCCACCATAAGTCCACTAACAGCCGGTTAGCATTTTGGAAATGCTAACCGGCTAGTAGCCGAGTTGCGACCGTTAATAGCCGCGACCCGTCTCTGGGCCGAAGTTGTTCCTGCGGTCGAGGCCCGCAACAGCACCCTGTCTAGCCGCACCCGCCAGAATCCGCTCCGCCGCGGCCACGGTGTCCTCGGCTGCACGAGTCACTCGGCGGCCTTCCGGCGTCTCGCCGTAAAGCGGATGAGTGGTGATGTCGTAGGGTGCCGCGAGTTCCGGCTCACAACCTCGCTCGAACACGTAGATGCGGTCAAGCGGCATCCGCATCACCTCGCCCGGGTCGCAGCCGATTCTCAGACTAATCTGACGAGCAGTGTCCGTATCCTGCCCGCCCAGGTACAGCCAATGGTCGCAGTTGTTGGCGATGCTGGCGGCGGTCGCCGCACCGTACATGCTTTCCAGCTGCGTGAGCGACTGAAGAATCACACTGACCGATATTCCTCGCGAACGAATCACCGCAATGACTTTGTCGAAGTCGGGGATGCGGCAGTTCGTGGCGAAGTCGTCGAGATACATGCGCACCGGCACCGGTAGGCGGTTGCCTTCGCATTGGGTGTCGGCGAAGCGGCACAGCTGCTGCAACGCCTGCGTGTAGAACAGGTTGACCATGCGATCCATCGAACGGTCCGTGTCGGAGACGTTGACGAACACCGCCCAGTGGCCTCGACCAAGTTTGGCAAAGTCGATGCGCTCGGAGCGCGTGAACATCCCGGTTGCACCGCGGAATGCCATCGGCGCGAGCTTGGATTCGAGGATGCCGCGGATGGAGGAATCCATCTTGTCCGCACGCTGCGAGGCTTGGATGGCCCTCCAGCGGCGGGCTGTCATGCCTTGGGGGTCGATCTGACACATCTCATCCATCATGACGGGAATCGACCCCTCGTTCATCACACTGACCATGCGCTGCACAATGGCGAGGTTCTGTTCTTTTTTCGGCAGGCATTGCATCGTGTATGCGATGAATGCGGAGAGGTACATGGCACCGGCCTGATCCCAGAATGGATCCTTGTTGTTTTCCACCGGGCTGATGGCGGAGGCGATGGCAACCACATCCTGTTCATTGAATTCACCATCCGGATTGGTACGGATGAAATCGAGCGGGTTGTAACCGATCATTCTCGTTCCCGGCGTATTGCATACCGGGCTTGGCCCCCAGCCTGCCAGATCAGTGAAATCCACGCACACCACGCGGTAACCGTGGGAGGCGAGCACCGGACCGATCTCGCTGACCAGATTGCCCTTGGTGTCGGTAACGATGACGGATTCGTTCATCTGCAGCAGGTTGGGCTTCACATACCCACGGGTTTTGCCGGCACCGGACGGACCGATGATCAGGTCGTTGTTGTTGAGGTGGGAGACGCGGGTGTTGTTGGAGGCGGTGATTCCTGCGGCGAGAATCCGCTCGCCCAGGGTGGAAGAATCAATGGTATTGACGAATGTGTTCATAGATGCTCCTCTCAGTTGATCAACAGAACTCGAACCAGTCAAGCGAGACGGAAGTCGGCCATCTTCGCCAACGGCGCGATGATTGCGGCAAGATTCACGTCCGCGTCCCCATCGCCCATCGGGCGAGTGGTGTTTCTCTCTTCTGTTGTCCAATACGAATCAATCGCATTGGTTTGCATCAAGGACGCCTCGCCCAGCAACGGAAATGCGGGCACGTCCAACTGTTCGATTCTGGCGAGCACCGCCCGCCGCATCGGTGCCACCGTGGTGACGCCTACGAGCAGCGAGCAGCCCTCGAAGTAGTCGGCGAGCGGCAATCGTCGCAGCGAGTCAAGCAGATTGTCGTTGCGCAACCTACTGGTGCGGTCGGCCTTGTTGAGGCTTTCCCGCAAGCGCTGCTCCAGAGGAATCCGTGGAATCCTAGGAGCTTTGCCGCTCTTGGATTGCAATGGCTTCGTGAATCCGACCCACCGCTGTCCATCTTTCTTGCGGCGTTCTCGTCGCCTTTCACCGGCCTTGGAGTCCAGGCCCAGGGGGCGGACGAGACAATTGACCGCCTCACCAATCTTGCCGACCGGCTCACTGTGGGTCGGCGTGTACCACAGGTTGTCGGCATCGAGCCGTAGTAACTTGCCGCGCAGCAGCCGGGCTAGGCTTGCCACGCTCATGTCTGGACTGATTTTCACCTCCCGCTCGGCAGTATCAATGGCTTCGACAGCATCCTTGAGCTCGTTGTAGAACAACTCCTGACGTTCGTTGTTCTCAAACTCGTCCGGGTCGAAGTCCTTGAATGCAAAATCCTCGAAATCGATATCATCCAGGTCAAGGTCCGAGAAATCGCCGTCAATACCACCGGCAATCCCCGTATCTTTCTCTTTATTATTTGTCTGCTGCGGCTCATGAACCTCTATGCCGAGGGCCACGGCCGCGGCACAGTATTCGCGAAGCGACATGCAAGCCACATCGCGAATCACCGATGCCGCATAGTCGGGGCTGGTGTGCCGGTAGCCCCCTAGTCGGCGGAATCGTTCTTCCAGCGGAACTCGAATCAGTGCACTACCTCCGGTGTTCTCGGAATTCATTCCCATGCGTTCCTCTCACGCTTAACGGCTTCAGGTCAACAAGACCGACCGTCGCTGTATTCCACGGTGGACATGAATGTATCGCCGGCGCATCGAATCCGCTCGTAGAATCTACGGAACTTGACGATGGCAGTCCAGAGAACAACACAAAGCGCGGCAATGCGAAACCGTAGATACTACGCTGAAGCGATATCGCATTCTTTTACCATGCACAACCGTCACCAATGCAGTAATACGGAAAGGAAAAGGAGCGATGATGTTCTCCGCGGAACAGATGCAGGCGCAATATACGTCACAGCACCGCAAGTATCACCATGATTGCAATGAGATTCGGCAATCGACGTGCGACGTCGCCACAATGCTGCTGGAACTGGCCGATTGGACTATTGCGGATGCGGATGTGAATGCTCAGAGCCGCAAGCGCAGCGAAGGTATCATGTATGAGGTGCAGGCTATGGCGCTTGGCCGGTATACGAAGCTTAATGATTTGGCCACCTATTGCTGGGATGGGGCGAACGGTAGCGGATACGATTACGATTTGGCCGACCCTTTGGCTTGGGACATCTACCATTTCATGCAGGAGGCCGAGAACGTGCAGCCCGGCGAGAAGGCCGATGCCTCTGATTTCCATAAGGCGGCCATGTATTGTGCCGTGGCATTCTTGCTGATGCGCGCCGATTCATTCACCGTTGCCGATCTTGCAAACCTGTGCTCACCTGAGGTGTTCACACCAATCACCGATATCGGCGAACCAGACGCGTCCAATGAATTCCACGGCCGATATGGATACGACTTCGCTCGAGCGGACCAGTGCCCGGAATCACAACGTTTCCCTTCCAGCCGCGTACTTAACCTAATGGATAAGCTGCCAAGCGACTTGCGCGGATGTCAGGCGAACGAACTCGGCGACAATGAGTACGACGAGCAGTACTATTCCGACCGCCCCAAACCAGACGATCCGAATTGGCATACGATTTTCGATTCCGAAAAATACGACAATTACTATGCCACACTGGGCACGCACTATGTGCATCACAACGATGCCAGTTGGCCTATGGACGGCTATTTCACGCCGAAAACCACGGCCTCATTCCTTGCCGATCTGCCGGCAACCGTGAATTTCGCTTTGGATGTGGAGCTATGCGACTTGCAAATCGCGTTCCCTGGCACCGACCAACTCATACCATTCATGACCGATTTGGATCGTTTACGCCGGTATGTTTGGAAGAACCACCGCGCGGCCGAATATGGAGACAACGTCAATTTCGACCGTATTATGCAGGCACTCTCCGGTTTCCACCGCCGCACATGGGCTCGAACAACCCACACATTGCTCGGAGGCAATCATGACTGAACCAAATACCACCTATGATTTCGCCGACGATCTACTCTCCCGGCTCCGGGACGATTATGCCATCTGCGAGCGCAATGGCAGAGTGACTGATGCGGTGTTGTTCATCTATCATCGTCAGTTACTTGAAGAATCAGGAACCACGTTTGATCCCAAGAACGAGAACATGGTGGCGAAACTGCGTCGTCAGTGCTTGAACTATCTAGATAATCACGGCTATGCATTGACCACGGCACATCGCGGCAATACGAAACGCAAACCTCGCGCGAAAGACAAGTCGCTGAAGCTCATCAGCATACTGTGCGCCGAGCGCAAGCTTCGTTTGAACGATCAGGCACCCAGTGGCCCAGTACGCGCTGCGGGCAGATATGCCTTACATACACCGGAGTCGGATGCAGGCAGTATGAGCTCGCCGAGTGAAGTCATTCCCGCAGAAGATATTGTGCAACTGTATTCGCTTATCGCTAACGATGGGTCATATAACGAGGTGGTAATTCCTTTACGTTGGGATTCACGTACCGGCGCTGCGCTGTATCTGCTCGGCCGCTCCTGGGTCACCGATCTAGTCACCGAGGTCACAGATAAGCAGTGTTTCTTCGCCACGCTGGTTCCGCGAGACATACGCACGGATGTTGATGGGCTTGACGTTGCACAGGCAGGACTCTCTATAGGGATTGGAACAGATAGCGAAGCGGCCAGACAGGTGTTCACCGATTGGGATGAGGCATTGCAATGGTACCGGCGTTTGACAGAAGGCTGGATGACACACGAGTTCACCTATGTACACAACAATGCGATACCGCAAGGTTGCCCTGAATCGTTGCGACGGTTCTTTGAAGACAAGGACCCCCTATTGGACGATGACTCATGGCATCTAACCCCCGAAGAAGAGCGAGAGTACGAGGAGTTTCTGGACAAACTTCATCACAACGCCTAGCCGTATGGCACGGCAGCCGAAGTGCGCCAATGAGTGCGTAGACCTACCCTATTTTCCGTAAAATCTACGCAACGTTTATTTGCGTTGCTCCTACCGTGACAATATCGCCAATCATTAATACCCACTGTGCTAACTTTTAGTTAGCAAGCCAAGGAAGGATCCATCATGTATTGCACGAATTGCGGCAACCCCAACAAAGACACTTCCAAATTCTGCACCTCCTGTGGGCATCCACTCACTCAACCGGCAATGCCGCAGGTTCCACTGCCGCAGAACGCCGCCCCGACTACCAACCAAAGCCAGCAAACCGCGCCGCCCACCCCATTGGCCGCCGACGCAGAGTTCGACAAGGCGAACACCACATGGACACTGCTGCAGGTGATGAAGGAACGCACACTTGTTCCTTTCCTCGTCGCGGTTCTCGCACTGTTCATGCTCTTCGAATACGTTTCCAACATCGTGATATTCATCGTGGTGCTCGTACTCGGATATTTGTGTGGCGCTGGGCTCATGCTGCTGTATCTGCAGCACAATAAAATCCCGCACGTCGAAGCAACATTGGTCCGGTATTGCCGAGCCAAAGGCATCGACCCAAAGAGTGAAATGAAATTCACTTGGTACAGCTACTACAGCGTGATTGTGGGCTTCTTCCTGTGGGCCATTTTCGGCACCCTGATTTCGATGCTGCTTCAGCAAATTGCCGGCAATGATGTATACACGAACACCACGCTTGCCATGCTCACCGCGTTCGTGCCTATGATCGTGAGCTACTTCATCGCTAGGTATGCCGTCAAGTTCATCGATAAGGCCATCTATGCACGAGCCCACACCAATGATTTGCGCATCGCCGCCATTGCCGAAGGGTACTACGACAGCGACTTCAAGGATGCAGAACAACTGCAGAAAACCGTTTTCCTGCTGAAGAAGAACAGGGTCCAGTCCGTGGCCGGAGCCAAACGATACGTTTCACTGTCGAACGGTCTGAAGAAGGCCGGTATCATCGGCGGCATCATCACCGCGATTCTCGGCATCTTCACCTTCGGCATGATTTCCAAAATCGGCAAGGGCGTACTCGATACCTCCACAGGCGGCCTTGATCTGGTCGCACATGAGTTCGGCAAGAAAGCCGGCAATGGCGTTGCGCAGCAAGCCGCGCAGAACGTTGCTCAAAACATCGCACAGCAATATCAGAACAACATCATTGCCCAGAACATCGCCAATCAAATCAACAATGACGGCAACGGCAATCCCCTCGAAAACCTTCAGAATCTTAATATTCCTGCCGTCAACAATCTGGTCGATGGAGCCAAAGATCAGTTGAAGCATTTCGGCTTCAAGTCCTGAGCATAGGTATCGTCACGAGGAGTGGTCACCACTATGGAACAAATCCCTGATTACTACGAGCTGCTGAATCTCAACCCTGCGAATACGCTTGGAACAATCCAGCAGCAGCTGCAGCATCTGAAAGCCACGAAAGAAAGAGTTTATCTGCAAAGCGATGAAGCTAAGCGACTGCTTCCCATCATCAATGATGCGTTAACGAACGCTTTTGCAGATGAGACCACTCGTCAACGTTACGATGCCGCGTTGGAAGCCCAAAAGCATCCTCAGCCAGAAGAATCACACGAAACGGATTGGCTAGGTCAGGCTCAGCAATTCTACAGGGACAAGCAGTATCGCCAAGCAAAAACCATCATCGGCAATGCCATCGGCGCACGAGGCAACGATCCACAGGTGCACGCATGGGCTGCACTCATCGAGCTCAAGCAGCCCACCTCGGACGATGCATTTGAACACGAACAGATCATCAAAACCGCAGAATCCCACATCATCGACGCCGACGCATATCTCAAGGTTGGCGAACACTCCGAACAAACACATTTGGATGTGCTTCACGCATGGATGGAAGTGCTGCTCGCGCAGGGCAATGCTCAGCAGGCATTAAACAAACTGAACGATGCAGTGCGGCATGCCTCGGCAACCTCCCAGCCTTACATCCATCTCTACCAGGCCGAACTGTTCAGACGAGTCGCTACAGGAGCGGACCGAGAGCGTTTCCTTGACGAGTCTTCGCATTGTGCGACATATGGATTGCATGTGTTGGCCATCACCCGCAATCAATGGGCCGATCAGCAATTCCAAGCCCTATACAAGGATTTGGTGCAATATGCTCCGGTAAGGCATGACCTTTCTCATCGAACTATTACAGACATTCAGGATTATGCAAAAACCTGCAGCGAACGTATTGACGAGTTGAACGCAAAGCCTATTCCGCAACCCGCTCAAAACCAATGGCAGCAGCATTTCCAGCAGGAAATTGCCGCATGCAATCAGCGCATCGCCTGGATCAATCAAAAAGCAGCTCAGGATGCAGCAGCATTGCAGCAGCAACTGACGCAGATGAATGCGAACTATCAGAACCTGCAGCAAATCCATGCCAGCAAAACCGCCGAATACAATGCGCTGCTCGGCAAAGTACAGTCCATGTCCAACGATGGCAAACCACCGAAGCGCCATCGTCTTGCACTCGTTGCAGCAATCATTCTGGGCTTGATCATTCTCACGTACGGCACCAATGCCGGAGCACTCACGTTCATTCTGTTGCTGGTGCTGGAAGCGCCGTGCGTATATCTGGCATGGCAAGGCTTGACCGCCGGCAAACGATATGACCAGCTCAAGACGCAAATCACGCAAGCAAACCAAGAACTGCAGCAGGTCGCCAGCAATATCAACGCATTGCAAACCACTATGCAGCAGACGCAGAACCGTATACAGCTGGCCCAGCAGGACCCTTCGCAATACGTACTGTCATTGCAATAATTCATTTTCAGGGAGAACATCATGACATCGCCGATGCTTCCGGTCGCCCGTGAAGTAAACGTAGGAGGCGGCACTTGGCCGCTGCTGTGCAATGGAAATATCTGGGTGGAAGAGTCGCTGGTGAACAGCAACTACAGCATCGCTTTGACGCAGGATTTCATGTGCACAGCTTTGGCCAACACCGCTCCAGGCCAGTTGAACGTTATGGTCTACGACGAACGACTGACCGGATTCGCCGCACCATTCAAAGAGCTCAACGAAGGCGGCCGCCAGCTGCTGGACATACTCAGCTCCAAGCAGGATTTGGCATTGGCCATTACACGTCTCAAGGAACAGGTGCGTTCCACGTATGACATGATGCAGGGAACCGCACCTACATTGGCTGATTTTCGCGAGCACGAGGATTATCCTATGGGCGGCTACACCCTTCTGGTGGTGGCGGCGAATTATTCGCTCCTGCCCAAGGACATCCAAGTCAATCTGGACATTCTCGCCACAGCCGGGCCAAGGGCGGGCGTGAGCATCATTATGCATTCGCTGCTCCCGGATGATGAGGTGATGAAGAACATTGTTCTCAAGCCGTATCAACATGCTTGGATACCGCAAGAGAACTATTACGAAACCAATGCCAACGACATCATCGCAGTCGCGCACAATATCACGGAAAAACTGAAAGACCCGGCGTACGGGACTGATTCCATTCTCTTCAACACCGTCGAGAACCTGTCTGATGATGTGCTCTGGCAAGGCAGCAGCATCGACGGCGTGACGTTCTCCGTAGGCCGGTACGGCAAACGAAATGTGGAAATCACGCTTGGCGATTCGCTGAATCAGCGTCACAATGCGTTGATCACCGGCGCTGTGGGTCAAGGTAAATCGAACCTGATTTCCGTCATCATCCACAGCCTTTGCCAGCGTTACAGTCCTCAGGAATTGGAACTGTACCTGCTGGACTTTAAGGAAGGCGTTACATTGCAGCCGTTCTGCCAACAGGCTGATGGCGCATACCTTCCTCAGGCACGCGCCATAGGTCTTGAAGCGGATCGCGAATTCGGTTTGAGCGTACTCGAGCACTTGTTTGACGAGCACCGCAAACGTCTGAAGCTCTTTAAAGAGGCGGGCGCGCAAAACATCTACGACTATCGCAAAAAGACCGGCATTATTATTTCCCGTATCGTATTGATCATCGATGAGTTCCAGATGATGATTGACTCGAACGACGAGAAATCACGCCATATTGCTTCGTTGCTGACGAATGCCGTCCGCTTGTTCCGTGCAGCTGGCATTCACATCATTCTGGCGTCCCAGACCATCGGCAACAGCATGGCGTTGATGGGCGGAGAGAACACGTTGCTGGCACAGGTACCGATTCGCATCGCTTTGAAGAACTCCGTCTCCGAATCCCGTGCCACATTGGGCATGAATAACGAAGCTGCCGCATATCTGCGACCGCATGAGACTATCGTCAACCTCAACTATGGCAACCCAAAGGATAATGACACCGTCAATATCGCGTACGCAGGAGGCGAGTTCGAGGAGCAAACACTGCTGCCGCTGCGACGGAAGTGGTGGCAGTACGCCATCAACGCACACATGACCCGGCCGCCATTCGTCTTCGACGGCGAGCGCGACCGCGATTGGCAGTCTGACGCATCACTCGCAGTACCGGATATCAGCGGCTCTCCCGTAGTGCTGGCCGGCGGACGAATTGAAGTTGATTCCGAACCATTGGCGATTCCGCTGGGCCGAGATGCTGGCCGCAATATTGCGTTGTTCGGCTCCGGCGAGCATGTTCCTGTGGAATTGATGGGCTTCGCCCTCGCTTTGGCACGTCAGAGCAAGGAGCATGCTGCCCACTTTGTGATTCTCGATGCGATGCTGCCAGATCCCAGCAGGCCGTACACCTGCGAGCAGCTCCGCAATATGCTACAGGCTCAGGGAGTGCAAGTTGACTTAGTGGATCGTCGTCATATCACTAAGACCATCCAGGAAATCGCCGCACAGCATGGGCTTAATTCCGGAAGCGACGCACTGCTGCCCACTGTTGACTGGGAAGCTGCGGCGGATGCCAATACCGATTTCGGCGCCGACTTTGACGCCACGAAATTCGGGCTTCCGCCACAGCCGAGCTCCGATTCCTTCTCCAACACCGATACGGGCCGCAGCACCGCCGATATTGCCGTTCCTATGCCGAGTCTTGATGTCAATGGCCCCTCGGCTCCCACGAGCACTTCGCATCTTGGAGACGAATCCACTGCAGATGAGATGGAGACCTATATCTTCGGCTTTGGCCTGGATCGCGTTGGCCGGATGCCGGAGGAATTCTCGACACTCTGTGATCAGGGCCCGACCAACGGCATTCATGTGCTCGGCTGGTGGCGCAAATACAGCGCTTTCGAGAAGCAGATGGGTATTGCATCCGATGGTTTGGACTTCTTCGATGCACGCATCGCCTTCCAAACCGATCAACGTACCATCGGTAACATCACCGGCGATCCGGCATTCGAATACACGCCTGAAGACAATCGCGCCCTCGCGTGGGATGCCTCCAACATGAACGAACCGGCAATCATCATTCCGTATGCCACAGTGCCACTGCCCATCGCTCCGCATCCAGGCATATAACCAGCGCATCCCGACGCACAGCACACATAAGAAAGGAAGTCATCATGTCGTTACGGCAGACCAAGGCCATTGTGACTTTGCTGCAAAGCGAAATCAACGCCCAAATCAGGCTGGTACTCAACTATCAAGGCGCCACACGGGACAATATGTCATTGGTGGTTTCAGAACTTGACGGCAGTGATAAAGGTTACGATCAGCGCATGATTGCCTCCATCAAGCAGACTCAAAAGTCGCTGGAAGAGACGCTCATCGAGTTGAAGCAGGCTTCCACGGCACTGGACCAGATTCGCATGCTCTAAACAAGCTTGCTCAATCAATTCGTATATTCACTAAGGACATACCCACTATGGCATCAATTTACGAAACGCAACTCGCGGCAGCGAAAATCAGCCACAACTCCAAGCAGCTCCAAACACTGATGGCAACCAACAGGGAGAAAATCGACCGCAACACCGTGCAATTAGCCGCGGTCACGCGCGGCTCGATTCCCGGTCAGCGCGCCACGCGCGAAGTACAGCAGGCATCTGCAGCAATGAAGAAAGCGATCAGCATGCTGGAAGAGTTGCAGAACGAAACCGCACGATACATCAAGGAATCGCGAGGAGCCTGATATGGCATACGTCACCGTGGTAAACAAGCAGTGGGCTGCAGCACGAGACGCTGCAGTCGCCGCATTACAACAAGCGCTGCGCATAGCGAATGAGGCTGGAAGCCAAGCCGCCAAGGTGGAGCAGATGTCGAACGCAACCCTGCAGGGCACCGGCACTGGTGTTCCGGTTGAGGGTGCTGCCCATGTAATGACTGGAAGCGCCAGCGCGGCGGCCTCATCCATCGCCGCCGCCATCGCCGCGGCCAAAGGCATAGATGTTACCGAAGTCGTCTACGTTCCCGATACCTACCGATAAATGACTGCACAGTCATCTGATCGCAGCACAACCTTAGGGAGAATAGAGCCTAATCATGGTGGAAAGCATTCAGAATCATATCGATGACCTGCAGCGGTACGTCAAATCCGCTGAACGCGTGTCCTATGCGGCACGCCAGGCAGCGCAAGCTGTAAGCACTGCGGAATCGTCGTTGGCGCGTATTCCTAAAGGTGGGCGAGCACAGGCACAAGCCGCACAGGCACGCGCGGAATTGCAGCAGTTGGTCGCGAATACGCAGCGCTATCAACAGGCTGCGAAAACGGCCATGCGACAGCTGCGGTCGTTCTGAAATACTCACGAGCTAGGTCATCTACGGTAAGGGCCGCGCAATTCCTGATTACGGAAATCGCGCGGCCCTTACTTGTGTCTACAGTTCAATCGCCTATACTCAATCACTCCGAATCGATGTCATACGACACCGAGGCCACTTGCCATGCAAGCGTGCCACCGGTTTTCGCCACTTCCTCATCGGTCAGCGGCTGCTCAATCGTGCAGGTACCGGATGCACCAGGCTTCAACGGCTTATCCACCTTGCCACTCACCATGAATCCGGATCCGCCTGCCACCGGATGACCATCGATGGTAAACATTACCGATACCTTGGCTGAAGGCCACTTATCATTCGTAGTGTTCTCAACAGTACCGGTCAACGAATTGTGCCCATTATCGCCAGCTTGCTGTTTCTCAAACTTGATTTGGCTCAATGCGTCCTCATCAAGGGTGCCTTCGCTGGAGCTATCGTCTTCGCTGTATTGGGAATCAATCACGCTGATTTTGGATACGTCGGTTACGGCATCGGCATCATAGATGATATAGAAGTCCACGGTTCGCTGCGCACTTGCGCCAATGCTGAAATTGGATGTGCCACCTGCCGTATTAGCGAAGATCTGGAATCCGCCAACCTCGGAGTTCTCATCCTCAATGCTTGCGTACTTGGTAACGTGGCCGCCCAATGCCACTACATGATCCCGCACATCACCGTACTTGTCGGTAGCACTGTAGTCAACGCGGATGGTCGGAGCGACGGTCAGCGCCTCACTGCTCGAAACAGTCATAGAGACCACATAGCAATCCTGCTTGCTGAGGCCGCTATCCCAGTAGTAGCTCTTGCTATACGAAACATCGCTGATGCTCACTGGAGAATCCTCTTGCTGAGTGCCATCAGAGGAATCATCGGCACCATTGGACTGCGTATCAGCGCTGGTGGATGAAGAGGATTGCTGCTGGCTGGAGGCCTGCTTCGAGGTGGAGCCGAACCCGTGTAACGCTAACGAACCGACTGCGAGTGCTGCCACCACTACAACGGTGACCAGCAATCCGCGAGGCGCATTGTGCAGGGTGTCGAGTAGGTGGCTGGTTGGTTTCTGCTCTGCTTGTGCCGACTGTGTACCGCTTTGGTTTGGCAATGGTATGGATGGCTGAGGCTGCGAGCTCGACGCGGACTGCGTTGGTTGTTGTGGCGCTGCCTGTTGTGCAGGCTGCTGAGGCATTGGCTTGCCGCAGTACGCACAGAATTTGGCGCCTTCTGCATTCGGTTTGCCACATGATGGGCAGAACATGAGGTTTCTCCTTTACAGGTGAAGCCGTTGTGCGATGCTGCGCAGCGATGGCAGTACCTCACAACGGCGATGGAATTATCTGTGGCTTGAGCGTTCGGCGCGTTTACTGTGCGCTTCTGAGGCTGGCGAGGATGGCGATGACTTCCGCCTTCTCCTGTGCGGTCAGACCACCCTTGGTATCGATTGTGGCGAAACTGCTATATCCGAAGCTCTCGAACAGGTATCCCGTATAAGCCGGAAAATCATGTGCTCCTTGGTATGAGTCCGGCATCAACGCCAAGTGCGAGCCTTCATCACCATCAACTTGCGCCACCATAAAGGGGCCTGGGTTCTGATAATTTCGGCAATCCTGGGCACATGGCGCATCAAACTGCGCATCAGCAATCTTCGTCACCGTCTCATGCTTCATGAACTTGCCCTGTATCGGCCCCCAATAGTATTGGATGGTCACACCACGAGCATTGGTTAAGTTAACTATTTCGACCAGATCTGTGATTTCGGGCTGTCCAATGGTCCAATCGGATGGATATTGGAATGTGTATTTCGTCACCGTAATCATATTCACCGTGTCGAACTGCGTGGTGTACGACTGAGTGAGTTGCACTGGCGTTACGGCATTGGAACCGTCATTGCCGTTCTGAGCGGTATCGCCATTGTTGCTGTTCTTGTTGCCTTCGCCCTTGTTGTCCGGGTTGGCCTGCTTGTGAATCTCGGCCAGCAGATCGGATGCGAGCTTGGCGGCGGCCTCCTTGCTTTGCTGCGTCATCACGGTCAGCGTGATGGTACGGTCACCATCCTTGATGATGAAGTAATAGTTGTAATATCCGCCAATACCTTGGCCGTGGAATCCGTGCACAGTCATGGTATCGGGCACGGTAATGCCTTCGGATTGCGTGTCCAGATTCATCAAATCGCTAAGGCCAAGGCGTTCGATCACGGTCAACATATTGGTGGCATCCTCGGCCGTGGTCACGTTTTCCTTACCAGCCTGGGATGCTGCAGTGTCTCCATAGTTGCGCTGCAACTCGGTATGCGTGTAACCGTTGTTCTTCAGCCAATTGTTCACCGCATTAAGGCCACCCATTTGGCTGATCAGCGCGTTGGCAGTGTCATTGCTTTGATTTTTCAGCAGTTCAGTGGCCTGATCGTTCTGCTTCTTGCCGTTATCGGTTATGGCAAGGTACACGGGCAGGTACAAACCACTGGCTACACCACTGGTGCTCGCCTTGGACGATGAATACTCAGCCTTGCCATCAGCAGTCGCAGCGGCCACCGATGCCGGCTGCGCTGCGTCGACGATGTCGTCCAGCGTTTTCGAGTCAAACGAGAACTTCTTCTCAGTTTTCTTTGATTTCGTGGTTTTCGCAGTGGTTGTTGCAGGAGCCTCGGATGCCGTATTGTTGCGGAACTTCACGTAGACCACGCTGGCCACTACCAGCGCTACAACAACTATTGCGGCAATCACCAAAGCAATAATCTTCTTGCACTTCTTGGTTTTGGCATCTACTGGCGTATCCAGCGCAGGAACATCCGGCGTATCGGCGCTAGGAATCGCTGGAGTACCTGCAGTGGAGTCAGGCCTCGGAGGCAGTGGTACTGGCGGAAGATTATTCTCAACCGTCTGTGGCATCACGGGAGCAAATGTTTCCGGAACCGTCGCATCGGACGGCATTCCAGGAACCGGTATTTCGGGAGCTGCTGTTTCAGTAGGCAACAGCGGAGACATACTCTCTGTGGGCTGCGCTGCAGCAGGCTGTTCTACTGTGGGCTGCGCTGCAGCAGGCTGTTCTACTGTGGGCTGCGCTGCGATGGGTTGCTCCACGGCTGTTTGCTCAGCATCAGGCTGAGTTGCAGCAGCTTGCTCCACTGGCGCAGATGGCTGGCTTTCAGACTCAACCCGAGAGCCGCATTGCTGACAGAACGCAGCTCCCGGCACCAACTTTGTGCCACATTGACCACAGAATCCCATATTTCTTCCCTCGCATCCTTCTTCGTGGCGATAACTATAAGTTAGCACTTTCAGCTACGCCGCCATGATAGAAAGCAGGGCAATGGACAGTTCGTAGAATATACGGATTTACGCGAATGCATATGAAGCCGTACTGCATGCACTGCACATACAAGAAACCCCTCAGCTCTCCGTATCAAATAGAGCTGAGGGGTTCTCACTTGGCCTATCGTCAGGCCACAAACCTTATGTCAGGCGACCAACGGCTTGACCAGCGGGAAGGTGATGGTCTCGCGGATCGTGGCACCGGTCAGAGCAATGAGCAGACGGTCGATGCCCATGCCCATGCCACCTGCCGGAGGCATGCCCACGCCGAGAGCCTCGAGGAAGTCCTCATCGATATCGCAGGCCTCCTCATCGCCGGCGAGCGCATCTTTGGCCTGGGCCACGAAACGTTCACGCTGCACAACCGGATCGTTGAGCTCGGAGTAGCCGGTGGCCAGCTCGAAGCCGCGCACGTAGAGATCCCACTTCTCCACCACACCCGGCTTGGTGCGGTGACCCTTGACCAGCGGAGAGGTTTCGACCGGGAAGTCGCGCACGAAGGTCGGCTCGTAAAGCTTGTCCTCGTAGAAGTGCTCCCAGAGGTGCTCGACAAGTTTGCCGTGGTTCTCGACTTCATCGCGCTCCACGCCGAGCTTGTCGGCGATCTCGCCGAGGTGTTCCACGGAAGTGCCGGGGTGCTCCGGGCCGCCGTTCGGCACGATTTCCTCGCCGAGGGCTTCGGAGAGGGAGTCATACATGCTGATGGTCTTCCATTCGCCGCCGAAGTCGTATTCGGTGCCATCCAGCAGCGTGACCTTGTGGGAGCCGTAGACGTCCATAGCGGTCTTCTGCACGAGTTCCTTGACCAACTGGCCGATGGAATCGTAGGTGCCGTAAGCCTGGTAGGCCTCGACCATCGTGAACTCAGGGGCGTGCGTGGCATCGACGCCCTCGTTACGGAAGTCGCGGTTGATTTCGAACACACGGTCGATGCCACCCACCAGGCAACGCTTCAGGAACAGTTCCGGAGCGATACGCAGGTAGAGGTCCAAATCGAAAGCGTTCATATGCGTGGTGAACGGGCGGGCCGCAGCACCACCGTGCAGGGTCTGCAGCATCGGGGTTTCGACCTCGAGGAAGTCATGGCTGGCAAAGGTGTTGCGCAAGGAAGCCACGGCCTTGGAACGGTTGCGCACCATATTGCGAGTCTTCTCGTCCGCAATCATGGCAATGTACGGCTTGCGGGTGCGCGTGTCCTCGTTCAGTTCCTTGTGCAGGGCCGGCAACGGCTGCAAAGCCTTGGAAGCGATGGCCCACTCAGTGGCAAACACAGACAGCTCACCGGTCTTGGAGGCAATCACACGGCCCTTCAAGTACAGATGGTCACCAAGATCAACCAGCTGCTTGAACTGCTTCAGAGAATCGGCACCGATCTCCTTCTTGGAAATCATGCCCTGAATCTTGGTGCCGTCGCCTGCGGCGAGCTGCACGAAGCACAGGCCGCCAGCGTTGCGCAGGAACAGCACACGGCCGGCGATACCAACCATGTCTTCGGTTTCCTCGCCGGCTTCAAGCTTGCCATCATACTTGGCGCGCACGGCTTCGATGGTGCTGGTCACATCCAGATGCACCGGGTAGGGAGCCATGCCGGCATCCAGCATCATGGCGCGCTTGGCCACACGCATCTGCACCTGCTCCGGGTGGGCCAGCGGGCCGAATTCCTTGTTGGACGGGTCCACAGCCTCATCCAGCGTGGCGCCGGACTTAATCTTTTCGGTAATGGTGGCATCCTGCTTGAGCAGCATTTCCGCACGCTCAACGGTAGTCATCTGCGGGACTACCGGGGTTTCTTCCTCATTTGCTTGGGATTCTTGGGTTTCGCACATAACGCATCAGTGTAGCGACGGGGTTCTACCACCGGCCTTTTATGAGCCTGAGCGCATTAGCAGTGGCACAGCGGCACTGCAGCAACATTGCATAATAGCGACGCGCCGAGTATTCGCCATACTGTAAACGTTGTTTCCAGTGAGCACAACGCTTCGCAGACCATCAACAAGCAATGCCTGAGATTGTAAGTTTGACACCCAATGTAAGGGAACTTAACATTTGTGTGATGCATGGTCAACAATGCCGCTGACCGCATGTCAATGTCCCTTCTACACAGCCGGCAGTCTCAGACAACCGGTTCCCCGCGGCCCGAACTCACGCCGCACTATCGCCCGCCACGTTGACGCGGCGGCACTACAAGAAAGTATCCCCTATTTATGAGCACCCCTCAGCATAAACGCTCCCGCATCCTCTCATGGATTGCAGGCATAGCGGCAACCAGCCTGACGTTGACTATGGCCACAGCGCCTGCGGTAGCGTTGGAAACAACGGCACCCCGCACCGGAAACACCACAACCGTCACCCCTATCGCCGATACCACACTGCAGGCTTGGGCCAACGAAAAGACCCAGACAAAGAACACTGCAGCCTACCTCGGCGCACTGCAGCCAAACGGCTACGGTGACTTCGGCGAACTCTTCGAATCCACCGATATCAATGACCAGACCGACGCAAAGATGGGCCTGATGACCTTCGACCTGTCCGCTCAGACGGCAGCGCCCGAACATGCGGCCTTAACGCTCACCTATCTCGGCTATGCGGGCGCCCAGCAGAGTGCCGACGCAACCGACACCGTGCACGTCACGGCCGTAGACACCGCAACATGCACCACTGCGGCGGCTTGCGATGTGAATAGCGCCACCTGGGCCAGCCGACCGAAGTTCGATGCCACGAACGCCACCAAGGCGCAATCGGACGCCTTCACGCTCGGCTCGGTGAAATATGCGGACCGAATGACGGTAAGTGCTTCGAATACCACGAAAGTCACACTTGATGTGACCGATATCATTCGAGAGCAATTTGAGGCAGGACACACGCTTATTACGCTGGCGCTCGGCGAATCCCGCCATATCGACGTGCGTTTCGGCAGCAACGAGGTAACCTCGCTGACCGGAGCAACCGACGACATGAAGCCACAGCTGACCGTCACCGCCAAGCCGAAGGATTATGTGCTCTCCATCGACGCATCCGCGATGACGACCAAATACAGCCTCGGCGAACAGTTCAACGCCAAGGGCCTTGCCGTCACCGCCACCAGCACCGCCGATGGCAGCGTGCGAACACTGTCCGCTGACGAATACACGCTTGATGCGAGCGCATTCAACGGCAACAACATTGGCGCATATCCCATCACCGTCACATACAACGCCGATCCCAGCATTACCGCCTCGTTCAACGTGTACGTTATCGCTGAAGTCGAAGAAGGCGGTGACGGCGACACCAGCGGCGATGACTGGCTGTGGTACTCCCAGCCCGCCTCATCCACGGACGCATCGATGACCGCCGGCCAATGGATGAATGGCAATGCTGATGGCAATCAGTGGCAGCAGACCACACTACCCATCGGCAATGGACGCATCGGCGGCACTGTCTGGGGTGAAATCGGCAAGGAGCGCATCACCTTCAATGAGGAGACGCTGTGGACTGGTGGCCCTGGCTCAACCGCAACCTACAACGGCGGCAACAACGAGTCCAAGGGCAATAATGGCGCAACGCTGCGCGCGCTCAACAAGCAGCTCGAGCAGGGTGCCACCACCGTCAATCCCGGCAACCTGACCGGCGGCGAGAACGCCGTCGAGCAAGGCGCCTACCAGAACTGGGGCAACATCACCATCGACTACGGCTTCGGCAAAAACACTTCGGCCACCGAATACCGACGCGATCTGAACATTTCCAAAGGCAAGGCAGATGTCACGTTCACACATGATGGCGTAACGTACACGCGCGAATACTTCGCCTCCAACCCAGACAACGTGATGGTGGCTCGACTCAAGGCAAGCAAAGCCGGCAAGCTGAACCTTACCGTCGCCATGCCCACCAACGCAGGTTTCTCCAAGCAGGGTGAAACCACCACCGTCACCGGCGATACACTCACCGTACGCGGCGCACTCGGCAACAACGGGCTCATCTACGATTCGCAAATCAAGGCTGTTGTAGACAACGGTGAAGGCACTGTGGAAACCGGCGCAGATGGCGCGTCGCTAACCATCAGCGACGCAACCGCCGTAACGCTGTATATCGCCGCCGCAACCGACTACAAGCAGGAGTATCCGAGCTACCGTACCGGCGAAACGGCAGACGATGTGAATGCGCGCGTAGCCAGCACTGTACAGTCCGCAGCCAATAAAGGCTATGTCGCCGTCAAACAGACGCACATCGCCGACCATACGGCAATCTACGATCGCGTAAAGCTCGACCTCGGGCAAAGCAGCCACGCTTCGGACGGCGCCATCGCCACCGACAAGCTGGTCAAAGCGTACCGCAATGGCAGCGCAACCACCAAGCAGCAGCGCGAACTGGAAACACTTGTCTACCAGTATGGCCGCTACCTGACCATTGGCTCCTCCCGTGAAAACAGCCAATTGCCCAGCAATCTGCAGGGCATCTGGTCCACCACCGCAGCCGATGACGGCCATAACAGCGCCACACCTTGGGGCTCCGACTTCCACATGAACGTCAATCTGCAAATGAACTACTGGCCCACCTACTCCGGCAATATGGGCGAACTCGCCGAACCGCTTATCGAGTACGTGGAGGGGCTGGTCAAGCCTGGCCGTGTTACCGCGAAGGTGTATGCGGGAGCGGAAACCGCGAATGCCGATGCTGCCATCGGCGAGGGCGAAGGCTTCATGGCACACACCGAAAACACAGCGTACGGATTCACGGCCCCCGGTTACCAGTTCTCGTGGGGCTGGAGCCCAGCCGCTGTGCCGTGGATTCTGCAGAATGTGTACGAAGCATATGAGTATTCAGGCAACGAGCAACTGCTTGACCGCGTTTACGCACTACTCAAGGAGGAATCTCACTTCTACGTTGACTACATGCTGCACAAGGCCGGCAATGGCAAGCGTTTGACCACCGGCGTGGCATATTCGCCCGAGCATGGACCGCAAGGCACCGATGGCAACACGTATGAGAATTCGTTGGTATGGCAAATGCTCAACGATGCTATCGAAGCCGCCGAGGCCAAGGGCGATCCGGACGGCCTGGTTGGCGATCTTACGGCATGCTCGGTGGATAACTGGGCCAAGGATGATGCCGGAACGTTCACCAACGCAGACGCAAACCGCTCATGGTCATGCGCAAAGAGTCTGCTTCACCCGATTGAAGTTGGCAGCAGCGGTCAGATTAAGGAATGGTACTTCGAAGGCGAACTCGGCAAGGACGCAAACGGCAACAGCATTTCCGGCTACGAACAGGGCCACCGCCATCTTTCGCATATGCTCGGCCTGTTCCCCGGCGATCTCATCACCGTGGATAACGCGGAATACATGGATGCCGCCAAGGTCTCACTAACCAAGCGCGGCGACGATGCAACCGGTTGGGGCGTGGGACAGCGCATCAACTCGTGGGCACGCACCGGCGATGGCAACCATGCCTACCTGCTGATTCAAAAGCAGCTTAAGGGTGCCATGTACGCAAACCTGTTCGACGCTCACCCTCCATTCCAGATTGACGGCAACTTCGGCAACACCTCCGGTGTGAACGAGATGCTGATGCAGTCCAACTCAACGTTCACCGCAACAGACGGCACTTTATACGAGGACTACACGAACATCCTGCCTGCACTACCGTCCGCATGGGCATCAGGCAAGGTGAATGGTCTCGTGTCGCGCGGTAACTTCACTGTCGGCATCACTTGGGACAAGGGCAAGACCACTAAGGTCAAGCTCACGTCCAACAATGGCGGTCAGGCGGCAGTCAAGATCACCGAGGGCGGAGCCGAGCACTACGAGGTCCAGCAGAACGGCGCAACAATCAAGTCCGAGACGGTTCGCAACGAAGACGGCGAATCCCTGCTTGTTTTCGATACCACCAAGGGCGAGTCCTACACCATCGTCAAGGCTTCGCCGAAGCCTGATCCGGATCCGGAACCGGAGCCCAAACCTGACCCAGACCCGGACCCGGAGCCTGAGCCTGAGCCGGATCCGGAACCCAACCCAGCGCCGGAAACATCAAACAAGGATACTTCCAGCGCAACAAGCAGTAAGGAATCCCCCTTGTCTGCCACAGGCGTGGGCATAGCCACCGCAGTGCTTCTGACTATCGGACTCTCGCTGGCCGGCTGTGCAGCGTTCATTATCCGCGGCAAGAAGGGAGGAGACCAGGCACAATAATCCTCGCACTGGCGCCCCTTGCGGCATTAGGGGCGCCAGCCCACACACCATCGCGACACGCCGATTTTGCAGTTCAAACAAAATCCTGTAATATCTACGTTCGTTGCCAAAACGGGCTGTAGCGCAGCTTGGTAGCGCGCTTCGTTCGGGACGAAGAGGCCGCGGGTTCAAATCCCGCCAGCCCGACAACTCAAAGGGCCATCGGTGAAAGCCGGTGGCCCTTTTGCTATGTGTAAGCGGCTGTGCGGTATGAGTACATTGCACATCCGCTTACACTCCACAGCACAATCACAAGAGGAACACAACATGAAGAAAAGCTTGCTTGCACTTGCTTCAGGCGCATTCATCCTCGGCGCAGCCGAATTTGTGATGATGGGTATCCTCCCCCAAGCTGCCGAAGCCACGCACGTCTCTATTCCAACCGCTGGTAACTATATTTCCGCTTACGCCTTCGGCGTGTGCATCGGCACACTGATTCTTGTGTTCGGCCGTAAGGTCCCACCGCGCAACCTGATTGCACTGTTCATGGTGATTGCGCTCGTTGGTAACACAATGTCGGCATTCGCTCCGAACGCCGCGATCCTCATCGTGGCACGATTCATCTCCGGCTTGCCGCATGGCGCGTTCTTCGGCACGGCCACGCTGATCGCTAAAACCCTTGCCGAAAAAGGCAAGGAAGCCCAAGCAGTATCCATCATGGTCACCGGTCAGACCGTGGCCAATATGCTCGGCGTACCGGCTGGCACACTGCTGGCCGAATATCTGAATTGGCGACTCGCGTTTGGCGTGCTTGCCGCATGGGCCGCCATGACTATTGTGCTTACTGTCACGATGATTCCCTACGTGGCTCCGATTAAGGACGCCGGCATTGCAGGCCAGTTCAAGTTCCTCACTCGCCGTGGCCCGTGGGTGATTCTCGCCGCCGTATTCACCGGCAACGCAGGCGTGTTCTGCTGGTGGAGTTACGTTTCCCCGTGGTTGCAGAAGACCGGTGGTTGGACGTCCTCGCTCGTACCGTTCCTGATGATGCTCGCCGGTTTCGGTATGGTGGTTGGCGGTCTTATCGGCGGACGAATCACCGACCGTTGGCGTCACGCCGGCACCGCCGCACTCGGACAGACGATTTCCGGCATCGGCCTGCTCATGGTGCTGCTGTTGCCCGGCAATCACTTCACCACTGCATTGCTCACCTTCTGGATTGCCTTCGGTCTGTTCTTCATTTCCGCTCCGCAGCAGCTGCTGATGACCGAAGCCGGCCAGGGCGGCGGCGAACTTATCGCAGGCGCTGCCGTGCAGGTGGCGTTCAACTTCGGCAACGCAGTCGGTTCCATCGTCGGCGGCGCTATGCTGACCACATTCTCCATGAATTACCGATTCACCGGTTTAGGTGGCCTGCCGTTGGCGATCTTGTCGATCGGTTTGCTCACGTTCTACTCCTGGCGTTGCGAATCCGATACTCAAGCCGCCCAGCGCCTGCACGAAATCACCGTTGACTGACCAATCCCACCCCTCCCATCAATCCCATCAATCCCCACAGATTGACCATAAATTGACTGTAGGTTTCTGAACACTGACTGACGGTTTTTCCACATCCGCTGTAGGTTTTTGAACGTTGACTGTAGGTTTTCTAACGAAATCCGTTCAAAAACCTACAGTCAGTGTTCGATGCCCTACAGTCAGTGTTCAAAAACCTACAGTCGGTGAGTATCAGTGAGTATCAAACAGGTATCAATGAGTGATTAACGGGGATTGAGAGGTAATTCACAGGGTTGCGCAGGCGCACACACCTCTTCCTGCCCATAGACTGATAGGAGCATCAGCTCAAGGAGGTACATGGTGGTTGACGAAGACGCGCTGCTCGAACAATTCGCCGCACAGTTTGCACATGGTCCAGGAGATTTGGACGATACCGCAGGTTTGCCGAGCGGCAGCGAAGACGCCCCCGACGAATCTCCCGCAACCTTCAACACCGACACCTTCCTGAAGGGTCTGGACGATATTTTCAATCGCCATGCCGCAGAAACTGAAGCCGGGCCATATCTGGAGCAAGCGGCCATCGATGCAGAAAACGCGGGAGATGAAGCCGGACTCCTGACCGTGCTTAATGAGACGATGGGCTTCAATCGTTCACAGGGCAAGCACAAAGAAAACCAGTGGATTGTGCAACGAGCCATCGAATTGGCGCTGCGCATGGGATTGGAAGGTTCCGAAGTCTGGGCCACCACGCTGATTAATTGCGCCACTGCCATGCGTGCAGCGAAACAATACGATCAGGCCGAAGACCTATATACCCAAGCGCTGTCTTGCGCGCAGAAAGTCTATCCCGACAACGACCGCCGTTTGGCTGCGCTCCACAACAATCTGTCCATGCTCTACAGCGAGACCAACCGTTTGCCGCTGGCCGAGCAAGAACTGCAGCAGGCCCTGACCATTATCGAAGCCTCCAGCGTGAATCCACAAGCGGATATTGATGTGGCTTCTTCCCACACGAATCTGGCGCTGGTATTGCTGCAGGAGGGCAAACTCCAAGATGCACACGAGCACGCCGCCAAGGCGTTGGACATCTACTCCACCGGCAAGCTTACGCATTCCGCCCATTATGCTTCTGCTCTGGCTGGGTTTGCGCAAGTGCTCTA
Organism: Bifidobacterium imperatoris; assembly: GCF_002860405.1. GTDB lineage: Bacteria > Actinomycetota > Actinomycetes > Actinomycetales > Bifidobacteriaceae > Bifidobacterium > Bifidobacterium imperatoris. The sequence continues at coordinate 38,269 of NZ_NMWV01000012.1, read as the reverse complement.
TGCCGAACAGCGCTACAGCGAGGCGGCAGCTCACTACCGCAAAGCTCTGGCGGTGATTGCCGAATGCTATGGCACAGACACTGATTATTACCGTATTACTGCCGAGAATCTGCATGAAGCCGAGACCAAGGCCAGCACTGCAGATGACCGTTCCGCTCCGGAAGCCGTCAGCGAATCTCGGCAACAGGCAGATGCCGCACCTCGATCAACTACCGATTCCGAAAGTGAGCAATCTTCCTTCTGCCCGGTATCTGGTCTCAAACTGGCCCGCGAATTTTGGAATCAGGTCGGCAAGCCAATGATTGTGCAGCGCTACTCGCAGTACGCCAACCGCATCGCAGCCGGTTTGGTTGGTCATGGCTCAGAATGCTATGGCTTCGATGACCAATACTCCCAAGATCATGATTTCGGCCCGCGCTTCTGCCTGTGGCTCAACGGTGAGGACTATGCTGCAATTGGCGAGCAACTGCAGGCCGATTATGCGGCATTGCCTCGCGACTTTACGGTGGATGAGCAAGGCACTGTGCATTTCATCGGAGATGCTCAGGGTGCCGTTGCATACGAATCCAAAGCTGCACCCGACTCGCAACGCTTCTCCCCCACCACGCCGCGCGCGCAAGGCGCAAACCGCCGCGATGGCGTATTCCGCATCGGCGATTTCTTCACATCCATTACCGGCTACCCTAAAGCTCCTGCTCAGAATGCACCGCATGAATGGTTGATGCTAGATGAAGCCACGTTGGCTGCAGCCACCAATGGTGCAGTATTCCAAGATCCAACCGGCGAATTCTCCGCCGTGCGTCAGGGTTTCAAGGATATGCCGGAAGATGTGCGACTGTCGTTGATTTCCAAGCGCCTTGGCATGATTGCGCAAGCCGGACAATACAATCTGCCACGTTCCTTGAAGCGCGGCGATGGCGCGGCAGCCTGGCTGTCGATTAACGAATTCGTTCAGGCCACGGCATCGCTGGTGTTCCTGATTAATAAACCGCTGATTGTTGGATACCTGCCGTATTACAAATGGCAATTTGCCGCACTACGTAAGCTTTCCGGCTCAATGTTCGCCTTGCTGCCGGATGTTTGCGAACAGCTGGAAACTGTAATGCGATTGAGTTCGGCTGCCTGCTATGGCGGTGCCAGCTTCGGCGAGGGCGGCAAGGGTTCCGAACCGGCTGCTGAAGTCATTGCCGACACGGTGGAGCATATTGCTGCTGAAATCGTCAAGGAATTGCGGCGAGAGGAGCTAACCGCGTCCAGTGAAACGTTTCTGGAATGGCAGCGCCCGTATGTGGAGGAGCATATTCAGTCCGACAATCCGGCATTGCACAGTCTGTGACGAAAAAAGGATGTGGTTCTGCCTTACAAGGGGTACTTCAGCTCATCTCAAAACCTCTATCTGCTTTACGAGGGGCACCAAAACGGACACACCCCAAATAGAAGCGTTGCAATATCAACATGAATATATTGATTCACGGATGTTCGGTACCCCTTGCAAAGCAGATAGTCTCAAGCTGATATTCAAAGAGGAAAGGGATCGGCAATGGATAATCACGACAATGACGAGGAACTGCGCGAGGCTATTGTGAGGCACGAATGGAATCAGTTCCAGAACACCAATAATGAGGGTGGGCGTGCGGCCTGCCAAGGCAATTGGCCGGTGTTCCGCCAGATGCGTTTGGCACAGTTCTTAACATGGCCGCATGAGCTGCTGGCTTCCTATGCGGCGGATTTGGATGCGGCAGACAAGGTTGGCCGCAATCTCATCACCGAAAAGTACGGCCGCATGATGTCATCCACCGCACCCGACGAATTCCGAAAGAACATCGAACCGTATATTCCGAAACTTTCCGCAAACCGTATCGCACGTCAGGAACAGGTCATCAAACAACAGGTGGTATGGGCTGCCGATTTCCGCGTACAGTACCCGAAACTCGGCCAAGCCATGCGAGTGCTCACTACCGATGAGGATACGTTGCAAGCCACTTCGTTCGAGACCTATCTGCGCGGCGAACTCAGCACCTATTCGGATACCACATTCAATCTGTATGAAACCATGATTAGCGAGCGCGCGAGCGCCACTCCTCCGCGCAATATCACCGAAGAAACCTTACTGCATACGGTAAAGCTCGGTGGATTCGAAAGCCTTAAAGAAGCAGAAGCATTGCAGGCGGCATAACTCTACCACCAGCAGAACAGGCCCCAGAAGGTCATGGAGAGCAGCGTGAAAGCCGCGGCGGCAATCACCAGCCAGCACATCATGCGTTGAATACCGGTAATATTGCGGCGGGCGGACCACATGGTCTGTCCGCTCCATGCAAGAATAATCACCACGAGAACGGCGATTACCTGCAGCACATGCCATCCGATATCGAATAAACGGGGTGCCGGCGTCATGGCGAGCACCGCTGCAGCGCCGACTGCGGCAAGGTAGCCATAGAGTAACGCAGAGGCGGCGAGCAGGCTCAACCCCAAGCCCCAACACGGCTCGGCTACGCTGACTGGCACCGTTTCACGAGCATGCGATGGCGGCACCGTATACAATGCCGCGCGCTTTCCCCGCATTCGCACAATGCCATCATCGCGCTCACGCCATGTCGTACGCGCGATCGCAACGATGCTCAGCAGTAATGCCACTCCCAGCAACAATGGACCGGCAAGCATCACGCCTACCAGTACGCCTAATGATCCGATGATGCCGGAATTGGTTCGGCTAGGAGCCGCATACTGCTGCCCTGGTTGGGGTCCTGCTACCTGAGGTGTAGCCCAGCCACTATGAGAGGCACCGGCCGCTACCCCATTCACCCAGTTTTCCAATGCTTGCGTGTATCCATCAGCCAATGGAAGTCCCGGCGCGAACAATCCTTTACCTGCACGCATTTGATGGTTGCCGGCAAAGTAACGCACGGTCACCGCATTATTTCCATTGCGTGCAGCTACACGCATAATGCGTTGCGCTCCCTGTTCGATTGGCATGGCAGTGTCGTAGACACCGTAGCTGACCAATACTGGCATGGTGAGCGATTTCAGGTAATGGTCGGCATCGAAGTCGGCATATTGCAGCCCAAATGGCCGGTAATCCAAAGACAGTAGTTTCATTGTGTCTTCGATTACCGGCTTGGGCGCTCCCGCCTCGTGCGCATACGTGCTCATCGCCACGGCCATTTGCTCACGGCCTTTGAATACCGGCGCGGAAGTGAGTGCCGCAAACGCAATATCGTGGCGCTTCGAAGCGAGAATCGTAGCAATCCATGTGCCTTCGGATTCGGCGTAAATGCCGGTGTTGGATTGATCCACATCATCGACGTCGCGCAACACATCCAACGCTTTGCTGTATTCGCTGGCAAATCGTGGGTAATCACGATGGAATATTGTGTAATCTTCGTTGCTTTTAGCTGGAACCAGCGTCACGATGCCTGCGGAGGCCATCGCATTGGCGATATCGCCGAAATCTTCGGCCCCACTGGTACCGGAGCCATGAATGAACAGGCAGGCTGGGCGCGCGCCTGGAGCATTGATTGGTTCGCGCAGCACTGCAGGCAATGTTTCACCATCGCCAATATCAACGGAAAGCTGGGTTTCGCGAGTTTGATACTGTCCTTCGTGAGCAATGGATATGCTCGCTGGAACGATGGCAGGGTCGGAGGAGGTTACGGCGATGTGGTCGGTATATGGCTTGCTTTTCCAACGCGGCATCATGGCCCAGCCGAGTAGCGCGCAGATAAGCATCAGCACTAGCGCAATGCATGCAATGCGCGCCACTCGTTTCATCACAGCCTCCTGATTTCACACATCGGATATTAGGTGTACTCGCAACACTGCCCAATCTCAACGGATGTTGACGCTCCCCCTCAGTCTGCTATCGCAGTCAGCCCCCTCATGGAGGGGAGCCTAAAAGAAGGAGCTATTGTTGTTGTGTTTTCTTGGCGCCTAAAACAGCCCAGACAATCGCTACGATCACCAGAATCGCACCGACTGCACCACAGATGATCGCAGTCAACATGCGCGGATCAATGTAGAAACTTTCAACGAGCAATCCGGGGAATGCCCAGCCGAACAGCAAGCCGATAACACCGATAATCAGGCCCAGAACGCCGAAGATGACGGTCAGAACACTGATATCATGCTTGGGTTTCTTCAACTCAGAGGCTGTCACGGCAGCGGCAGCCGGAACGTCTGGGGCAGATGATTCCTGCTGGTTTGGCTCTTCGCAATCTTGCGGACTATCGGAGACAGCATCGGCTTGAGGCGAGGGCACATCATCTGCAGACTGAGCGAACGCTTCCATCAGCGGCACATTCAAATCCGGCTGAACTGGAGTTTCCGGTGCAATCTCAGCAGATGAGGCATCGGCCGCCACGGATTCTTGAGTATCTGATTCCGCATTGTCCGGTTCTTCCACATCAGCCACCGACTGTAATGTAATCGTATCCGTTTCCGTCTGCTCGCTATCTGCAGACTTCTCAACGTGAGGCTCAATCACTTGAGTTTCAGCGGCTTGGGATTCGGAATCGATCGCAGTCATTGGCTGAGTAAGACTCTCGTCAGGCGTCTGCTGTTCGACGTTCAGCACCTGAGTCTGCTGATTATCATTTGCAGTGGGCAGCACCTGGGTCTGACTGCCGTCAGCTACCGATTCGAATACCTTGGTCTCACTGACTGCGGCGTCCGTCTGCGATTCCATCGCAGACTCCGTGGGAATAATCTGAGTCTGGCTCTCATCCTCAACGGATTGGAATTCCTTGGTTGCATTGATATCGTCAGTCATTGTTCGCCTCCTTGCTGGCATCGCCGGAATCATTGCCGGAATTATCGGGCTGCTGATTCCAAGGCGAGTAATCACTTTCCTCGTCCAGATACTGCTGGCGTTCAACGTTGCCGCTTTCAGTGCCGTACTTGTCGGCGTATTGCTGGAAGTCATCATCCTCCCAGTCGGACGCGTACACCACATTCACGCGGCCTTCCACGGTGTAGGGCACGGCGATCAGCAGCTCGGGGCCTGATTCCGGCATCAAGTCAGTTTGGTTCGCCATCCATTCGTAGTTCTTCGCGCCTATAGGCGCGGTATCGAATGGAGAGTCACCGTCCAAGCTGAAGTTGAAGCTACCGGAAGTGTCATACACCAGTGCGTATTTGCCGCCGACACTGGTTGGCCCGACCATATACCCGTACTGCCCCTCGCCGAAGCCGTACGTGCAACCGTCTGGCAGAATGATATGCACCTGAGCGCTTCTCGCGGCCACCTTGATGGTGCCAACCGGACAATTACTGGTAATGGTTTTGCCGCTATGCGCTTTCACCTGATGGGGTGCATGCGTGTCGTCCCAGGCAGACAAATCGAGGATGGCTTTGCTCTGTTCGTAGCTATCGCCACTGAATGCCACACCTTTTTCGAGTTTCTTGAACGTGTGGTCGCTGGAGTCAGACGCAAACGTACGACCGACCTGTACCTCGCTCATGTCGTACCAGTTCTCGGAACTTGCGTTCTTCGTCAGTTCAATGGTTTGCAATGTGTTCTGCCTATCGGCAAGCGTGTAGTGATACCAATAGACCGAATAGGTGCTGCACACCATAATCATGCAGGCCGCGCAGAATCCGGCGATGAGACCCAGCGGAATCAAACCTCCAGTTCGCCGGCCTTTCATGCCCAGCACTACGACCACAATGCCCATCAGCACGCACAGCGCGGAAATCCATACGGTTCCCCAGCGCACAATGGATTCGATACCCAGATCGTTGAACCAAATCCATCCCATCAAAGCAGCGAAGGAGATGCAGGAAATACCCAAGATGCTTAACACCATAATCGGGCCAGCCGGCTTGCGACGCTTGGATTTGTGGGGAACGGTGTCCGGCACGACTGACGCAGCGGGTGCGGAGTAGTCCGCTGCAGGCTGAGTGGCGCCGACAACATTCTCCCGCACAGCAGGCTGTGAAACACCCTGTGAAACATAGAGAGGTGACGGCTGCCCAGCCTGTGGCACGAAAGGTCCTGGATTACTTTGGGTAGGAGACTGCGACGCGGCTTGAGACGGTTGCTGCGGCATCGCACCTGCTTGAGGCGTTGGCTGAGACTCACCCGGATACGGTGCCGCGCCCGGATTGGCTTGCCTATACGATGCCGGCGAACCATACGGGGCATACGGAGCAGTCGGCGCACCATTGGGCATGGCGTTGGGGACAGCGGGACCAGCCGCATACCCATATGGCGGGTATGGCACCGGCCCGTTAGCGCCACGAGCGCGAGCGCCAAAACCATAACCCTCACGCTGGCGAATACCGCTTTTCATCAGCCACCACAAAGCGATTGCCGCCACCACGATGCTCGCCCAGCCAGCACCTGGAATCAACAGCGCCACCGCCAGGAACACGAAGCAGCCAAGGCAGTTCCAGTCCCATCGTCCGGCGATCAACTCTTCGGCCAAGATTCGACCATCGCGCACATCCGGCATGAAGAACCAGCCGAATGCGTAGAGCGCGGCACCGAAGCCGAAGAACAGCGTAGCGATGATGACCAGCGCACGCACCAGCGTCGGACTCCAACCGAGCCGGGCGGCGATGCCACTGCATACGCCGCCAATCCACCGGTCGTCGCCACGCATCAGACCACTCGACCGGATCCATGTGAAGAGACGCCGCGGAGCCTTGCCATTGGCACTGCCAGTGCCAATGCCCTCACGCGGCGGTTGGTATTGGTTCATATTCGGATTGCTCATAGTTCCATTACAGCGCTTGACTGGTGCCATACTCCCCCGAAACCACCCTGATTCATCCCTGAACCCGGGCTTAAAACTCGGTGATGACTCCCTAAGCGCGGCACAATAGAACTATGACTTCACCCACACTGCAGGCCTCTGAGCCTTTACTGCCCGCGCGTATGCCGTTGATGCGCCCTAAACGTGGCCGTTGGCTGACCGGCGTATGCCAAGGCATTGCATTGCATTTGGGCATTTCCGTAGTATGGGTGCGCTTGGCGTTCATTGTGTTGACCATGCTCTACGGTGCAGGCATTGTTGCATATGTATTCTTGTGGATTTTTGTACCCGCAGGCAATCCGGTAGCCGCCGCAGCAGCACAATCCAACACCATGCCAATCAATCAAGCTCCTTTGGCACACGGCAATCGCCCTGTGGATGCGCAAGGTTCGGCCATTGACACGGAAGATATTGTCGGCAGTTCCGAATCATTGGCCGATGCAGTCAAGCGAGCACCAAAACCCGCATTGGTGGCATTGAGCGGATTCGCACTGATGACTATAGGCCTCCTGTTATTCAGCGCTGGCGTGGATAATGACATCATTATGCCTTTGCTGCTGGTATTTGCCGGCATCGCTTTGGCATGGATGAATCTTGCTCCTCGAGGCATGCAAGTGTTTTCCATGTTGGGCGGATTGGCGTTGATTTTCGTTGGCTGGGCCTTATATGTGTCCAATGTGTCGTTCATTGGCTGGGGTACTTCGCCGCGGCGCATTATGGCATCTGGGTTGGTGATGATTGCTGCAATGGCAACTGCAGTGCTGCCGTGGGCCAATGCCATGCTGCGGCAGCTCACACATGAGCAGTCGTTGAAAGAGCGCGAGGAAGAGCGCGCGGATATGGTCGCACATTTGCATGACGGCGTATTGCAGACTTTGGCGCTGATTCAGCTGCATTCCAAGGAACCGGATACCGTGTTCACATTGGCACGCGCACAGGAGCGAGAATTGCGCGAATGGCTCTATCAGGAGCGCGTCACGTCTGACCGCTCGGTCAGTGCAGGATTGAAGGCGATTGCCGCCGAAGTGGAGGACGGTCACGGCAAGCCTATTGAAGTGGTGACCGTGGGCGATGCTCGTCCGAGCGCGCAAACCGATGCGCTATTGGATGCCACGCGTCAAGCGCTGGTCAATGCGGTGACGCATGGCGAGGAACCGATTTCCTTGTATTGCGAGGCCAATGCTTCACTGGTGGAGGTGTTCGTTCGTGATCATGGCAATGGATTTGATATTCATGCGATTCCGAAAGACCGACTCGGTATTCGCGAATCGATTATCGGCCGCATTGAGAGGCGCGGCGGTACAGTGGAAATCGTATCCAGAGCGGGATGGGGAACCGAAGTGCGCATGCATATGCCGATAGCGCCTACTGCAACACAGCAAGGAGAGAAGGAATGAGCGAGGAGACGAGCGAGAAGATTCGCGTGGCAGTGGTGGATGACCACGAGATGTTTCGTGCCGGTGTAATCGCCACGCTGAAGAATACGTTCGATATTGTGGGTCAGGCTGCGGATGTGCCCAGTTCGGTGGCGATGATTGCGCAGGTCAAACCGCAAGTAGTGTTGCTGGATGTACATGTGCCGGGCGGTGAAGGTGGCGGCGGCGCGGAGATTCTGCTGAAATCCCGCCCATATTCCCCCGATACCGTGTTTCTGGCACTGTCCGTCTCCGATGCGCCGCAAGACGTAGGTTCGGTGATTCGTGCTGGAGCGCAAGGGTATGTGACAAAAACCATTACCGGCGCTGATTTGATTTCCTCGATCAAACAGGTGCATGAAGGATATGCCGTGTTCTCGCCAAAGTTGGCCGGCTTTGTGCTCTCCGCATTCCAAGGTGCCTCATATGGCGGCGCTGCTTCCGATGCGCCAGTGCATGATGAGGAACTTGATCGCTTGTCTGCTCGCGAGCAGGAAGTAATGCGGCTGATCGCCCGCGGCTACACCTATAAAGAAGTGGCTGCTGAGCTCTTTATTTCGATTAAGACTGTGGAAACGCATGTGAGCTCGGTGCTCAGAAAGCTTCAGCTTTCCAACCGCACCGAGCTCACACGTTGGGCCGTCGATAGACGGATCGTATGACCTAGTAGGTCACTTGGCGTCGCGGAAACCGTTCGGGTTCTTGATCTGCCAGTTCAGGGAGGACTTGGCCATATCATCAATGGTCAGCTCGGCCTTCCAATCCAGCTCGCGAGCAGCCTTGGAGGCGTCAGCGTAGCAAGCGGCGATATCACCGGGGCGGCGAGGCTTGATCACGTACGGGATTGCGTGCCCAGCGGCCTTCTCATAAGCCTTGATGACCTCAAGTACGGAGTATCCGTGGCCGGTGCCCAGGTTGTAGGTGAACACACCGGACTTTTCGATGTGATCGATGACGGCCACATGGCCCTTGGCCAGATCGACGACGTGGATGTAGTCACGAACGCCGGTGCCGTCAGGGGTGTCGTAATCGTCACCGAAGACCTGCACGGCCTTCAGCTCGCCAATGGCAACCTTGGCCACATACGGGGTCAGGTTGGCCGGGATGCCCTTCGGGTCTTCGCCCAGCAGGCCGGACTCGTGAGCGCCAACCGGGTTGAAGTAACGCAGCAGCACGATGGTCCACTCCGGATCAGCCACATGCACATCGCGCAAGATCTGCTCCTGGAACAGCTTGGAGGTGCCGTACGGGTTGGTGGTGCCGCCAGTCGGGGTCTCCTCGGTAATCGGCAGTTCCTTCGGGGAACCGTACACGGTGGCGGAAGACGAGAAGATGATCTTCTTGACGTTGTGCGCGCGCATCACCTTGAGCAGCACCAGCGTGGAGTACAGGTTGTTGTCGTAGTACTCAATCGGCTTGGCCACGGACTCGCCCACAGCCTTGAGGCCAGCAAAGTGGATGACCCAGTCGATCGGGTTCTCATCGAAGATCTTGTTCATCAGGGCTTCGTCACGCACGTCACCGTCGTAACGCTTGATCTTCTTGCCGGTGATCTGCTCAACGCGGTCAAGAGCGATTGGGGAGGAATTGCCGTAGTTGTCTACGGACACCACGTCGTATCCCTTGTTCAGCAGCTCAACGTCAGTGTGGGTGGCAATGAAGCCCGCGCCGCCCGTAACCAGAACAGTGGTCATGTCTTCTCCTTGAAGAATGTGCACTTCTGTTTCTAGAATGTGCACTTTTGTTCTTTCATGTATGAGTTTACTGCATTTGATTGCAAAATCAAGCGCGGTAAGCGGTTCTTGTGTGCTTTTTGTTCACAAAAGAGAACATTGGCTCCCCTCAGTGAGGGGAGCCAATGTATCAATCAGGCGTTGCGCCAGGCGATGCCGCTGCCTTCAAGGTCGAAGGTCTCGCTGCTGCCATCTTCCAGCGTGACCGTGGTGGTCTGCGGCTGGTCGGTGTTGTTAATCACGCAGTACAGGCCCTGCTCCGGGAAGTGTGCAACCTCGCACTCTGGGTTCGAGGAGCTCCATGCCGCGTACTTGCCTTCGTTATGGGAGGCCCAGAAGAGGATACGCTCCAGAAGGCGGGCATTGGCGGCCGAATACGGCAGACCGGACACGTACACGCCACGACCCTCACCGTATTCGTTGACCGCGAGCTGCACCTGGCCGTTGTCGGCCCTGAGCAGGGTCACATCCTCGTTAACCGGGTAGGTGTTGAGCACCGGCTCACCGAAGTCGATGCCGCCAAGCGGCTCGATGCCCTGACCGCCGCCGCAGCCGGACAACGGAATGCGATAACCGGCCTTCTCCCATGCCTCGCGCGCCTCGGAATCAACCGGCACGTCGGCGGTGATGAAGTGGTCCGGGGTGACAGGCGGGAAGTACTTGTCCACGGACAGAGTCTGGTAGCGTTCCTCGTCCACGCCGAACACGTCGGCCAGCTGGAAGAAGCGACCAGCCTGGAAGCGCGGCAGCGAGCTCGGCTCGCCCACACCTACCAGAGCGCCGCCATGACGCACCCAAGCGCGCAGCGTCTCGGCCAGCTTCGGGTTGGCCCACACGTCACCGCCAGTGAACGCGGTATCGACCGGGCCACCGGTGACGACCACGTCGATGTCATCGGCCACGCCATGCTCGAGCACATCATCGAAACTGATGAAGCGCACGTTCACACGCATACCGGACAGGGATTCCAGAATGCCGTAGTAGGAATAGGTCTGCTTGTTCGGCAGCGCGTGGGCCACAGTGAATGCCATCCAGGAGCGCATCTTGCCCCAGGAGTTCAGAATGGCCACGTTCAGCTCGCCCTCGGCCGGCTTGCCGTCCGTACGATCGTGGATATCGCGGAACTCATCGGCGATGTGGGTCACGGTGTCCACGAACTTCGGGAACTTGGCCGCCAGAGACAGGTAGCCGCCGTATCCCATACGGGAGATCGGAGAGCGCAGGATGGCACGACGTGCCTTGCGCCAGTTGTCGAGGCCTTCGATGCTTGGATCATTGCCCTCATAGAAGGTATCCGGGAAGAAGTACGGCAGGAAGCGGCCTTCGGTGTACTTGACGCCCGGAATGTCGGCAATCATACGGGTCGTGGTGCCATCGCCAATGGAACCAACCACGGCATCCAGACCCAGGTCTTCGAAGCCTTCCTTGTATGGCTCAGTACCGATCCACTGGTCGCCGAGGAACATCATCGCTTCCTTGCCCGCGGCATGGGACATATCGGCAAGCTGCTTGACGTTCTTACGCACGAAGCCGGAGAGGAAGTCGATCCAGTCGCGCTGCGCCTTGCGCGGTACACGCCATGCGCTGTTGTAGGCGCCGCCGTCCACGAAGTCCTCCGGACGCAGACGGTAGCCGTATTCCTTCTCGAAGTCATCGAGAGCGGCCGGGCTCACAGTGCAAGCGCAGCCGAACCAATCCACGATCTTCTCACGGTGCTTCGGATCGAACAGCAGGGTGAACTGGTAGAAGAACGTGGTGAAACGCACCACATCCACCTGCGGATTGTCCTTCAACCACTTCTCGAACGTGTCGAACACGAACTTGCGGGTGGCCGGATGGTAGATGTCGAATGGAATCTCGTGTTCCTTATCACCCCAGTCATTGGTCAGGTGGTTGTACATTTCCACCGGATCCCAGATGATGTAGGCCAGGAAGCTCACCGTGTACTCATGCCATGCGGCAACGCCACTCACATGCACGGTGTCCTCGTCCGCGTCAAGCGTCCAGTTCGCCGGATCGACGACCTCACCAGTGGTGCGGTCCACAACCTCCCAATACTTGTGAGGGTCGGCATCACGATTCGGCTTCAGCTGCTCGGCGAAGAAGCTTTCCATCAGCGGAATATCAACCGTATCCGATTCAGCGAGAATGCGATCGGTCAGCAGATACACCTGCGGGGTCTCATCCATATGCAGCGTAATCCACTCGTTATGCGCGCGAGTTGGGAAATACGCACTGTAAATCTTCTTGCCCAAGGCAAGCACAGCCTCATCCAGATGCGTGCCATCGGAGTTACGGATGGCGTCCGCGCCCCACAGTTTGGCAAGCTCCTTGGTCTTCTCCGCAAAATTCTCCTCGCTAGGCAAGGTGAAGCGGCCGGTGCTAGTCATAGTCTCTCCTTTGAGGACATTGATTATTTTATTGGATAATTAAATTGTAAACAATATATGCATATAAAACAAGAATCCGACGCCGCCGTCGGGCGTCCAGGATCCTGACTGCATAAATCCTTGAGAGTAGCCCCACGGCAACGCCGGAAGAGCGAATTGAACATCACCGGAGCTTCCCAGTCGTTTTACCGACAATCTCATAACAAGAATCAGGAAGGCTCCGGATCAGTATGGTTGCGTGCTACTTATTGTTGAGAAGCCGTCCGGCGCCGGAAGGAGTAGCACGAGGCACCGGACGGCGGGAATTATTGGTCTTAGGCCGTCTGCTTAACGCGTCGCCTTCGGCCCCTGCAATTAAGGACTCGCCTACGGCGAGGCTCAATGCTGTCTTCGCTCGACTATCGTCTCGCTCAGGCTGACGCTACAGACAGCCCACCGGGCTGTCTGCTTAACGCGTCAGCCCTTGACCGCACCAGCGGCAAGGCCGGCCTGCCAGTAGCGCTGGAGACCGAGGAAGAGCACGATCACAGGCAGCACACCGAGCAGAGCACCCATCATCAGAGCGCCACGATCAGTGAAGGTAGCCAGGGAGACCATGCCGTACAGACCCAAGGTCACCGGCTTCAAGGTATCGGAAGAGACCATCATCAACGGCAGCAGGAAGTTGTTCCAAGTGGCCACGAACAGGAACAGGAAGATCGTGACCATTGCCGGAGCCAGAATCCTCAGCACAATGGTGAAGAAGATGCGAGCTTCGCTTGCGCCATCGATACGAGCTGCTTCAAGCAGTTCGTTCGGCACTGAGGTCTGTGCGTACACGCGGCCCAGGAAGAAGCCGAACGGAGAGACGCAGCACGGGATGATGATGGAGAGCATCGTGTTGGTCAGATGCATGGCGTGGAAGATGGAGTACTGCGGAATGGTCAGCAGTGCGGCCGGCATCAGCATGCAGCCCATAATCACGCCAATGGCAAGGTTCTTACCCTTGAAGTTGAACTTTGCGGTAGCGTATCCTGCCATCACAGCCACGAGCGTACCCACCAGAGCGGAAACACCCGAGTAGATCAGAGAGTTCAGCACCCAGCGCCAAAACTGGCCACGGGTCCAACCAATCAGCGTGCCATAGTTCTTGGCGATGGCGGCAGGCAAATCGCTCAGCCCCACGGCGAACCACAGACCGTTGCTGCCGGTCATCTGGCTCGGCGTCTTAGTCGAGGCGATGATGGCCCAATAAATCGGGAACAGGAAGTAGATCAGCGCAAAGACCAGAACAACGATGGTGATGGTCTTGACCAGCGCGGAAGGCTGCATGGAACGAGGCAGGTCGTTGGCATGCTTGTCACGAATCTTGTCAGCCTTCTTACGAGCGCGTGCGGCCGCGCGGGATTCCTTATCAGTAGCTTCTACGGTGCTCATTCTGCGTTCACCTTCCTTTCAACGAGCGTGTAAACCACGGCGAGTACGCCAGCAATCAGTGCCATAACGATGGCCACAGCGGATGCAGGTCCGTCACCACCTGGGGTCAGGGTGCCCTGCGATGTGTTGAGGGCCATCATCATTGGCGTGTACGACTTGGAAATGCTCGGATCGGAAATCGACATCACCTGAGGCTCGTTGAACAGCTGGATGGTGCCGACGATGGAGAGCAGCATGGCAAGCAGGGCTGCTGCGCGCACGTTCGGCAGCTTGATCTTCATGGCGATCTGGAAGCCGTTGGCGCCATCAATGCGTGCGGCCTCATACAGATCGTGCGGAATAGCCTGCAGTGCGGCGAGGAAGATCAGCATGTTGTAGCCGGTGAAGGTCCAGGTCGTGATGTTGGCCATAGAGCCAAGAACCACATTGTCGCCGAAGAAATTCACCTTGATGCCGATGGCGGCAAGACCCTTAACGATAGGGGAAATCTGGCCGTTGTAGAGGTACACCCAGATGATGGATGCGACCACGCCCGGGATGGCGTACGGCAGGAAGTAGCTCAGACGGAATGCAGTGATGTGCTTGACGATGTAGGAATCAATGAGCATTGCCAGAGCAAGTGCCGCAATGATCATGACCGGCACCTGAACCACGGTGTAGAGCACTACCCTGCCCACGCCAGCCCAGAAGTTGCCGGAAGTAATAACGTATTGGAAGTTCTGAAGTCCGACGAACTTATTGACCAGTTCGCCGCCGCCGTATGCGCCACCGCCCGTGGTGACCTGGCGGAAGAAGCTGGAATAAATAGCCCAGATAATGGGCAGAATGAATACCAGAGCGAACAGGATGCCAAACGGTGCCATGAAGGCCCAGCCGGTACGGTTCTCACGCTTCACAGCATCAGAAGCCTTTGGCTTAGCGGCACGCCTGGCGACCCCCGTCTTCGCCGTTTTTGTTGTTGCAGTCATAGGGAAACCTGTCTTTCAAAAGAACAGTAAGAAATAGAAAGTACGTAATGCAGTTCGGATCGATGCAGTCAGATCAAACACAATTAATGACGAACCGAACTCGAGTAAAAAGAAAGGCCGGAGTGTTGAGCTCCGGCCTTTCGATGTGTGGTTGAGGATATCAGCGGCTGGAAGGAACCCTAACCGTTAATGTCACTCGGAAACAGACAGGCCGAGGTTCTTCAGCGTATCCACAGAGGTGGTCTGCGCGTCGGAGAAGATGTCTGCAACCTTGCCGGAGCCATCGGTGGCCTTGGCGGCGGTTTCGTTCATCTTGGCGGCGACTGCGGAGAAGCCAGGCATGTAGGTGAAGTCACCCATGTTGTTGTTAGCGGTCTTGAATTCCTTCATGATGTCCTGACCGCCGAAGAAGGTGGACCACTCGGAAGGAGTCTCAGCGTCTTCAGTGGTAGCAGCCGGAACGAGGCCCTGGGAAACCAGATCAGGAACCTGGGTGTTGAACCAATCCAGGAACTCCATTGCTTCCTTCGGATGCTTGGAGTTCTTCAGCACGGCCACGGCGGAACCACCGTCAGGGCCGCTCTTGCCAGCGTTGCCGAACCAGTCACCAAGCTGAGCGACCTGCCATTCGCCGGAGCCAGTGCCACCGGAGGAGGTCATGAACAGCGGGGCCTCCCAAGCAGCGGCCACAGTACCGATCAACGAGCCATCCTTGATGGATGCATCGAAGGACGGATCCCAACGCGGGTTGGTGGTGGCTGCCTTGGCGTCGAGCAGCTGCTGGTAGAAGTCAGCAGTTGCCTTGGAGCCATCGGTCTCGGTGTTGACGACCCAGGAGTCGCCCTTCACCTTGTACCAACCACCGGAGGCGCCAGCCAGACCGGAGATCATGTTGCCAGCCTCATCAGGCTGGTAGGACATGATGTACTTGCCAGCGGCGGCAGCGGTCTTGGCAGCGGCGATGAACTCATCGGCGGTCTGCGGGACCTCGGTGATGCCGAGCTTATCGAACTCAGCCTTGTTGTAGAAGTAAACCAGCGGGCCGGTGTCCTGCGGCAGGCCGTAAGCCTTGCCGTCAACCTGAACCAGGCTGTACGGGCCGGATGCGAAGTCGTTCTTGTACTGCTCGGCGTACTGGGTCACATCCTGCAGCAGACCCTTGGTGAAGACCTCAGGCAGCTCGGCGTAACCGACCTGAGCCAGATCCGGAGCCTCGCCGGACTTGACGTCGGTCTCAAGCTTTTTGATCATTTCAGAGGCCTTGCCATCGAACTTGGTGGCCTTGACCTGAATATCCGGGTGCTGCTTATTCCACTTGGCAACGATGTCGTTGACCAGAGTCATGCCCTCGGAATCCGGCAGACGGTGCATGTAGGTGATGGTGACCTTACCGCCGTCGCTGCTGGAATCACCAGTGTTAGCAGTGTCGCTGCCGCAACCGGCAAGGCCTATACCCATAGCTGCTACTGCAGCCAGAGCTGCTACCAGGCGCTTGTTGTGCGATACCATATCTCTACTCCTTCGTTATATGGTCTCATCACTTCCCTGTGACGAACAATAGCTAATTTATGCCTTCAAAAGAAAATTGTCAACTTTGCTAACAATTTCCGCGCGCCCCCCGCAAAAACGTTGAGTTCAAACGGTTCGAGACACATAAGGTCAGTTAACTTAGCCGACTTCCCTTCGCATAAATGTTATATTCGCTTGGTTTGTGTGACCGGTTACAGACTATCACGGAAAATCCTGCTTTCAACAACGGCATGTATCTAGATTATGAAGAAGGTGTGAAGACACTTATGCGTGTGTACTCGCCATCACAGTGGACGAGTGAATACACGCATGTGGATACGACCTCAACAGCTACCGTTTTCGGAGACCATCCTCGAACGACTTGTGCATATACCCATGCGGATACGGCCTGTCATTTCAGTGAACATGAGAAAACACCTATGCGGCCATAGTTTGTCATCACAGCGAACATGTGCAGACATGCATGAGCGTTTGCTCGCGTGCGTGCTGTACACACGAACAAAAACGGTCGTTTTGTGTTATCACCGGCCCATATCTCCCCTCATCGCTAAATTCCCCTCCACTCAGCGCAACATACCCTCCACTCAGCGCAACTTATTCGGGGAATAAGGCCACTCACCCCGAATTTCTTGCACTGAGACGAACTCAGTACAAGAAATTCGGGAGACTAGGCCTCACTGCCCGAAATCTTTGCACTAAGACGAACTCTGTACGTGGGGTATAGGAATTCCAAGAAAAGAAAAAGGGCTAGGCGCGTCGCCTAGCCCTTGAAGGGCGGACAGAGCGAGATTCGAACTCGCGGAGGGTTGCCCCTCAACGGTTTTCAAGACCGTCTCTTTAGACCGCTCAGACATCTGTCCTTTGTGCGCATTTCCGAGCAACCCCGAAGCGCACGATGTTCAATTATACATACGGTAGGGAGAACCTACCGACGCCGCTGCAACAATATCCGTTACGGCTTCGCCGGCTTCTCTCCCTCCGACTCTTCGAGCCGCCTCCATCGTCAGAGGGAGGCAATAGCGATTGAGAACAAAGCTGGCGAAATCAGGCCTCCCACTTGACGAACAGTCCGGTGGAGTATTCGTAGCAGCGCCCAGCGATAGCGTCGCGCGCGTCGCAGGGCAACAGCAGGCCTGAGAATCAGGCCTCCCACTTGGTCGGCTCGATGACTTCCTTGCCGCCCATGTACGGACGCATGGCCTTCGGAATCTCGATGGAGCCATCCTTCTGCTGGTGGTTCTCGAGAATGGCGACCAGCCAACGGGTGGTGGCCAGCGTGCCGTTCAGCGTGGAGACCGGGCGAGTGTTGCCGTCTTCCATGCGCTCACGGATGTTCAGACGACGAGCCTGGTACTCGGTGCAGTTGGAGGTGGAGGTCAGCTCGCGGTAACGACCCTGGGTCGGCACCCAAGCCTCGCAGTCGAACTTACGGGCAGCGGAGGAGCCGAGATCGCCGGCAGCGGTATCGATGATGCGGTACGGCACCTCGACCTTGGCAAGCATCTCCTGTTCCATAGCCAACAGGTGCTCATGCTCCTTGTAGGAGTCCTCCTGCTTGGCATAGACGAACATTTCCACCTTATCGAACTGGTGGACGCGGATGATGCCGGAGGTGTCCTTACCTGCGGCACCGGCCTCGCGGCGGTAGCAGGAGCTCCAGCCGCAGTAGCGCAGCGGACCGTTGCCGAGGTCAAGGATCTCGTTCTCGTGCATACCGGCCAGAGCCACTTCGGAAGTACCGACCAGGTACTGGTCATCGGGCTCGCGCAGACGGTAAATCTCGTCGGCATGGGAGTTCAGGAAGCCGGTGCCGCGCATGACCTCAGGACGTACCAGCGTCGGAGTGATGGCCAGCACGAAGCCGTGCTCCTCGGCCTGATCCACAGCCATAGTCAGCATGGCAATCTGCATGCGGGCCACAGCGCCACGCAGGAAGTAGAAACGGGAACCGCCCACCTTCACGCCACGGCGCATATCGATGCCAGCCACCTCGGTGCCGAGGGTCAGATGATCCTTCGGCTCGAAACCTTCAGCGGCAAAGTCACGAATCTGGCCAACCTTCTTGACCACCACGTAATCATCCTCTCCACCTTCAGGAGCTTCCGGCTCCACGATGTTGGAGAGCTTCCACATGGCGGTGGTGTATTCCTCGGCTGCGGAATCGGCCTTGGACTTGTACTCGGCAACCTTCTGGGAAAGTTCCTTGGTTTCAGCGATCAGCTTGGCCTTTTCGTCGGCCGGGGCTGCGGCAACCTTCTTGCCGATTTCCTTCTGCTGGGCGCGGGCCTCTTCGAAAGCCTTCAGTGCTTCACGGCGTGCGGTATCGGAGGAGAGCACTTCATCGACGAGTTCAACGGACTCGCCGCGCTTGCGCTGGGATTCCTTGACGATATCAGTGTGTTCACGGATGAATTGAATATCAAGCATGCGCCTAACACTACCGCCGTAAGCCGACACGCGATAGGTTATTCATTCTATTAATCTCACTAATTGCGCAAGTGCAGGAATGGTTTTGAACAGCGCGCACAATAGCCCTGTGCGCAAATTGTTCACGTTCCCGCAACCTTCGGCGTTTGTTCCTTGAGTGCCACTACAAATAGGAATCATGCCTCAGTCCACGCTTACAGTGCTTATCATCATCGCCGCGGTGCTGCTTCTTGCGGTGTTTATTGCAGCCATCGTCTTGGGTATTCGCGCCGAGCGTCGCCGCAGGCTCGCCGAAACGCTGGAAAAGCGTAGGGACGATGAGGTGCAGTACGCCTTTATTATCAACCCTTCCAAGCCTCAGGCCGCCACTCAGCGTCTGCATATTCAGGAGTTCTGCCGCTCCAAAGGATTGAACCGCATTCGCTTCTACGATACGCAACTCGATAAGGATGGGCGCGCCTGCGCATTGGAAGCACTCGAAGATGGTGCTGATGTGGTCATCGCAGTCGGCGGTGACGGCACGGTGCGCACGGTGGCGAGCGCGGTTTCCGGTACCGGCCATGCACTGGGCATCATTCCCATCGGCACCGGCAACCTGTTTGCCCGCAATATGGGCATTCCCGTGGACGATATCGATGCGGCACTGACCGTGGCCACCTCTCACGGCTCTCGCTTAGTGGACATGGGCCGTCTCCGACTGCTTGACCATCCTGAAGATGATCACGGCCACGCGTTCCTCATCATCGCCGGCATCGGCTTCGATGCCGCCATGATTGACGATACCGACCCGGCGTTGAAAGCCAACATCAGCTGGCTTGCTTATTTTGTGGGCGGCATCAAGAATTTGTTCGCACCAAAGTTCCGTGGCAACCTGACTATCACCAGTTCCGATGGTTCCACTCATTCCATCAAGAACCTTGATTTTCGTACGATCATGGCCGGCAATTGCGGCCAAATCCCAGTATTCTCGCTGATGCCCGCCGCCTCATACGATGACGGCATCCTTGATTTTGAAATCATCGACACCACCGGCGGCATTCTGGGCTGGGCAAACCTGTTCGGCGATGTGGTACATCAGACTATTACCGGGAAGCCCGAGCAGAACCCGCTCTCCACCAATTCCACGGTAGAGCAGGTGCAAGGCATCACCGCGGAAATTACGTTGGAAAAGCCCGCCAAGGCTCAGGTGGATGGCGACATGTTGCCGGAGACCAAGCACATTCGTTTCTCCGTGGACCAGCGAGCGCTCATCGTGCGTGTGCCGGATACCTCCACGTTGAAGACCGCTCAGGTTGCGGCGGCGAACGCCACGTCCGATTTCGCTGAGACGACGAGTATTCTGGAGCCGGTGAAGTAGTGCTGCTATTGGCGTGCGTCGGCTGTGACTCGCGCCACATGCATGGCGAGATAGGCTACTTCGTCTTCGCTCACATCCGCATCCAGACGCAATTCCAGTAGGCGGCCGATGGTCGATGCGCAACGCAGTGCCTCGGGGTAGGCATCGCGAATCGCATTGATGATCGGCGCTGGCTCGTCAGCAAGCTGCTTGTTCTGATGGATACGAATAAACAGGTACCGCAAATGGGTGATGAAACGCCCGACATTGACGGATTCACGGTCCAATTTCAGTCCATATGTATGCTCGATGATGTCGAGCATCTGCTGAATCACGCCGGTCATTGTGTACGTGTATGTCAAGTCTCCAGTGGCAAACCCTGCGTTCACCAGATGCATGGCTAGCGATGTTTCCTCACCATCCGGCAGTGGTTCCGCAAGCTTGCCATTAATGGCTTTGAGCAATGCACAACCCTGCTCGTATTCCTTGGGATAGAGGTTGCTGATCTCACCGACCAGCGGATATTCGACTGCAATACCGCGCTTCTGCCTCGCGATGGCTCCGGCGATGTGGTCGGAGAGCGCCATCACCAATGTGGTGCTGCCAATCTCCCGCTCCCCCAGTCCAGCCTGTTTCATGGCATCCACAACAATACGAATAATCTCCGGATCAATATCCGAAAGCATCTGTGCCAGATGATCAGGGTCTCGGCCATCCGCTGGCACAAAGGTGCGCACAATCTTCGATTCGTCCACCGACTGCCCTGGCTTGGCCTGAAAGCCCAAGCCTCGGCCAGTAAGAATCACTTCACCGCCATTGCCGTCTTTGGCAAGCACGACGTTATTGTTGAACACTCTCAGTATTTCCATGACGCACCTCCCCTCGTTGGTCGATCTGCCGATTATTCGATTGCCGCATTAACCACTAACGCTCTACATCGATAATAGGTTCTCCGGCAGTCACCTTTCTCGGCTCGCCTTGCCGCACGTCGGCGCTTGGGCTGTCGGCAGGCATGAGCAGCGGCACTACCGAAGTCATCGCCATCGTATTGACTACGGTCACCACGACCACCGGATTATGACAGGCTTGGGCAATAGCCTCGAAATCCACCTGCAGCAGTACATCGCCAGCAGAAACATGCTCCCCTTTTGCAACTTGCAAGGCGAATCCTTCGCCGCCCATATCTACGGTATCGAGACCGACATGTACCAGCACTTCAATACCATCGTCGGTTTTGATGCCGAGCGCATGACCGGTTTTGGCCACGGTTTTGATGGTGCCGCTTACCGGCGCATGCACCGCAGCGATACCAGCCGAACCATCAGGCACGATGCCAACCCCATCACCAAGCGCCTTGGATGCGAATACCGGGTCGCCGATGGATTCCAAACCGACTACTACGCCTGCGATGGGAGCGAAGACAGCATTGGAAGACTCGGCATGCCAAAGCTGTTGCGCAGGAACGGCGGAATCCTCAACATCAGCGATTGCAGCAGCGGACATCCCGGCCGCCGACTTTGCTGAAGTTTCGGTCTCGTGAGCGCTTTGCGGCATACGGTAATCGAATATCACCGTCAACATCATGGCAACAGCAAATGCAATGGTGATGGACAGTGCATATACCCATGCACGGTCGAACACCGGAATGGTCAACAACGAGGAAAAAGCGAACGCCGTAGTCGTCACTCCATGAATCGTCTGCCCGGAAGGCAACACCGAGGGAAACGCCCAACTGAGCACCGCACTAGAGAGGCCTCCAGCTGCACAACCGGCGAGCAGCCATCGGTACGTGCGGCGATGCTGAAGATGAATACCATACAAACTGAGTTCTGAAACACCGCCGAGCAAACCAGCAAGTAATGCACTGAGCGAAGTCTGGCGCATATCGGCATCATGCTCACGAATAGAGAGCATGAGCACTCCCGCGGTCACACCGAAGCAAGCAAAATTCCAAACGCCCATCGGCCCCTGCACGAAGTCATAGCCCAACGTCTGAATGTTCATCAGCATCAGAGCATTCAACGGCCAATGCAGGCCGAGTGGCACTAGGAACGGGTAGAGCATAGGTATCAAGAGCGCAAACAGGAACGGCACATGCGTGTTCAACCATGCCGTGCCCGCACTTAATTCATCGCCAACCCATACGCCAAGCGGACCGACGAACAGTACCGAGAGCAGATACACCACCACGAGCGAGCAGAACGGCGCGAACACGAGCTGCACGCTGTCTGGAATCACGCGTTTCAGCCCGTGATAAATCATGGCCAGCAACACGACCATAAGCAACGGCACAAAGATGTTGCCGCTGTAGTCATTGATGGGCATGGTGATGCCGAATACATTGATGCCACCGCTCAAGCCTGCAAGTTGGGGAGCTAATAGCGCTGACATGATCGCACCGCCAAGCCAAGGGTCGACGTTGAGCTTGCGGGCGGCATTGGTGGCAATCATGATAGGAAGCATCACGAACATGACTTCCCAGATGGCCTTCAATGCTCGCCAACCGTCAGTAGCGTTGCCGTCCGGAGTGAGTCCTAGCGCTACGGCCACGTTGGCGAGCGCAATAATCATGGATGCGCCCAGCAGCACGCCGAGCAGCGGGCGGAAGGCATCGGAAACATAGTCGAGGATGGCGCTTGCCCATGCTCGCGGCGTGCGAGACGCGAATGATTGCGGAGCCTCCTGGCTTGCTGCGCCGGAGTCTGCGGCATCGGAAGGATCTGCGGCCTCCATGGATTTTTCGGTTACGCCGGATGCAGCAGCTGCATTCATCATGCTTATCATGCGCTCATATACCGAGGCCACAGCACCGCCGATGATGATTTGACAACGCCCGCCAGCTCGTGGGAATGCGCCGAGCACACCGGGAATGGATTCAATCTGTTTCAGGTTGGCATAACGCTCGTCGTCAAGCGTAACGTGCAGTCGAGTGGCACAGTGGGTGAGTTCACGGATATTGGGCGCGCCGCCAAGGGCTTCGAGAATCTGCTTGGCCATCGCTGACGAGGAAGCGGCAGATGCGGGAGCAGTTGCAAGTAGTTCCGTAGCCGGCGCATCCTGCGTCTGCGTAGATGATGCTTTCGATACCGCCACGTTCACTCCCTTCACCGTATGCTCCGCCATTGTCTCGCATCAAGTACGGCCTTGTCCATTTACCCAACGCAAACGATTGCAAAAATCGTCCGACTATCGGAGTGTCGCGAGCGGAAAAGTCGTATCCTGTTCTTCACACGTTGCGTAGCAGGGTTGTTACTTGGAAACGAGGCAAGACCTGGAGCGATGTGGAATTTGCATATCCAGATGCGGCTATTGCCGTATTGGATGCGCGCATTCCACATTGTTCCAGGTCTTTTTTGTTTTCGGTGGCACAACGAGGTACTACCTGCACGCAGCACATGGGGTGCAACCGAATGCACTCCGTCAATGGCGATGAAAGGAACGACAGCAATGACGACGGCAAACACCACAGCCGCATCAGCAAACGTGGCGGCAGATGCCACCGAGGCACTTGAGAACGGCGCCAACGCAATGGCAAACATGGCAACCAACACGATTGAGACCATCGAGGCGGCGGAATCTCGCGGATTCTCTTCCCGATTCCCGCTGAACAGCTCATTCATCTTCACGTTCGGCGCCCTTGGCGGCATGCTGTTTGGCTTCGACACCGGCATCATCTCCGGCGCTTCCCCGCTGATCGAATCGGACTTCGGACTGAGCGTCTCCCAGACCGGCTTCATCACCTCCTCCGTGCTCATCGGCTCCTGCGCCGGCGCATTGTCCATCGGCGCCCTGTCCGACAAGTTCGGCCGTAAGAAGCTGCTCATCGTCTCCGCCATCCTGTTCCTCATCGGCTCGGGTATGTGCGCCACCGCTACCGGCTTCCTGATGATGGTTGCCGCCCGCATCATCCTGGGCCTTGCCGTGGGTGCCGCCTCCGCTTTGACTCCGGCTTACCTGGCTGAGCTCGCGCCGAAGGAGCGCCGCGGCTCGCTTTCCACGCTGTTCCAGCTCATGATCACGTTCGGTATCCTGCTGGCCTACGCCTCCAACCTCGGCTTCCTGGGCCACAATCTGCTCGGCGCCCGTGATTGGCGTTGGATGCTCGGTTCCGCACTGGTGCCGGCCGCACTGCTGCTCATCGGTGGTATTCTGCTGCCGGAATCCCCGCGTTACCTGGTGAACAAGGGCGACGAGCGCAACGCATTCAAAGTGCTGACCCTGATTCGCAAGGATGTCGACCAGGCACAGGTGCAGCTCGAACTCGACGAAATCAAGGCTGTCGCCGCCCAGGACACCAAGGGTGGCGTGCGCGAACTGTTCCGTATCGCCCGCCCGGCACTCATCGCTGCCATCGGCATCATGCTCTTCCAGCAGCTCGTCGGCATCAACTCCGTGATCTACTTCCTGCCGCAGGTGTTCATCAAGGGCTTCGGCTTCCCTGAAGCAGACGCCATCTGGGTGTCCGTGGGCATCGGCGTGGTGAACTTCGTCTCCACCATCGTGGCCACCATGATCATGGACAAGTTCCCGCGCAAGGGCATGCTGATTTTCGGTTCCATCGTGATGACCGTCTCCCTAGCCATTCTCGCTGTGATGAACTTCGTGGGCGACGTTGCTGTGCTCGCTGTGCCGACCATGATTCTGATCGCCTTCTATATCCTCGGTTTCGCCATCTCCTGGGGTCCGATCGCCTGGGTGCTGATCGGTGAGATCTTCCCGCTGTCCGTGCGCGGCATCGGCTCCTCCTTCGGTTCCGCCGCCAACTGGCTGGGCAACTTCATCGTCTCCCAGTTCTTCCTCGTGCTGCTCGACGCGTTCGGCAACAATGTGGGTGGCCCGTTCGCCATCTTCGGTGTGTTCGCGGCCCTGTCCATTCCGTTCGTGCTGCGTTTCGTGCCTGAGACCAAGGGCAAGTCACTGGAGGAGATCGAGAAGGAAATATCCCGCCACTGATTCCTTATCACCATTAGCTGACGGCCGGTATTGCCTCGATTATTTCGGGATGCAATACCGGCCATTACTAATTTTTGCCATGCTTTGCAGAGGGAGTTGGCGCTTCTCGTCCGCGTGTCGCCACCTCTTTTTTCACCATTCGCACAGAAGTTGACAACTCTTAACATAGCTTCGCCCAAAACGTTGAAATCCGTGGCACAATAGGGAAGCATGGTAGCAAAAAATGCGGGCTTACCCGCCACCCCAGCAGATCTGATCAACGTCGATGAGGTCATCGGCAAGTACTATGACCTTGTCCCCGATCCGTCCGTTCCCGAGCAGCGTGTCATCTTCGGCACCTCCGGCCACCGCGGATCGTCCCTGAAGACCTCGTTCAACGAGGCTCACATCATCGCCATCTCCCAGGCCATCGCCGAATACCGTAAGAAGGCTGGTGTCACCGGCCCGCTGTACCTCGGCTCCGACACCCACGCGCTCTCCGGCCCGGCCAAGAAGACCGCTATCGAGGTGCTCGTGGCCAACGGCGTGCACGTTCGCATCGATTCCCGCGATGACTTCGTGCCGACCCCTGTGGTCTCCCAGGCTATCCTGACCCACAACCGCGCGGCTGATGGTACCCAGCGCTTCGAGGGCGAAGGCCTTGCCGACGGCATCGTCGTCACCCCGTCCCACAACCCGCCGACCGATGGCGGCTTCAAGTACGACCCCGTTACCGGCGGCCCGGCTCCGGCTGAGACCACCAACGCCATCGCCGCTCGCGCCAACGAGCTGCTCGGCGATTACAAGAACATCAAGCGTGTGCCGTATGAGGAGGCCATCAAGTCCGAGTACGTCGAGGGCTTCGACTTCCGCGAGCACTACGTTGACGATCTGAAGAACGTCATCGACTTCGATGTGATCCGCAACTCCGGTGTGCGCCTCGGCATTGACCCGCTCGGCGGCGCTTCCGTGAACTACTGGCCGCTCATCAACGAGAAGTACGGTCTGAACATCGGCGTCGTGCGCCCCGAGGTTGATCCGACCTGGCGTTTCATGACCATCGATCACGACGGCAAGATTCGTATGGATCCGTCTTCCCCGTACGCCATGAAGGGTTTGGTTGACCAGCTCAACGCCGGCGCTTGGGACAAGTACGATCTGGTCGGCGGCACCGATCCGGATGCCGATCGTCACGGCATCGTCTGCCCGAACTGGGGCGTCATGAACCCGAACCACTACATCGCCGTGGTTGTGGAATACCTGTTCGGCGGCAACCGTCCGGATTGGCCTGCTGGCGCCGGCATCGGCAAGACGCTGGTCTCCTCCTCCCTGATTGACCGCGTGGCCGCCTCCATCAACGCCAAGCTGGTTGAGGTTCCGGTCGGCTTCAAGTGGTTCGTCGACCCGCTGTTCACCGGCGAGGTCGCCTTCGGTGGCGAGGAAAGCTCCGGCATGAGCTTCCTGCGTCGCGATGGCCGCGTGTGGACCACCGATAAGGATGGCCTCATCCCCGACCTGCTGGCCGCTGAGATCACTGCGAAGACCGGCAAGAACCCGGCTGAGCTGCACAAGGATCAGGTGGCTCGCTTCGGCGAATCCTGGTACAAGCGCGTTGACACCCCGACCACCCTTGAGCAGAAGCAGAAGTTCGCCAAGCTCACCGGTGACGATGTAACTGCCACCCAGCTTGCCGGCGAAGACATCACCGCCAAGCTCACCGAAGCTCCTGGTAACCACGCCAAGATCGGTGGTCTGAAGGTCACCACCAAGGACAACTGGTTCGCAGCCCGTCCTTCCGGCACCGAGAACATCTACAAGGTGTACGCCGAGTCCTTCGAGAGCCCTGAAGCTCTCGACAAGGTGCTCGACGAGGCCAAGCTCGTGGTCGATAAGGCTCTGAGCGAGTGATGTCCCGCTAAATCCTAGAGCGTTAGGGCGTTGGATTGTGATTCACAGTCCAACGCCCTTTTACTGTTGCGAGCATTCTCACAACGCATCAGCCGCATCCGACGCCCTATGCGATAGTGTGGGCACATGACTATTACCGTATCTACAGACGGAAGCGCGTTGGGCAATCCTAATGGTCCAATGGGGTGGGCGTGGGCCGACCATGCGAAGAATGCAGGCGGCACACCTGGCCACGAGCATGACGAGCATGGCTATGATGCAGGCGGCGCCACAAACGGCACGAATCAAATCGGCGAGTTGTGCGCGGTGCTTGAAGCACTGCGAGCGCACCCCGGTTCCGAACCGCTGCTCATCGAATCCGATTCACAGTATGCGATCAACTGCTCCACCACTTGGGTGAAGGGTTGGAAGCGCAACGGTTGGAAGAATTCACAGAAGAAGCCGGTCAAGAATGTAGAGCTGATCAAAGCAATTGACGCTGAGATTTCACGCAGGCCGGGACCTGTGAATTTCAAATGGGTTAAAGGTCATGCTGGCAACGCCGGCAACGAGCTGGTAGACGAATTGGCTCGAACATACGCTGGTGACTGCCGTTCGGGTGCACGCGATGGATATCTGCCGATTGAAGGCTGGCAGTCGCTGCTGAATTCTGAATATGCGCATGGCACTGATGTTCCACCTGATGTACAGCTGGTGTTGGATGGTAAGGCTGACGCGGCTGATCTGCGCAAACCTGAAACCGGCTCATCACCTTCTGCCGGTGCCGGATCACAGGAACCAACCACACGAAAGCAATCAATCGCTGACCTACTGAGCGAGCCTGAGGGCGTACCGGATTTGGACTTTAGCGGTTCCACTGCCAAGCCGGCGGCAGATGCACCAGCAGAAGAGACTGATGCTGCACAGGTAGCCATCACAGCAGAACACAGCACACCAGCAGCTTCTGTAGCATCACGCTCAGCAACACCAAGCGGACTTACCGTCTCCGGCAACCTAATCTTCTCCCCCGCGCCAAAGACCAGCCCGTACTTCAACGGTCAGCCGATGCCAATCTCTGGCACCATTGCGATTGAAGGCTATGTAGACGGCGATGGGAATCTGACTATCACTAATGCACCCTTCTTCCGCAAATAAGCTTCCCATGTGTGCGACTCTGCGATAAATCTCACATCACACAGCCGCACGCATACGCATAGGAAACGGACACGAGGGCACAAATTCGCTCATCCGCGTTAGGATAAGAGAGAAGGCTTTACACCGTTAATACATACGGTTGACCCCAGAGAAAACAAAGGAGAACAACTCATGGATAAGGCTCAGCAGGACGCGCTGAAGAAGGCCGCCGGCATCGAAGCCGCCAAGCTCATTCAGGATGGCATGATCGCAGGCCTCGGCACCGGCTCCACCGTGAAGTTCCTGGTGGACGAGCTTGGCCGCCGCCATCAGGAGGAAGGCCTGGAGTTCACCGGTGTGACCACCTCCCGCCGCACCCAGGCTCAGGCTGAGAGCTACGGCATCAAGATCGTGGACATCGACGATGTGGACCACATCGACATCACCATCGATGGTGCCGACGAAGTGGACAAGAACTTCAACGGCATCAAGGGTGGCGGCGCTGCCCTGCTGTGGGAGAAGATCGTGGCCACCAACTCCAACCAGATCGTCTGGATTGTGGATGAGTCCAAGGTTGTGGACACCATCGGCAAGTTCCCGCTGCCGGTCGAGGTGATTCCGTTCGGTGCCGGCCACGTCATCAAGAAGTTCGAAGCCAAGGGCTACAAGCCGGTGCTGCGTCTTGATGCCGAGGGCAAGGAAGTGCGCACCGACGAGAACAACTTCGTGGTTGATCTACACCTGGATCGCATCGACCATCCGCAGGAGCTGGCCGAGGATCTCATCACCACTGTTGGCGTGGTGGAGCACGGCCTGTTCCTCAACATGGTGGACAAGGTCATCGTCGGCGACCCGAACGGTCCGCGCGTCATGACCAACTCCAACAAGTGAGCCGTTGCGGGCGCGATGCCCGCTACTAGCTGACGCAACACCAAGAGCCGCATCTGCACAACGCAGGTGCGGCTCTTTGCATTACTCGGCACAGCAGACGGAAGATAAAGAAACCCCGCAGCCAAACGGCTCGCGGGGTTTTCAATGCCTTAAATCGCTAAGTAAGACTACTTGCGCTGGTGGCGGGTCTTACGCAGCAGTTTGCGGTGCTTCTTCTTGCTCATCCGCTTGCGGCGCTTCTTGATGACAGAACCCATCTGAAGCCTCCATTTCGATTAATCGTAAAAGTTGCAACTCGCACTATAGTACACGTCTTGCCAGACAGAGAAAACCTGTGTGGCGCACAACGTAGTTGAGCGAGTCATCAGACGGTTTACAGCGGGAACTTCTGGTAGAAACGCTCAAGCGCCTGCTTGTTACCGCTGGCCTGGAACACCACCGTATCGTTCTGCCAAGTGGCCACAGCTTTCTTAGCATCTGATGCATCAGCCTTGACGGTGTACGAACCAGTTGCGTCACCGGACACCTTCACATTGCCGGAAGCCAGTTCTTCGCCAGTTTGAGCGGCAGCCAAAGCATCATATTGTGTCTTGGCATTGTCGGCGGTGGACCACTGGGCCACAATCAACGTAATATCCTTGGCCGTATCCCCAGTGGAGTAGGTCACCGTGTATTCCTCAAGAGGGGAAGCACTGCTCCATGAGGTAGAAGCCTCAGCCTTGGTACGAGCAAAGTTCAATACACTGTCCGGCATGGCCTTCAACAGCTCGCTTGCGTCATCCGGCAAAGCGGTAGGATCGATGGTCGGCTTAGTAGGCTCAGTATCCGTAGACTGCTGCTGAGTGGTCTGTGTAGCGTTGGTATCGTTTTTCGAAACGATTGCCCAGCCCGGCCAGATGAACGCCGAAAGTACTGCCAAAACGATAACCACAGCGGCTGCGATGACGACTGCGATCAACTTGCCGTGGGATTGTGTAGTCGAAACATTCTCGGAGTTAGTCATGCCCTTGATTCTCTCACAGCCGTGTGACGCTGCTCGATATATCAAGAGCATTACGGCGATTGTTGGAATCTTCACGCAGCATTGATCCCCTGAGGGGCTAGCAGGGAAAAATTTTACCGCGCCTCATATTCGGCGTTAGGGTGGAAGCATGGCGAAATCAACTGTGCAATACGTATGTTCCGAATGCGGGTGGAACGGCTCGAAGTGGTATGGCAAATGCCCTGAGTGCGGGCAATGGGGCACCGTGGAGGAATTCCACGAGGCTCGACCGGCTGCGGGTTCCAAAACGGCAGCCCCCGGCCGCACCTCGCGTACACAGTCGATTACCGTAGCCGATACTTCCCGTTCAGCAGCAAAACCCATTACTGAGATCGGCACAGAGACTGTGGAGCGGCTATCCACTGGGTTCAGCGAGTTCGATCGAGTACTCGGCGGCGGCGTGGTGCCTGGTTCGGTGACATTAATCGCCGGAGAGCCAGGCATCGGCAAATCAACTCTGCTGTTGCAAACGGCGGGCAATGTGGCCAGAGCTGTAGCAAGCGTTGATAACAGCAATGCGCACACCGTGCTGTATATTTCCGGCGAGGAATCACAAGCTCAGGTTCGACTTCGCGCCTCGCGCATCAACGCCGTGGAGCCGAATCTGCTGCTGGCTTCCACCACTGATTTGGCCACCGCGTTAGGATTGATTGAACAAACCAAGCCGGCTTTGGTTATTGTTGATTCCGCGCAAACCATTGTCTCTCAAGAGGTTGATGGCATTTCAGGCGGTTCCACACAAGTGCGCGAAGTGGCAAGCGCGCTTATCGATACTGCTAAAACTCTGGATATTCCAGTGTTTTTAGTGGGACATGTAACCAAGGATGGTTCTATTGCTGGCCCACGCACGCTTGAGCATTTGGTTGATGTGGTGTGCCAATTTGAGGGTGATAGCGAAACAGCGCTCCGTATGTTGCGCGCAATCAAGAATCGCTTTGGACCGACCGATGAGATCGGATGTTTTGATATGAGCGGCGAGGGTATTGAGGAAGTCACTGATCCATCAGGATTGTTCCTGTCTGGAGGCGGCCCTTCTACCACTGATTCCACACCGGTAGAAGGTACTTGTGTGACGTTCACGCTCGATGGTCATCGCAGTCTGCCTATCGAAGTGCAGGCATTGGTAACCAAATCAGTGTTGCCTACGCCTCGCAGAGCGGTTAATGGCGTGGATCCCAGCCGTATTGCCATGCTGACGGCGGTGTTATATCGTCACAGCAAGCTCAATCTATTGGCCAATGACCTCTACGTATCCACTATCGCCGGAGGGCAGGCTAAAGAACCCGGCTCGGATTTAGCCATTGTGAGCGCGTTGGCGAGCGCCGCAACCGCAAAGCCTATTGCGAAAACCACATGCGCGATTGGCGAGATTTCCCTAACCGGTCAGGTGAGGCCCGCACCACGTATGGAATATAGGCTGCGAGAAGCAGCTCGTTTGGGTTTTACCACGGCAGTTATTCCTCCGCTGCGTAAACCAGTGCACATCGATGGGCTCCGGTTGATTGAGGTGGGAACACTGACCGATGCTTTGGAGGCATTAGGCATTAAGAAATAAAAGAAGCTGTTGGAACGATTATCAGCTCCAACAGCTTATATGCCTTTCTCAGCGTGAATCATAGGCGGCCGCTACGCGGTCAGACGCTTGGTTTCCTCAACGTTACGCTTGAGCTCTGCAGTCAGTGCATCTACACCGTCAAACTTGACTTGTGGGCGGAGGAATCCGGTGAATTCCACGCGCACCTTGTGCCCATAAAGGTCAAGCCAATCATCGGTGATGCAGTAGGACTCCACCACGCGTTCGTTGAGACCGGTCTTCTCACTGAACGTGGGCTTGGTGCCGATGGAAATGGCGGCCGGCCAGCGTCGAGCAGACTGCTCCTCGGGTGACGCATCGGTTTCGGGCCGCTCGCTGGAATCAGCGTTTTTCACGCCCAAATCCACCAGCCAGCCGGCATATACGCCGTCCACGGGAATGTAGCCTTCGATATCAGTGCCAAGGTTCGCAGTTGGGAAGCCAATGGTACGGCCACGCTCTTCGCCATGCACTACTTCGCCTTCAATGGCATGAGGCGCACCCAAAATGGCGTTAGCTTCCTGAATACGGCCATGCGCCAAGAGGTAGCGCACATTGGTGGAGCTCCAGGCACGCATGGCCTTGGCTTGATGCTTCTTGCTCCAAGAGCGACGTTCCGCCTTGCTCAGCCCAGCCAGCGGATCGGCCGGCTCCCCCCATTCAGACGGCATTTGCGGCTTGAAATCACGGGGAATACGCACCTCGCCCGGACCACGATCATCCACCACATCCAGCTCGAACACGCCAGCGCCAGCAGCCAGATTGGCAATATGCTTGATGTCGCCTGCACGGTCTTTGCCCAAAGCAGCATCCTGACCAAGCACCAGCGTGCGCATGCCCAGCTTGCCAACCAGTCGGCCAAGGAAGAAAATGTACGACTTTGAAGCAAACGCCAACGTATAACGGACCACAAGCACATGATCCACACCAAGCTGCTCAATACGCTGCAGACGCTCATGCACACTGGTCAAAGCTTCGGCATCGATATTGGCCTCCGTAGGTTCCTGTCCATCGTGCTTGGCGGCCCATCCGTGCACAAAAGCCGGGCGCGGTTCAAAAAGAATCACCACGGAGAATGAATCGTGTTTCTTGGCAAGCTCCACTACACGCTTGATAACGGCTTGATGCCCCAGATGCATGCCGTCGAACGCACCGAGCGTCACCACGGCCTTCTTATCGTTATCGAACGAGGGCCAAGCGACTTCGCCCTGTTCATCCGGAGTCAGATAAGTAATTTCCATATCTCGTAGGATTCCTTTTATTCAAACTGGGCCGTACATGTTGTGCGGTCACGCTTTCGCGTGATCGCTTCCCTCATAAAGAGGAGCCCGAAGCATCAAACTAACCGCGTCTACTTTACGCGATGGGGAATACGGTAGCGGGCTTCGCCTGATGCGCATTGGCTCGCTCAACAATTGCCACTACATCATGAGTCTGCGGAACAATGGCGGCCGTAGGTTCGCTGATGGTGCGCTCGATGCGGCGTCCGAACCGCAGTTCCGCAGCCTCCTCGGTGGTGATATCCAATGCCGGCATAGCGCCTCGAGCGGCTTGTTCCATCGTCAGAGCATGATCCAGCAACCAAGTACGGCGATCATCACCAGATAACTCAGCGGGAGTATCCAACACGCATTTACTACGAGTGATGGTTTCGCCTTCGCGAGTGGTGAATGTTTTCGACTCCGTATGGGCAGTAATCGTATGTGTATGAGTTTCGCTCATGGCGCTATCACTAATCAGCCCGCTCGTATCGTCCGGCAACGCGAACCTACCGACTCGTGTGCGACGCAAACGAATCAAATGTCCGCCTACGCCAAGTTCAGCACCCAAGTCACGGGCCAGCGCACGGATATATGTGCCGGACGAACAACTGACTCGAACATCGACATCCACTACTGGAACCATGCCGGAAGGCATGTTCGTCTCGGCTTGCATAAGTGGTTCACCAGCGCATTTGCCCGGTACGAAGCCTCGGCGAACGGCCAAAACCGTAAACTCACCTATCGTCACCGGCCTGGCCTTCAACTCCACGTCCTTGCCTTC
Source organism: Bifidobacterium imperatoris (assembly GCF_002860405.1). Lineage (GTDB taxonomy): Bacteria > Actinomycetota > Actinomycetes > Actinomycetales > Bifidobacteriaceae > Bifidobacterium > Bifidobacterium imperatoris. Next base: position 4,800 of record NZ_NMWV01000012.1, on the reverse strand, counting down.
ACGAGCCAAATCGTAAGCTCGCTTGCCATCGATTTTGATGGCGGAGAAGGTATTTGGCACTTGTTCAATATCACCTGTGAAACGACTCTCGATAGTCTCACGAATCAGTGATTCAGTAAGACCTTGCACATCAGTAGAAGCAGCCGCATGCACCAATTCGCCTTCGGCGTCATCGGTAGTGGTACCGAGGCCAAGGCGAATCGTAGCCTCATAGGTTTTATCGTGTGCCACAATCGCGTTCAATAAGCGCGTAGCATGACCGAATGCAATCACCAACGCACCAGTGGCCATAGGGTCAAGCGTGCCCGCATGGCCTACTTTTTTGATATGCAGTGCGCCACGTACTGCGGCCACCGCATCAAAACTGGTCACACCCTGCGGCTTGTCAATAATAAGCAGGCCGGATGGAGTGGATTGTGGCATGGTTCTCCTTCGCAAGAACAGAGGCGAGCTTCGCTCGATATGGTGTTCTTCGCCTTCGGCTGGGTTGACAGTTTATTCTTCGGAGGAGTCCACGGAATCGTCTTCGAAGTCGTCCGCATCATCATCGGAATCAAGGTCGTCTTCGAAGTTCGAATCGTCTTCAGGCTCATCATCGTGCTTGTATGGGTCGGCATCACCAGCGTATTGGGCGGTGGCGCGAGCCTTTGCGAGTTCCTCATCACGCTTGCGAGCCAAAGCCAGAATATCTTCGATCTCGTGAGCCTCGCCGGGCACTTCATCGAACACGAACTGCAGCTGAGGGGTCAGACGCAGGCCAGCTTTGTGACCGACCAGGGAACGCAGATGGCCTTTGGCCTGGTCAAGAGCCTGCTGAGCGCGCTTGCGTTCTCCTGCTTCCTTGCCTTCGTGGCCAAGCTGAGTCCAGTAAATCTTGGCAATCTGCAAATCGTTGGTCACACGCACTTCGGTGACGGTGATGTTGGTCAGACGCTTATCATGCAGCTCACGCTCGATGGAGGAGGCTACAACGCGCTGAATCAACGCTGCAATGCGTGCGGCACGGGGGTTGGTTCCTGCCATAAGGGTTTCCTTTCAATAATTTGGCCCCCTCTGATCGGAGGGGGCTGCCGAACGTAGGCCAGATGTGGGAAGAACCTATGAGAAAGGGCTCTCCCCCAGTCTGCCTGCGGCTGACAGCCCCCTCGTCAGAGGGGGCCTATACGCATCATGAACTACTTGCGTTCAACCTCGCGCATCTCGAAAGTCTCGATAATGTCGCCAAGTTCGATGTCGTTGAAGGTACCGAGGTTGATACCGGCCTCGTAGCCTTCCTTGACGGACTGGACATCGTCCTTGAAGCGACGCAGCGAGGAGATCTCGAGGTCGTTGACGGTGGCAACGCCATTGCGCAGAATACGGCACTTCGTACCACGCTTGACCTCGCCGTCCTGCACCATAACGCCGGCGATGTTGCCGAACTTGGAGGAGCGGAAGATCTCGCGAATCTCGGAGTGAGAGGTGACGACCTCTTCATATTCCGGCTTGAGCATGCCCTTGAGGGATGCCTCAATGTCTTCGATCGCACGGTAGATGACCGAGTAGTACTTGATCTCCACGCCCTCGCGCTCGGCGAGGTCGGCGACCTGACGGTTCGGGCGCACGTTGAAGCCGATGATAACGGCCTTGTCGACCGTAGCCAGGTTGACATCGTTCTGGGTAATCGCACCAACGCCGCGGTGGATAACCTGGATGCCGACTTCGTCGGACACCTCGATCTTCATCAAGGAATCTTCCAGCGCCTCGACAGAACCGGAGGAATCGCCCTTGATGACGATGTTGAGCATGTCGATCTCGGACTCGGCGAACTTCTTCTTGAAGTCCTCAAGGGAGACGACCTTACGACGCTTTGCCAGCTGGGCGGCGCGCTCGGTAGCCTGACGCTTCTCAGCAATCTGGCGGGCCGCACGATCATCGGAAGCCACGAGGAAGAGATCACCTGCGGTAGGCACGGAAGTCAAGCCAAGCACCTGAACAGGCGTGGACGGACCTGCGGCCTCCATCGTGTGACCATTCTCGTCGAGCATGGCACGGACGCGGCCGTAGGAGGTGCCGGCCACGATGGCGTCGCCAACGTGCAGCGTACCCTGCTGAACCAGCACGGTGGCCACAGCACCACGACCCTTGTCGAGTCGGGCTTCGACGGTGGCACCACGGGCGTCCATGTTCGGATTGGCGCGAAGATCGAGCTCTGCATCGGCCGTGAGCAGCACAGCTTCGAGGAGCTTGTCCACGTTGATGTTCTGCTTGGCGGAAATGTCGACGAACATAGTATCGCCGCCGTATTCTTCCGGAACCAGACCAAACTCGGTGAGCTGACCGCGAACCTTATCCGGATTGGCGCCAGGCACATCGATCTTGTTCACAGCCACGACAATCGGTACCTTAGCTGCCTGAGCGTGGTTGATGGCCTCAACGGTCTGAGGCATCACACCATCGTCAGCGGCAACCACAAGGATGGCAACATCAGTGAGCTCCGCACCACGGGCACGCATTGCGGTGAACGCCTCATGGCCAGGGGTATCGAGGAAGGTGATCTTGCGGGCTTCGCCATCAAGATCCACCGTAACCTGATATGCACCGATGCGCTGGGTAATACCACCGGCCTCGCGTGCGATGACGTTGGTCTTACGAATGGTATCCAGCAGTCGGGTCTTACCGTGATCGACGTGGCCCATAACGGTGACAACCGGCGGACGAGGCTTCAGATCCTTATCATCCTGCAGCTCTTCCTCATCAAGGTTGATGTCAAACTGCTGGAGCAGCTCCTTGTCCTCTTCCTCAGCGGAGACCAGCTGAATCTTCCAGCCGATCTCATCGCCCAGGATCTGGAAGGTCTCTTCGTCCAGGGACTGGGTAGCGGTAGCCATCTGGCCCAGGTGGAAGAGCACAGTCACCAGGGCAGCCTGATTGACGTTGATCTTCTCGGCCAAATCAGCCAGAGAAGCACCCTGACGCAGACGAATAACCTGACCATTGCCGTTCGGAATGCGAACGCCGCCAATGGTTGGTGCTTTCAGCTCCTCATATTCCTGACGCTTTGCCAGACGGTTCTTACGAGCCTTGGAGGACTTGCCGCCCTGGCGGCCGAATGCACCTGCAGCGCCGCCGCGACCGCCGCGGCCGCCACCGCGTGCGGGACCGTTACTCGGAGCACCGCCGCCCTGGAAGTTGTTGCCACCGGCACCGCCGCGGAAACCACCGCGTGCGCCGCCCTGGGCACCGCCTTGAGCGCCAGCGCCCTGGCCCGGACGGTTATGGCCCCACTGGCCTGGACGAGGACCGCCCTGGCCCGGACGACCGCCACGGAAGCCACGGCCCTGGCCTTGTCCCTGGCCCGGACGGCCTGGACGACCATTGCGGCCACCTTCGGCAGTCGGACGAGCCATCGGATGCGGACGCGGAATATCACCCGGCGTAGGCGTATGCATGCCCTGCTTGCGAGAGAACGGATTATTGCCCGGACGCGGACCCTGAGCGTGCGGACGCGGAATGGCATTGGAGGTAGCGTTGTTGCCACCATTATTGCCATTGCCGTGCGGAGCCGGACGAGCGGAACCATTGCGGTTGTTCTGATGCTGACCAGGCTGGCCACCGTTCGGACGACCCTGGCCCGGACGTGCAGGACGAGCACCTTCACGGTTTTCATGCTGACCGCCATGACGTGCCGGAGACGGAGCTGCCGGACGAGCACCGCCCTGCGGGCGTGCATTGCCCTGGCCCGGACGTACAGGACGAGCACCCGGAGTCGGCGTTGCGTGATGATTTTGAGTATTCTGGCTATTCTGCTGAGCAGCCGGCGTAGCCTGTGCGCTCTTGGCACTGCGTGCAGCGGCAGCCGGAGTCGTATTCGGTGCAGCTGGCTTATGCGGAACTGCAGCTGCGGGCTTAGCATTGCCCTTATCGCCGCTCTTATCGTTATCCTTGGCGAATGCAGCCTTCAGACGACGAGCCACCGGCGGCTCAATGGTGGAAGAAGCGGACTTGACGAACTCTCCCATGTCCTTGAGCTTCTCAAGAACGGTCTTGCTGTCGACGTGCAAGTCCTTGGCTAATTCATAAACGCGTGGTTTCCCCACTAATTACTCCTATTCTGTGACCACGCGTACAAGAGCGTGGTCAGTTGGTGATGACGGCAAGCCTACCCTGTCTCATCGTTCGACCATGATCGTGTTACCTCGCTTTTGTGCGGGCGATTTTACGCACACTGCGACAACCCACATACGCCAGTCAAGCATACTCATAGCGCTGGATAGCATAACAAAGACCGCGAGCCGTACCATTGTCGGTACAATTCGCGGTCTTTTGGGCAGTCTATACACCTACTGCAGCTTGCAGCAGATTACTCAGTTCTGCGACTCGGCAGCCTCACGAGCTGCCTGCTCAGCGGCAACCTTCTTCGCATGAGCCTCGGCAGATTCGATGCCGATCTTCCAGCCGGTGAGCTTCGCGGCAAGACGAGCATTCTGGCCTTCCTTGCCGATAGCCAGCGAAAGCTGATCGTCATGGATGAAGGCGATGGCAGTCTTGTTCTTTTCGCTAATCACCTGCACGCCGGTTGCCACAGCCGGGGAAAGCGCAGCGGCCACGAACTTGGCCGGATCATCGGAGTAGTCAACAATATCAATCTTCTCCGGGCCAAGGTTTTCCATCACCGCACGCACGCGGGAACCACCGGGCCCAATCAGTGCACCCTTCGGGTTCACGCCCTCGGTGTTGGCCTTGACGGCAATCTTGGTGCGAGCGCCAGCCTCACGAGCAATGGCCATGATGGACACAGCACCGGAAACCAGTTCCGGC
>NZ_NMWV01000011.1 GCF_002860405.1 Bifidobacterium imperatoris | reverse complement strand
ACGCCGGTTGCCACAGCCGGGGAAAGCGCAGCGGCCACGAACTTGGCCGGATCATCGGAGTAGTCAACAATATCAATCTTCTCCGGGCCAAGGTTTTCCATCACCGCACGCACGCGGGAACCACCGGGCCCAATCAGTGCACCCTTCGGGTTCACGCCCTCGGTGTTGGCCTTGACGGCAATCTTGGTGCGAGCGCCAGCCTCACGAGCAATGGCCATGATGGACACAGCACCGGAAACCAGTTCCGGCACCTCACGCTCGAATAGCTTACGTACCAGCTCCGGATGAGAGCGAGATACCACGATTTCCGGGCCGCGAATACCACGAGCCACGTTCACCACATATACGCGAATACGCTCGCCGTGGCGGTAACGCTCACCCGGCACCTGTTCGCGGCGAGGCAGCAAGGCTTCAACATCGCCCATAGCCACATGCACGTTAGAGGAATCGGAAACATCCTGCTGCACAATACCGGTAATCAGCTTGCCCTTCTGACCGGAGAATGCACCGAAGATCTTTTCATCTTCTGCCTTACGGAACAGCTGGGTGATGACCTGACGCGCGGTGGCAGCGGCAAGACGGCCGAAATCATGCGGGGTGTCGTCATATTCTTCACCCAGCTTCGGAGCAGGGTACGGGTCTTCTTCAGTGGGTTCCACCGGAATCTCGTCGGCGGCCCACACGGTGAAGCTACCGGAACGCTCGTCCAGCTCCACGCGCGCATGCTTGGCCGCGTGCGGGGTCTTGAGGTAGGCGAGGCGAAGAGCTTCAGCCAGCGCCTCATCAAGAGTCTCCGGTTCGATTCCTTGCTCGGCTGCGAGCTTGTGCATTCCTGTCAGGTCCAGTTCCATCGATCCGTACCTCCTATGAAGTTATGTGGCGCATGGCCTTGAATGGTCACAGTTTGCTATTAGTCTAGTTTTCCATGCAGACACACTCCCCTAGTTCCGATTCGGCATCGCCCTGCACCGCCTTTCGCAGGAGTGAAGACCCACACATCGGGAGTGCTCTATCATCTGTCATATGTTATGCCCAACGCCACGGCGAACGACTAGTGGCCGCACTATGCACCGGTGCCATGCTGTGCGCATTATCCGCATGCTCTATGCCTCGTCTGGCTGGGCGAGCCGAAGCCGAACAGCAGCTCAGTCCCTGCGAAAAAGCTCTGACCACGGCACGCGCCGGTAATACGCTGTCTCAAGGTACGCCACAACTGCAGTATTACGTCACCGAGCTTGCCGCGCCATTGGCTTGGATTGATGTTGCCGGCCACTGCACGGACCGCTTTGCCGAAGGCGCTTTGCGCAACGCACAATCCAAGATGGTAGTTGCTCTATTGGCGGATAAGTATGGCCAGTCTGCTCCTGAGGTGACTCCTGCTCGACTTGATGGTGTCACCACTGCTTCCATCAGTGCATCGGCACTAGATGCTATGGCTCTTGCTGAAGACCGTGCCGGCTTCGCTATCGAAGTTCTTGCCGCGCGCGGAACAACCGCTGGAGCAACCTTGCCGTTGAGCGATATGCACAAAACCGCAGCCCAGCAATTGGTATCTTTAGCTGACACCATGCACTCCTCAGCGCATACCGATCCTCGTCAAAAGGTGTATGCCATCGAAAATCTGCTCGCCAATCCGGTCACCATTGCGGACAAAGCCAGTGAGCAGAACGTACCTACCACGGCAGCTATCGAAATGGATTGCGCCCGCGCCGAGATAGAGGCCGTAACCAGTACCAAAGCGAAGCCTGATACCGATACCACGATGATTCTGGCTGCATTGGTGGCCAAGCATGCTTATACGGCCATGCAGCTCGGCTATCCCAGCAGCGATGCCGCATTGTTTGAGCAACGAAACTCATAAACGCAAAAAGGGCCCCGGAAACCGGAACCCTTACAGGCGGATGAAGCGAGATTCGAACTCGCGGAGGCTTTCACCTCACACGCTTTCGAGGCGTGCTCCTTAGACCGCTCGGACATTCATCCATGCTGCCCATAAAGGCAACTTGTTTATTATGCCATACTTTGCCGACGAGGCAAGTCGGGTTTGTCGCTCATCACGAAATCTGCTCATGCACTGAAGCATTGACCCATTGGGATTGATCGACGTTATATCCAGAGAAGATACCGATATCGAGCATGCAATCACGGTAATCGCGACCATGAGCGATGGTGATGTAGTTATCGTCAACCATGCGGTTATGAGTCGGATCCAAGCCGATCCAACGCCCGCCCTGATAGACCTCCACCCACGCATGAGTGGCGCCTTCTCCACCAAGCAAGCCGGCAATGTATCGGGCGGTGAGCCCAACATGGCGGCATACCGAGAGCATCACATGAGCATAATCCTGGCAAACGCCCTTGCGCTGAGCGAGCGCCTGTTCGGCGGTGGTACGAATCGTCGTGGAACCTGGCGTATACACGAAGGCCTTATAGACTTCGTCCATCACTTCAACGGCGCGCTGCACTGGAGTTGCGTCCTCCGGGAGCTTGGCCAGACGCTTGCCACACATATCAATCATCGCTTCCACGCATGGGCCTGGAATGGTCAAGGCGGAATTGAAGCGGTACAGCGGCTTGTAGATTTCCTTCTTGATGTGCGCGTTGTCCACAAACGCAATACCAGTTACCGAATAGCTGAACACATCATGCGGCTCAGGAATAAAACCTGTCATGACCACGGAATCAAAGGAATCAATCGTGGTATCAAGTTCAACGTCAGGCTGGAGTTTAACCTCCACATCAATCACCTGCTGGCGAGGGCCGGTAGCCGGAATGCAACGCAGTTGGAATCGATGATCGGTAACAGGAGAGCTGAACGAGAGCTTCATCTCATAGTCGAATACGAGTTTTTTCACAACTTCTCCTGCGATATCAGCAATATAGGTGATGCAATTCCAGTGGATGCGGCTCGCAAAGCTCCATTATTATGAGTAGCCCAGCCTGCCGCATCTCACCATAGCATTGCAACGCGTCAGAAGCGCTTGGCGTCCATATTCATGGCGCTCAACGAGCCCATGTCCTTGATTGCCAAAGCGCTGACACGACCCGAATAGTCATCGAGATACTTCTTGAGCAGCGTAGCTACCTGATCGTAGCCGCGAGCCGGCAGCTGGCCCACCAGCCAGCTCAAGCCATCTGCGAAGCAGCTCGGCAATGGCATACCGTCTAGCACCATCGAATAAGACGCGAGCTTCCTCAGCGGAGCATCCATTTCTTCCATCGACAGACCGAAGCGCGTATACAGGTCGATACGCTCCAAGTACTTACCAATGAATACGAACGCCTTCAGTGTGGGATCGACCGGCGAGTTTTCAATGCCTCCCCAGAAGGCGAGCATGTCGTCGGCGATGTCGCGCTGATTGTAAATATCATCCGCATCGGCGGCTTTCTTGGCTGCGTCGGTGATGTTGGTCATGGCCAGTTCCACATACTGCAGCAAACGAGAGCTCAGCTCCGGGCGCAGAATCACCGCATTATTGAATGCTGCGGTGACCGCAGAACGCACGGAATCAGGATTGGAGCCGTCGTAAAGGAAACTCTTGACGAACTCGTCGAAGTCTTCGAAGTCTTCAGGCAGATCAAGCGCATGAGCAAACGGGCGGAAGGCATCCACATCAGTATCCATCACGCGGTCATAGAACGGGAAGAACTGGTTCAACGTAGTGAAGGCACGTTCAGTGTATCGGCCCAGCCAATACAGGTTGTCCGCCTTGGAGGCGGTCACCAAGGAGAGTGAATGGTGGCGGGACTGGCTCAGAAGGTTCGCAATCTGCACCTCGGCACCGAGCTCATGTTCCACGCCGGTTTCAGGAGCCAACACCCAAGTATCCTTGAAGCCGCCGCCTTGAGACGAGTTCACAATCATCTGGCCGGGCACAGACGAGTAGCGAGTCAGGCCGGAATACCATACGTGCGTGCTCTTACCGGTCACCACGAAGGCGCGTAGATCGCACTTGCGCGGCGACATTTCACCAGTCTGTGGGTCAACGACATCAATATCACGGAACTGGATGACCTCTTGCGCAATGAATCGGCGCGGGTCTTCCTTGATACGATCGGCCAGTTCCTCGCGTGCGGCGGCGTCCAGCGAAGAACCAAACACCACACCATAGCCACCGGCCTCAGCCACATCCTTAATGACCAGCTCACCCATACGATCGAGTACTTCCTTGCGGTCGGCCTCGAACATCGGCATATACGTGGGCGCATTGTGCAGAATAGGCTCCTCACCGAGGTAGTACTTAATCATCTGCGGCACGAAGTAATAGATGGCCTTATCATCCGCAGCACCATTACCAGGCGCATTGACAATGGCCACATTGCCTGCACGGTAAGCGGACAGGATTCCTGGCACACCAATCACAGAATCCGGGTTGAAAGCGAACGGATCCAAATACTCATCGGACAAACGGCGATATACCACGCCTACGCGGTGACGCTTGCCAGCGTAGTCAAGGAAGAACACCTTGTTGTCCACAACCTCAAGATCTTCAGGGAAAGCAAGGGCGGCACCGGTTTTCTCCGCCAAATAGGCGTGCTCGAAGAACGCGGAGTTGTAGCGCCCTGGAGTCAACACCACAGCGATGCCTTCAGTGGAGACGAAATCCATAGCTTTGCGCAGCAGTCGAGGGTATTCACGATTATCTCGAATACGCACATCGCGGAACAGTCGGGGAGAGATACGGCGTTCAATATCGCGCACGAACAGTGGATAGCTGGCACCGGAAGGAATGCGTAGGTTATCTTCAAGCACCCACCAGCGGCCGTCCTCGCCCTGCACCAGATCCTCACCAGCGATATGCGCAAAAATTCCACCGGGAGGGGTGACGCCGTTCACCTGTGGGAAGTAACCAGCCGAAGTGTACACATATTCTTCCGGCACTACGCCATCGTGGATAATTGATTTGTCCGAATAGATGTCTTTCAGATAGGCGTTCAACGCATTGACGCGCTGCTTCAAGCCCTTCTCCAGCTCATCGAATTCATCGGATTCGATGATGCGCGGAACCGGATCATAAGGAAACAGTCGGTCGTGATACTCGTTGTTCTTGTAAATGCCGAAACGCACACCGTTTCGAGACAACTCACGGTTGATCGCTTCGCGGCGGTTCACCAATTCATGGGCCAGCTTGTGTGCGGCTGATTCAATCATCGTGCCATGCTCCTTGCTGTTGCGGCTTTGGCGCGCGCTCACGCCTACCCACCGCGACTGGGTTTGATGGTTATAACCTAGGGCCGCACCGTTTCATCAAATGTGCTGGTTTGTTACGGGCAGGTCACTTGCGGCGCTACTCTCGTTAAGATGGTGGGCTATGACACGACTGCGAATTGACCTTGCATATGATGGCGGCGGATTCTTCGGCTGGGCTCGCCAGCCCGAACTTCGTACCGTTCAGGGCACGATTGAAGACGCGTTGCATAAAGTACTGCGAGTGCCTGTAAATGATGCCGATGAACCGTTGCGCCTCACGGTGGCCGGCCGCACGGATACCGGCGTGCATGCCTCGCATCAGGTGGCGCATTTGGACGTCAGCGATGATGTGCTGGCCCGCTGCATGGGTCATATGAATGTGTCGGTCTGCGAGGCTTTGGCACGACGTTTGAAGGCTGTACTGCCTGCTGACATTGTGATTCATCAGGTGTCCGTGGCACCAGATGGTTTTGATGCACGATTCTCTGCTTTGGAACGCACATATGTGTATCGCGTGGCCGATCGCTCAAGTGAGGTTGATCCGCGGTTGCGAGGCTGTGTACTGCGCGTGGATGAATCGCTGGATATCGATGTGATGAATCAAGCTGCAGCAATGACGATAGGGCTGCATGATTTTGGCTCGTTTGCAACGCCGAATCCTGGAGGTACGACGATACGAGAGGTGAAAACCGCATATTGGAGGCGGGTGCCGGCTACTCCACTGGTACCGGATGGTTTGGCGATGGGTGAAGCGTATCGGACACCTTCGTTGGAGTCTGGTTTATTGGTATTTACGATTGTGGCCGATGCCTTTGCGCGCAATATGGTGCGCTCTTTGGTCGGTTCATGCGTCAAGGTTGGCTCCGGCCGTAAATCTTTGGATTGGTTCGCCGGAAAAATGGCTGAACCGGTGCGCGAGGGATCAAGTGGTCCGATTGCGCCGCAGGGATTGACGTTGGAACACATTGCCTATCCTGCTGATGACCAGTTGGCCACGCGAGCCGAAGCCATCCGCGCCGTGCGCACACTGCCGTAAGCTCACCATGCAGCAAAAGCTCCACGGCGTGGTAAACCATTTATTTGCGGAACAGCATAAACCGCAGAATAAAGCCGTTTTGCAATACCACACCGTGGGAAAATTGCCACACCGTGGAAAAATACAAAGCTTTATGTGCGCATATGCGAAAGAGGGTTGGAATCACTTGGATTCCAACCCTCTTTGCTTAGCTAAGCGCTAATTCAGCGAGATGCTCACTCGGCGTTCTCGGCCGGAGCCTCAGCAGCAGCGGTCTCCTCAGCCGGAGCCTCGGTAGCAGCAGCTTCAGCAGCCGGAGCTTCGTCAGCAACCTTGGTAGCAGCTTCAGCTTCCTTCACGACAGCCTTCTTAGCCACCGGCTCGGTCACGAGCTCGATGATGGCAGCCGGGGAAGAATCGCCAACGCGCGGAGCAATCTTGACGATACGGGTGTAGCCACCTTCACGCTGTTCCATCTGCTCGGCAATCTGGGTGAACAGAACGTGCACCACAGACTTGTTGCGGATGACGCGCATCACACGACGACGGGAGTGCAGATCACCACGCTTGGCGAAGGTGATCAGACGCTCAGCCAGCGGGCGAAGACGCTTGGCCTTCGGCAGAGTGGTGGTGATGCGGCCGTTCTGGAACAGGCTGGTCGCCATGTTTGCCAGCATGAGGCGCTCGTGCGCAGGGCTGGAAGCCAGACGCGGGCCCTTCTTAGGTGTAGGCATTGGGTTTACTCCTTATTATCCGCCTGGCATGCAGGTGGGCATATGCCCGAACATCCGCATGCCATTACGGACGGTTTGTCAAAAGAGGCAGATCACTCGTCTTCCGGCGAGAAGAAAGTGCCACCTTCGAGATTATTGGTGTCGAAGGCCATCGGCGAGGACTTGAGGCTCAGGCCCAAAGCCTGCAGCTTCTCCTTGACCTCATCGATCGACTTCATACCGAAATTGCGGATGTCGAGCAGGTCCTGCTCGGTGTGGGAGACAAGCTCACCGATGGTGTGAATACCCTCGCGCTTGAGGCAGTTGTAAGAACGCTGCGTCAAGTTGAGGTCCTCAATCGGAACAGCCATCTCAGGGTTGGTCTCCTCGGCCACCGGGGCCGGACCAACTTCAACGCCTTCGGCCTGAGTGTTGAGCTCACGGCACAGGCCGAAGAGCTCCACCAGGGTCGAACCAGCGGAAGCCACCGCATCACGCGGGGAGATGGCGGGCTTGGTCTCCACGTCCAGAATGAGCTTGTCGAAGTCCGTGCGCTGTTCCACACGGGTGGCCTCGACCTTGTAGCTCACCTTGAGCACCGGGGAGTAGATGGAATCAACCGGAATGCGGCCAATTTCACCATTGTCCTGCTTGTTCATCTGAGCCGGCACATAGCCGCGGCCACGCTCGACGGTGAACTCAATCTCGAGCTCGCCATCTTCAGCGAGGGTAGCGATGTGCTGATCCGGATTGGCAATGGTGACGCCGGCCGGCGGGGTGATATCCCCGGCGGTAGCTTCGCCCTTGCCGCTCTTGCGCAGGTACATGACCACAGGCTCGTCGTATTCGCTGGTGAGCACAATGCCCTTGATGTTGAGCAGAATCTCGGTGACGTCTTCCTGGACGCCCGGCAGAGTGGTGAACTCATGCAGAGCACCGGAGATACGCACAGAGGTCACAGCCGCACCAGGGATGGAGCTCAACAGCGTGCGACGCAGCGAGTTGCCGAGCGTATAGCCGAAGCCAGGCTCGAGCGGCTCGATGGTGAAGCGGGAGCGCTGCGGATTCAGGGATTCCTCGGTCAGAGTCGGACGCTGTGCAATAAGCACTGTGGTTATCCTTTCAGCTTGAACTCGGTGGTGCACTCACCGGTTAAGCGGTTTTGGATTGATTTGGTATTGCTGAGTGCTCAGACGCGACGACGCTTCGGAGGACGAACGCCGTTGTGGGCTTGCGGGGTGACGTCGGTGATGGAACCGACTTCGAGGCCCGCGGACTGCAGGGAGCGGATAGCGGTTTCACGACCGGAACCCGGGCCCTTGACGAACACGTCGACCTTCTTGACACCGTGTTCCATTGCCTTGCGAGCAGCGGACTCGGCAGCCATACCAGCAGCGTACGGCGTGGACTTACGGGAGCCCTTGAAACCGACATCGCCACCGGAGGCCCAGGACACCACAGCGCCGGACGGATCGGTGATGGAAATGATCGTGTTGTTGAAAGTGGACTTGATGTGAGCCTGGCCGACCGGGACCGACTTGCGATCGCGACGACGAGGCTTACGAGCGGCTTGCTTTGGAGCTGCCATTGACCCTCGTTTCCTAGTAACGAACTTTGTTGATTGTGCCCGGGCGATGGGATGGCATTCATCCCGTGGCTCGGATCATGCCACTCTTACTTGGTGGCCTTCTTCTTTCCGGCGACCGTACGCTTCGGGCCCTTGCGGGTGCGAGCGTTGGTCTTGGTGCGCTGACCGCGCACAGGAAGTCCCTTACGGTGACGCTGGCCTTGGTAGCAGTTGATCTGAATCTTGCGACGAATGTCCGCATCGATTTCACGACGCAGATCGCCCTCGATCTTGTAGTTGGCCTCGAGGTAGTCACGCAGCGTAATCAGCTGCTCGTCGGTAAGATCCTTGACGCGGATGTCCGGGTTGATACCGGTCGCGGCAAGCGTTTCCTTGGCACGAGTGCGACCCACACCGAAAATGTAGGTGAGGGCGATCTCGATGCGCTTCTCATTGGGGATGTCGACTCCGGCAAGACGTGCCATTGCGATTCCTTCTTGTTGCCGTAGGTCTTGCACCCGCTCGCCCGGTAATCCGGCACGGGCCTACGTACCCGTGGTTCAGTGTCGTTCCCTTTCGGGAAGCACTGTGAGTGAGTGCCTTATTTACTTGTGCCGCTGGAGAATCTGCTCTCAGCCCTGACGCTGCTTGTGGCGAGGGTTGGTGCAGATCACCATGACGCGGCCGTGACGACGAATCACGCGGCAGTTTTCGCAGATTCGCTTCACACTAGGGCTGACCTTCATGGTTATCCTTTACTTGTACCTTTACTTATAGCGGTACGTAATGCGTCCGCGGTTCAGGTCGTAGGGGCTCATTTCAAGCACCACGCGATCCTGAGGCAGAATGCGGATGTAGTTCTTACGCATCTTGCCGGAGATAGTGGCGAGCACGATGTGCTTGTTTTCGAGCTCAACGCGGAACATCGCGTTCGGCAATGCCTCCACTACCTGACCTTCGACTTCAATCACACCGTCTTTTGCCATGTGCCTCTGGTTTCCTATCGTTGGACGAATTACTACGGGTGCATACGAAGACACACCAAATGTCAAATATATACAAGGGCGTATACAGAGGTACCCCTGTGCAACACTCGGCGTGTCGCACAGGGGTACGGAAAAGATTCTATGGTAATCGTATCGATTACTTCAAATCGGAAATGATGCGCTGGCTAATTTCACTGATTTCGCCGACGCCATTCTCGAGAACCAGCAGGCCGCGGGACTTGTAGATGTCCAGCAGCGGGGCGGTTTCCTTCTCGTAAGTTTCCAGACGCTTAGCAATGGCCTCCGGCGTGTCGTCGGCGCGGCCCTGCTCGGCGGCACGCTTCTTCATGCGCTCCAGCAGCACTTCGCGATCGGCTTCGAGAGCCACGACATGATCAAGCGGAGTGCCCAGCTCTTCGAGCATCTGGTCTAGGGCTTCGACCTGGGCAGCGTTACGCGGGTAGCCGTCAAGAATCCAGCCGTTGGCGCAATCTTCTTTGGCGAGACGATCCTTGACGATCTTATTGGTCAGGGAGTCCGGAACCAGCTCGCCCTTGTCGGTGTAGCTCATGGCTTCAAGACCCAGTTCGGTCTTGTTCTTGATGTTGTAACGGAAGATATCGCCAGTGGAGATGGTCGGGATATTGAAGTGCTCGGCGAGCAGAGCGGCCTGAGTGCCCTTGCCAACGCCCTGAGGTCCCATGATGAGCAGACGCATGGTGGTCTCCTTTGTGTTTCGTTATTGGTTATGAGTTACGTAAAACGGCACGACGGTCTATTTGACCTATCGTGCCGTCATCGTCACAGACTATTTGCCTTCGACGTGATCCACGTTCTCAAGCAGGAAGCCGGTGTACTGGAACTGCTCGGTCTGGGCCTTGGCCTGACGCAGAGTATCGAGGCCGACGCCGGCAATAATCAGGATTGTAGTACCGCCGAACGGCAGCTGGGCGTTGAGGCCAAGAGCCATAATCAACACGGTAGGAATCAGTGCCACGAACAGCAAGTAGACGGCACCCACGGTGTTGAGACGGTTCATCACGTAGGTCAGGTAGCGGCTAGTGGCGTTGCCAGCACGAATGCCGGGGATAAAGCCACCGTACTGCTTCATGTTGTCTGCGGTCTCGTCCGGGTTGAAGGTAATCGAGGTGTAGAAGAAGCAGAAGAACACAATCATCAGTGCGTACAGTGCGATGTACCACACGGAAGTGGTGTTTGCCAGGTTGGAGTTGATCCACTTGACCCAAGACTGGTCGGACTTGCCGAACTGAGCAATCAGCGTCGGGATGGCCAGAATGGAGGATGCGAAGATCGGCGGGATAACGCCGGACATGTTAATCTTCAGCGGCAGGTAGGTGGAGGAGCCACCGTACATCTTGCGACCAATCATGCGGCGGGTGTACTGAACCGGCACGCGGCGCTGGCACAGTTCCACGAAGTCGACGAAGATCAGGATGACGACGAGCACGGAAACCACGATGGCGAACTTACCCCAATTACCATCGGTGCCGTTGGTGCCGTAACCAATCTCCCACAGCTGAGGCAGGAAGCCGGAGCAGATGGACATAAAGATCAAGATGGACATACCCTGACCGATACCCTTATCGGTCACGAGCTCTGCCATCCACATGATGAAGCCCGTGCCACCGGTCATAACAAGTACCATCACGACAAGGTTCCACACGGAACCGTCAGGAATAACCTGATCGCACTGGTAGTTGAAGAGCGCGCCGGAGCGGGCGGTAACCAGAATGGTGGTGGACTGCAGCACAGCCAGACCGATGGTGAGGTAACGCGTGTACTGAGTGAGCTTGGCCTCGCCGGACTGTCCTTCCTTGTGCAAAGCTTCGAAGCGCGGAATAACCACGCGAAGCAGCTGCACAACAATGGATGCGGTGATGTACGGCATCACACCCAAAGCAAAGATGGACAGCTGCAACATTGCGCCACCGGAGAAGAGATTCACCAATCCGATGAAGTTCTCTTGGGACGTGCTGCCAATCTTAGACATGCAGGAGTTGACCACATTGTAATCCACGCCCGGGGTTGGGATGAACGATCCAATACGGTAAATGATGATGATGAACAGGACGAAGAGAATCTTCTTCCTGAGTTCCTTGGTCTTCAGGGCCTGGATTAGTGTCCTCACCTGGGTTTCCTCCCCTATAACGTGCGACAAAGCACGCGAAATACACAAACTATCGAACGAGCATAGTCTAACGTACCTACTTAAAACACCGATGTCTCGAGATTTGTTATCAGACTATACAAATAAACCCCCGCTCACCAATCGGCGATCGGGGGTTTATTACTGAGCTATTTCAGCTCCCCGTAGGACTCTCAGTCCTCGGAGATGGAGCCGCCAGCAGCTTCAATCTTGGACTTTGCGGAAGCCGAAGCCTTCACACCCTTGAGGTTGAAAGCAACGGTGGTCTCGCCTTCGCCCAGAATCTTGACCGGGGCGTTGCCGCGAACGGCACCCTTAGCCGCCAGGTCAGCTGCGGTCACGTCGCCGCCCTCGGGGAAGATCTCCACGAGCTTAGCGATGTTGATGACCTGAGCCTCAACCTTGAACGGGTTCTTGAAGCCACGGAGCTTCGGCAGGCGCATGTACAGCGGCAGCTGGCCACCTTCGAAGCCAGGACGCACATGATTGCGCTTGGTCTGGCCCTTGGCGCCACGACCGGCGGTCTTGCCCTTGGAGCCTTCACCGCGGCCCACGCGGGTGCGGTCCTTGTTGGCGCCCGGAGCAGGCTTCAGGTCGTGCATCTGCAGGATTTCGTTATCTGCCATAATCAGTCAACCTCCTCAACGGTGACCAGGTGACGCACGGCGTTCACCAGACCACGGTTAGCCGGGGTGTCCGGACGGACAACGGTCTTGCCGATCTTGTTCAGACCGAGGGTCTTGGCGGTAGCACGCTGAGCCGGGGTACGGTTCACGAGGCCGTGGTGCAGGGTAATCTTCAGGTTCTTAGCCATGATAATCACTCACCGTCCTTCTCTTCGGCAGCCTTGGCAGCAGCCTCTTCACGAGCCTTGCGAGCCTCGGCAATGCCTTCGGCGCGGGCACGCAGCAGGGCGTCAGGAGCGACTTCGTTGAGGGAGAGGCCACGACGAGCGGCGATCTCCTCCGGCTCCTCAAGCTGCTTGAGGGCGTCCACAGTAGCGCGAACAACGTTCACAGCGGTGGCGGAGCCCATAGACTTGGACAGCACGTCGGTGATGCCGGCGCATTCCATGACGGCGCGCACGGAGCCACCGGCGATTACGCCGGTACCCGGGGCAGCCGGACGCAGCAGAACGGTGCCTGCAGCATCGTGGCCCTGAACCGGGTGGGTGATGGTGCCGCGAACGCGAGGCACAGAGAACATGTGCTTCTTGGCGTCCAGCTGGCCCTTAGCGATGGCGGCCGGGACTTCACGGGACTTGCCGTAGCCGACACCCACGGTGCCGTTACCATCGCCAACCACCACGAGGGCGGCAAAGCTGAAGGTACGACCACCCTTGTGGGTCTTGGACACACGGTTGATGGTCACCACGCGATCGAGCAGTTCGTCGCCGCGGTTTTCCTCACGACGGTTACGACGCTCGCCACGACGGCCTTCACCGCGCTGGCCACGACGACCCTTGCGGTCCTCGTTGTTGGATTCGGTCGCCACAGTGTTCTGAGTTTCTTCAGCCACTTGGGTTTCCTTTGCTTCGTTGTCGCTCACAGTGCAAGACCTCCCTCGCGGGCGCCTTCAGCCACAGCTGCGACGCGACCGGTGTACTTGTTGCCACCGCGGTCGAAGACGACCTCGGTGATGCCGGCAGCCTTGGCCTTGTCAGCGATCAGCTCGCCGACCTTCTTGGCAGCCTCAACCTTGGTGCCCTGGAAGCCGGCGAAGTCGGCCTGCAGGGTGGAGGCGGACACCAGGGTAATGCCCTTGGTATCGTCGACCACCTGGGCAACCATGTGGCGGTTGGAGCGGGTGACCACCAGGCGCGGACGCTCGGCGGTACCGGAGATGCGCTTGCGGATACGTGCGTGACGGCGCTTGAGGGCGACCTTCTTGCCCTTTCCGAGAATTGCAACGCTCATATCACTTACCAGCCTTTCCAGCCTTGCGCAGGATGCGCTCATCGGCGTACTTGACGCCCTTGCCCTTGTAGGGTTCCGGAGCGCGCAGCTTGCGGATGTTGGCGGCAACCTGGCCCACGGCCTGCTTGTCGGTGCCCTCGACGACCACGTGAGTGGGGTCGGTGACCTTCAGCGTGATGCCTTCAGGCGGGTTGACGGTGATGGTGTGGGAGTAGCCGAGGAAGAACTCGATGCCCTGGCCCTTGGCGACGGCGCGGTAACCGGTGCCGACGATCTCGAGGGTCTTGGAGTAGCCATCGTGTACACCCTTGACCATGCTGGCCATGATGGAACGAGCCAGACCGTGCTTTGCACGGGTCGGACGCAGGTCATCAGCCGGGGTAACGATGATCTCGTTGCCTTCGACAGCAGCGGAGACGCCTTCCGGAATCACGTAGGAATCAGAACCCTTGGCGCCCTTGGCCGAGAAGTTCTGACCTTCAATCTTGACTTCAACGCCAGCAGGAATGGCGATGGGGAGCTTACCAATATGCGATGCCATGTTTCAGCTCTCCTTTCTCACCACACGAAGGCGACAATCTCGCCGCCAATGCCTCGGTCGAGGCATTCCTTCTGAGTCAACAGTCCCGAGGAAGTCGAGATGATGGCGATGCCCAGGCCACCGAGCGGCATCGGCAGGGAGTCGGACTTCGCGTAACGGCGAAGACCCGGCTTGGAGATGCGCTTGATGCCCTGAATGGAACGCTCACCGTTCGGACCGTACTTGAGGGTGACCTCAAGAGTCTGGCCGACCTTGGCTTCCTTGGCGGTGAAGTCCTTGATGTAGCCTTCACGCTTCAGGATCTCGGCGATGTTCGCCTTGAACTTCGAGTACGGCATATCCACGGTTTCGTGCTTGGCCGCGCTCGCGTTACGCAGACGCGTCAGCATGTCTGCGATCGGATCTGTCATTGTCATTTTGGGCTTCATGCCCTTTCTCGCCGTGGTTTCCGCCGCTGTTCCGCCCTTACGGGCGGAACGGGCCGCGGACCTTCAGCGTCGATGTTTACCAACTGGACTTCGTAACTCCGGGCAGCTCGCCGCGGTGAGCCTTCTCACGAAGGCAGATGCGGCACAGGCCGAACTTGCGGTAGACGGAGTGGGGACGACCGCAGACCTGGCAGCGCGTGTAAGCGCGGACCTTGAACTTCGGCTTGCCGGCCGCCTTGTTCTTAAGAGCGGTTTTTGCCATATCAGTTCTCCTTGAAGGGGAAGCCGAGGTGCTTAAGCAGTGCGTAGGCTTCCTTGTCGTCCTTGGTGGAGGTCACAACAGTGATGTCCATACCGCGCACGTGATCGATCGAATCAGGATCGATCTCGTGGAACATGGACTGCTCGGTGAGACCAAAGTTGTAGTTGCCCTGGCCATCGAACTGGTGGCCGTTGATGCCGCGGAAGTCGCGGATACGAGGCAGCGCCAGAGTCAGCAGACGATCCAGGAACTCCCACATACGATCGCCACGCAGGGTGACGTATGCGCCAATGGCCTGGCCTTCGCGCAGGTGGAACTGAGCGACGGACTTCTTAGCCTTGGTGATCTTCGGCTTCTGACCGGTGATCAGGGTGAGGTCCTTGACAGCGCCTTCGATGAGCTTGGAGTCGCGAGCTGCGGCACCGACGCCCATAGAGACGACGACCTTCTGGACGCGAGCAACCTGCATCGGGTTGGAGTACTTGAACTCCTTCTCGAGCTCAGGAATGATCTGCTCGTTGTACTTGACCTTCAAGCGCGGGGTGGCCGGCGCTTCGACAGTGGTATCGGTCATGCCAGCTCCTTTCCGGACTTCTTGGCAACGCGCACACGCACGGTCTTGACCTTGCCGTCACGCGCTTCTTCCTTGATGGTGACACCCACGCGGGTAGGCTGCTTGGTCTCCGGGTCGATGACCATCACGTTGGAGCGATGGATCGGAGCCTCGGTGGCCACGATGCCAGCCTGCTGACCCTGCTGGGTAGCACGCACGTGCTTCTTGACGATCTGAACGCCTTCAACGATCAGTCGGTCGTTGGAGAGCACCTGCTTGACGGTGCCTTCCTTACCACGGTCCTTGCCGCGGATGACCTTGACCAGATCGCCGCTCTTAATCTTGGCTACCATGTCAGATCACCTCCGGGGCGAGGGACACGATCTTCATGAACTTGTGCTCACGCAGTTCACGACCAACCGGTCCGAAGATACGAGTGCCCTTCGGTTCACGGCCGGAGCCGAGAATAACGGCAGCGTTCTCGTCGAACTTGATGTAGGAACCGTCCGCACGACGGGATTCCTTGACAGTACGGACGACGACAGCCTTCACCACATCGCCCTTCTTGACCGACCCGCCAGGAATGGCGTCCTTGACGGAGGCGACGATCACGTCGCCGATGCCGGCATAGCGTCGCTTCGATCCGCCGAGCACTCGGATGGCGAGGAGTTCCTTCGCACCCGTGTTGTCGGCGACATGAAGCCGCGTTTCCTGCTGAATCATTGATTCTCCTTAGCCGAGCTGGTTCTCCCCATTTACCGGGGCACTTTGGTTTCCCGTAGCGCCCCGGTAAATGGCGAGCCTTGCCGAACTTTACTTACTTAGCGCGCTCGATAATGCTTTCGAGACGCCAGCGCTTGGTCTTGCTCAGAGGCCGAGTCTCCATAATACTCACGAGGTCGCCAATGTGGGCGTCGTTGTGTTCATCATGGGCCTTGACCTTGCTGGTGGAACGAACGACCTTGCCGTACAGCGGGTGGGTCGAACGCTGCTCGAGCTCGACGGTAATCGTCTTGTCCATCTTGTCGGACACGACGTAGCCGCGGCGAACCTTACGGAAGTTACGCTCTTCAGCCATAATCACTTCTCCTTGGATTCGGTAGCGGCCGGCTCCTGGCTGATGCCAAGCTCACGCTCACGAAGCACAGTGTACATGCGAGCAATGTCACGCTTGACAGCCTTGAGACGGGCGGTGTTGTCGAGCTGACCGGTCGCGTGCTGGAAGCGCAGGTTGAACAGCTCTTCCTTGGACTTCTTGAGGAAGTCTTCGATCTCCGCGTTGGTCTTCTCGTTCAGATTCTTGATGGAGTATTCAGCGGTACCGTTAGCCATCAGATGTCACCACCTTCACGTGCGATAATGCGGCACTTCATCGGGAGCTTGTCGATGGCGCGACGCAGAGCTTCCTTGGCGATGTCATCAGACACGCCACCGATTTCGAACATCACGCGACCAGGGCGAATGTTCGCAATCCAGAACTCCGGGGCACCCTTACCGGAACCCATTCGGGCGCCGAGAGCGTGCTTGGTCAGCGGACGGTCCGGGAAGATCGTAATCCACACGCGGCCACCACGCTTGATGTAGCGGGTCATGGCGATACGTGCAGCTTCGATCTGGCGGTTGGTCACGTAAGCCGGGGCAAGAGCCTGGATACCGAAATCACCGAAGTTGATCTCGTTGCCGCCCTTGGACATGCCAGAACGCACGGGGCGGTGCTGCTTGCGGTACTTAGTCCTCTTGGGGATAAGCATTCTTGCTCACTCCTTCGTTTCTGCTGCAGGAGCGGCCTCGGCTGCAGGAGCCTCAGCCTTGGCTGCGGACTGCTGCTGGGCGGCAGAACGGTTGCCACGGCGCGGACGGCGATCGCCGCGACGGCCCGGGCGGTTGTTCTGCTGAGCCTGCTGCTCTTCGAACTCGGATTCGGTCATGTCGCCCTTGTAGATCCACACCTTGACGCCGATGCGGCCATAGGTGGTACGAGCCTCAAAGAAGCCGTAATCGATGAGGGCGCGGAGGGTCTGCAGCGGAACGCGGCCCTCGCGGTAGAACTCGGAACGGCTCATTTCCGCACCGCCGAGGCGGCCGGAGAGCTTGATGCGGATACCCTTGGCACCAGCGTGCATGGCGTCCTGCTGAGCCTTGCGCATTGCACGGCGGAAGGTGACGCGGTTGGTCAGCTGCTCTGCGATGCCCTGAGCGACGAGCTGGGCATCCAGCGCGGCGTTCTTGACTTCGAAGATGTTGAGCTGAACCTGCTTGCCGGTCATCTTCTCGAGCTTGGCGCGAACCTTCTCAGCTTCGGCACCACGGCGGCCAATCACGATGCCCGGACGGGCGGTGTGAATATCCACGCGAACGCGGTCACGAGTGCGCTCGATCACGATCTTGCTCACGCCAGCGCGCTCGAGGTCCTTGTTCATCTCCTTGCGGATCTGATCATCTTCCAGGACGAAGTCGCGGTAGCGCTCGCCGGCCTTGTTGGAATCGGAGAACCACTTGGAGCGGTGGTTCTCAGTGATGCCCAGACGGTAGCCAAACGGATTGATCTTCTGACCCATCTTTAGCGGGCTCCTTCCTTGTTAGCCACGACGACCGTGATGTGGGAGGTGCGCTTGTTGATGCGAGCTGCACGGCCCTGAGCACGAGCGCGGAAGCGCTTGAGGGTCACGCCTTCATCAACGTAGGTCTCCTTGATGTACAGGTCGTTCTCGCGGAACGGCTCGCCGGCCTTGTCGGCCTTCACGCGAGCGTTGGCGATGGCGCTCTCCAGGGTCTTGCGAACCGGCAGGGCTGCAGACTGGGGGGCGAACTTCAAAATGGTGACGGCTTCGGTCGCCTTCTTGCCGCGGATGAGGTCGACCATGCGGCGAGCCTTGCGCGGCGTCACGCGGACGTGACGAGCGATTGCTTTAGCTTCCATGTTCTATTCCTTATCCTTTAGCGGCGGGCCTTCTTGTCGTCCTTCACGTGACCCTTGAAGGTCTTCGTGGGGGCGAACTCACCCAGCTTGTGACCAACCATGGCTTCGGTGACGAACACCGGCACATGCTTGCGACCATCATGAACGGCGAAGGTGTGTCCGATGAAATCAGGGGTGATCATCGAACGACGAGACCAAGTCTTAATGACGTTCTTGGTGCCCTTCTCGTTCTGCTCGTCGACTTTCTTCTGCAAGTGGGCGTCGACGAAGGGGCCCTTCTTGATGCTACGAGTCATCTTCTCGATACTCCCTTACTTGCGGTTCTTGCCAGACGGACGACGACGAACAATCATCTTGTTCGAAGCCTTCTTCGGACGACGAGTACGAACCTCGCCCTTGCCCCACGGGGAAACCGGCGGCTTGCCACCGCGGGTACGACCGCCGTGCGGGTGGTCAACCGGGTTCATGGACTCACCACGGGTAATCGGACGGTGGCCGATCCAACGAGCGCGGCCAGCCTTGCCGAGCTGAATGTTGGCGTGATCCTCATTGCCGACTTCGCCGACGGTTGCACGGCAGCGAGCATCGACGTTACGGATTTCGCCGGACGGCATACGCAGCTGAGCGTAAGCGCCATCCTTAGCGACGAGCTGCACGGAAGCACCAGCGGAGCGGGCGATCTTAGCGCCACCCAGCGGCTTCAGCTCAATGTTGTGGACCACGGTACCGGTCGGGATGTTGGCCAGCGGCAGGTTGTTGCCCGGCTTGATATCAGCCTGGGCACCGGTCTCGATGACGTCGCCCTGCTTGATGCCCTTCGGTGCGATGATGTAGCGCTTCTCGCCATCTGCAAAGTGCAGGAGGGCGATACGAGCGGAACGGTTCGGATCGTATTCGATCTCAGCAACCTTTGCGGGCACGCCGTCCTTGTCCCAACGCTTGAAGTCGATGAGACGGTACTGGCGCTTGTGACCGCCGCCGCGATGGCGGGAGGTGATACGGCCGTAAGAGTTACGACCGCCGGTCTTGGACTTCTTGCGAACCAGCGACTTCTCAGGCGTGGAGCGCGTCAAATCGGAGAAATCCGAAACGGACGCGTTGCGGCGGCCTGCAGTCGTCGGCTTGTAAACGCGGATAGCCATAATGTAGTTCTTCCTTTAACTTTTCTCGGCTAGCCTTCAGTTGCCAAAGATGTCGATCGTCTGGCCCTCGGCAACGGTCACGATGGCGCGCTTCTGGGAAGCACGCTGGCCGAAACCAGTGCGGGTGCGCTGCTTCTTGCCAGCGCGGTTGAGGGTGTTGACGTTCGTCACCTTGACCTTGAAGATCTCTTCAATTGCCTGCTTGATCTGAACCTTGTTCGCATCCTTGGCCACCACGAAGGTGTACTGGCCACGATCGGAAGCGGCGTAGCTCTTCTCGGAGACGACGGGCTTCAGGATCACGTCGTATGCGGGCTTGTGAATAGCGACCATCTAAATCAGGCCTCCTTCGGCTCGGTCTTAGCAGCCACGAAAGCTTCGAAAGCTTCTTTGGTGAAGACCACGTACTGAGCGGTAACCACGTCGTACGTGTTGAGCTGATCGACGAAAATCGGGTGAACGGTCGGGATGTTACGCACGGACATCCACTCGTTGATGTTGTCGCGAGTGAACACAACCGTGGCGAACTTGTCCGAAGTGACCGGGGTCAGAGCGGCAAGAGCGGCCTTGGTGGACGGGGTATCGGTGATGCCGAAGTCCACAACGGCAACGCGGCCGGCGTTGGCGCGGTCGGAAAGCACGTAGCGCAGAGCTGCGGCCTTCATCTTCTTCGGGGTGCGCTGAGAGTAGTCGCGCGGCTGCGGACCGAACACGGTGCCGCCGTGGTACCACTGCGGGGCGCGGATGGAGCCCTGGCGAGCACGACCGGTGCCCTTCTGCTTCCACGGCTTCTTGCCGCCGCCGGAAACCATGCCACGAGTCTTGGTGGCGTGGGTGCCCTGGCGAGCAGCAGCGAGCTGAGCGATAACGACCTGGTGAATCAGCGGGACGTGAGCCTGCACGTCCTCAGCGGAAACGCCGAAGATCTCAGCAGGAGCTTCAACGGTACCAGCGGCCTGGCCCTTGGCGTCAGTGACGTTCAGAGTAACGTTTGCCATGGTTTATCAGGCTCCCTTCACTGCCGAACGGACGAGAACGATGCCGCCCTTCGGGCCCGGAATGGCGCCCTTGATGGCGAGAATGCCGTTCTCCACATCGGCGGAGACAACAGTCAGGTTCTGGGTGGTGGCGGTCACATGACCCATGCGGCCAGCCATACGCTTGCCCTTGAGAATGCGGCTCGGGGTAGCGCATGCGCCCACAGAGCCAGGACGGCGCTCGTTCTTGTGAGAGCCGTGAGAACGACGGTAGGACTTGAAGCCCCAACGCTTGATGGTACCGGCGAAGCCCTTACCCTTGGTGGTGCCGGTAACATCGACTTCTGCACCCTCAGCGAACACTTCGGCGGTCAGCTCCTGGCCGGCCTCGAACTGATCGACATCGTCGGTACGCACCTCAACGAGGTGACGACGAGGGGTGACACCAGCCTTGGCGAAGTGGCCGGCGAGCGGCTTGGTCACCTTGGTCGGGTCGATGGCGCCGTAGCCGAGCTGGACAGCCTTGTAGCCGTCGGTTTCCTCGGTCTTAACGGCGGTCACCACGTTGGTGGACACGTCGACGAGAGTAACGGGCACGAAGAAGCCGTTCTCGTCCCACACCTGGGACATGCCGAGCTTCTTGCCCAGCAGAGCCTTGCGATTAGACATAATGCTTCCTCCTCCCTTTACAGCTTGATCTCGATGTTGACGTCTGCAGGCAGATCGATGTGCATCAGAGAATCCACGGCCTTAGGGGTCGGGTCTACGATGTCAATGAGGCGCTTGTGAGTGCGCATCTCGAAGTGCTCGCGAGAATCCTTGTACTTGTGAGGAGAACGAATAACAACAAAAACGTTCTTCTCAGTCGGCAGCGGAACGGGGCCAACCACAGTTGCGCCCGCGTTCGTCACCGTTTCGACGATTTTCTTCGCCGATTGGTCGATGACCTCATGGTCATAGGACTTAAGCCTGATGCGGATTTTCTGTCCCGCCATTGCCGTCCGCCCTTTCTAGCGATATTCGTTGTACTGTTTACCAACCTGCTTCTTCAGGGCACCGGCGCGCATGGCCTCCCTTGGACATACGTCCTCTGGCGGTCATCCGACATCAGTGCGCGGCTTCTGGTCTACACCCTGCGGTGTTTTCTCCAGCCCGCGCTCGCTTTTTTTAATTCCAATTTGCGAGCCCAAATCAGGCAACTTGTTTATTGAACCATTGAGGCGGGACTAAATCCTTGGCTCTGAATCTTGGGCGTGTTGCCTCCATCTTGAGCAGTCAAATGGATACAGCCCCTCCACCTGCTGCAGGTATTTTGTACTTTCTTAGTTATGTTGCAGGTGTTTCATGTCGGTTTACACCCAATTTCTGGCTCCAACTCACCATAAAATACCTGCAATCATGATTAAAGACTCTTTTTACCTGCAACTAACGGCTCTAATTATGCATGCTTTGCCTGCAGCTATTTCTGGACAAGGAGGGACCGTCATCTACGGCGGATAAAACGATCACTTTTACCTGCACTTTATATATGCGCACTCACATCTGCAGGCAAAACAGCACCGTTTGGCACAATCAAACAAACCAAATCGGCCAAATGGGCCGATCATCCACCTAGCCCCGACCAAAACCCGGCCGAACAGCATCAGCGCGACACAACTCACCATGAGACATTCGAACGTCGAAATTACGCAGAGCACGTTCCACACCAGATATCATGCACCACAATCACTCATAATGCACCGTTCACAGGCACCCCTGCATGAATGAGCTTTCTTATTAACGGCTGCCGCTCCATAGCTTCCCGGAACGAGAATCGAACGACTTCATCAGCAACGAGGCGAATTCTCTCCTCCCTCTCTTTTTCGGCAATAATCGTGGCAGACAAATCACCGCCACGAAACATCGAGGGATCTCGATACTTCACACGACCATCTAATTCAGCAACAATCAAATGCCCTTCCCTCGTATGCCATGCAAAATCCACACGATCACGGTGCCCAAGATCAAAGGGATAAGTAATCTCCTCCTGCAACGATGGCTGCGCAAGTCCGCCATCCAACATGACACCAAGAGCATATGCCTCACCACCGTTTTCGGTTCGACCAGTGGCATAGTTCAGAGCCCGAAGCGCATTGGCTTTCCCTCGGCCTTGGCGTTGAGCACAATAATCGAGCAATTCCTTCTTCTTGATAAGTCGCTTACACAGCATAAAGAACTCACTACAACGCTGCAGAACGTGACGGAAGTCACCTCCATTTTTATATATCGGCAATTGTGGGCGGAGCAGCACTGCATTAGGGTGAACATCGTGACACAATCACGGGCCAAGAACATTCATCCGATTACCGAGCATGGTGCCAATGTGCTCTATCAGCATGGCACGTTGGCTTTGCTGGTGCCTGGTCTTCTGGAAGGCACAACCACCATTGGTGAGCTGCTCAAACATGGCGACACCGGCATCGGCACCGGGGAAGGACTGGACGGCGAGCTCATCATCCTCGATGGTGTGGCCTATAAGGTCGGACAGTCCGGTATTGCACAGCAGGTTCCGAATGATTTCACGATGCCGTTCGCCAATTCGCATCGTGCGGCGTTCCAATATCAGTGCGAGCGTGAAGATATCGGCCTCGAAGAGCTGAACAAACGCATTGTGGAAGCCAACGGACGCGCCAATACGTTCTTTTCGGTGAAGGTGCACGGCACGTTCAGCTTTATGAAAACCCGTGCTGTCATCAAACAGCAGGCACCTTACCCCACGTTGCTTGAGGTAGCCGACCGGCAGGCCATATTCCTACGCCATGATGTGACGGGCACCATGCTTGGTTACTTCTCCCCCGTGATGTTCCACGGCGCCGCCGTAGCCGGATTCCATGAACATTTCCTTGCCGATGATCATACCTTCGGGGGCCATGTGCTTGACGCGGTGCTCAGCCACGGCAAAATCTACAGTCAGGTATTCGATACCTTGGTCACACATTTGCCAGTAGATGATCCCGAATACCGCAACCATGACTTCAGCCAAGATAATATCGCCGAAGCGATTACCAGCGCTGAAGGCGATACGCACGCAAACTAGTACTCATATCCTTTTGACTTACTCGCCTTCCGCACCCTTGTCCTACAAATACTTGGATTGATACCTTATATATATGAGCGAACCAATCCCCCCATGCCGCCAACACGTCATGCAATCGCAACCGCAACGAATACGACGTGCAACCGCCCGTGGCTGGATTCCCGATCAGCCGGGTGCTTGGGTGATGGCGTTGGCGCCTGCGCTCGCAGGTACGATATGCGGTTCAGTGTGGTCAATCACCAAACCCGATGCTGCCCTAAGCATTGCCGGCTGGTGGATTCTGCTGTGCTGGGCATTGTGTTATTGCGTCGAGTTCGCTGCTGCTCGATGGCTGAAATCGCATTGTGCGACACGATATTTGCCTCCGGTTATTGGTTACTGCATTGTTCTTGCCGCGGTAGGCACACCCTTCTTGATAATGCACATCGATGTGCTCGCATGGGCTCCCATATATATGGTATTGGCTGCGATGGCATTCGCCGGCGCATGGTTCCGCCGTGAGCGGTCGCTCTGGTCTAATGCCGCAGCCGTGATTGCTGCAAGCTTGATGGCAATGATCGCACTGCATTATGCAGCAAATTCGCCGAGCGTTCCGCAGGTTTCGCTCCCCGGCTTGGTACTGACTCTGTGCTTTGCCGCAACCCAGTTCGGCTCGGTGCTGTTTGTGAAGACGATGATTCGCGAACGCGGCAAACGTTCCTATGTGGCCGCTTCCTGGATTTGGCATATCGCTCTGTTGGCTTGGTGGATCGCTGCTGCAAGCCTGAGCTGGTATCTGGTGATATTAGGCGTGATTCTGCTGATTCGCGCAATGGCACTGCCGTTGATTGCGCGCAAACACACTATTAAGCCCGTGATTGTTGGCGTTACTGAATGCTTCACTAGTCTGATTGCTTTCGGTTGCATTATTGCCAATGCACTGATTGCGATATAAGTATCTCTTCGAAAACAAGGAAAGCCCGTCCGAAATGGACGGGCTCTTTTTATGACCTATAGGCGGTCAGGCACGAATCTGCAATCAGGCGCGCTCAGAAGCTTCCTCAGTGGCAGCCTCGCCTTCGCGCTCGACGCGAATCTGGTGACCTTCGGCCTGGGAGACGCCGTAGTATGCAGCCACAGCGATGTCCTTCATGTCGTTGATCAGCGGGATGCGCGGGTTGGCCGGGGTGCACTGATCCTCGTAGGCGCGCATGCCGATCTGGTCAAGCACGCTCCAGAAGTAGTCCTCGTCCACACCGCAGTCCTTGAAGCTCTTGTTCATGCCGAGCTTGTTGTCGCGGTAGTCCTCGACTGCCTTCGCCAGGTTCTCAACGGCTTCGGCCGGGGTCTTGCCGGTGTCGATGCCGAGGTTGCGGGCGATGTCCTGGTAACGCTCCGGTGCGATGTACTTGTTGTACTTCGGCCAAGAGGTAGGTTCCTCCGGAATCTGACCGTTGTAGCGAATCACGTACGGCAGCAGGATGGAGTTGGTGCGGCCGTGGGCGATGTGGCACAGAGCACCGATGGTGTGGGCCATGCCGTGGCACATGCCGAGGAATGCGGAACCGAATGCCATGCCGGCCATAGTAGCGGCGTTGTGCATCTTCTCCTGAGCGTTGGTCTTGGCCAGGCCAGGCTCGCCGTTGACAGACTCAGCCAGGTTGTCCCAGATGAGCTTGGCTGCGTGCAGCGCCATGCCGTCGGTGAAGTCGTTGGCGTAGACGGACACGTAAGCCTCGAAGCTGTGGGTCAGGGCATCGAAGCCGGCATCGGAAGCCAGCTTGCGCGGCTGGGTGCGGGCCAGCACCGGGTCGACGATGGCCACGGACGGGGTCAGGGCGTAGTCGGTGATCGGGTACTTGTAGCCGGTCTTGTGATCGGTGATCACAGCGAACGGAGTCACTTCGGAGCCGGTGCCGGAAGAGGTCGGGATGCACACGAGCTTGGCCTTCTTGCCCAGCGGCGGAATCTTGAAGGCGCGCTTGCGGATATCGAAGAACTTCTCACGCACATCGGAGAAGGCGATTTCCGGGTGCTCGTAAAGCAGCCACATGATCTTGGAGGCATCCATCGGGGAACCACCGCCGACTGCGATGATGGTGTCTGGCTCGAATTCCTCGCGCATCATCTCGGCGCCCTTTTCGACGGTCTCGACGGAAGGCTCCGGCTCGACGTAGTCGATGATGCGGAAGGTCACGCGGTTGGAGCGTGCACGCAGCTGGTCGATGATCTTGTCGACGATACCGAGCTGTTCCATGACCTTATCGCACACGATGACGGCCTTCTCGATGCCGTACATGTCACGCAGGTACTTGATGGCGTTCGGCTCGAAGTAGGTCTTCGGCGGGATCTTGAACCACTGCATGTTGTTGTTCCTCCGAGCAATGCGCTTGATGTTGACGAGGTTCACGGCCTGAACGTTGCCGGAAACCGAGTTGCCGCCGTAGGAGCCGCAGCCCAGGGTCAGGGACGGGGCGATGGAGTTGTAGATATCACCGATGCCGCCGAGGGAGGAAGGCTGGTTCCAGATGATGCGGCAGGCGTGCATACGAACGCCGTATTCGCGCACGAGCTCCTGGTTGTTGGTGTGGATGGCTGCGGTGTGACCGGCACCGAGCTTAAGCATCTGCTCGCACATTTCGAAAGCCTGCTCCTTGTTGTCGGCCTTCAGGACGGCCTGTACCGGAGCGAGCTTCTCGTGGGTCAGCGGCTCGTTGTCGGAGACTTCCTTGCACTCGGCTGCCAGAATGGTGGCGTCTGCCGGGATTTCGAAGCCTGCGGCCTTGGCGATGTACTGCGGGGACTTGCCCGGCACCACGGAGTTGAGCTTCGGGGTCTGGCCGGAACCAGCGGTGCAACCGAACATGTACTGCTCGAGCTTGGCCTTTTCCTCAGCGTTGACAAAGTAAGCCTTGCGCAGCTTCAGCTCCTTGATGAGCGGAGCGTACACATCCTTGTGGGCGATGATGGCCTGCTCGGTGGCGCAGATCATACCGTAATCGAAATGCTTGGAGAGCACCAGATCATTGGCGGCACGCACGATGTCCACGTCGGAGTCGACGTAGGCCGGAGCGTTGCCGGCACCCACACCGAGGGCGGGCTTGCCGGAGGAGTATGCAGCCTTGACCATGCCCGGACCACCGGTGGCGAGGATGGTAGCCACGCCCGGGTGCTTCATCAGAGCGCCGGTAGCTTCGATGGACGGGTGCTCAATCCACTGAATACAGTTCTCAGGAGCACCGGCTGCGATAGCGGCATCGCGCACAATCTTGGCGGCTTCGACGGAGCACTTCTGTGCACCCGGGTGAAAGCCGAAGACGATTGGGCAACGAGTCTTCAGGGCAATCAGGGACTTGAAGATGGCGGTGGAGGTCGGGTTGGTGACCGGGGTGACGCCTGCGACCACACCGACAGGCTCGGCGACTTCGTCGATGCCCATTACGTCGTCTTCGCGAATGATGCCAACGGTCTTCTGGCCGGCGAGGTAGTTGGTGACGTGCTCACAGGCGAAGATGTTCTTGGTGGCCTTATCTTCCACGAGGCCACGGCCGGTCTCGTCCACGGCCATCTTGGCCAGCACAAGATGCTTGTTCAGGGCGGCAATGGATGCCTTAGCTACGATGCGGTCGACCTGCTTCTGATCCAGATCTTCGAAAGCAACCAGTGCTTTCTGCGCCTTCTCAACCAGCGCGTTGACCTCAGCCTCAGCTGCGGCCTGCTTCTCTTCCGGGGTCGGCTTAGTGGCTTCGACCTTCTTTGCTTCTGCCAATGTGGGTCCTCCTCGATCTAACTTGGGGTGTTTGGCAAAGTATTCTGTTGTGTCACAGTCGCTGTGACCTGAGTCACAATATACCGAAGGGTATTTAGCTCTGCATGCGCACAAAATTGACGGCGTTTCATGTTTATATTTGACTCTATTTTGTTAGTTTCTGTTCTATTTGAAGCAAAAAACAGGCTAAAACAAGGGTTTTTGAGCGATTTTGTGCGTTTTATCGCAAATATCACAACCTCATCGAGTCTCTTTCCCGGCAACTTTTTAAAAGTGCTTTTCTAAAAGTTATCCCATCTTGCATATTTTCATAAAACGTGTTTATATAAGTGCTCGTAATATCAGGAATTTCAACGATTGCTCACGTCTTTGCAGAACGTGCTCGATTGGTTACCGTATTGCACTGTGAAAATCAGCCCGATGGAGGACATTATGAAGGCATTGCCGCCC
Organism: Bifidobacterium imperatoris; assembly: GCF_002860405.1. GTDB lineage: Bacteria > Actinomycetota > Actinomycetes > Actinomycetales > Bifidobacteriaceae > Bifidobacterium > Bifidobacterium imperatoris. Next base: position 184,871 of record NZ_NMWV01000011.1, on the reverse strand, counting down.
ACTCAAGTCAAGGCTCATAACCGCAGTGCCATCGCGCAATATCTCTACACCAACAAATACGCCACCAAACAAGACCTTGAACGACAGCTCGGACTCAGCTTGCCTACCATCACACAGAACCTTCGCGCCCTTGAATCAACAAACATCGCGCTCAAAGGCAATCTGCAGGACTCCACAGGCGGGCGTAAAGCTCAGCGATATGATTTCAATCCCAATCATTGCATTGCCATCGGCGTAGGCATGTACCCGCACGACCTGCGACTATACGCAGTCAACCTCTACGGAACAGTGGTCGCCCAAAGCAACACCGCGCTTCTGTACCGCAATTCCAATATCTATTACCAGCGCATTGGCGGCATCATCGATAACTTCGCTGCCGACATCGAACGAAAATTCGGCAACGTACTGGGAGTCGCTTTTTCTATCCGCGGCATTATCTCCCCAGATGGCGCATCGGTAACATTTGGCCCAGTCATGGGCAATACCGGTCTCACGCTCAGCACTCTTGCCCAATCAGTGCATCACCCGTGCCTGATGATTCATGATTCAGACGCATCTGCCATGTCTGAACTGTGGCTCGACCCCAGCATACAAGACGCTCTCTGTCTCTATCTTGATCGCAGACCAGGCGGAGCGTTGATTATCGACGGTAAATTGCATCAGGGCGCCAATCAATGCAACGGCACCATCGAACATATGATTCTTGTACCAAACGGCCGTCCCTGCTACTGCGGTCAGCTAGGATGCATGGATACATACTGCTCGCTGGAGACCTTACCGGAGGATTACGAAAGCATTCCTGGCTTCTTCAGCGTGCTTGAACAAGGTGAGCGGCATCATCGCGAGCGCATGAGCCAATGGCTTGATTATGTAGCACAAGCCATCGTAAACGCGCGGTCCATCGTTGCAGGAGATGTCATCATAGGTGGGGAGGCTGCAGCATTGTTGTCCGATGTCGAAATCGATGAATTACGCAATCGAATCGTTCAACGCAGCCCATTTGGCACCGAGCATTTTACTGTACGGAAAAGCTGCGGCGCCGAAGACCAAGACATCATCGGCGCCGCATTACGATACTCTCAGCAGTATCTCAACGAACTATTCTCCAGTCACTTCACAATCTGACAGAACTCGATGGTTTCACCATTGGGCCCAAACACATTGAAATACCGAATACCATGTTCCCAGAATGTCGGAATGGATTGAATCTCGGTTTCCCGGCATTTGAGGCCCAACTCCTGAGCATTTGCCCAAGCCGCTTCAATATCAGGCGTATCAAAAGCCCAATGGTTAATCGCACCTGCAATGCCCGGTGCCGGATCACCCTCCCACGTTTCAATGGTCAAATGACCGTACTTCAAGAACGCACAGCGATTGTCTCCATTCGGAAATACGCCAAGCAGTTCAAATCCGAGCACCTTGGTATAAAACTCGATGGTCTCATCCAAATGCTCAGTCGGCATACCGGAATGCTGTAAATCAGTGGTGAATGCGGTCATCGGCTTGGCCATAGTGCTCTCCTTTGAACATGAACTGCGGCATACTCAGGCATACTCAAGAATACGACAACATATGACCATAACAGCTCAATCGACCGTACGCCTTGGCCCACGCCTACAATGGGTGTATGAGAAATCCACCGTTGCATCGTTATGCCACCCGCCCAGGTTTGTACTTCACCGATGACGGTGGAGCGGACGTCGTGGTCCGTTCAGAAACCGCCGATCAGGTATGGCTCTGCGTGCTTGAGCCAATCGATAAGCCCAGCGCGTTCTTCCAAGACGCCATTCGCCTGTTTTCAGATCCGAATACGTCGTTTATTCAGCAAATCCATGAGTTTCCGGTCTGCACACGCATTCTGGAACATTTGTATTTACGCGAGACTTTGTTCCGCATGACCGGCCCCAATTACGGCCTGTGGTATGTGCATCTGCCCAAGGCGTGGGATGGCATGCAATACGGCTACCGCGTGGACGGCGCATGGGACCCGAAGCACGGTGTGCGCTTCAATCCATACAAGTTCCTGCTTGACCCTTATGGCAAGGGTATTGAAGGCTCCATGAATCTTGATCCTGCCGCCTTCTCCTATCAATGCGCGGTGCAGGATCGAAAGGTTATCGGCTCAGCGTATGGTGCGATGAGCACCATCGATTCACTGGGTCACGTGCCGGTGTCTGTGGCCATTGATGACCGCGATGTGCATAAGCACGAAGGCGACCCGGATCATCCGCATGTGCCGTGGCGTAAAACCGTGATTTACGAGATGCATGTCAAAGGCTTCACCGCCAATGCGCCGTGGCTGCCCGAGGAACTTCGTGGCACCTATGCGGGCCTTGCGCATCCCATCACATTGGCTTACTTGCAGAACTTGGGAGTTACCTCCATCGAGCTGCTGCCAATCCAAGCTAAGCAGGATGAGCTCTTCCTTCAGGAGCACGGCCGCAAGAACTATTGGGGCTACTCAACCTTAAGCTACTTCTCCCCCGAACCGACTTACGCCACTAAAGCCGCGCAAGAAAAGGGTGCCACAGCTGTACGCCAGGAAGTCATCGACATGGTGCGTGCACTGCATGAAGCCGGCTTTGAGGTGATTATGGATGTGGTGTACAACCACACCTGTGAAGGCGGCGTGGAAGGCCCGACCGTGTGCTGGCGTGGTCTGGATGATTTGGCCTACTACCGCCATCAGAAGTCCAACGCCGGGCGTTTGGAAGATACTACCGGCTGTGGCAATACATTCGACTTCACCAACACCCATGTGGTGACGTTTGCTGTAGATTCGCTCCGCTATTGGGCCAAGCGCATTGGCATTGATGGATTCCGTTTCGATTTGGGCGTTACTTTGGCCCGACTGAACGGCGAGTTCACACAGCATCATCCGTTCCTCTACGCACTGCGTTCCGATCTGTTGCTCGGTAATTTGAAGCTCATTATGGAGCCCTGGGATTTGGGCAACCTTGGCTGGCGTACCGGCCAGTTCGGCATCCCGTTCGCTGAATGGAACGACCGCTTCCGTGATACAGCCCGCACCTTCTGGCTCGAAGATGTTGACGGCAGCATGGATTACGGCCGTACCAGTCTGCAGGAGATGGCCACGCGTCTGTGCGGTTCGGCTGACCTCTATGCTACTGATCCGGGACGCGGCGCTACGGCATCCATCAACTTTGTGTCCTGCCACGACGGCTTCACACTGACTGATTTGACGCGATATCGCTCCAAGCACAATGAGGCCAACGGCGAACATAACAATGATGGTTCCTCCAATAACCATTCTGCCAACTTTGGCGTGGAAGGCGTAACGACCGAGCCTGAAATCATTGCCGCACGCGAGCAGGCCGCCATGAACCTCACTGGCATGCTGCTGCTCTCGCTGGGTACCCCAATGATGCTTGCAGGCGACGAATTCCGTAATACCCAGGACGGCAACAATAATGCTTACTGCCAAGACAATGAGCTGACCTGGTTGAACTGGGATTGGCTGTATTCGCCGCAAAAGACCCGTGAAATGCGGCGTTTGGAGACGGTTTCCCATCTGGTATCGCTTCGTAAATCGTTGGATTTGTACCATCATGAGGACTTCTTCACCCGACTCACTCAGCTTGGCTTGCTCAAGCCTTCCAGCCGTGTGAAATGGTTCCTTCCCGATGGCTCCTCGCCTGTTGAACGTGATTGGTTCGATCTTGGTATCCGCAGCTTCACAATGCGTCTGCTTTCCAACACAGAAGTGGACGTATGCATTGTGGTGAACGGCGTGGCCGAGAATCGTGACTTCCATTTGCCCAGCGACAGCACATGGATTCCCAAGTGGTGCTCGGCTGAGGTCAATGGCCTGTGGCCAGGTCAAAATGGCCATATTATTGCCGACCATGACGTCGAGGATATCAGTGTCTGGATGCAGCATGTGCAGAACGCCGATGAGACCGTGCGACGCTTGGCCGAAGAAGCGAGGGCAAAGGCTGCCGCCACCGCGCAGGGCAACAATGACGAGGCTACCGTTCCAAGCAGCCAGCCGCGATCCGTGCAGTCGCATACTACTCGAACAAGCGACGAGGAATCCACACAGACTGCAGAATTCCCAGTGACCAAGAAAACCGGCACTGCTGCTGCCAAGAAGGACGCTTCGCAAGACCAAGACCAAAAGTTGCTGGAAACTGAGCAGCTGCTGCGTGTAACTGAGGCGCTTAATGCCGTTGGACGTTCTTCTGCAGAGATTGTCAACAATGACAAGCCTGTGGCCGCAACCGATAGTTCTGATGGCTCCAATGTGTGGACGATGCCGTCATTGAGCATCACTCTTATGAAGCAGGTTCAGAACTGACCTCGATGTGTGCGGCGTACTGTTTGTATATGCCGCGCACATCGAGAGTTTTCAGCATACACAACATATACAAAGAACCCCTCGCGGTAATCCACGAGGGGTTCTTTGTGCTCGGTAGAAACAGTTCGTAGCGAAATTAACGCTTGGAGAACTGCGGTGCGCGACGTGCCTTGTGCAGACCAGCCTTCTTGCGCTCGACGACACGAGAGTCGCGAGTCAGGAAGCCAGCCTTCTTCAAGGTAGCGCGGTTAGCATCACGATCGATGGCGTTCAGAGCGCGGGCAACGCCGAGGCGGATAGCGCCGGCCTGGCCGGTGGTGCCGCCACCGTCAACGAGGACGATAGCGTCGAACTTGCCTTCGAGCTTGAGCAGAACGATCGGGGAGTTGACCTCACGCTGCAGCAGCTTGGAGGGGAAGTACTCCTCCAGGGTGCGGCCGTTGATGGTCCACTTGCCAGTGCCCGGAACCAGACGGACACGGGCGACAGCTTCCTTACGACGACCGGTGCCGTAGCCCGGCTCGATAGCGGAAGTGCCGGTGCCAGCGCCAGCGTTGGTCTCGGTGGTGTAGTTGGTGAGCTCCTCTTCGGTCTCGACAACCTGGGAGTCGTTGGTGTTTTCAGCCATGATATCTATCTCCTCTCAGGTTTCACTTGGCCTGCTGCGAGATCTGAGCGATCTCGAAGGTCTTCGGCTGCTGCGGGGTGTGCGGATGCTCGGCACCGCGGAAGACGCGGAGACGATCAAGCTGCACCTTTGCCAGACGGTTCTTCGGCAGCATGCCCTTGACAGCGGCCTTGATGATGCGCTCAGGGTTGTTCTCAAGCAGCTCGGCGTAGGAGTCACGACGCAGACCGCCGGGACGACCGGAGTGAGAGTAAAGTTCCTTGCCCATCTTGTTGCCGGTGAGAGCGATCTTGTCGGCGTTGATGACGATGACGTAATCGCCGAGATCAGCGTGCGGAGCGTAGGTCGGCTTGTTCTTGCCGCGCAGCAGGGTTGCAACCTGGGAGGCAAGACGGCCCAGCACCACGTCGGTGGCGTCGACGATGTACCAGTCGTGAGTCAGATCAGCTGGCTTCGGAGTGAAAGTTTTCACTGGAGTACCTTTTCTATATATTGTGTTCCGGGTCTCGGCTGCTTGGCGTGGTTTGGTTAGGACCGCATCCAAAAAGCGTTGAACCTCATTATCCGTGGGCTCCCTGAAAGTCCTCGATGGCGAGTGGGATAGCGCTTTGAAGGACCCCTTAGGGAAACACAACAATCCACTAGTATATCGCCACTACTGACATTTCACACGCCGGCCGCAATACGCACCTATGCGCGCCGATTCCGCGCCATCCATAAACCTTGACTGTAGGTTTTTGAATACTGACTGTAGGATTTCCAACGTTTTTCGTTCAAAAACCTACAGTCGGTGTTCATATTCCTACAGTCGGTGTTCAAAAACCTACAGTCAGAACGGTTAGAAACGGTCAAAAAATGCCGGCGCTGTGATTGGAATGCAATCAGCGCCGGCAATGAGACGAATACCCAGAGTATTACAAATCAGCTATTGAAGATCTGGGCGAAACGTTGGGCTCCTGGGGTGTCAAAGATGGACTCAAGCGGCACCACATTGCCCTTGGCATCCGCCAACGGGATACGCCAGTTCGGGTACTCATTGTTCGTACCAGGCTGATTCTGTGCGCGCTTCTCCCCCACGGCATCCGTGATGGAAGCGGCGAACAACTTGCACGGTGCACCCTTCAGTGCGCGGTACAGTGCGTCCACGATCTGCGCCTCGTGAGCTTCACGGTCTTCAGCATATGCAGGGTCAAGATAACCCTGATCAACCAGCATGGCAATCATGGAATCCTGCTCAGCCCTGGCCGAAGCCTCAAACTCTTCAGCCGGACCGGTCAGCAGACCCAGACGTTCGCGAATCTTCACATGCTCGTATTCGAGGTAGCCTGCAGCCGGCGGCAAATCATGAGTGTTCACCGAAGCCAAAGCGTACGGACGGTACTCGGACGGCTTGCGGAACACACCATCGTATTGTTCGAACCATTCCACAGCGCAGCCAAGAATACCGTGCCCAGCGAGCGAATCAGCAACATATTCAGGCACCACGCCCAAATCTTCGCCGACCACCACACCATTGGCACGGGAGGCCTCAATCGCCAGAATGCCAAGCATAATGTTCGAGTTGTAGTACACGTAGGCACCATCCATTGCGGAATGACCTTCCGGAATCCACCACAGACGGAACAGACCCAAAATATGGTCGATACGCACAGCACCTGCACGGGCGAACATATCGTGCACCATATTGCGGTAGGTCTGATATCCGGTGGCTTCAAGATCAAGCGGGCTCAGCGGCGGCTGACTCCAATTCTGGCCCTGCTGGTTGAACATATCCGGCGGCGCACCGACCGTGGCTCCCTTGGCAAAACGCTCTGGATTCCACCACACATCGGCACCATATGGGTGAACGCCAACCGCCATATCAGACATGATGCCGATATGCATACCAGCATCCTTGGCGGCTTGCTGGGCGGCGGCCAACTGTTCCGCGGCATTCCATTCCAGCCAACGGTAGAAGTCCAGAGTGTCCGGGAACTGATTCTTCAGGTTGGCAATCTCCTGAGAATCACGATTCAGCGCCTGCTCCCAGCCATTCTTGTCATCGGTAGGAGCGCCCCACTTGTCATAGCACAGGCACCAGGTGGCATATGCTTCCAAATCGGAACCACTGTTGGCCTTGAACTCGTCAAAAGCGGCTTGACGTTCAGCGGTACGACCAGCTTTGAAGATAATCCACAGGGCATGCATCTTGCTACGCCACATCGCATCACGATCGATGAGCTGGGAATCACCGTTCAGTGGTTCCACATCAGCATGCAACGCATCCACCTGCTGCTTGGCCTCAGCCGGCAGCGACGCATATTCCGGCACTGACTCCGGACGGATGTACGTAAAGTTCACCAGTCTGCGGCTTACTGGCAAATAGGGGGATGGAGTGAGCGGAGAAACCGGTTCGGCCGCATGGACCGGGTTAATGAGAATAAAGTCGGCACCGGTCTTCTTCTTGGCATCGACCAGCATGGCCTTCAAATCTTCGTAATCGCCCACGCCCCAAGAACCGGAGGAGCGAATCGAATACAGCTGAGCCATCCAGCCCCACAAGCTGCCGTTCTTCATAGGATCGATGAGATCCACCTTGCTGGGTGCACTGATCAGCGTGGCATCCTGCGTGCGGTTTCCAACCGTAACGTGCAGCTTATGGTATCCGACCGGCACATCGGCAGGAATAATCAGCGCCGCCGTAGAAACGAAACGGTCACCAAGATCAAAAGCCTGTGAACCATCACCTGGACCAACACCCACGGTGCCGGTATAAGTTTCGCCATTTTCCAATGTGATGGTGGCACTAGGAGTCTCCAGAATTCCAGTGTTCACCAGCACCTGGTCTTCCACGCCTGCGGTATGCAGCACCGTGGGGGCTACCAGTCTGGAATAACGTTCTTTCAGGATGCGCCTGATGGCAGCATCTTGACTATCTTCATCTCGGGCCTCAATGCCCAGAGCGGCTAGTATTTCAATCAGGACTTCATCGTCGATTTCATGATAATCATGGCTCATGCCCACGTAACTGGTTCCGATGCCGACCAATTTGGCCAGACGAATCAGCGGGCGTGCCAGCCGCTCTTCATTCTCGGTGTTCTCACTCATAGCCCCAGTCTAACGCCCTTTACGCGCGCCACACTGTAATGCAAATGGGTCAATGAGACGAAATTTCCCTGTTATTCAATTGATTTGCATGATTTACCGCTCTGCAATGGCATTACGAACCTCTTGAGAGGGGTCGTTGGCCAATTTCTTCAACATGTCCGCAGAAGTATTTGGGTTCAATGCCACTGCTCGACGAACCATTGACGCAAGGACGGCCGGAGCGCCTTCCTCAAGTTCGATACCCAGTGCACCGAGATAATCAAGAGTCTCGGCATCGGCATTTGGATCCTGAGCACCTTCGAGTCGCATTTTCCAACTCGTGCGCTTGTTGCGCAATGCATGGTCCCGTACCGCAGGTACCGGGTCCTTGGTCAAACGCCCTACCAGCCAGTTCTTATCATCTTCGTTGGAGGCCACAGCCTGACGTACCGAAGCCTCAGGATCTTCGGAAAGTTTGACTAGCACATTCGGGAACGGCATGGTGGTGGCGAGAAAGACACGGTCTTCCACAGGGGTGTGGCGGTTGCCTGCCACTGCTTCAAGCAGTGCGGTCGCACGAGAGAATGCGGCCTGATTGGATCGATCCGGCAGAGGGCGACGGGCGAATTCGGAAAGTTCAGCAGAGTCGGTGGAATGACGCAGACGCTCATACGCAACGGTCAATGGCTCGAAGGTCTTAGCCTCTGCCGTAGAGGCATCATCTGCAGGCTGCTGTTCGTTCTCATTCTGGTCAGTCATAGTTCTCCAGCTTAGTAATACTCAGGCTTGTACAGGTACGGGGATGTTGATGCGATCCAAAAGATCAGGTACCACTGCGGCATTGAATGCTTCCCGCACACGGTCTTCAAATCGGGCAGTGGATTCGAGCGGCACAACTGCAGTCAGTTCTACATTCATCGTGTACTTTTCGTCTTCCTGACTGCCATCGACTTGAGCCAACAACTGTTGGAATCTGGCAAGCTGCGGATATTCCAAGCGAACTCGATAACGCTGCGCGGTCATAATATGCGCCACTTGCGCCGCTTTCATCGCCAATGATGCGGCAGATGAATACGCACGAACCAAACCGCCTGAACCAAGCAGAATACCGCCGAAATAACGGGTTACCGCCACCACACAGTCGGTGGTACCGGATTGTTTGAGCACATCGAGAATCGGCTTGCCTGCGGTACCGGACGGTTCACCATCGTCACTCATGCGTTCGGATAATCTGCCGTCCGCACCTCCGCAGATAGCGGCATACGCCACATGGCGAGCCTTGGGATGCTGCTCGCGAATGGTGTTGACAAAAGCGACGGCTTCCTCGAGCGAGGATACATGCGCGGCATCGCCGATGAATTCGCTTTTCTTCTCGACCAGCGCATCATGCGCGGGAGCTTCAGGAGTGTTCAGAATCGTCTGCATAAGCGTTATCGTCTCGCGCGATCATCCACGTTCGGAAACAACGACGTTGTAATCCTCACCAGCAAAATAAGCGGTTAGGCATTGAATCATCTGACGGGTGAGCTCCCTGAATGCACCGTCTGTGCGCCATCCGACGTGTGGGGTGAGCACAATGCCGGGCACATGGCAGATGGGATCGGCAGCGGCAAGCGGCTCATGATCGAAAACATCCAGCCCCGCTGGAATGTCGCCTTTATTCAGGCGCGCGAGCAAGGCACCGGATTCAATGACTTCAGAACGAGCGGTGTTGATGAACAGTGTGCCTGGTTTCAGATGCGCGAGGTTTTCGGCAGTGATAATGCCTCGGGTGGCATTATTCAACGGCAGGTGAACCGAAACGATATCACTATCCGCAATCAACTCGTTAAGATCGTCAACCGGTTTAGCGCCAGAACGTTCGAAATGTTCGACTGGCACATGTGAATTCCAGGCGCTGACCTGCATACCAAACGCACGCGCAATGCCAGCCACCGTGGATCCAATGCCGCCAAGTCCGATAATGCCAAGCTTGCGACCGGCCAGCTGCAAACCATCGCCACCAGCCCACGCCCAATTACCAGCCTTAACATCGGCATCCAATCGTCCGGTACGTCTCACCAACTCCAGCATGAGCGCAAACGTATGCTCAGCCACAGCATGATCACCGTAATGCTCAGCATTGCAGACACGGATTTTCAGCTCACGCGCCAGATCAAGATTGATATAGCTGGCTACGCCGGTGCCACAGAAAACAATGCACTTGATATGACTGTGCTCGCTAAGCGTGTGCAGCAAATCATCCGAGATATGATAACCGCCCACAAGAAGCGCATCAGCATCGGTGACGCGTTCGGCAATCACGGCTTCATCCGAGGTGAACTCCTCGAACATGCGCACGCGAGCCACATCGTTGAGCGCAGGGAAATGCTCTTTGATGGGTTCAATCATTGATTCCAATACGGAAGGCATCACCACTAGCGGCAAATCGGTACGCTCAGGCTGCGTTTCGAAAATCTCGGTCATGGCCACCACCTTAGGCGGGCGGCGGGAGAAACCCACACGGCAATCAATGGCAGACAACAGATCAGGCAACGTTGAACGCGCGGTTCAACCCGCTACTGTCTTGCCCGAACAAGAGCCTCAGTTGTTCGATTGAGCTGCGTGCTCCTCAGTCAGATTCCATTCGCGTACCACGTTCTGATCAGCGCCCATAGAGTAGATGACATTCCATATGCGCTGACGCACCTGAGCATCCTGACTTTCCGACCAACAGGTGCCTATTGGATGATCACTGGAAATCGGACACCATCGGTACGTGCCCTGCTGCTGATTCGCGGTCGGCAACCAATCGATACGGTTCACGCGCCAAGAACCTTTGACGCCCTTCTTACCGGCAAACTGAATACGAGCGGTCACACCTTGATTGTTCACAATGGTTTCAGCAGATGCGTTTTCGGTAACCGCATTGCCCAGGCCATAGATAATCCACGTACCGTTATAGTTTTCGATGGGCTGAGCGCAATGGCATCCAGCACCGTAAATCACGTCAAAAGCACCAGTGTCCGCAAGCTCATGAGCCTCGGTAACCTGCCAGGAATCCGCATAATCAATGTATTCCACCACGGAATGCATGGCGATGGCCACGATATCGGCACCCTGTTCACGCGCCTTGTTCGCTTTATCCACCGCGCGTTGAATATCGCTCTCATGATGGGGATCGTCCGTGTCACGCAGTCGATCGACGCGCCAATCCGCATCCGCAACCTGCCCGTTCAACGATACCGTTCCGGAAATCAGGCCGAGCTTGCCGCCGCCGGTCGGAGAATCGATGACCAGTGGTTTAAGCGAATCCTCCTCGGTCTTATAGGAACCGGTTTGTGCAATGCCGTCCGCCTCAAGCGTGTCCCAGAGCCTGGCAATGCCATCCGCACCTTGATCCCATGAATGATTGGTGGCATGCGTGCATGCGGTATATCCCACGTTACGGGCAGCGTCCGCCACTTCAGGCGGAACATTGAACACCGGATATGCCGAGTAAGGGCCGCCACGCTGCGATATCGGAGTCTCGAAGTTGCATACAGCGATATCCGATGCCTGAATGTACTGCTTCATCGGCTCGAATAGCGGGTCGAAGTTAAACGCTGTGCCATCAGTTGCGTTGATATTCGCACCACGGAATTGATTCCACAAACCGGCATGGAACAGCAAATCACCGTTCACCAACAGCGCGATGCAATCCTGATCCGGGCAATCCGGTGAATTACCATGATGCTCGGCAACCGGAGTAGGAGCGCTCTGGGATTTGTTAAGCTCAGATGGCGAGGTACCGCTCGTCTTCTGCTGTGCTTGACTTGTTGACGCCAAACGAGCATGCTGCTGGCTGGTTCCCAACCAGATTCCCAAGCCCAGCGCCACAGCCAATACCATCGCACATGCAATAACTGTTAGCAGACGTGCCCTTGGCGTGGGAACCGCACTATGCTGCCCTTGCCCTCTGATATGCCCCATATGCGTTCATCCTTAAACGTGTGACTCTTCATTCTCTCAAGGCCAGAATATGACATATTCCGGTCAAATGATGGTCTTTTGCCGTCGTGCCGCGGTTTTGGTATCGCTAGAATAAACCGTGGAGACGGGCGGACAATGGCGTACCTCCGGCTCCGCTATCTAGCGGATGCTTACCGTCTACTGTTCGCATATGAATTCCTTAATTACCGCTCTATTTACCGGCTATCTTGTGGCTAACCCTGCCGCACTGCACACGATTACAAACATGAAACGACCCGACGAAATGGCTTGAAACCGGCGTTATTCCGCCGTTTTCGGCATGAAAAAAGGGTTTTGAGCGAATACCCAAAACCCTTGGTTGCGGAGTCAGAGGGATTCGAACCCTCGAGCCGCTTACGCGACTAACACCTTAGCAGGGTGCCCCTATCGGCCACTCAGGCATGACTCCACGTTGCACACTGAGCGCAACAGCACATTACTGTACCACGAACCGCGGATACGGCGTGCCGTACATGACCAACTTCTTTCACTTGCCTTGTGCCGGCGCAGCATCACCGGAAAAGGTCACAATCACTGCGAATATCACCAAACCCACGCCTACGAGTTCCCCAATGCCTGGAATCTCGCCAAAGGCAAGACCTACGGCCACCGCCACAGCAGGGTTAATGGACTGCATAACGGAAAACGCTCCAGAGGTAGTGCGCCGCAACGTAATCTGTTCCACCACGTATGGGATGAACGAAGCCATTAATGAAATCACAAACAGCAACGCCAGAAGCTTCAGCGAACCACCCGGCTCAAGAGCCCATGTTGCATCTGATTTTGGCCAAATCACATGTTCCACAGCCGGTACACCCAAGAACAATGATTGCACAATCCAACCAATGGTCACTGCAATGCACAGGTTGTCCAAAGAATTACCTCCGGCAGCCACACGCCGGCCAGTGACGATATACACGCCCCACATCGAGCCACCGATAAGAATGGCGATCAAACCAATCAGGAAGCTGCCATTGCTAGCCGGATTGGATAGCGAAATACCGGCGAGCAGCACCACGCCGATAGCAGCAATGCCGATACCTAGCCGCTCACGCCAGCTACGACCGGTAATCACCGCCACCGAAAGCGGCCCAATGAATTCAATGGATACGGCAATACCCATATCCATATTGCTGATAGCTACGTAAAACATGGTGTTCATCAGCACCAATGCACATCCGAGCAACGCCACCAATCCCCAGCTGCGAGCGCTGCGTCGGAACAGCCTGTCTCTCTTGGCGCGCTGCCAGGGCCTGCGCCAAGCGAGCAGTAACAGGGTCATGAATCCTACGCGATACCAGACTGAATACAGTGGGTCGAGCTGGGTAAACGCAAGTTTGGCGATGGCCGTGGCCGTGTAGATGACCAGTGCCTCTCCAATCACGATAAGCACAACAGGAACACGATTGAGGATACTGACCACTGCCTTCTTCATAGACTTCACGCTACTCGCTTGGCCGGGACAGTGCCGGACTCGCATGAACTTCGCCAAGATATGAACTCGAAGATGGAATTGGACCATATATGTGCGTATAGTGAACACTACTCAGGGCTCGGCGCGGGCCTAGAATGAATGGCATGAGCACTGCACCAAGGCTGGCTGCCGCCAAACGCGACTGGGGTCATGACGAGACCGGCTGCACAGTGCTGCATATTGATATGGATGCGTTTTATGCCTCGCTTGAAGTGGCAAGGCATCCCGAGCTGAAAGGTAAGCCGGTGATTATCGGCACCGGGCCGCGCGCAGTGGTTTCGGCTGCAAGCTACGAGGCACGACGGTACGGCATCAATTCAGCCATGCCGGCTGCCCGCGCACACCAATTATGCCCAGACGGTATCTTTCTGCCGGTGGATATGCGTTACTACCGCATGATGTCGCATCGCATTATGCACGAGGTGTTCCTGACTGTCACCGACCGCTTTGAGCAGGTTTCCGTGGACGAAGGGTATATGGACGTATCCGCTGCACTATTGCAGTGGGGCAAGCCAAGCGCGATTGGCGCGTGGATTCGCGAACAGGTCTCTCAACGCTTTCACGTGACTTGTTCGGTCGGCATCGCGGCTAATAAATTGGTGGCCAAGATGGCTTCCACGAACGCCAAACCGGATGGCATGCTGCTCATTCCCGCTTCCCGTTCCGCTGAGTTTGTGCAAATGATGCCATTGCGCGGCATTCCCGGTATTGGCCCTTCGCTGGAAAAACGTCTGAACGCTTGGGGCGTTGCATCGGTGGCGGAGCTGTCTCGTATGGATGAGGCAACGCTAACTCGCGCCACTGGATCGGCGGCAGCGGCTCGTGGCCTGTGGGCCGCCTCTCATGGTTTGGATTCACGCACGGTTACAACAGTGCGCGAGGAGAAATCCATCGGCTCGGAACGCACGCTGATGCAGGATACGCGCGATATGCGCGTGGTGTGCGATCTGCTGCGGTCGGCTTGCGATGAAGTGGCCGGCACCTTGCGGCGTAAGGGTTTGGTGGCGCGCACGCTTACCGTCAAGCTTCGATTTGCTGATCTCAGCTATCAGACCCGGTCGTTTACGATGGAACGCCCGACCGATACGGCCGGCATACTGTACCCCGAATGCGTGCGGCAACTGAAAATTATGCTCGGCATGCCACTTGCCACCGGGCCGGATAGTATGCTGCCGAAACTAATTCGATTGGCCGGCATGAGCACCTCGTCACTCAGTGAGGCAGCTTCCACCGCCGTGCAACCTTCCTTGGATGACATGCTCGAAGAGAGCGTCAACGCACGCGGAAGCACTACACAGGCGCGTCGGCATGACGCCGAGGCAGCGCTTGATGCTGTACGCCGCAAGTTCGGCAGCGGAGCCGTGAAATTCGGGGCATAGGAAGCTATGCTGCGAGTCGTTGGCAGGCTTCCTTGACGGCCTCATCAGTAGCGGTGGCGGAGAAACGCAAATATGCAGGGGCGCCATAGAACTCACCAGGGCTTGGAATAATGCCGATTTCGGCAAGCTTGGCCATATCGGTCCAGCAGTCGCCGGACTTGGCTCTCACCCACACATAGAGTGCGCCGGCAGGCATGCGCACGGAATCATAACCGTATGCTTTCAGCGCCTCGACCAGTGCCGACAGACGATTATGGTAGCGAGTCCACTGCTGATGCACCGATGCGGAATCACGCAGACCTGCAGCCATCGCTGCCTGCACCGGGCCCGGAATAATCTCGCCAATCTGCTTGCGGTATTCACTCATCTCGCGAATCAGACGGTAGTCGCCAGCAATCAATGCCGTACGATAACCGGCCATATTCGACTGCTTGGAAAGCGAATACAGCACCAAGATGCCATCCGCCGAGCCTTCGCAAACCTGTGGGTTCAAAGCGCACGGTGTGGCGGACAAAGCAAACGACCGGTCAACGGCAGCCGGCTCATTGGATTCCGGTTCGGTATTCTCGAGCGTTCCAGCAGAAGAACGTACTGAACGCCAATCCATCAACGCATAGCATTCATCGGACAGCACTACTGCACCGATGCGTCGGGCTGCGGCAACGATGTCCGCGAGCCAATCCGCTCCTATGACCTCACCTGTGGGATTGCATGGTGAGTTGATCCAAATGGCTTTGACATGAGGCACGTTGGCCCACGAATCAACATCGGTCACGTCATCAACTTTGAGCACGGTAGCGCCAGCCAGTTGGGTGCCGATTTCGTAGGTCGGGTATGAAACCTTGGGCTGCACCACTACATCTCCAGAATCCAGATGCAGCAGGCTGGCCATCAATGCCACAGCTTCCTTGGAGCCCACAGTTGGCACAGCTGCAGCATTGATGGACTTCAAATCCACACCACGCATGGTGCGGAACCAATCATTGATAGCAGCCTTAAGGTCCGCGGTGCCAGCGGTGACCGGATAGCCATGTGCATTGGAAGCATCGGCTGCTGCGATGAGCGCCTGCTGCACGCTGGAGGGCACGGGGTCCACGGGAGAGCCGACCGATAAATCAATCATGCCGCCAGGTACGGTTTTTGCCGTGGCCTTGTAGCTGGCGATGCGAGACCAGTCGTACGGGGATGAGTATGCGTGGAAGCCCATTGGAACCCTTTCTTCGAAGCGCTTCTCTTAAGATACGACGAACCCCCGGCCAGAGAGGTCGGGGGTTCGAGATGTGTGATCGGCATTCGCTCAGTAATCACTGATTCTGCGGAGGCAGTGCAGCCACCTGCTCGGGATCCTTGCCAATCGGACCATTGGCGGAAGCACCGCCCAAATCGCCCACTTCGGCAAAGAAGCTGACTGCAGCATCCTTGTACCAAGCCCACTCATCCGGCAGATCATCCTCGTAGAAGATGGCTTCAGTGGGACACACCGGTTCGCATGCACCGCAGTCAACGCACTCGTTCGGATTGATGTACAGGGAACGGGAGCCCTCGTAGATGCAGTCGACCGGGCACTCGTCCACGCAAGCCTTGTCCTTAACATCCACGCAAGGCTGAGCAACAACGTATGGCATGGAATCCTCCTTGAAAATAACGCTGTGTCAATTCTAGGCTCGCGGCCGGACGCTTTGACGCAGCGTCAGCAAACGCATCAGCCGTTGATGGCCTTATCGGTTTCAGCGGAAAGTTCTTCGCTTAGTTCACCAGTACCAAGGCGAGCATGGCGATAACCGTAGCCGAAGTAGATGGCAAAACCGACCACAAGCCACACCACAAAACGAATCCAGGTGAGCACGGTCAGGTTCAGCATCAGCCACAGGTTAGCCAAGCCAATCAAAATCGGCACCCAAGGGTTACCCGGAATCTTGAAAGCTCGAGGCAAATCAGGGCGCTTCTTGCGCATGATCGGAATGGAGATGGCCACCAGCGTGAAGGCGGAGAGTGTACCGATGTTCACCATGTCGGAGAGCACGCCGATATCGAACAGAGCGGCGACCAGAGCCACCACAACGCCCACGGCAATCTGCAGGCCAGCAGGAGTGCCATGCTTACCGGTCTTGGACAGGCTGCGAGGCAGCAAGCCGTCACGGCTCATGGCGAAGACGATACGGGTCAGACCGAGCAGCAGCACCATCACCACAGTAGCGAGGCCCAGAACGATGCCGAAGCTGATGATCTTGGCCGCCCAGTTGGCACCGACCAACTCGAATGCAGTGGCGAGCGACGGGCTATCCTGCTGGGCGAGCTCCTTGTATGAGACCATGCCGGTGGTCACGATGGCCACGAGCATGTACATGATGATGATCAGGGCCATGCCCACACCAATGCCGAGCGGCACGTTCTTGTGCGGATCCTTGGTCTCTTCGGAAGCGGTGGCCACCACATCGAAACCGATGAAGGCGAAGAACACAAGTGCCGCACCAGAGAGGATGCCCGGCACGCCATAGATGGACGGCACCATGCCGGTGGCCCACTGCCACAGCGGCTGGCCCATCACGCCGGAAACGGCCGTGGAGCTTTGCACGCTGGATGCCGGTTCTGCCGGTGGAATGAACGGCGTGAAGTTGGAGGCCTTGACGTAGAAGAAGCCGACGATCACCACGAAGAACACGATGGCGATCTTGAGCACGGTCATAGCGCCATCCACGCGGGCACCGATCTTGGTGCCGAAGACGAGCAGGGTGGTGAAGAACGCCACGATGATGATCGGCGCCACGTCAATGTGGAAAGAACCGAATGTCAGGTTGGTGTTGGCGTTCCAACCCATGAGTCTCATGAAGTCATTGAGGTAGACGCCCCAATATTTGGAGATCACGGAACCTGCCATGAGCATTTCCAGAATCAGATCCCAGCCGATGATCCACGCCATCAGCTCACCCACCGTGGTGTAGGTGAAGGTGTAGGCGGAGCCGGCCACCGGAATCATCGAAGCAAACTCGGCATAGCACATCACTGCAGCGCCGCAGACGATGCCTGCAATCAGGAAGCTGATGATCACGGCCGGACCCGCGTGGAAGGCAGCTGCCTGCGCGCCCACGGAGAAGATGCCGGCGCCCACGGCGACGGCCACGCCCATAATAGACAGATCCCACCAAGTCAGGTTGCGCTTGAGCTTGCGGCCCTCTTCACCTGTTTCGGCAATGGTCTGTTCGACGGATTTCGTACGGAACAGTTGCATAAAGCCTTCTCTTTCCTCTAGAGCGCACCTGAGCACGCAAAAACAACAAAACGAGTATAGAAGAGGCTACGTGACTTGTCTATTACCTATCGGTAACTTCCCTACACCTACTTATTCAGTACGCCAACGCACACCGGCTCCGGAACCAGCTCGATACCGAATGCCTCACGTACGCGCTGCTGCACTGTGTGAGCAAGCTGCTCAATATCCTTGGCCCGAGCTCCTCCGCGATTGGTAAGCGCTAACGTGTGCTGCGTGGAGAGGCTGGCCGGAGCATCGGAGGCAACGGCAAAGCCCTTATGGCATCCGGCATGGTCAATCAGCCATGCGGCAGAAGTCTTGATGCCGGGGTCGCCGTTCGGCAAAGTCGCATTAAAACGTGGCGCATCTTCAGGCAGGTTCTTCGCCTGATCGGCAGGCAGAATAGGATTCATGAAGAACGAGCCGCAGCTGTGGCGATTGTAGTCAGGAGCAGGCAGACCATCTTCGGTAGGCTCGATGTGCGCCGCTTCATTAAGCGCAGACAAACGCTGCAAATCAGCCAGAACATTGTTCTCACGCTTGGCATCAGCCATTGCCGGCAGCGCATAGCGCGTGGGATCCTCAAGCATGCCTTTGGCAGCACGCACATTGAGTACTGCTTCGCGAATATCCTTGGTGGACATACGATCGCCGACTTCAACGCCGAGTGCTTTGGCGAGCTGACCGTACCCCACAGTGCCTTGCTCGGAATGGGTCAGCGCAAATGTGACGGAGAGTACCACATAGCGCGGGGTCGGGAAGAATTCGTTCGCCGGCACTCCGGGAGCCTGGTACATGCTGGCCTTGAGCGCCGAGTAGCGATAGCCGAAGTGGAGATCTTCGGACGTCAGGTCACGCGTGGTTTTGGTTTTGCGATCCCAGACTTCCACTGATTCCACCGATGTGGCCACTTCCTGACCGTAAGCACCGATGTTCTGCACCACGGAGGCGCCAACCGTACCGGGAATGCCGGAAAGTCCTTCTACACCTTCGAGCCCGATTTCCACGGTAAAGGCCACGAAATCATCCCAATTGGCGCCGGCTTCGGCGTTGACGTGCACGGTGCGGTCCTGCCCTTCCACTGGGGCTGCCTCGTCCGGAACAGTGATGAGCTTGCGCGCGTCACGCACTACCACACCGTTAAACGGCTCATCGGCAATCAGCATATTTGAGCCTCCGCCGATTACCACCAATGGCAGGCCCTTGGAATCAGCATCTTCAACGGCCTCAATCAGGCCAACACGTGTGGTCGGCTCAATAAAATGGGCGATTTCTCCACCCACACCCATAGTGGTGATGTCTGCAAAGCTAGTCATGCTTTCCTATCCTAGCGGTTGTGGAAAATACGGAGTGAAATGATACGAAAAAACCCAGCCACATGGGCTGGGTTTGAAGTTTATTATCGTGCGATCAACGAGTCTCGCGGTGCACGGTCTGCTTGCCGCAGCGCGGGCAGAACTTCTTGAGCTCAAGACGATCTGGGGTGTTACGACGATTCTTGGTCGTAATGTAGTTGCGCTCCTTGCACTCGGTGCAGGCCAGCGTGATGCCCGGACGGATGTCGGCGCTCTTAGCCATTCTCATTCACCTCTGTGTTTACTAGGTATAATTTGCGCCCACCGGTTAGCGGGCGCAGTTTGTAGCGAGGAAGAGGCTCGAACTCTTGACCTTACGATTATGAGTCGTACGCTCTAGCCAGCTGAGCTACCCCGCCAGAGAGCCCCGAGTGAGAATTGGACTCACGACCTCTTCCTTACCAAGGAAGTGCTCTACCACTGAGCTATCGGGGCGTGGCGGATAGTGGATTCGAACCACTGAAGCACGAAGCGGCTGATTTACAGTCAGCTCCCTTTGACCGCTTGGGAAATCCGCCAGTCTGTTTCCCGCTGCGGTGTTCGACCTCAACAGGCAACTCGGATATATAAACACATCTGGCGGACGCGCGCAACTTTAGACACGATTTCGGCGTGTCGCAACAGCTTCCACTACCCGTTACTGGAGCTGTTTTCCTTGAATTTTCAAGGAAAATCGGTTAGAAACCAGCAGCCTTAAGCTTGGCGCATACGTCGATGACCAGATCGTTGGCCTCCACTTCTCCGATGGAGATGCGAATGCCTTCACCAGAGAAGACGCGCGTGGACAGGCCAGCAGCCAAGAACTGCGCGGCGGCCTCATCCGTCTTCTCCCCCAACGGCAGCCAGAAGAAGTTCGCGTACGGCTCCGGGAATTCCCATCCCTGATCCTTCAGCGCAGCCACCACACGGTTGCGTTCGGAAATAATCGACTTCACTCGATCGGTCAGCTCATCGTAGGCGTTGAGGCTGGCGAGCGCCGCGGTTTGAGCCACATCGGTCACGCCGAAGGGCAATGCCACCTTGCGCATACCGTCAATCACGTCTTCCGGAGCAATGCCATAACCGATACGCAGACCGGCCAGACCGTATGCCTTGGAGAAGGTGTGGGCCACCACCACGTTCGGGAATTCACGGAACAGATCCATAGCCACGGACGTATCGGCATCCGTATTGAACTGGAAGTATGCTTCATCGAACAATACGAGCACGTCGGAAGGCACTGCTTCCATGAGTCGATGCGCGTCTTCGGCAGCCACGGAAGTGGAGGTCGGATTGTTCGGGTTGTTGACGATAACTAAGCGGGTTTTCTCGTTGACCGCGTTGATCAGACCATCGATGTCGTGCGAGCCGTCCGGCAGATTCGGCACCTGTACGCTGGTGGCACCAGCGCCGGCCACGATAATCGGGTAGGCCTCGAAGCTACGCCACGGGTACACGACTTCATCGCCGGGGCCTGCAACTAGCTGCACCAGCTGAGTGATGACCTCGGTGGAGCCGCAACCGAGCACGATGTTTTCCGGCTTGACGCCGATTTCCTCGGCCAGACGCTCCACCACAGCCCAACCGCGCATATCCGGGTAGCGGTTCAGGTGCGGCAACGCGTGACCTTCAATGGCCTTGACCACGCTGGGTAGCGGGTCGAATGCATTCTCGTTGCTGGAAATCTTGAAGGAGCGCTGGCCCTCAACCTTGGGAGCCGGCTTGCCCTGCTTGTAGGAGGGGATGGTGTCAATAATGCTGCGATGTTTGAAACTCATGGCCCCATCCTATACCGTTTTTCTTTTCCGCTACTTATAAAGCCCGAATTTGCGCGGTTTTCAACAGTCCAATATGTTCGCTGCGCCCGCCGAACGCGGCAGCAGTGGCATTGCGGGCTGCGGCGAGCGCCATGTCCGCACGTGCCGGATCTTCTGCCGCTATGGCTTGGGCAATATCCAAGTCGGTATCGGTGGGTTTGGGATGCGTAATCAGCTGTTGATTACGGCTGATAGCACCATGCCGCGCATGACGGCGAACTGTTCGACGTGCTTCTCGCCGAATCAACCGCCATACAGCCATCCATGCATTACTGGTCAATTCTTCGTCATCCGGATGGGCTTGGGCACGAGCCACGATGCGCAGTACCCGGCGCCGGCGCACCCAACGCAACCATCGCGGTACCGCACAACCTATTGCGAATAGGGCCACCGCTATTGCCGCGAGCAGCAGCACACGCACCCATATCGCCTTGGCCGCATACCAATCGGTTATCGCATTCCAAGTGTTTCCGGAATCATGAGCAGCCTCGTCAGTGGTGTGCTGTTTGGAGGCATTGCCTGCGGCTTTGGAGGATTGTGCTGCATCGGTATTGCCGTTTTCCTCGGATGATTCCGGTGAGCTTGGATCCGGGGAAATCGTCACTTCTGGAACATCAGCGTCATTCGAGGAGTCAGCGGTGTTAGCGCTGGAATCAGCGTCCGAGGAGGCAGAACCGTTTTCTGTGGTGGCCGGCGTCACGTCAAACGGCACCCAACCCACACCATCCAAATAGGCTTCCACCCATGCGTGCAGTTGCTTGGACTGCACGGTGAAAAAGCCATCTTCGCTACGTGGCTCCACACCGGCGTTGTACCCAAGCACCATGCGCGTAGGCACACCCAGCGCACGCCCAAGTACCGCTAAAGCCGAAGCGTAATGTTGACAGTATCCCGAATGTCCGTTTTCCGAATCCAGAAAATCATTGATGACCTCCAGATTATTCCGCCCGTCGCCGTCCGGGGCGTCAAGCGAATACGTGAAATGGTTCTCGGGATTGGTGAAGTATTCCACCAGCCAGCGCATCGCGCGCGCCTGATCGTCGTAGCTGGAGCCGGTGACGGGTATCCCATCCGCCTGCGCCTGCTTGATTACGGAACGAATATTGGCCGGCAGCTGTTTGGGCAGTGCCGTATATCGGCTTGTATGCGCCCGCTTATCGCTGCGCTCAGCGTACTGCTGCAATTGTTCGATGAACGGATTACTCACGTCGCCTTCACTACCGGGCATGACCGAGAACGCGGCAAGTTCCGAATGCGTCTGCCGTAACGTCTCAATGGCCTGTCGCTCCCACATATCCTGACCGTAGAACGTGGACACGCTACTGTTCATGGGCTGTGCGACCACCGCGTCGGTAATGGGCATAGCGAGAACAAAAGCGTTCGCTTCTCCTGCGCCGATAACGTAATCGTCTCGCCCGAAGCCCAGTTGACTGACTACGGTGTCGTCGAAAACAATGCCGCTCGGCATGTTAATGACCTGGCCGTTGACGGTTTGCGTCTCTCCGCCACCATAAATGACTTTTCCTAGATACCAGCCTGACGGCCCGGTAATCGCACCGTCGGAGCCGATAGCGGCATTAATAATCAACAGATTGCCTTGCACACTAGCAAGTCCCGTATCGGCAAGGTTCCGTCGCGCTTGCTGCCAGGCCTGCTTCTCTTCGTTGCTGGAAGAAGTCCGGTTCCCCATCAGACTGTTTTTCGCATCCGTGATTACGGACAACTTGCTGAATCCGCTTGAATTCGTGATGGGATCGATGTCGGTACCGAAAACGGTGTACGAGGTGTCCGCGGATGTTCCTGACGTACGGTTGTATACCGTGCCGTCCTGATACATAAGCCAGTCGCTGCCCGCACCTTCCACATACGTAGCCATGCCGGGAACTGGCAGGAACCGTGATTTGAGTGTGTCGATGCGCACAGTGGCGTTCACCATGAACTGTTCGAGCGTGTTCTGGTTCGTAGTGACTACCTGGTAGCCGCCGTACCCGAGGACATACATGTACAAGCTTAAGGGGTTCATACCGCGTCGCTGTTCACGAGTGAGCTCGTCTTCGCTATTGCGACCAAGTTGGATACCCGAACCGTATAGTCCGGCGTCAATCGCAATTTCACGGTCGTATCCCCAGGAGTCACCGTCGAAGTTATCCAGTGTGGTCAGTCGCAGATAACTGCGCTTATACGACTGATACGTCAGCACCGTAGTATCCGATCCGGCGGTGATGTTTCGCTTCAAATCAATCATCGGGCTGACGGTGTTCGAAGTGAACATACCGCCGCCTTCGCCGATGGACAATGGCACCCGATACGCCAAGTCGGCGGCCGGTGCTGTAAGCGGCAGAGTGATGGCAACGGCGAGCGCGGCAGCCAATAGCGGGGTGAGTTTCAGGATGCTGCGTGACGCAGAATCCTTACGACCTCGCAGGTTGGTCTCAAGCTTGGCATCAGGATGCGTGCGTTCAGGGTGCGCGGACCAAAGCAGCAGCGGGAAGGACGCAATCACCAGACCAATGGCCCACAATGGTGCCGTATGGCCGGCGAGCGCATAATCCGCGGCCAACGCCACCACCGGCAGAGCGGCCATAACAGGCTGGGCAGCGCGCCAAAGCAGCACGAAACGAATCAGCAGACCTGCAGCGGCAACAAGTATCAGCAGGAATAAATCCGCATGCCCCACAACCTTCAATGGCGGCAATTGCAGATTAAGCGAGTTGAAGCCACTGGTTACAGCGCTTATATATGAGCTCCACGAATCCGCAAGATTCGCAGCCAGATTGCCCTTCGACCAGATTTGCGCAAGCGTATCGTGCAGATGAATCACGGAAAGCACTGCGACGGCCAGCGCTTCCGCTATGGCGAACATCGCAATTCTGAGCGTATCGATCACCCATCGCGGACGGTGAATATGATTCGCCAAATACGCACTCTGCATCGTACTTCCCGCGGCAATCACCATGAAGACGGCTGCGGCGAACCATATCCACATGCCTGTTGGCTCGATGAGGCCTCTCAGTGCATTGAGAGCGACAATAAAGCAGATGAGCAGGGGAAGCCAGCCCCTTGTAGACGAGAAAGACTCGCTTGGAATCGTTTTCTTGGGGGCAAACTCCACTACAAGGGGTTGCACCTCCATCGCATCAACCACAAGCGACGGACCTTGGGCAGCGAGACGCCGAACGACCGCTTCACGGGACGGCGCCGACCCCGATTCCACAGGGCACGCTGCAGCCAGGAATCGGTCAACGTTCGCTATTCCTTCATGCGATTGAACGCCGTCTGTGACGATGATGCGCTGGCCACGCTTTCCCGCCGCACGCACAATAGGCAGCACGGAAGCCACTTGAACATCGAGCCGTTGGGCGCTCACATCGGTATGCAGCACCACGATAAGTGCGGGGCGAGCATTACGCCCAGTCTCACGCGTCATCAGTTCGCCGCGCCGAGCCGTGTGCTTCCAGGAAATAAGCTTCAATGGATCGCCGGGAGCGTAGGAGCGTACACCGCCGGATGACTCCTGATGGCTTATGCCGGCCTGTCTCGTATCAGCCGCAATACCGGCATCATCCGTAGCAGCTTGAACCTGCGGCAATATCAAGGTTTCATCCGTTATCGGCATGATTCGGGTTGCCGCAATCAGCCCCAATGGAGCTATCCAATGCACCAATGTGTTGACGGTAACGTATCGTCCACGTCGATCTGCTGGCGGCTCACCTGTAATACGCGCCACTACGCGCCCAGATTGGTCCCGTTGCTCGATTTGCCGGCGATACCGCGGGTGTCCTATGGCCAGTACACCGAACCATTGCAGCACAATCATCACTACTGAGCAGAGGAACAATACCGCAATGGCAATGGACACATCCATCAGCGTGCGTTCATCCAGCAGCAGGCCGCCGAAACAACTTGCGGCATCCGCAGCCAGCAGGACCAGCCCGCCAATAGTCGGACGAATAAGTCCGTGTCTGCGGAAATGTTGCCGCTGTAATCGTCTGCGCGTAACCATCATTGATACTCACACACCGTTAGGCGCGAGGCACAGGCGTACTGGACACAATATCGGCAATAATCTGTCGTGCATGTTCCAAATCACTGGAACCGAAACCGGCATCATCCAAAACCAGTCGATGAGCCAAAACGGGAACCGCCAACGTTTGCACATCATCCGGCAGCACATAATCACGACCATTGATGAATGCGCGAGCGCGAGCCATTGCTGCCAGATGCAGGCTGGCACGCGGCGAAGCACCATAGCGTACATCTTCACGTATGCGAGTCGCACGAGTCAGCGCCACGATATAGTCAGCGACCGCATCGGCAATAACCACCGTACGAACCGCATCGCGCAACCGCCCGGCCTCCTCGGCGCTGCAGATCTGAGCGACACGTTCCAACGGATTGGACCAGTCGGTAGCCGTCAGCATTGCCGCCTCCGCCTTGGCAGATGGGTAGCCAAAACTCGAGCATGTCATGAAACGGTCAAGTTGGGCTTCCGGCAGCGGATACGTGCCTTCCAACTCAATAGGATTCTGCGTGGCAATCACCAGATACGGATTCGGCAACGTATGCGTGTTGCCATCCACACTGATTTGCCCCTCACTCATTGCCTCCAACATGGCGGACTGGGTTTTAGGATTCGCGCGATTGATTTCGTCGGCAATAACGATATTGGCGAACAATGGTCCAGGGTGGAACTCAAATTCATGCGAATCCCGAGAATAAATGCTCACACCAGTCAAATCGCTGGGCAGCAGATCAGGAGTGAACTGAATACGGCGCGCTCGCCCGCCAATGGCTTGACCCATAGCGCGCGCCAATGTGGTCTTGCCAACGCCCGGCACATCCTCAAGCAGCAAATGACCGCCAGCCGCAAATGTAGTGACCACAAGATCTATGACTTCACGAGAGCTGGATAATGCGGAAGCAAGAGCATCGGCGATGTGCACAAGAGCCGCAGCAGACGGAGCTTCGGCTTCTGCATCGCCCTGAGCAGCTTCAACCGGCTGAGTAACAGCGTTGGCAGTGGGATTGACGGGAACAGTCATGGCAGCCTCTTCCATAGGGACTTCACCGCCGACCAACGGACGTGCGGCGCACCGGAATACAGGCAAAGATAGTGCCCGGTATTCCGCTATCCAGTGTACGTGTACCCCACCTGCAGGCTCAAATACGCTATGAGCATGAGAAGTATGCAAAATCCCGGCCGTTCACGAAGAACAACCGGGATAAAAAGCGTTATGTTCGCGCTATCTAGCTGCGTAAGCTAGCTCAGCCGAGGATGGCCAGCACATCGCGAGCACCGATGATGAGGTAATCCTCACCCTCGTAGTGCACTTCGGTGCCGCCGTACTTGGAGTACAGCACCTTGTCGCCAACCTTGACATCCATCGGGATGCGCTCGCCCTTGTCGTCACGACGGCCCGGGCCAACGGCCAGCACTTCACCCTGCTGCGGCTTCTCCTTGGCGTTGTCCGGAATGTACAGGCCGGATGCGGTCTGGGTCTGGGCTTCTGCCTGCTTGACGATGATCTTGTCTTCCAACGGTGTGAGCTTAATCGACACTGTGGGTCACCTCGTATCTGCTTGTAGTTCAGTTCGATAATGCCGCGCCAGAACGCCTCAAGAGGCTGACGATCACTTGCGTTGTCCCTTTGCGCTAGGACACATGGTAGCGCGATTATTAGCACTCTGCCAACTCGAGTGCTAACGCTGTGAGAGAAAATCAGTTACCGCGGCGGGCAAGAATCGAATCAAGACCTACGCTCAGCGATTCGGAAGTGGCAGCCGGGGCTTCCACTTCGGCATGGGCCTCACGCTCATTGAAGGATTCCTGATCCTCAGCTGGCGCATTGTCCGCGTTCTGCTCAGCGTTCTTGTCATCGGCAACAGCTGCATCTTCTGCATTGGTGTCAGCAGCTGCTTCCGCAGCGGCAGCCTGGGCATCGTCAGCGGCCTTCACCGCACGAGCCTCATCAATCAGCTTGTGCGCAACTTCAACATCCACAGGTTCAGCCTTGGAAACCTGACGCGTGGACTTGATCTCCAAGCTTTCCGGAGCATTGCCTTCATTACGCGGCTCTCCCAGCGAGAAGGAAATAAGATCCTGAGATGCGGCCATATCAAACACATCCAGCGCACGAGCCGGCTTGACGGATGTCAATTCAGACGTCGCATCGGCGGATTCCTGGTCACGCTCGTCGCGAACAGTAAGTGAAGGCTTGTCAACGATATTGGATTTCGCAGCTGTTCCCGCATCAGATGCAGATGCCGAGCTCTGCACATTGGCGTCCTCGGACTTAGCCTGGGCGGCGGCCTCACGCAACGCTTTGGCCTTGGCTTGTTCAGCTTCCGCGGCACGCAGTACACGGCGAATCTGACGCTGTTCCATCACCTCAGTAGAAGCCTCATCATTGGCATTGGACTGATGTTCCGCCTGTGCAACAGCTTGAGCAGCAGTCACACTCTTTGCTGCAGAGGATTCAGCCTTCGCAGCCTCGACCGCGGCCTTCTGCTGCTGGCGCTTAGCCAGTTGAGCCGAGCGCCTACGCGACTGCTCATAGCGATGCACCTTACGCTCCCATTCGCGAGCGTGGCGTGCCGCATTCGCGCCCAAAGCAAGCACTACAAGAGTCAAGGCAAACGGAATCAGCGCGAACAGCGGGCTGAAATGCAGAGCAAAGGCAAGCACCAGCACCACTACCGTCACAGCGAGCAATACACCAACCAGAATCTGACGACGCTTAATGGACTGCTTGCGCAGCTCACGCACATGTGCAATATGCGCCGGTGTCAGCTTCGCTGACGTTGTAGATGCTGGCATTGCTGCCCCTTTCGCCTCACGCGGCTTGACATCGCCGAACCGTCTGCCGTCCTCCGCTTCCACAATGCGCAGCGAGGGCGAGTAGCGATCCTGCCGGTGTTCGGCTGCACGCTTCATACCGTTGGCCGTACGTGCAGGCAGCCATACGGCAATAACAATCACCGCGATCACCAGCACGATAACAGTGCTTAGTGACTCGTAACCCATAGAGTCAAGAATAGGAGACGCCCCGACGAACTTGTGGGTTACTCGCCGGGCGTGTCGGATGATGAACGCGATTGCAGCAGACGCGCCGTGAATCCCGTTCCAGCATCCTCGGCCAGCAAGGCGAACGTCACATGGTCGCGCCAGTGACCGTTTACATACATATACCGTTCACGAAGCCCCTCATGATGCGCGCCAATCTTGCGCACCACAGCCAGCGATCGAGCGTTCTCAGGCAAAATGGCGATTTCCAATCGATGCAAGGCGGGGCCGAATGGGTCGGTCAGCGCCCAATCAGCCAACATGGCGAGAGCCATCGGCGCAAACCCGCGCCCCGCGTAACGCTGATCAACCCAATACCCCACCACTCCGGTGCGCATGGATCCATACGATATGGCCCCTAACGAAATCTGGCCGACAATACGCATCTGATATTCAATGGCGAACAGCGCACCGGTGCCATGCTGCTCATTGCGACGCATGCGTTGCAACCACTGGTTGAAGGTGATGATTCCCCCATGCATCGGGTCGCCGGATTCCCAAGGTGCCAGCCAATCATTATTACGCCAACGCACTTCGTTCCACGCTTCCTCATCATCCATAGTGAGTGCGCGCAACACAATAGGGCAACCGGGATGGCTCAGGCGCGGCATGCGGATCTGATTATCCGGCCGGAACGCCTCTTTAATGGTCTGGAATACTGACACGGCCCCTTATTGTAGCCGTGCTACGTTGTGCGATATGAGTGGTGTAGAGATTACGGACACAGCGAATAAGCAGGCGGCTGTTGCTTCAACAGCGCACAAGGCCGCGGCTGAAGCCGCTGATAAATTCGAGCTGCGGCATCAGGCTCTGGCAAGACGTAGGCTCACTTCTGTTCGGGAGCGCCTCGACGCCGGCCACTCGCTGGTCCGAACGCTCACGCAGGCGTTTGCATCCGAGCCATTCATGCAGCGGGTTTGCCAGGGGAACGTCGTGGCGGCTTACGTATCGATGGGTACTGAAATCGAGACCCGCCCGCTGCTTACTTGGCTGTTGGAGCGAGGGTGCAGGGTTCTTGTGCCGAAGCTGGGGTCCGGATTGGAAATAGGCTGGAGCGTGCTGCAGTCGATGGATGATTTGCGCGCCGTGGATGGACATGGCCATTTGCGTCCGGATGAGCCTGATGGCGCTGTATTGCCGCCTGAGGCTTTGACTCAGGCCGATATGGTATTCGCTCCGGCTCTTGGCGTTGACTCGAGGGGCTTCCGTTTGGGGCGCGGAGCCGGCTGGTATGACCGCGCATTGGCTGCGCGCCAACCGGGATGTCCGTTGGTTGCCGTCTGTTGGCCGTGGGAGGTTCTGGAGGATGACCTGCCGGCCGAGCCGCATGATGTTCCCGCAGACGCTGTGCTTACGCCAAGTGGATATCACATGTTCACCGTCCAATAATCCGGTGGCTGAACTGTCAGGGCAATGACTAGGATATGAACGGTTGCTTGGCATGGCATTGAGCCGTGCGCGTTTGTTTGTATTTGTGTGGAGGAATCCGTTGCCTACTTATCATTACCGCTGCAAGAACTGCGGCTACGATTTCACCGAACAGCAGTCATTCTCCGATGACCCAATTACCGTGTGCCCGAAGTGCGCTCAGGAACAGGTACGCAAGGTGTATTCGGCTGTACCGATCGAGTTCAAGGGTCACGGCTTCTACCGCACGGATAAGTCCGGTAAGTAAGCCAGTAAGTCGCTAAAGCGGGGCATTTTCGCGGTTCATCCGCTGAAATGCCCCGCTTTTGTATGCGTGGCGGGGCAAAACGTCGAATGAATCCTCGAAAATGGCGCAGAATGTGGATAACTCGGCAAGCTAGAACCACATAGGTCGGTTGAGCTTGCGCTACCGGAAGTACTCAGGTCACCATGAACGTATGGTGACCTTTTCTGTATTCTCAAAGCGCAAGCTTCCGCCCACCGGCTCGCTGCGTCAGCGCCGCATGCGGTATACACTGCGGCGTATTGCGGCGGCTGCATGCGCGGGATTCGCCGTATTGTTTGGCTTGCAAGCCATAACCGCACATATCGCAACAGCGCCTGTTGTGGTGGCAGTCCGCGATATTGCGCGAGGCGGCACTATTGGCGCTTCGGATGTGATGATTCGCTATGTTTCTCCGTCCGCCGTCAGCGCTTCGATGCTTGACTCGGTTGAGGATGCGACTGGACGAATCGCGTATACCGATATAGCGAACGGCGATCCGATACTGAAACAGATGGCGCGTAACGCTCCGGTGGCACCGAAAGGTACCACTGTTCTGGAAGTGCGGTTGACCAGCACAGCCGGTGATTTGACTCCCGGAGATCATGTGCAATTGGTGTCTGCTGTGGGTTGCCAAAGTGAGCAGCATTCGCAGAACGATGAGGCGGATACGACTGATGCTTCACGAGCTGCTGTGCAAAAAGAAAGCTGCGTACTCGCCGAGGACGCACTGGTTATGGGCATCAACAAAACTGCCGACACATCGTATACGGATGGTGGGCAATTGGTGTCGTTTGCTATAGCGCCGAGTGCTGCGGCACAGGTGATGCAACTTCAGGAAACAGGAGCAATCATGGCTGTAATGCACTGACCCAGCTGCTATCGTTACTGTTTTTCATTGAACACAGCCCAGTGAGGCGGCAACTCGCCGAGGATGCGCTGGTCATCGTCGGCTTGGCGCTGCTGAGCGGTCTGCATGTCTCCAGGCTCGAGTTTGACACCATCAGCATCAAACCGCTCAGTACCCTTCATCACCACACGCTTATGTTTGCGCGGAGTGCGTCGTGTTGCTGAATATTCAGCCATCGTTATTCAACCTCACGGTAGATATCGCTGATGCGAGCTACGATGCGGTCGACTTCCTTATCCGGGTTCACGAACGCGGCAACACTCCATACGGTCATGACGTTCCATCCCAAGGACATGAGGTTCTGCCCGCTGAGACGATGGCGACGGCGTGTGGACTGCACCGACATGAAATTGGCGTCATCGGTTTCCACGGCAAGCGCAAATGGCTTGTCCTTCAGCCCAACGACCAGCGGGATCTTAATGCCCTTATCGAAGCCGTAGTTCACCGCCGCATCGAGGCCACGAGCGCGCAAACGATCGGCAATATCGTTAAACAGCACATTGTCTCCAACAGCGGCACGCACCGGCAGCACCGGACGGTCGTCCAGCTGGCTCACCCATGTCAGCACGGTCTTCAGGAATCTTGGCCCTGTCTGATGCAGACGCTCATCATCCATATCTTCCGGACCGAAGGCAGACACAATATCCAGATTGCGGTCAGCCAATGCCAATGCGTCAAGCAACATGCCACGGCCACCATCATTTTCGAGCACGCCGAACTGCTGGAGCAAACGGCCATGCACGGTCTTGGCATAGCACATCGAGATAATCACGTCCGTGGCCTGAGTACCAGCCACATCACGCAACGGCACCAAACGAACATGGCGCAGGAATCGTCCCATTGGCTTGTTCTTGGAAGCCAAAGACTTCAATTCGGCACCCAACCGAGTGCGGAACACGTCGGTCAACACCACAACGGCGAGGATATACCGCGATGGCACCACTGTGAAGCTGGCAGCACGTTCGGTGATGATACGGACCACTTCTTCGATTTCCTGCTGGCTGGATTCCACCAAACCACTGGACATTACAGGAACACCGTTGGCTTCAATGCGATGGAATCGCACCACACCAGTAGCCGGTTCGGTAGCTACGTCATAGCCGACCGACCCATAGCCTTCGGATTCCAAGAATGCAGCCAGACGCGGAGCGCGGCAGGATGGCTGAGCCACCACCTCAACATGAGGCAGCATGCCGATCAATTCCTTCATCGATTCGCTGGTCACCGTGGCGCAATGCGCAATAACCACAACCTGACGTACACGACTCAGAATCGAGAGCAGTTCAATCGACGGAATATGTGCGCATGCATCGACAATAGCCACATCGGCAAGTACACCGGGCTCGGTCAATGCAGCCAAAGTGCCTGGAGCGGCAACGATAATCGGCTTTGCCGCTGCCAGAATTTCCGGGTGATCTCGGCGAATACGGCTCAACGTCACATTAGAGCGGCCGGCAAGCACCGTATGCAGCTGGTTCGCTTCCTGCGTGCGGGAGAACAGCATGTCACACAGGCGACGCATCGATTCCTGAGCCACCATCGGCCCAACCGAACGCACATGTTCCACGTCGACCTGAATGAATCGGTCTGATGCGGTCTGCAGTGCGGAACCATCCTGATTGGAGATGATTGCCGAAGAGCGGACGATATCGTCAAACACCGTGGTCCACCATGCCAGCTGCAATTCGCCACGCACCTGATCAACGCCCACATGGCGAATGGTCAGATCATTGACGAGTTCGGTCAAGCCCACCGCGGCGAGCTCCTGCTCCAAACGGCAGCGCTCAGGCAACGTGTCCAGAGCTTTACGGTCGTCCAGCAACGCCTTAAGACGCTCTTCAACAGTATTGAAGTCCGCGGTCTCCAGGTTGCCGCCGATAGGCGTAGTGGCCAGCACGGTATCCAAAGAGGTCATATTGCCAAGGAGACCATCAAGCGTGGTGATGATGTCGTCCAGCTTCGTAGGCAGCACCGGCCAGCCGCCATGAGGCACAAACTGACGCCACTGTTCGCCTTGCTTGGCCACTACCTTCAGGGCTTCATGCAGGTCCTCCACCTGTGCGCCAACGCGCAGCAGGGACTTGGCTTCCTTGATATGACGACGACGCTCCCAGAAGCCCATTGACGTGCCTTCGGCCTTACGCTGCGCCTTGGGCATGGTGGCTTCGATCATCGAATCGATGTCTCGTTCGAAGATTTCCGGCTGGAACACATCTAGCACACGCCTCAGGTTCTTCAGCACTGTGACCTGGCGTTCCCATTCACGCGTCGTAGTAGGAATGGGGAATCCACAGGTCTGCACTGTACGCGTCACCTGTTCACGAGTGGCTGGCAGGTAGCGACGCAGCAAATCATCCACGCGCTGATATGCGTCAATGGCTTGATCCTCAGTGGTCAGATTAGCTTTGTACCAAGCAGTGTCCTTGGGCCCAATGGTGAACTCACCGAGTTCTCCGGCACGTTCAAGCTTGCTGATCCATGCTTCCATATCGCCGCCAACGGTGAGCGCGCTTTGCTCGCGGAGCCTCACATGGGTGGCTGGATGGGTCGGCAGTACCGAAATACGAGCCAGATTCTGAATCGTCTCGTATGCGGAAACATTCCACTTCTCGTTCACACCGTGCAGATCGCCCAGATAACGGGTCAAACGCGAGCGCACGCCCACAAGCTCATCCGCAAGCTGATCGAATCGCTGGGTAGCAACACCCGGCTGGAAGCCCACTGCCGAAATAAGCTGCTTATCGATCACGGCATTGGCATGCTCATCGGCAACGTCAAGCAACTGAGCTTTGAGCTCATTCGCTGATGCCGCCTGCATAAAGCGACGTTTCTGTTCGGTGACGCCGGGCACATACAGCACGGAGCGGCCGCTCATCAAGCAACGTGAAGCAATCGCCACAGACTGTTCCGCAGCGCCCTTGGGGAAGGAACCATCGACCACGATGCTGTGACCTGCAGCTGCCAAAGAAGCGGCATAGCGCACCGTATTATCCACATCACCAACTTCGAACTCGGAATGCGGGTCGGAGTCGAAAGGACTGTACTGCGGCGGGTTCGTATCCTTCAAGGATGCGCGAGCGCTCTCATCGCCAGCCAACGCATCAAGCAATACATTGCCGGTGGCACCATTTTCCAACTGATCGATAATCTGCTGGCTTTCGGCAACGATCAGCGCCGACGGATCCATAAAGCAACCAAGCACGACATGACGCTCAATGGTGAAGTCAGGAATAAAATCATGCGCTTCAGCAATGATGCGGGCGAACAAAGCGGAGGTGTCCGGCTTACCACTCTCGTAGCTGGAGACATCGAATAAGGAATCCTCATCCAAATACACGCGCTGTTCACGCAGCACATTGACGAACGCACTGTTCAGTGTGGCACGTCCAGCGAACTGAATGGTCGGTGCGGAACCTTCTTTCGGCACGAACACGGTCACTGGGTAGAGCAGCACCGGCAGCGCATTGCCTTTCCAAGTAGCCACACCTACGGCTATGGACAGTTCCGCAACACCGGCGATACGGCGCTTGGCGGTCTGATCGTCCAGCACGCGTGTGAGATGACGCTCTGCCGCCTTCAGCATGCCGGTATCACGGAACAGCGAGTCAAGACGCACATGACCCGACGCGAACAGTTGCGCGTTGCCGGAAGGATGGGCATGGGTCATATCCAGTTTGGCCACAAGCTGGTTCA
Organism: Bifidobacterium imperatoris; assembly: GCF_002860405.1. Taxonomy (GTDB): domain Bacteria; phylum Actinomycetota; class Actinomycetes; order Actinomycetales; family Bifidobacteriaceae; genus Bifidobacterium; species Bifidobacterium imperatoris. The sequence goes on along the minus strand of NZ_NMWV01000011.1, from coordinate 150,259 downwards.
CATCCTCCAAGGGCGAAGGAGCCAGCATGGCGCGGTACCGGTCGCGCCAGCCACGAATACGATTCAGGCCAAGCACCGCATTGGCCGTGTTCTGATCATGCTGATCTTGTGTTTGAGTCATCTCCCGGCTCACTTTCCAACCGCTTCGCGGTATTCCTGATAGCCCTTGTTGTGGGCCAGAGCTTCGTCAATATCGGCTTCGCCACGAGCGGCAAGCCAAGCGTACATATCGTCATACAGGTATGGGTTCATAGCCAGGAACACCAGCAGTTCCGGATGACGCGCGATTTCGAATTGCAGTGAGAAATCCTGCGTGGTTTTCGCATCATTGGAGTTCAATCCATCGACTTCAACCACTGGTTCTTGGGCTTTAAGCTCACCTTTGGCCACACGCTCGAACACCGACCCCGGTTCGAAGGCGGGGGTATAGGTGCCTGCGGCATCGCTATATTCCGTGGAATCAGTGGACACTGATGGTGTGGAATCAGCTGAGCTTTCATGCTCACCTGACTGTTCCTCCATCGGCACGAAAACCAATGACTGTGGATCAGTGGCCTGCGATGGAGAGGATTCAGTCGACTCGTCCGATTCATTTTGTTGTGAATCCTGCTGTGAATCCTCGGACGGCGTATCAGTTGTATCTTCGGTTGCGGATGCCTCAGGCTCGACCGTTTCAGGCTGAGCGTCATGCGGCTCGGCTGGCTCCGGCTGCTCAGCAGTGTCCGTTTGCGATGCTGGCTGTTCGGATTCCGACTGCGATTCGGCAGCATGCTCATCTGCCGGTGCTACAGAGGTCTCGGAATCCGCGACCGGCTCAGTATGCGCCGTGCGCACGGGGTGGGCAATCGCGTCAACTGGCACCAGACCGGAAATCCGCACGCCAGGGCGAAGCGTCGGCTTCGATTGCGGCTGCTCTGGCAATGCTACGGCCTCCATTGCGGCCTTTGCCTTGCGCGCCTCTTCATCTTCCTGCTGCTGAGCCTCTGCATCAGCAAACAAGTCTCGCGGCAAGACCGGCTCTTCAGGCTTATGATTCAGCTGGACAATATTAAGACTGCCTAGTTCAAGCTCATCAACCTTATGCTGAACACTGGCGGCGCTGAAGATGGCAGTGGGTTCACCGGCACGCAAATCAAGAATATCGTCCACAGACATATCAGCGGCATCAGGTTCCTGCGGTGCATCAGACGCAGCATATCCGAACAGATCCGGCACCGACTGGTTCTCGTCGCCGTCTTCAGGATTATCAATGCGGATAAAATCGGCAGGGACATCGCCAAACTGCATGCGCATCGGAGATACAGGCAGCAGAAAATCAGCGTTCGGCGGCAGACGCAGCAAATCACCATTGTCGCGCACTACATAGGAACCATTGGTAGAACCAAGGTCACGCACGCTGGCGGAACCGTTCTCCTTCACCGTGAGCAGAGCATGGCGTTTCGACATCGATTTGGTCTGATCGGCCACATCCAAACGCGCATTGCCATCGGCAGCCAGGGGGCGCAGAGGCTTGCGACCTATCTCCAAGCTATTGCCAGGTTTGACGCTGACCTGATCAACCCCATTGATCCGCACCGTCCACTCGCTCACCGTGACCGCCTTCCTAAACACACTACTGACCACATTACGTGCAATTGTGTCATCTTGTGCTGATTTTTCGCGAATTATCAGACGAAGAGTTGCCAAGTTTTCGTATTGCAGCGCCTCAACGCAATACAATACGCCGTGACACCCTTATTATGCGCAAGCTCAACCCGCATAAATACGGGAAACCCCGCAACCTAAGTGTTTAGGTGCGGGGTTCCTTAAGCTAAACGCTTGTGATGTGCGGCTTATGCCGCCAAAATCACTTGAGCTCGACGGTAGCGCCAGCCTCTTCCAGCTGGGACTTAGCCTTCTCAGCGTCTTCCTTCTTAGCCTTCTCGAGGATGGCCTTCGGAGCGCCGTCAACCATAGCCTTAGCCTCAGCCAGGCCAGCGTTGGTGATGGCCTTGACAGCCTTGATGACCTGGATCTTCTTGTCGCCGACAGCGGTCAGGACGACGTCGAACTCGGTCTTCTCTTCTTCCTCAGCGCCAGCGCCAGCAGCCGGAGCAGCAGCAACAGCAGCGACCGGAGCAGCAGCCTCGACGTCGAACTTCTCTTCGAAGGCCTTGACGAACTCGGAGAGCTCGACGAGGGTCATTTCACCAAAAGCTTCCAGGAGCTCTTCGTTGGTGTACTTAGCCATGATGGCTTCCTTTCATTCTGGCGGCGGTCTACGCGACTTGGTGGACGCACCGTCTCAATGTTTTGTTTGTTTTCCGAATTATTCATGCGGCAAGCCGCATGGAAATCAAGCTGCCTTTTCCTGCTTCTCGCGCAGAGCGTCGATCGTGCGCACAGCCTTGGTCGGCAGAGCGACGAACAGGTAAGCGGCCTTGGCAGTGGTAGCCTTGAGGTCGCCAGCGAACTTGGACAGGAGCTGCGGGCGAGACATCATGTCTGCCAGCTTCTTTGCACCCTCGCCGTCGTAGACGGTGCCATCGGCATAGCCGCCCGAGATAACGAGAGCCTTGTTGGTCTTGGCAAAATCACGCAGGACCTTCGCAGCCTCGATGAAGTCGCCCTTCACAAAGGTGATGGCGGTCGGGCCCTTGAGCAGGTCGTCAAGACCCTCAATGCCCGCTTCCTTGGCGGCGATGCGTGCCAGCGTGTTCTTAGCCACAGTGTAGGAAGTATCGCGGCCTAGCTTTTCGCGCAGTTCGGAAACCTGCGGAACGGTAAGCCCGCGGTACTCGGTCAGGTAGACAGCATCGGCGTTACGGAACTGTTCCGTAAGCTGTGCGACCACCGCTTCCTTTTCGGGCCTCTTCATGGCGTTCCTTCCTAAATCGGCCGTTGATTTGAAACCGGAACGCTTAAGCTGGGCAACAAAAAAGCCCTGCACGCAGGCAGAGCAACATAATCTCGTGAAGTGACTTGCACGAGCCCTTTACGGGCTTATATCTCTCAACCTGCGTTGGCTTGGCGAACCAAACTTCGGAAATGCACTCACGCGCACTTCAACCAACGGTCTGTGGTTTACGGTCTGCTAATTTACGTGCGGTTGGCGACAATCCGCACTTCGGCGTGTCGCAATAATGTAGCCTTTCCCCAAAAAATGTACGCTCATCGACCGTCAGTGTACATTTTTCAGAATCGATTACAGTGTGGCGGCGTATTGGGCCACCGAAGCAGTCACTTCCTTTAAATAGTCCAGCGAACGACGCCAATGACCCGGCACCTCAATCGAATGATTGGCATCCGGATACTCGTGCACATGCGGAGTCAGTGCGTTGGCGCGGATGCGATCATAGAAGGGATCGGCGGTACCGGCGCAAATCAGAGGCGCCGGGCCGTCGTATCGAGAACCACGAGCATGCGAGTCTCCGGCATGCTCGGAACGAATCACCTGAGCTGCCTCATCAACGCTGGGGGCCTCATCTTCTCCAACGATGTCATCACCTACCGCGGGAACCGGAATCACGCGCGCGGACGGATCGAAATCAGCGTGATGCAGCACTGGAGTCAACAGCACGAACGGCAACCCATAGTGGGAGGCTACATGCGGATAAGTCATCGTGGTAAGCGACTTGCCGATAAGCAGCAGTCGGTCAGCCTCCACCGAGTCAACCCAACCATCAATGGCATTATTCAGCACTGGAATCACGGTCGACAAATCATCCGAAGCATTGCGCACATTCATACGGTCGATGCGCCAACCATTCTCGGCCAAGGCCTGTGCAGACCAGTACAGCAGCGGACGGTCACAGTTGTAACCAGTGCCCGGCATCAACAGCACACGCCCATGCTCTTGACCGGGTTTCACTGTGTTCTTACGCCATGAAGTAATACTGACTTCCACCGGTGCCTTTGCCATCTTTCCCCGTTCCTTTATATCTACAACTGAACTGCCTTATGACTGCCTTCAGTGTAGTGCGCGCTTCGGCTGCACCCGCCTGCGAAATTCACGATATATGCACCGGTTATAATCAACGATGGTTCTGATTGGGTGGATGCACCATACGCGTGCGGCCAGGCCAATCAGGGCGAGTCGCAATTCTCGCCGGGGCAACCGGAGCGTATCAGCTCACGCGCCAAGCCCCGCACAACCCAAGGAAGTAGAGAGTAATGGAGAAGTTCTTCCATTTGAAGGAGAACAACACGACGGCTTCGACCGAAATCCTGGCCGGCCTGACCACGTTCTTCGCAATGGCGTACATCATCGTCGTCAACCCGCAGATTCTGTCCCAAACCGGTATGCCGTGGGGCGGCGTGTTCCTTGCCACCATCATCGCAGCCATCATCGGCACCCTCGTTATGGGTCTGTTCGCCAACGTGCCATACGCACAGGCAGCCGGCATGGGCCTCAACGCCTTCTTCACCTACACGGTGTGCTTCGGCCTGGGCTTCACCTGGCAGCAGACCATGTGCATGGTGTTCCTGTGCGGTTTGATCAACATCCTCATCACCGTTACCAAGATTCGTAAGATGATCATCATGGCCATCCCCGAGGTGCTGCAGCAGGCCATCGGCGGCGGCATCGGCCTGTTCGTGGCCTACGTGGGCATGCTGAACGTCGGCCTTATCAAGTTCACCCCGGGCGACCCGAAGGCTGCCGCCAAGGGTGGCGCCGTGGCTGCAACCCCGGGCCTCGCCACCTTCAACGATAAGGTGCTGTGGGTCTTCCTCATCGGCCTCGTGTTGGCCATCGTATTCACCGTGATGAAGGTGAAGGGCGGCCTGTTGCTGGCTATCGCCATCACCACCGTGGCGGGCATTCCGTTCGGCGTGACCAACTTTGGCTCTTCGGTTTCCATCTCCGAGACCTTCTCTCAGCTGCCGCAGACCTTCGGCGCCATCTTCACCGCCGATGGCTTCCCGGCACTGTTCTCCGACCCGGCCAAGCTGCCGCTGGTCATCGTGACCATCTTCGCCTTCTCGATGTCTGATACGTTCGACACCCTCGGCACCTTCATCGGCACCGGCCGCCGCACCGGCATCTTCTCCGCCGCTGATGAAGAGGCTCTGGAGAACGGCCACGGCTTCTCCTCCAAGATGGACAAGGCCCTCTTCGCTGATTCCATCGCCACCTCCATCGGCGCTATCTGCGGTACCTCCAACACCACGACCTATGTGGAATCCTCCGCTGGTATCGCAGCAGGCGGCCGCACTGGTCTGACCTCCGTGGTCGTGGCCATCTGCTTCGCCCTGTCCGCCTTCCTTGCTCCGGTGATCTCCGCCGTGCCGTCCGCCGCCACCGCAGGTGTGCTGGTGATTGTGGGCTGCATGATGGCTGCATCGCTGAAGGAAATCGATTGGGCCAACATCGATGACGCTATCCCGGCGTTCTTCGCTGCCGTATTCATGGCCTTCTCCTACTCCATCTCCTACGGCATCGCCGGTGGCTTCATCATGTACTGCATCGTGAAGACCTGCAAGGGCAAGGCCAAGGAAGTGCACCCGATCCTGTGGATTGTCTCCGCACTGTTCATCCTGGACTTCGTCTGCATGGCGATTCTGTAATCGTTTGACTCAGTAACGCGAAATCCCCGTAAGCATATCGCTTACGGGGATTTCTTATTCCGCCATAACTCCAGCCAGTGCAACGGGAAAGCCCCGCAATCTTCCGACTGCGGGGCTTTTCTATGCTTGCCAAGCGGTAGCGAACAGCCCACTGGGCTATTCGCTTCACGGATCAATCCAGCAAGAACGGACCGCCTGACGGCGGGCTAACCCACCCTCGCTCGGCTACCTCCTCGCTCGGGCCGATCCTACGAACAGCCCACCGGGATTTTGATTATCAATAATTCCAACGGTTTTCAGGGATGTTTTAAGTAGCAACCATATTTAGCAACCATTCTTGTTCTTAGAATCGATGTCGTTTATTATAGCTGGTTTATCAGTGCATATAAGCGAACACGCCGATGAAAATCAAGAAAAACGGGGTTTGTGGGCTACTATACATGAACACATAAAATGAACCCCCGGCGTTAAAACCGGGGGTTCATTCATAGAAGAAATATTTATGAGTTTTCAATTTACATTATTTGAATATCAGATATCAGATAAAGTAAAACCACGGGGTCGAGGCCGTGGTTTCATTTTGTTTGTTTTTAATTATATCAAGCCAATATAAGACATACATAATGATTTGATTAGGGGTACAAGTCATTACAATTATTTAATATCATGTGAGCATTGTTTTATTGCATGCCCCCTGTTAATCATTGCATGGTTTTTCAAAAACTTATTCAAACGGCCACTGGTGCCCCTGTTAGCATGAGCATGAAATGATACCTGTTTTACATGAACGGCGTTCTATGACCCCTTTTTGTGAGTTTTAGGACCGTGTATGAATGAACCCCCGGTTTGAACGCCGGGGGTTGGTATCAATTACTGAAACTGTTTGTTGTATAGAGAAACTTATAAGTTGTTAGTATATATTCCTTCACTTACTTTTGTAATATCATGTGTGCATGGTTTTATTGCAACCCGTTTTCAATAAATTGAAAAAAGAAAAATAAAAAGATAAAATGACACGCGTCCAGCATTTTCAGCACACGATTCAAACACAACCATCATAAATTACGGTGATGAATGTAATAGTTGCGAGAGTGGTAGGGCGTTTTTCGCCGCTGCGTTCTTAAAGCTATCCAGTAGTTAATATAAGTGCGTTCAATGCCTGTCATTGTTAGCATTTTTATTCACTGCTGTTTATGTAATTCATCTATTCTATTTATTGGTTTGTTTGTTTGGCTTTTTTGTGGATATAAAAATAAGAAACCACTTTTAAAGCGGTTTCTTACTTATTCATACATCACTATTGCATGACATCTAATATGACATTCGAGTTGACATCATAGTTGACATCTGAAAAGGTCGAATCCCATATAGCTATTTGATAGTAATCCAGTCGTAAGATTCCATCACTTGACTTAATTCATCAAACTCTTTTTTGTCATTGAATCCATAATAATTGGATGTTTGAACATTGTTTGTAAGCTCGTTTTTGATTCTTGTATATAGATTTTCAAGAAACTTAGTGGCTTGTTTGTATTGTTCTAATTCATCATCATCAGGTTCATCATATTCATCAATGTTTTCATAGTAGATGTTGATTTCATCACTCATCCATTCCATTAGTTCCTTGATGGTACTGGTTTCAAACCATGACAAATCTGATTCATCAGCTGGTATGCTATCATTCCATCCCTCATTATTGTCAATGATGGTTTGAATGACATCATCGTACTGGTCGTTTTCATTATCATTTAAGTGTTTGTTTTCTAACATAACTTAATCCGTTCTCTTGTGTTTATTCGTTCGTAGTTGTTTTCAATGTTAGCATGTTTTTAATCGTGCGTATAAATCTTGTGCATGATTTTTTGTGCTACATTATTCAACTGGCATGATGTGAGTTTTATTCCCATAATCACATGTTGAATATGTAATAACCGCCCAGGTATTTACCTTGTTGGTATGAATATGTTGATATGTGAATCTTGTCAATGGTTGCCGTGTTGTTTATATCCGATTCAAGTGGATTGCAATATACGCCGACCATGTTGCAATTAGCTGATTGGTATATTGTGTTTCTCATTCCAACGGTTGGTATTATGTTCTTTTGTAAGTCGACTGGTAGTTTGTTAAAAACCTCGATGTTGACTTTCTTTCTTAATTCAGAATCACGCCATGTTGACAATGCTGTTTTTGTCGTATCTATTGCGAACAGTTCAGGATTGTTTTTTGAATATGAGTATATTTCAAATGTCAAGGCTGTTTTCTTACTGGGGTCGCTTGCTTTATCATCAGTGTTCATTCCATATGGCATTGATACATCATATTGTTTGTTATCTATGAGAATCCTGCCACTGCCACTGTTATTCAAGATGATGTCATACCATTCACTTTTATTACCATTCTTACTGATATCATCTGCAATCTGTTTCATTCCATCCGCGTTGTATCTTGTGCCGTTCAAGTCATAATAGAAACCATTGCAATCAGTTATGTTGGAACAGATGCCTGCTGCTTTTGCTTGTTTGATGTTAATGATTAATGCTGTTGTGAGTACTGCCAGTGTTGTCATTATTGCAATTAGTATTGTTATTGTCTTTTTCTTTTTCATGCATGCCCCCTTTTATTTTCTCTTTATCAATCCCATTGGCTGACCTTTTGTAATGATTTGTTCTAACACTTGATTAGCCGTTAAACCGTTTGTAGCCCCGTCGTAAATCAACTTTTGCCATGTTGGTTTTGTTCTATTCGGGTAGAACTGCATGGCTGTTAGCATGAGTTCATAATCGGCGTTGAATGTTTGTGCTAACAGTGTTGCACTTACCATTAGTGATGGTTTGTCTTTATCTGTTGACTTTTTATTATTCTTGTTTCTCATTTTTGCTCGTCCTGTTTGTCAGTGGTAGTGTTTTCATTTTGTTTGATTTCTCTTGCGCGGCGTAGCATTCTAAAAATCGTGGCCTCTGACTTTTTGAACTTGATACATAGATCACAGATATCAAAATCCTTGTTTTCTCTATAATCCAGTGCTTTCAATGCGTCCTTGTCAGTCCAAGTTGGTGGGCGGTTGGTTGTCTTACCTTGTTCATGCGCCTTTTTACGGCCTGCCTCTGTTCGTTCAATAATCATGCGCCGTTCAAGTTGTGCTATTGATGCCATGATTTGTAAGTAAGTGATTCCAACTTGTGTACTGGTGTCAATGTTCTCTTTAAGAGCTATGAGTGTTATATTCCTTTTATTCCAATCGTCTGTTATGTTTACTATGTCTTTAAAGTTTCTACCTAAACGGTCGAGTGAGTGAACAATAACAGTGTCCCCCGGGTGTAATGCAATTTGTAATGTGTTGAAACCGGGTCGTTTCATGTTTTTACCGCTTACTGATTCATCTGCTATCACATGTTCCGCGCCCGCCTTTACAACGGCGTCCTTTTGATAATCAAGTGAATAACCATATTTTGTTTGTTTGTTAGTTGAAACTCTTATATATCCATATTTCATATAAACCCCCTTTAAAGTTGTATTAAGTTTCAATTATTTAATATCAATCAAAATCCATACATTTTTGATATTTTTTGAAAAATCTTGATTTTTTTCTTAAAATCACATGTTTTTTGATTAAATATTGTCTTTTATCTATCTATATCTATCTATCAAATGTTGTAAACTTTTGATAGTGCTATTTTTGAACCAAAAACAGTGTTTGATAGATAACCTGCTGATAATTCATTTTCATAAATATGTTTGAATGTGATATTATTGATTACAACTTGAAACAACGGCGTCCATTGAATTGGACTGGTCGGATTAAGATAATGGTTTATACTGTTATTGAAGAGGCCTGTTTTAAGTTGTTAGTATAATTTCATAGCAATGGTGGAGCACGCCGGAGTTCTTGTTTTATAGAACAGGTTTAATTGGTGAATCCCTGACAAATCCCATAAAAGTAAGTTCAGGCTGTTTTTCACATCAGTGCGAAAACTGAATGCAAGTCATTGATACAAACAATTAATTCTAACAATTGTTTGATTGATAGGCGTAGGATTTTGAATGGTTCAAGAATTGTAATGGATGCCTGCAAAAGCGGACGATTGTCTTAAAAGTAGCTCATATGATTACAGCGTTTGAATCAGCCTGTTAGAAACTGGCATTGAATAGTTTGTTTGTATCTGTTCTTGTTAGTGGTAATCCGAAACGCGGGGGCTTGCAATCAATCGGATGGTCGATGGTGGTATATGTGTTGGTTGTAAGTAGGACGGTTGTTAAAATCAGCCAGGCGTGTAGAGGTACAAGGCGGAGCCGTCCATTAAAAATAAACTGTATCAATGCAATCATTGATAGCGTGTAAATCCAACAAGAATAAGACGCTGTTGGTAGACCTTTTATTACTTATAGATATATATATAGTTATGTGTTAGTGGTTAACAGTGTTGTTAGCATTCATCATTCAAGAACAGTAGGACCAGCATGGACCTTTACGCGGCCGTTTCAAAAAAGCCTGTAAGCGCCCATGCTGGCCTTTTCTTTATCAATCCATGTCATTAGTCGTGTCAGTGTGTGAACGCCGTTCTATGACCCCTTTTTGTTCGTTTAACATGGTATCTATGTTCATTGCTTGTTCTATGCCATAGTTCAAACTTGTCATTTCGTGTAGCATGTTGTTTTCAAATCGTTCCGCCGTTGCTTTCATCATGGACGCTGTTAAGTGCGTATAGTATTCGGTCATGGACGGGTTCATATGTCCAAGGATTGCTTGTGCTATTTGAATGTTTTCGCCTTGTTCTGCTAATTGTGTAGCTGCCATGTGTCTAAATGCATGCAATCTTATGTATGTTGGTTTAGTATCATCATGTAGCATAATTCGATGGTATTCATCTTGTATTCTTTTCCATATGTAAGTTAGATTGTTATAATCAAACGGTTTGTTATTCTTGATGAACAGTGCATGCCTTGTTTCATTTTGCATGTATTCATCATTCAATTTAACAGGTAGTGAAACCGCGTCTTTATGTTTATTGGTTTCATCAAGTATTGCTTGTTTGTACTGACTGCCGATTGGTATTGTTCTTGAATGAAAATCTGTTAGTTTGCCTTTTGTTCCTAATTTCAAATAGTAAGCGCCGTTTTCTTTTCTTAATTGTGTTGATACTGTTAAACTACTATCAGCATAATTCAATGATTCTTGTGTTAATCCTATTAGTTCACTGGCTCTTAATCCCAATGTGAGCAATAAAAACATGTTGTAGTATTCATGGTACTTGCATTGCTCATAAGACAGCATATTGATAATACCTTTTAATGTTAGTATTATCTGATTTGTTTTATCTATTTCCAATGCACGGGTTTTGTTATTATATGCTGGCTTGTTAACACTGTTTGTAGGATTGAACTGGATATAACCGTTCTTAATTGCATATTCAAACAATGCATGCAATAGCTTATAAATCTTGTTCTTATTACTATCAGTTGTTTCTAATTCATTGAAATACTTGTTTAAAGTTTTTGAATCAATACTGATATCCATATCTGATAAATATGGTTTTATGTGTTTCTTATACATGTTGTTAGTGTTCTTATAATGCTTTTCACTAATTTCATGCTTTTTATCCATTGATTCCAACCGCTCATAAAACACAAAATCAATGGTATGTACTGGTTTTTTAACAGGTACTGGTTTCTTAACTACTGGTTCATCAACACTGATTTTGCCCAGTTTTGCCACTCGTGCGAGTTGTTTTTCTATACAACGCTTTTTGTTATCATCGTAAACATAACGGTACGCGCCGTCTTGTTTCCATTTACAACACCATTGTATTCTTTTGTTATGCATTGTTTGGAATGGTTTCATAAGCAACAAGTTTAGCAACCATTCAAGACTGCATGAAACTATGGAACCACTGTTATTGCAATGATTCCATAGTTCCACCGGGCTGTTCGCTTCACGGATCAGCCAAAGCGGCCGGAGATGTAGCGCTCGGCTTCTTCGTTCTGCGGGTTGTTGAACATCGTGGTGGTGTCCGCGAAGTATTCGAGGTGGCCCGGCTGACCGACTGCCTTCAGGTTGAAGAAGGCGGTGTAGTCTGCGATACGGGCTGCCTGCTGCATGTTGTGGGTAACAATCACGATGGTGTAATCATCCTTGAGCTCGTTAATCAGATCCTCAACAGCCAAGGTGGAGATCGGGTCCAGAGCGGAGCAAGGCTCATCCATCAGCACGACCTGCGGGTGCACAGCCACAGCGCGGGCAATGCACAGACGCTGCTGCTGGCCACCGGAAAGGCCGATGCCCGGATTGTCCAGACGATCCTTGACCTCGTTCCACAGGTTGGCACCACGCAGAGCCCACTCAACCAGATCATCGGCGTCGGACTTGCTGATGTGCTTGTTGTTCAGACGCACACCGGCGAGCACGTTCTCGCGGATGGACATGGTCGGGAACGGGTTCGGGCGCTGGAAGACCATGCCGACGTCACGACGGACGGAGACAGGATCCACGTCCTTGTCGTACAGGTTCTTACCCTCGAGCAGCACCTCACCCTCAACGTGAGCGCCGGGGATGAGCTCGTGCATACGGTCGAGCGTGCGCAGCACCGTGGACTTACCGCAGCCGGAAGGTCCGATGAAGGCGGTGACCTTGTTGGCCTCGATGTTGATGTTCACATCTTCTACAGCAAGGAAATCACCGTAGTAGATGTTCTCGTGGTTGACGTCAATACGTTGTCCCATGATGTTTCCTTATATTTCTTTGGTCTTATGACGATTATGTATTGCGCTTAACGCTCGGTCTTGACTGCGAAGACCTTGGCGACCAAACGGCCGATGAGGTTGAGCAGCAGCACGATGATAATCAGCACCAGAGCGGCGGCCCAGGAGCGTTCCATCGGGATGGTGGTCACGCAGGTGGCGTCTGCGCCGGCAGGGCAGTTGGCGTTGAGCTTGGAGTATTCCTGGTAGACATACACCGGCAGGGTGGTCATCTGGCCAGCGAACAGGTTGACGTTGGTGCTAGCGATGTAGCCAGCGGTCATCAGCAACGGAGCGGTTTCGCCAATCACACGGGCGATGGCGAGGATGCAGCCGGAAACGATGCCTGGCAGTGCGGTGCGCAGCACAATCTTGGTGATGGTGCGCTGCTTGGTAACGCCGAGAGCCAGCGAAGCCTCACGCAAATCGTTCGGCACAATCTTGAGCATTTCCTCGCAGGACTTGACCACGGTCGGCAACATCAGCAGGGACAATGCCACAGAACCTTCGAAACCGTTGATGGTGCCCGGTCCGAACACGATGGTGAACATCGAGAATGCGAACAAACCTGCAACGATGGAAGGAATACCACTCATCACATCGACCAGCAGGGAGATGGTCATGGCCAGCTTGCCACCATGCGCGTACTCAACAAGGTACACAGCGCACATGATGCCGATCGGGATGGAGATGAGCATTGCGCCACCGGTAATTTCCAACGTACCGATGATGGCGTGCAGCACGCCACCGTAGCCACCGGACGGAGTTTGATTACCACCAACAACGCCGGTCATGTTGAAGCTCAGGAAGTTGAGGTTCAAACGCTTGGCGCCGTTGACAATGGTGGTCCACAGCACAGAGACCAGCGGAATGCAGGCAATCACAAAGGCCAAGGCGATAATGCCGGACATGACCTTGTCTTTGATGTTGCGGCGCTGCTCGGAGGAGCGGGAAGGACGGAACTTATCGAAGTCGATGACGGGCGCACCGTCAAGGTTCTTCTTCTTGGTTTCTTCAGCCATCAGGCACCCGCTTTCTCAGTGATCTTACGAGCCACGAAGTTCACGATGAACGTGATGAGGAACAGAATCAAACCGGTTCCAATCAGCACGGACACGCCGAGATCGTTGGCTTCAGGGTACTGGGCGGCGATGTTAGCTGCGATGGTCTGGCTCTGGGATGCCTGCAGCAACTTGATGGAGTAGCTCAGGCCCGGAGACAGAATCATCAACACAGCCATCGTCTCACCAAGAGCACGACCGAGGGCCAGCATGGAAGCGGAAACGATGCCGGACTTGCCGAATGGAATTACGGCCAGCTTGATCATTTCCCACTTGGTTGCGCCCAGACCGTAAGCGGCTTCCTGCTGGAGGGTCGGGGTCTGGAGGAAGATGTCGCGGGACATGGAGGTGATAATCGGCAGCACCATAACGGCGAGCACCACGGCAACGGTGGCAACGGTGCGCTGTGGATTGGCGGCCGGGCCTTCAAACAGCGGGATGAAGCCCAGATGGTTGGCTACCCAGTTCCAGAACGGGTAGATGGCCGGCACCAGAATCAAGCCACCCCACAGACCGTAGATAACGGAAGGAATTGCGGCGAGCAGGTCGATGACGTAGCTCAAACCGGTAGCAATCTTCTTGGGGGCGTAGTGGGAGATGAACAGTGCAATGCCGATGGAGACAAAGAATGCGATCAGCAGGGCCAGCAGGGAAACAAGCACCGTACCGAAGAGCAGCGGCAGCACATAGCCCCAGAAGTTGGAAGCCTTGCCACCGGTAAAGCTGGAGATGGTCTCACTGTTGGCAGCCTGGTCACCGCCAATCAGCGGCCACGCGCGGAAGAAGAGGAAGAGGAACACGGCGGCAAGCACCACAAGGATCAGGATGCCGCAGGCGTATGCCACACCGCGGAACACCTTGTCGGCAGTTTTGCCGCCCGATGGTGCGAGAGCCGTTTTGTCTTGCGAACTCACGGATTCTCCTTAGCGAATGAACGAAGGAAATTGATAAGGATGAGGTCGGTCAGGGTTCGCGCGAGGCGCATGCCCCTTGACCCGCTTTGAGCCGCAGCCGTGATACTTACGACTGCGGCTCAAAGTTTAGACCATTGTGGTCTTATTCAGTTATCGGATCAATGATTCATGCGGATGGAACCCGCGTGGCTCACTTGGTCTTGATGGCTTCGATGGACTTGCTGATCTTGGAGGTCAGGCTGGACGGCAGCGGAGCGGAACCAGCGGCATCCTGAGCAGCCTTCTGGCCTTCGTCGGAGGTGACGTAGGTCAGCCAAGCCTTGGCGAACTCAGCCTGCTTGGTGTCCTTGTATGCCGGGCAGACGATGTCGTAGGAGACCAGCACGATCGGGTAAGCGCCCTTAGCCTCAGTGGCGTGGTTGATCTTGACGACCACACGGTTCTCACCGGTAGCGGTTTCGTCGAGCTGGGAATCCTCAATAACCTTGGAGCCAGCCTCAGCGGAGATCTCGTTGTAGGAGTCGCCAACCTTGATAGCAGCAGTACCGAGGTCGCCAACCTGGGAGAAGTCAGCATAGCCGATGGTGCCATCAGCCTGCTTGACGGTGGAGATCACGCCGGAAGTACCCTTAGCGCCCTGGCCAACTTCGTTCGGCCAGTTCTCGGACAGGTCGTAGGTCCAAGCGTCAGGAGCCTGATCCTTGAAGTAGGAGACGAAGTTCTGGGTGGTGCCGGACTTATCGGAACGGTGAACCACGGTGATCGGGGTGCTCGGCAGGGTCAGGTCCTTGTTCTGTTCCTGAATGGCCGGGTCGTTCCAAGTGGTGATCTTGCCGTCGAAGATCTTGGCAGCGGTGGTGGCATCAAGGTTGATGTGCTTGCCAGCGTCGGAAACGCCCTTCAGGTTGAAGACGATAGCAATCGGGGAAATGTAAACCGGCACGTCGAAGGCCTGGCCGGAAGCGCAGACAGCCTTGGACTTGGCGATATCGTCATCGGACAGAGCCTTATCGGAACCAGCCCAAGCGGTAGCACCGGTCAGGAAGGTGGTCACGCCAGCGCCAGAACCAGTCGGGTTGTAAGCAATCTTGGCATCCGGGTTGGTGCTCTGGAAGCCAGCGATCCAAGCCTCAACAGCAGCCTGCTGAGAGGTAGCGCCAGCGCCCTGGAAGTCGCCGGAAATCGGAGCGGCCTTGGTGGTCGACTCGGTAGAAGAGTTAGTGTTAGAAGCGGTGTTATCGCCGCAGGCAGCGACGGTGGCGAGCATCGCGATGCCGGACAGAGCGGCAAGGGAGCGAACGAAAATGTTCTTCTGCATGATTATTTCTTATTCCCTCTATCAATAAATCTCGGGCCAATGTTTAGCGATGTTTGAATTGCCGCACATCACCCGGTCTTTTGTGACAACTACAAGCGTATTGGCGATTTCGGGGGCTACAGAACGAAATCAGTAAACAGAAGATGAACACTTGCTGATATATGAAACTACGTAAATACTACGTAGTTTGCAGTTGTGCACAGCGATTAGCGGCGAATTGATATGTCATCTGATGTAACTACCTCTCAGCCGGTCCCTCGATAGAGAAATCAAAGCGCTGATGTACTACGAAAAAAGCGGCCGATAAAGGCCGCTTTTCTTAAGTAGCACTGAGTAGAAATAGTAATCCTGATTACTCAGCAGGAGTATCGATTTTGTATCCCAAGCCACGCACGGTGGTCAGGTATTTGGGATGTGCCGGATCCTCCTCGATTTTGGAGCGCACGCGCTTGACATGCACATCCAGAGTCTTGGTATCGCCCACATAATCGGAGCCCCAAATACGATCAATCAGCTGATGACGGGTCATTACACGACCCTTGTTCTGCATCAGGTATTCCAGCAGCTCGAATTCCTTCAGAGGGAAGAAAACAGTTTCGCCGCGCACCGTGACCTGATGCTGACCTACCTGCATGGAAATGTCGCCACACACCAGCGGAATATCATCATCTACTGAACCCGCTGCCTGCGCGGTGGCCTGATTGCGGCGTAGCACGGCACGAATGCGAGCCAGCAACTCACGGAAGGAGTACGGCTTGGTGACATAATCATCGGCGCCGATTTCCAGACCAACCACCTTATCGATTTCAGCACTTTTGGCGGTGAGCATGATAATCGGCACGCGACTTTGCTCACGAATGCGGCGGCACAAAGCCGTGCCGTCAATGCCCGGCAGCATCAAATCAAGAAGCACCAGATCAATGCCGCCCTTGGTGAAAAGCTCCAAGCCTTCTTCGCCGGTGGCTGCAGCAGACACGTCATACCCCTCGCGTGTAAGTTGGTAGACCAGTGGTTCGCGATAGGATTCTTCGTCTTCGACGATAAGAATACGTGTCATAGTTGCCTTTCTCGGGTAAGTGCCCGTTCGAGTCGGCGCAAAAATCTCAGATACCATCGTAACCATCTATTCCCTGTTAGCCTGCTGTTTGCCTAAAGTACGTAATTTATTGGTTTGCGCTACGCACTGAGCGCAATGGCGCAAACACCAATCATCACAGTCGGTTGCATGCCTGTCAGCACCCCAAGCAATGTCCATCGAAATGATCAGCTGCTATTCACTATGTGACTCGGATGTGCCGCTCTCCGGCGCGGCAGGCAGTTCGATAGTAAAGGTTGAACCTTCGCCTTGGCGCGACCATACCGAGATACGCCCGCCGTTCTCCTGCACACAATGTTTGGTGATGGCAAGCCCCAGACCCGAACCACCGGTTTGGCGCGAACGCGCAGGATCGACGCGGTAGAAGCGCTCGAAAATACGATCCAATGATTCTTCGGGAATGCCGATGCCCTGATCGACCACGCGAATGGTGACTTTGCCGTCGCGCTGGCCTACGTCAACTGCCACAGTGGTGTGCTCGGGAGAATAATGGATGGCGTTTTCCACCAAATTCTTTACCGCAGTTTGCATGGCATCAGCATCAGCCAGAATCGTCAGATTCTTAGCATGCTCCGCATCTTCAGGTGTTTCGTCACTGGAGTCGATAGGCTCGGGCTTACCGTTTGCGTTCAAGCGAATCTCAACATGATGGGCTTCGGCTTGCACTTGGTTGTCAGCGATGGCCGCACGCGCCACAGCCAATGCGGAAATACGCTTGGCGTTCACCTCGCCTTGAGAACTCTGTGCTCTCTGCAAATCAATCAGATGATGCACCAATTCAGTAAGGCGAGCGGATTCTTTGGAAACGCGCCCGGAGAAGTAACGCACCGCATCCGGATCATCAGCCGCATCAGTAATGGTTTCAGCCAACAGTGAGATAGCACCAGCCGGAGTTTTCAGCTCATGGGACACATTGGTCACAAAGTCACGGCGAACCGCTTCAAAACGGCGCTGCTCGGACATATCACTGATAAAAATGGCGTACAGATCATCACCAATATCGCCAATACGCACACGCAAATACAAGGTATTCGACGGCCTCAGCTGACCAGCTTCAATACCTTTTCCGGTCAGCGAAGGGAACGGGCCACGATCCAAAGGCAGCTGAACTTCACGTTCGCGGACACCGCCATCGGATGCGGCTTGGGTAAGAATATCCTCGACTTCACGCGAATTGATGCGTTTGCCGGACACAAGTCCAAACGGCACCGAGCCGGGGCTGGCATAATACACGAGACCATTGCGATTCGTGACAATAACCGCTTCTGGCAGCACTTCAATCAGGCGTCGTTCGGTAGGACGCACGGGAATATCATCGCCAAACAGAGATTTAGCGTCCTCATCCGCAGCCATAGCCTCCTGCGCTGCCACGCGACCAGCTGCGCGCCCTTTGCCGTATGCGATGACGATGGCCCACGCTAACGCCAGCGCAACAATCGCCACAACAATGATGATCTGCCAGACATTCATGGTTTCTAGAGTAAAACGAGGTAGGCGTAGCTTGCCATGCAAACTACGTAAGTTCGCCTATTGTTCATTTGCCGCTCGGCTCAATTGCCGATGTTTCATAAAAAATGGCGCCATCCGAAGGGGATGACGCCATTGCAGAGATTCCTGTTCAACGGGAATTCGTCAGTATTGAGCGATCACAGCTCGTAATCCTTGTCCTTGCTCTCCTTGATCAGGAAGAGGGCAAGCAATGCGAGAGCAGCCATGATGGCCATGTACCAGCCCACACCGGCAACACCGAACTTGGAGGTAACCAGAGCCTGGGCGATGGTCGGGGCGAAAGCACCACCGAAGATGGCGGCCAGGTTGTAGCTCAAGCCTGCGCCGGAGTAACGCACATGCACCGGGAAGAGCTCAGGCAGGTAAGCGCCGCACGGTCCGAAGAGGCTACCCATGAACACGAAGCCGACGCACAGGAAGATCATGATGTGAGCAGCGGAGTGAACAAGCAGCAGCGGGGTGAAGAAGCTGAAGACCAGCGTGCAGAAGGTTGCTGCGATGAGCACCTTCTTACGGCCAATCTTATCGGCGTACACGCAGGAGATGATGATGAAGATTGCGAAGAAGATCACGGAGGTCATCTGCATGAGCAGGTACTCGCCCTGAGTGAACTTCAGGCCCTTGACGCCGTAAGCCAGAGACCAGGTGCCGAGGATGTAGAACAGGGTGTAGGTGATGCCCATAGCCACGGTGCCGAGGAGTACTTCCTTCCAGTACGGCAGCAAATCGGTGAGCGGGTGCTTAGAGGTACGCTTCTCATCGGAAGCCTTCTGGAACACCGGGGTCTCAGACATGCGGGCACGCACGTACAGGCCGATGGCCACGAGCACTGCGGAGCACAGGAACGGGATACGCCAGCCGAAAGCCACCATCTGTTCCTGGCTCAAGTTGGATTCGAGCAGCAGGTTCAGGCCATAGGCGCAGAAGAAGCCAATCGGGGCGCCGAGGTTCGGGAAGGAACCGTAGAGGGCGCGCTTATCGGCAGGAGCGTTCTCGGTGGCCACCAGTGCAGCACCGGACCATTCGCCGGCGAGGCCGACGCCTTGGCATGCACGGCAGATGCACAGAATCACCACGGACCAAGCGCCAATCTGGTCGTAACCCGGCAGGCAGCCGACCAGGAAGGTGGCAATACCCATAGTCATCAGGGCGATGACCAGCGTCTTCTTACGACCCATCTTGTCGCCAAAGTGGCCGAACAGCATGGAGCCGAACGGGCGGGCGAGGAAGGAGACAGCGAAGGTGACGAATGCCATCAGCGTGGCCAGCGCCTGGTTGGACTTGGCGACCTCGGTGAAGAACACCATGCCGAAGTAGCTGGCGGCTGCGATGGAGTAACAGTAGTTATCGTAGAATTCGATGGCCGTACCGACCATAGATGCGGCGATGATCTCAGGAACCGAATCCTTCTTCACCGGTTCCTTGGTGGCCGCAGTAGCAGTTGCAGACATAATCCCTCTCTTCATCATGCTGCGAGTACATATCTTTCGTGCAGCATGGCCTTCGCAATCGATGTATTGCTTGGCTCAAAGCATTGAGCACAACGACAGGCAAGTGGAAGAAGAGCTATTACGGCTTGTGGCCACAGCAACGTTCTCCACACATCGCTGTGCCTGATGCTCGAGTATGGCCCACATGCCGGCAAGGAAGGCGAGAGAGTTCACATAGTGAAATCGGTGAGATGGTCATCCATATCAAAAGAGGCCCACTGCTATGTGAGCCTCTCATCATTCCATCGGTTGGCTTCTCATCGAAGAGAAGCAGATACGTTTCGAAAACTACAGACGCTTGACGATATCCACGGCAAGGCCTGCAGCGGTATTTGCGTATTCGGAAATATCGAATTCCTTGAATACCTCGTAATCCGTATCCGCGTTATCAGACAGCGCACGAATGATCAGCGCGGGCACCTCGTTGCGTGCGGCGACCTGCGCCACAGCGGCACCTTCCATCTCCACAGCATCGGCACCGGTCAGTCGAATGACTTCCTCCACCTTTTCTGGAGTATCCACAAAGTAATTGCCGGACGCAATAATGCCTGTGATATGCGTAATGCCGGCATTGCTCAGTGCCTGATCGGCAACCTCCAGCAGCTTCGGATCGGAGAAGAACTCCGTGACCGGCTTGTCTTCAGTGCCGGGCTTCCACTGCCCCACCAAGCGCATGTCAGTGTCGAGGTAACGCAACGTGCCACCAAGCACCACATCATTGATGTGCAGATGCTTGTTCAGATTGCCAGCGATACCGCTGAAAATCACGGCATCAGGATTGAACTCATCAATCAACAGCTGAGCGGTGGCGGCGGCATTAACCAAGCCCATACCGCCCACAGTCGCCGCAACCTTAATCACGTCAGCTCCAAAGGAGTCCACAGTGCCTACGGCAATATCAAGGCTACCCTTGTTGACGTGGGTGACATGCGTTAGGGACTTGGCGATCAGCGCCACTTCCTCATTGAGAGCACCAATGATTGCAACGGTTTTCATGCCCATACTAGGCTCCTTCCTTACGTTTCTACTTCCAGCGGCGTGCGGCCACGGCTTCGGCTAGTTCATGCAGCAACGCCTCGGTATCAGGCCAGCTGATGCACTTATCGGTGATGGACTTGCCGTACACCAGCTGATCGAGCGGTGCGGCCTTCTGATTGCCGCCTTCGATGAAGCTTTCCATCATGATGCCGGTGATGCCGCGTTCCCCGTTTGCGATTCGTCGGGCGATATCACGCACAACTTCAGCCTGACGATGCTCATCCTTGCCGGAGTTACCATGCGAGCAGTCCACAATCAAACCGTGAGCGGCAGCAGATTCGGCCGGCATCTCATCGCGAATCGTTTCCATAGCCTTGGTCACGGATTCAGCGTCATAGTTCGGTCCATGAATCGAGCCGCGCAACACCACATGGCAATCGGGATTGCCGAGCGTTTCTACGGCGCAAGCGCGTCCCAAATGGTCGATGCCGAAGAACGTGTGCTGCTGAGCCGCGGCAAAACAGCCGTTGACCGCAGCCTTTACCGAACCATCAGTTGCATTCTTGAAACCCACCGGCATCGACAAACCACTGGCCAGCTGACGATGCACCTGACTTTCGGTGTTACGCGCACCAATAGCACCCCAGCTCACTGCGTCGGCGATGAACTGCGGGCTCGTCGGCTCGAGGAATTCGGTGGCCGCAGCCAAACCTTCGCCGAGCACACCAAGCAGTGTCTTGCGCGCCAGCAACAAACCCTTCTTGATATGGTGGCTACCGTCGATGTCCGGGTCGTTAATCAAGCCCTTCCAGCCTACAGTGGTGCGCGGCTTCTCAAAGTACACACGCATCACAATGAGCAGCTCACGCTCAGTTTCCTTCATCACTTTGGCTAGACGATGCGCATAATCGAGTGCCGCCTTGGGGTCGTGCACCGAACAGGGGCCGACAATCACCAGCAGACGATCATCCTGGCCGTAGAGGCATGCGCGAATCTCGTCACGCGAATAAGCGACGATCTCCTGAGCTTCAGGGGTTAGCGGCAGCTCGGCAAGCACCTGGGCCGGAGTTGGCAGCGGCTCAAGCTCCAAAACTCGACGGTTGATGATGCGACTAACACCGACCTGGTCTTCCCAACGCGGCACGTCCGTAGCAATAAGAGGGTTCTTGCCCTCGCCCATAGCCTGACGAATCGCGCGAAGCTCTTCAGGCGTATTCAACGGCTGCGGCCCAACCTGCAATGGGTTGGCTGCGCCTTGCTGCTGCTGCATGTCTTGTACTCCTTGTGACTAATCCACACCAAGGATACCTAACCATAGCGGCAACAGCGGCAAGAACAGAATCAATCGATAACGTATCGTGCTACTGCCGCAACGCGCGACGAGCAGTGACGGCGTCGGCCAGCGTGTGCAGCAGCTCGTTCGTACGATCCCACGGTACGCAGGAATCGGTAACGGACTGGCCATAGACCAGCTGATCGAGCGGCGCCGGCTTCTGATGGCCGCCCACAAGGAAGCTTTCCATCATCACACCGGTAATGCCCTGCTCACCCTTGGCAAGACGCTCGGCAATCTCCTCAACGACTTCGGCCTCACGAACCTCGTCCTTGCCGCAGTTGCCATGCGCGGCATCGATGACCAAACCGTACCGGCTCGGACCGGAGGCCTTGGATGCCTTCAATGCTTCCAGAGCCTTACGCACCGACTCGGCATCGTAGTTCGGGCCGGAACTGGAACCGCGCAGCACCAAATGGCAATCCGGATTGCCCTTGGTTTCAGCGGAAATAACACGGCCGTCCAGGTTAATAGACAGGAAATGATGTTCAAAACCTGCGGTGTAGCAGGAGTCAGCGGCGGCTTTGATGGAGCCGTCGGTAGAGTTCTTGAAACCAACCGGCATGGATAGGCCGCTGGCCAGCTCGCGGTGGACCTGGCTCTCAGTGTTGCGCGCGCCAATGGCACCCCAGCTGATCGCATCGCAGATATATTGCGGGGTGATGGGGTCGAGCCATTCGGTAGCGGCAGGCAAGCCAAGGCTCAGTACGTCGGTCAGCACCTTGCGGGCCAGCCACATACCTTTACGAATATTGAAGCGACCATCCAAATCAGGGTCGTTGATCAGACCCTTCCAGCCAATGGTGGTGCGCGGCTTTTCGAAGTACACACGCATCACGATGACGAGGCGGTCTTCCAGCTCGCGCTTGACGGCAGCCAACTTTTCGGCATATTCGTGAGCTGCCTTGGGATCGTGAATGGAGCACGGACCCACGATGACGAGTAGACGATCGTCGCGGCCATTGAGCACGTCGCGAATCTCCTGGCGGGAGTGCAGCACGAGATTGCTCATCTCATCGGTGAGCGGTTGCTCCTTCAGGAATGCGCGAGGCGCGGGGATCGGGTCAAGCTGACGAATATTGACATCAACCGTCTCAGGAAAGACGGCCTGCTCCCCCAAACGACGTTCGTCCTCGGAACTATCCGGACCACGAAGTGCTGCCATGCCGACTCTCCTCTCTTATCTCTTGATTGATGTAAGCATGCGGAATGGTAAGTCTACCTGCGCGCAGGTAGATATGGAAACGCCCGGCCGTTTTATGGACGGTCGGGCGTGATTGCTTATCAGGCGCTCCATAGTCGGCCTGTCGGCCGGAAGCCGGGAAAACAGTCCACTGGACTGTTTTCTATTTCCGGCTTCTCGCATTGGCCGACGCACGCTTCGCGTGCTACTTGGCCAATGCGCCCATCGGATCCCATGCGGGGAGCATGGTTGCCGGCTCCTCGAGGGCCTTCTGATATTCGGCCGGGAGCATGGTCTTCGGGACGGCCACCTCGTAGACGTACTCGGTGAACCAATCGTCGGACATGGTGAAGTAGCCCTTGTCAGCGATCTTGGAGCCCCAGGAGTTCTCCACACGCCAGCGGCGGGTGGAACCGTCGTCAGCCACATCAACGCCGGCGAAAGCCATAGCGTGGTTCATGGCGGAATCGCCGAAACGCACGCGAGCTTCCTTATCGAGGTCGAAGTCGAAGTCATAGACCTTGCCGTACTCGAACAGGTCGGTGGCCCAGGCACCATTCTCACGATCCATGAACGGGTGGCAGTCAGCACCGAACCATACCGGGATGCCCTGCTCGACCAAAATCTGCTTGACGCAGTCCTTCATGAACTGGTTCGGCACGTTGAGGTACTCGGTGGCGTCGCCGCCAGCCACGTTGCCCAAGTGCTCGATGCCGATCTTCTTGCCCTTGGCATGCTCGGCACGCGGATCGTCCACGAGGCACACGTAATCCTCGAGACCAGCCGGGCCCACGTACTTCTTCCAGAACTCAACCGGCGTGATCTCGCCGTCACGATGGAATTCACCGTCCTTGTCGGTCCACTCCCAGTCGAAGGAGACCGGCGGCTCACCCAAGTGAATGGTAAGAATACGGTGGCCGGCAGCGGTGGTATCGGCAACAATCTGGTCGATGGCAGCCTGATCGCCAGCTACGGCATACATGTGCGCCACTGCGGTGTGCAGCAGAGCGCGCAGTTGCACATTCATTTCACGGGTGTTCTTGGAGGATTCGGTCTCCGGGAACAGGTCCTTCGGCACGGCACCGTACTTCTTGTACACGTTCATGGCCATAGTCCACTGGCCGCCGTCACCCATCACATCGGCGAGCAGGTGCTGCACCAAGCGGGAATCAGACGGCTCACCAGCCTCAACCAGCGCAGCCATATCCTTCAGGAAGTAGTTGACGCGCTCCAGCTTGTCGTAGTACATCGCGTAGTTCTGGGAGAACTCGAACTCCTTCAGGTTCATGTTCTTCTTGGCGATGAAACGAGCCACGTTCAGGGAGCTGAACAACCAGCAGCGACCGGAACGATCCTGGTGGGTGGCTTCGCCGTTGTCGACCACGGTGGAGAAGCGGCGCTGCAGCAGGCGGGCTCGATCATAGTTGCGGGCCACCTTTTCGATGCCGGCTGCGGTCACGGCGTTCATGGCCAGACGGCTGGTGCCATCAGCATCAAACTCGTCACGCAGAGCGTTCAGCGCTTCGCCAGTCAACGGCGTCAGTTCACTCATGTCTACTCCTTCTTCGGATAGGTGCGCTTGTGGCGCAATTACAATGAACGCGGCACCTGGCGAAAGTGCACAGGTGCCGCAGTTCTTTTGCCTCTAGCAGTGTAGTCGAGGGCTTGTCATTAATCCTTAGTTTTCGGATTCACCCTCAGACTGCTGTTCAATGGCTTGCGTGGATTCCGTATCTTCCGCCGATTCATCGGACTCGGCTTCAGCCTCATGCTGTTCAGGAACAGGGTTGACAACCGGCAGCGACTGGGCGTTCTCGTTCTTGACCGCGTCGAATGCAAAGCCGGAGAAGGCCTGAGCGAACATGGAACGCAACTCGGAAACACGCTGAGTGATGGTGGCCTCACGCTCCTGAAGATCAGCGATGTGCTTGCTCAAGCTGTCAAGTTCGCTCTGAGCGGCAGCGCGACGCTCCTCAACCTGAGCATCCGCATCCTCACCAGCCTTATGCACGATGGCAGCAGCCTGAGCATCCGCCTCCTGACGCTTGTTGGCAGCGTAGGAATCAGCTTCTTCACGAGTGGTCTTGGCCTGGCTGACCAGCTCATCGGCTTCCTTCTTGGCAGCCTGGCGGCGTTCCTCAAGATGAGCGAGCAGTTCGTTGACCTTCTTAGTGGCCTCATCCTGCTGTGCGGCAATATCGGAGCGAATCTGCTCCACCTCGGCGCTCACCTGGCTGATGGTGTTCGTGCGGTTGACTTCAGCCTCGTCGGTGATTTCCTGAGCCTTGGACTTGGCGGTGTCGATGATTTCACCGGCCTTGCGCTGCGCCTCAGTCATCATCTTGGAAACCTGCTCGCGCACATCCGCAAGCTTCTTGTTGGCCTCGGCCAGAGCAGCTTCAATCTGGTCATTGGAGTCGGACTTCAGCTTGGAAATCTCTTCGTTGGCGCTCTTGCGCTGCTCGGCGATCTTAGCGGTGGCTTCGGCCTTCATCTCGGCGAGCTCACGTTCCTGGGTGGCACGCTCGGAGGAGAGCTTCTTGTTGTGCTCTTCACGGGCGTTGCTGAGCTCAAGTTCAACGGCCTGACGCTGCTCGGTGATGTTCTTAGTGGTCTCGGAACGCAGCTGATCGGTTTCCTCCTTAGCGGAAGAAGTCAGAGAATCAGCCTGATTATTCGCGTTCTGCAGGATGGAGGAAGCCTTGGCGTTGGCGTCGTCGAGAATATGGCGGGCATCCAGCTTGGCGTTATTAATCAAAGTTTCCGCCTGAGCCTGCGCAGCCATGCGGGTTGCGGAGGCATCCTGCTTGGCACGGTTGAGCAGCTCGGTGCTGGTCTGCTCAGCGGAGGCCAACATCTGCTGAGCGTTGGCACCCAGCGATGCGAAGCTGTTGTTCTGCGGCTTCTTGTTGCGCTCTTCCTGCAACTGAGCCTGCAACTGCAAAATGCGATCATCATCCGCGGCAATCTGCTCACGCATGCTGGCCAGCGTCTTCTGAGCTTGATTCAAGCTGTCCTGGGCGGCATCGAACGCTAAATCGACCTTCTCTTTGTCATATCCTCGCAGCACCACCGGGAAACGATCCACCATGGCTGAATATCCTTTCACATCCATAAGCCTTTGGCATGTCCTCATGCACTGTAGCGCATGAGCGTAATAGAGACACCCATTGATATGCAATCGTTACAATGCGTGCGAATGATGTTCTAGTTTTGCGCTTGTTGACGCGCCTCCCAGTCCGCAATGCGGACAGCTCATGGAAGCTACGCAATGAGAATGTCAGAGCTGGAAGGTTTGAGATAGTAACGCACGGCCTCGCGCACCACATCTCGCCCAGCAGCAATCTGCTGGTCAAGCGTCAAACCATGCTGGGTGGAGCCGGCTGGTCGCACGGGCGGAAAACTCACGAATCCAGCCAGCACACGCTCTTGCGTAGCAGTCCAATTAAGCAGGTTATAGAACAGCGAGTTGCACACAAAGGTACCGGCATCCGAACTTAAGGATGCCGCAATCGAATCATCGGTGAAATCCTGCAGAATCGAACGCAATGGCAAGCGAGTCCAATACGCGGCCGGACCATTCGGGTCAATCGGTTTGCGACGAGGAATCACATTGTCCGCATCCGGGCGTTCGGCATCCATCAGATTCGTGGCGCAACGCTCCAGCATGACGCTACGCGCCGAATGCTTAAGCCCGGTAGCAATAACGATATCCGGCTTTGCGGCCTCGATAGCCTCCTTCAACGTGGGCCAAGCATTCGCAAAACTCACCGGAAGCTGTACGGCATGAATGGTGACATGGACGTCATTCAACGGATCATCGGCTCCCGCGGACGCGCCTAAGCCTTGCTCGGCAATAGCTTTGGGCACTTCATATGCCGGGTTGACGTCCACGCCATCATAATGGTCGAATCCGGAAATCACCACATTGAGTTCACGCATAATGCCTAGTCTAACGCCTGAGCTCAGCCCTTAGCATTAGTAATTAGCGCATCTGACCGGCAGCCTGAGCAAGCAGGGCATGCATGCGCGCACGAGCGGCTTCCTTGGGATTGAAGCCCTCCAACTGCTCCGCAATGCGCTCAGCGGTAGGAATATCTTCCAGCGTAGTGATCTTCAAGTTGGTTTCCGCGCCTGAAACAATGGCCACCGGCACATCCGGCAGATAATCCACCACCACTCGCGTATCGTCCGTGGGGTGGAAGTCAGGGTCTTCAGCAGCCAGCTCGTACGCCTTGCGAATCGTAGCGAAACGGAAGGATTGCGGGGTCTGTGCACGGAATGTATTCGGACGGTCAGGCACCGATTTGACGACTTTCAAATCACCGAGATCCTGGGTAAGCAACACTGTATCCGTGGACGCATAGGCCACGGTGGCTGCCTGGAACTGGTCGAGCGCATCGATGGATCCATCGATGGCAGACTGGGCGACAAACGGGCGAACAGCATCATGGATGAGAATCTTGGCATCATCCGGAATACCA
This sequence comes from Bifidobacterium imperatoris, assembly GCF_002860405.1. Lineage (GTDB taxonomy): Bacteria > Actinomycetota > Actinomycetes > Actinomycetales > Bifidobacteriaceae > Bifidobacterium > Bifidobacterium imperatoris. The sequence goes on along the minus strand of NZ_NMWV01000011.1, from coordinate 122,611 downwards.
GCTTGAACCAAGGTATCCAAAGCGGCAGCAGTGCTATCCACACGTTCGGCGCCACCGTCGATGACTACGCGCACTTTGCCGTAGCCTTGTTGATCAATCAATGATTCGACTTCTTCGCGAACCTTACTATTGACCACCACAACGATGTCACTGACGCGTGCACAACGTTCGAACGCCTCGATGCTCCAGCACACTATTGGCTTGCCACCAACGGACACCAGCTGCTTGGGATTCTCCGGATCGAATCGGGTACCGAATCCTGCAGCCAGCACCACGGCAACCACGGGCATGGTTTGCGGCTTGGGCTCGCCAACTGTCGTATTCATTGCAGTCTCGTTTGCTCTCTCAGTCTCAGTCATAGGCTCCACCGTAGGGTGAGGCATGCCCGTTCGTGACCTGCCTCACATCTTCTCCACGGAATGTGCGCGCTAGTGACGCACGATGAGGGCGAGCAGGCGGCCTTCGTGGGTCTTGCCGGCGAGCGCGGCACGGCGATGCGAATACCAGAGCGGATTCTCCAGCGTGCACGTGCTGCGGCTGATGTTACCGATGCGTTCGGCCAGTTCAGCGGGGCCTTCGCCGTCGGTACGACACAGTTCGGCGAGTTCCGCGTCTTCCTCAAGGTATTCGGTGGCGGCATGCACGCGTGGCATCGAATCAACTACCTGATGTACGCCAGCGAATGCCAGATCGATCATTGCTGCTTCGGCGATATCGATGCCTGCACCGCCGAAGCGGGTCTGGGTTTTGGTCAGTGGGAATCGCTTGATAAAGGTGTCGGCGATTTCGTCGCCCACTTCATAGCAATCGCCGCAGATGCGTGGGCCGAGGGTGGCAATGATGCGGCTCGGATCGGCACCTTTGCTCTGCATCAATTCCACTGTGGCCCCGATAATGCCACGTTCCAGTCCACGGCGGCCACAATGTGCGGCTCCGATGATGCCGGTTTCGGGATCGGCCATCAATACTGGCAGGCAGTCGGCGGCGAACATGCCGAGGGCGATGTCCGGACGGGAGGTCACCTGGCCGTCTGCTTCGATAACCGTGCTAGGCTCTTCGCCGTGAGTGCCGGAAGCGTCAAAACCGAACTCCGTGTTGGACTCATGACCCGGTTCATCAATATCAACGGCGATGCCGGAATGCACTTGGCTGACCAGGGACAGCGGCGCATGTATTGCTTCGGACAGAGCAATGCGATTGGAGAGCACGGCTTCTGGATCGTCGCCAGACTTACCGCCCAAGTTCAGGTTGCCATAGTCTCCGGTGGAAAGGCCGCCGAGGCGCGTGGTGTAGACCACGGTAATGCCAGGGGCCAATGCGATAGGAATGGTTACCGGAATCGGTCGGCCATTGCGGTCAGTGGAGCTCATGGCACTGGAGTCAAGGATTTCGTCACTGTATTCGGTCATTTCCGTACTTTCTCTGTTGTCACAACCATGTCTACCGTAATTCAGCGCAAGTAATTCCGGAGAACAACCCAATCCTCCCGAATTTCTTGCACTGAGTGTTCGTCAGTACAAGTATTTCCGGAAAACAAGGTTGTTTCCCCGAAATTCTTGCGCTGACATCATCTCAGTGCAAGAAATTCGGGATGTGTGGGATTATTTCCTAAGATATTTGCGCTGAAAAACAGGACGCTGATTGGATGCGACTATTCGGCTTTCAATGTGGGCTTTTTGGTGCGGGAACGGATAGCTGCATTGACCGGCACCTGATGCGGGCAAGGCATGGAGAACACATGCGCTGGATTGTTGATGGCCGGCACCGGCAATCCTTCGGCATCCCTTAAGCCGTCTTCCGGCACGGTGAACACCAGTGGGCGCTCACCTGGCAGCAGGAATTCAACCTCCTGACCGGGCTCAATCTTGTTTCGGCTCATCAAAGTCACACGACCGCCTTCATCGGCGCTCCAGCTCAGCACTTCACCGACCACCAACCATGAACGGAAGTAGGCGGAACGGTCAGTGTTCTGCGTCACCTTGTGTTCCGGATAGTAGAAACCGGTGGAATAGTCACGGTGGGCCACCTTGTCGGTCTCCTCAAGCAGCCATTCGGGCAGCTCGACGTGCGGAGCAGGGCGTACCGCCGCATGTTTCCAGTCGCTTTCGATGATTTCCGCTGCGGTATTGGATTTGCGGCGGGTTGAGCGAGCGTGGGCGCTCATGCCATCCGGCTCCGGCCTAGTGGCGGCATCAACAGCTTCAACACGCTCATAGCCCTCATCGGCAACTCCGGCAAACGCCTTATCAGCGTTGCGCATGATCGCATCCGCCTCATCGGACTTGCCGAAGTCCGGGTCGCCCGGACGAATCACCTGATCATGGAAGGGCTTCAGCACCATGCCATCGGCATCCTCGAAGCCTCGCTGAATCATGTATTCGTTCACCGCGGTCTTATAGGCGTTGGTCATGGCGGCAATATAGTAAGCGCTCTTCGCACGACCTTCGATTTTGAGGCTCGTGGCACCGGAATCGATCAGATCATCCAAGTGGCCGAGCATGTTCATATCCTGCGAGTTGAACAGGTAGGCTCCATCCTCGGTCTGTTCAATCGGGAAATACTGGCCGGGGCGCTTCTCCTCCACAATCGAATACTTCCAACGGCATGGCTGCGCGCATTCGCCATGATTGCCGTCGCGTCCGGTCAGGTAATTGGAGAACAGGCAACGGCCGGAGAAGGCCATGCACATCGCACCATGCACGAAGCATTCGATATCGAGGTCGTCCGGAATGTTCGCGCGGATGTCGCGCACGGCCTGCAAATCCATCTCACGAGCCAGCACCACGCGGCGAGCGCCAAGTTCATAGAATGCGTTAGCGGCCTGATAATTGGTCACGCCGGCCTGAGTGGAAACGTGCAGTTCCAGATTCGGTGCTACTTGGCGGGCCATCATCATCACGCCGATATCGGAAACAATCAGCGCATCCACACCGGTATCTTTGAGCTGACCCACGTATTCGCGCATCGCCTCGATCTCATTGTTGCGCGGCAGGACGTTGCAGGTCACGTACACGCGGGCACCACGCTCATGCGCGTAACGGGAGCCTTCCTCGAAGTCCTCAAGGCTCAGGTTCTTTGGCGCCGAGCGCATCCCGAAAGCCTTGCCGCCGCAGTAAACGGCATCGGCACCATAATCAACCGCAGCCTTCAGACCGCGCAAATTGCCGGCCGGAGACAGTACTTCCGGCTTCTTGCGTGTGGGGATTCTCATCGTCGTATTCATCACGCAATAGTGTAACGACAAGCCTGTAATGCGTTTTATCTAGCTGATTTCTGATTATTATCTCAATTGCTACCACGCTGACTTGTCAGTAACAATCAACACTGCACATATCGCAGATACAACGAATGCAAGCCATACTAGATAGTTTCCGGTGATTCGTCCCAGCACAACCACCGCAGCCAAATTCGCGATCAGCATGATGGTCAGCAATAATCTCAGCTTCCAGTTGTAACGATTGTTGTTCATGTAACCCTCCGCTTGTTCGACAACACTGTCTGACTTGTCAATTATCGCACCGGAAAGAGGCACATGCAACGGGAGGGGTATCGGTAGGCTTATGTTGCATGAAGATCGATATCGTGAGCGTATTCCCCGAATACTTTGAAGTGCTGAACCTGAGCCTGATGGGCAAGGCCCAGTCCAAGGGTCTGCTGGAAATCACCGCACACAATCTGCGTGACTGGACCCATGATGTGCACCATTCGGTGGATGACACTCCGGTCGGCGGCGGCGCTGGCATGGTGATGAAGCCTGAAGTATGGGCCGAATGCTTGGATGAGCTGCTCGGCTTGCCAACCCCGAACGAAGACGACTCCCCAGACGAGCTCGTTTTCCCCACTTCTGAATTTGCGGACTCCCCCGTTGAGGAAGCACTTGACTTTTCCGAGATTCATGATGATGCCACCTTCGATGACGATATTGAAGATGCCGAAAACGCCGGCGAAATCGCCGATATCGTTGACGGCAGTGAGAACAAGCCCGGGGACGCCGAGGCAACCTCCTTGCCGGCAGATGAGTCTGAAACCTCACATGTTGCCCCGGTATTAATCTTCCCGAACCCGTCCGCTCCCCTGTTCACTCAGCGTGATGCCACTGAGCTGAGCCATGCCGAGCATCTGCTATTCGGCTGCGGTCGATATGAGGGCTATGACTCCCGCATTCCTGATTACTACCGCGCGCAAGGCGTTGATGTACGTGAGTATTCTATTGGCGATTATGTGTTGAACGGTGGCGAAGTGGCGGTTTCCGTGATGCTTGAGGCCATTACCCGCCTGATGCCGGGATTCATGGGCAACCCGGATTCGATTGTGGAGGAATCCTACACCGGCGAAGGCGCGTTGTTGGAGCATCGCCAGTACACGAAGCCGGCAGTGTGGCGCGGCCTAAAGGTGCCGGATGTGCTGCTTTCCGGCGACCACGGCAATGTGGATCGTTTCCGCCGTGATGAAGCGTTGACTCGCACCAACGAAATACGGCCGGACCTTATCGAAGCCTTGGATTGCAAGGCTTTAGATAAGGCCGACCGTAAAACGTTGATGGCGTTAGGCTGGGAGGTTTCCGCCGCTCATCCGCGCAGGCTGAACTGATATTGATCAAAGCCGATACATACAACAAGTGCGGTTCTCCCAACAACCAGGGAGAACCGCACTTGCTTGTAATAACAACTACTGTTTACAGCCGCTCTGCAAGCCAGTCCAGCACCAGACCGACCGCACGGTCGCTGCGGAAACCGTAGGCGGCATGGCTGGCGTTGCCGAGCTTGTAGAAGGTCACGTCCTTGTTCAAGGCCTTCATTGTGGCGTAGAGACGGCAACTCTGGTTGAACGGCACCAGCAAATCGCGACCACCGTGCATGATGAGCGTCGGTGGCGTCGCGCGGTCGGCATCGAGATAACTCATCGGCGATGCGTTGCGGCTCAGCTCCGGGTGTTCCAGCACGTTCACGCCACCGATTTCCATGCCTTCCGGGCATTCGGCCGGCGCATGGTTCTGGGAGCTCGGATAGTAGTTCATCATGGCGAAGTCGGTCGGGCCGTACCAGTCCACAATGCACTTCACTTCAGCACTCACCGGCTGATAATCCGACGTATCCGGCACAGTATCACCTGTGAAACCGGCCATCAGCACCGTGTGACCGCCTGCGGAGTCACCGAACAGGCCGATGCGATTGGGGTCTACGCCAAGACGTTCGGCGCTGGCTCGCACGTAGCGCACGGCGGTTTTGCAATCCTGCATCTGTGCCGGAAACGGAGCGATATCGCTCGGACGGTATTCGGGAACAACTACTACGTATCCTTTTTCCGCCAGACGGATGTACAGACTGTTGAAGCTGGACGGATTTGGCTTGTGGAACGCGGCACCGCGCATATAGACGATGACTGGCCAACCGGATTCGGGCTTGCCATCCGGCATATTGCCGTCGTCGTGGAACGGCGTGTAGATATCCACGCCGAGCGGCAGTTCGCTGCCGTCGCCGAGCGTACGGGTCACATAGGTTTCCTGGGTGATGTACGTGGAGTAGAGGAAATCGTCGGTATCGAGGTCATCGATGACGATGCAGCCTTCCGGCAGTTCCTCGGTGCGAGGGAACTGTGCCACTTGGCTGGGCGGTGTCGGAATGGGGGCTAGAGGATGGGCGGCAGGCGGCGCAACCTGGGATTCAATGTCAATAGTGGTCATAGTGTTTCTTCTTTACAGTGTGGGTCGGCTCAACTTTCCCAGTTGGCACAACGGTTTATAGACGATTCGTAAGCCAGTCAAACACGATGTTCAGCGCGGCGTCGCTGCGGAAACCGTAGCAGGCATGGCAGGAATTATCGAGCTTGTAGAAGGTCACATCCTTGCCCAACGCCCTCATCGTGGCATACAGACGGCAGCTCTGATTGAATGGCACCAGCTGATCGCGACCACCGTGCATGATCAGCGTCGGCGGCGTCGGACGGTCTGCGCTTAGGTAGGTCATCGGCGAAGCCGCCTTGTTCAGGTCTGGATGTTCGAGCACATCCACGCCACCGATTTCCACACCTTCCGGGCATTCAGGCACATGATGGTTCTGCGAACTCGGGTAATGGTTCATCATGGCGAAGTCGGTCGGGCCGTACCAGTCCACAATGCACTTCACTTCAGCACTCACCGGCTGATAATCCGACGTATCCGGCACAGTATCACCTGTGAAACCGGCCATCAGCACGGTGTGGCCGCCGGAGGAGTCGCCCCAGAGTGCCACACGATCCTTATTGGCGTGGAAGCGTTCGGCATTGGTGCGCATGAAGCGAACCGCGGTCTTGCAATCCTGCATCTGCGCCGGGAACGGAGCGTCGTCGCTGGCACGATATTTCACGGCAGCCACCACATAACCACGTTCAGCAATGCGCACATAGTAATTAAGGTAGTCGAGCACATTCTGCTCATGGAAGGCCGAACCGCGTACGAACACGATCACCGGCCAACCACCTTCCGGGATCTCGCCTTCCGGCATGTTGTCCACGCCCGGCGTGAACACCCACAGCGGCAGATCCACGGAGGTGCCGTCCGCCAATTGGCGCGTTACATAGGTGACTTGTTCCATATCCACCGGGTAGCCGAAGGAATCCTCAGTGGGCTCATCGAGTACGATGCAGCCTTCCGGCACTTCATCGGTGTGTTGGAAGTACTTGGTTTCCGGAATCGGTGTGGGAACGGGGGCGAGCGGTTGCGGAGAGGGCGGCGCAATCATGGAGGAGATATCAGGGGCTGCGTAACCATTCAGCGGACTATTCATAGTAGTCTTCCTTAGCTTCAGTGCTTGGATGGGGAACAAATGAGAATGTGGTTATGACGGTGGCGGCCATAATGACCGCCACTGGTTGGGAATTCAATGGTGAGGCATTGCTGCCACAAGCGTTGATTTGATTGTGAGCTTCTGCCAGTCGGGCCTACTTGGCGGCTTCGGCGGAAACTTCAGCAGCCGGCTTCTTCTTGTCGAAGGCGTTGAAAACAAGCACCATCACAATGCAGATAATCATCATGACGCCGGCTTCGTTCAGGGACTTCCAGGTGCTGGTCAGCCCGGTGATGGCACCGAGTGCCGCGAACGCATAGGTGGGCAGGAAGGAACCGACCGAGTTACCGAAGAAGGCATAAGAGGTGGCCTGTGCGGAGATGGTCGGATCGGTGTGCTCATTGACCAGGAAGTTCACGTACGGCATGAACCAGCAGAAGCCGACGCCGAAGAGCACGCCTGCAACATACCATGTGCCCAGAGAAGCGGTGTTAGCCCACAGGAACAAGCCTGCTGCCTCCATAGCGATGGCGATGATGCCGATGAACATGCCGGTGAAGCGCTTGACGAAACCGAACAGGAAACCGCCGATGAAGGAGGAGATGGAGACAACGGTCATAACGGTGGCGGCCTGAACAGCGGTGATGACACCGGTCTCCTCGGCAGCCAAGGACAGGTTCACGGTGTAGAAGCCGTAACCGGTGGCGAATACGATCTGCAGAATCATGCCGAAGTAAGCGCCGAACGGCATCTTGGTGCGCTTCGGCTTGTCGGAGGTAGACTGCTCATCCTTGTGCACCTTGCCGATTTCGTTCACACTGTTCGGCACGAAAACGAGCACAATGAAGAACACAAGGAGAGCAATGAAGTAGACGAAGTAGAAGTAGTGCCAATCGAAGGTCATGATGCCGGCGATGGCGGAGGAGAAGATTGTGGCGCCCAAGCCCACCATAGCGGACTGAATACCCATCATCGTGTCGGCTTCGCGCCCCTTGAAGCAGTCGACGATCAGAGAGGCGGAAAGCGGCTGAATCAGGCCGACTCCGAAGCCACAAATCACACGAAGCACGATCTTGAAGGCAAGCGACGGCACGAACATAGGCAGGAAACCACCGGCGAAGCACAGCAGGGTTCCCAACAGGCACAGGTTCTTCTTACCGACCTTGTTGGCCAGGAAACCGCCAATCAGCGTAGCGATGATGCCACCGATCACCGGCACGTTCACGAATGACTGCAGCTCCATAGTGGAGGCATTCGGGAAGTCCTGCTTGAGGCTGGAGACCACGGCCATCGTCACCGAAACGCTGCACAGCAGCAGGGACAGCGACAGGATTGCGCTTTTCAGTAAGGTTCGCGCACCGCCACTTTGTGGCAGTGATGCTACGGCATCCTGAGTACCGGAGATCACGGGTTCGTTGCTCATGTTGAAGCTCCTTTGCTTGTGATTGATTTGCCTCGTTCGCAAATGTGTCTTCAGCATACGGAGCACACGAAGTGCCAACTGGTCAAAAAATTGACCCTTATCCGTCACATTGTGACGTGTTCCATCAAGACATACTTGAGGGTAACCATTTCAGTGTCATAAAGCGCAATCATCAAATGACTGCAACATCAGTGTTCGCCGACCGCGTTGCCGCTCCCGCGATAATGTCTGCGGAATGCGGCCGGAGTCATGCCGAATCTGGCGGCAAACGCGCGGGCCAGCGAGCGCGGATGGGAGAATCCGTTGCGCTCGGCAATTTGCGCGATGGTGAAGTCGCCGTTCAATAGATCATCCACTGATGACTGCAGACGAATTTCGGTCAGGTACTGGTCTGGGGTCACGCCGGAGCAGCGTTTGAACAGTCGGGAGAAGTATTCGCGTGAATACCCGAAACGTTGTGCAATCTGAGCAATGGTGATATCGCTGGCGAAGTGCGTGCTCATATAGTCGGTGATGTTCTGGATTTCTCCCAAAGCCGTTGCGGTCTGCTGTGAAGCATTGTCAAGCGTCCATTCCTTATCGAGATGATTCAGGATGGTATACAGGAGGGCATTCATGCAGATGAGCTGCATGTCCGATTCACTGAATACGCAGTCGATCATGCGCTCGCACAAATCCACCAATTCGTCGGCAGTGTGTTCGCAGCCGCGCCCCAGCGGCACACCTTGCACGAGATGGCGGTTTGATAGGCCTGCGTTCAACCGGGAAAGATATTCACCATCGAAGGTGATGGACAGGCAGCATTGCCCGTCCTTGTATGGGTCGGGATGAATGGAATGCAGACTTTTAGGACTCATCAAGCATATCTGTCCATCATCGATGGTGGTTTCTTCGCCGTCGATGAATATGTGCACTCGCCCATGACGGGAGTAGATCAGTTCACTGCCCAGATGCCAATGCAATGGCACATCCTGTGCCGGCATTTCCGTATGGACGCGCACAATGGCCGGGCAGATGGGCGAGCATCCCCATGATTCGTGATGGTCGTCGTCGATGACCGAGTCGTAATCAAGGTCTTGATCGACATGGAACATCCGCTGCGATGCTTCGGGAGTAAACATGGTGTCACTCGCCTTGCTCGGCTGGCGCAGATTCAGCGAACTCAGCAGATTCAGCAATCGGTTCGATATAGAACACGGCAGTTTCGCCGTAGTTGCGATGCTCGGTGATCTCCCAGCCTTCTGGCGCAGTGGGATCATCGGAGCGAATCGAGCGTTCGAGCATAATCACCGTGCTCTCGTGGGTGGCGCTGCCAACCGCCAAGTCGGCGAGCAGCTGATCGCATGCCGCGGTTTCATAGGCGTATGGCGGGTCGATGAAAATCACATCGAACGGCTCGCCAAAGCCGTCTGCCACTGCTTCGGCCTTCTTCACCAGCACGCGGGCGCGCAAATCGGCGCTCCATGAACGGTTCTTCTTGAGGTCGGCCAGCGTTTTGGCAATCAATGCAGCTGCCGGACGGGAGCTTTCCACAGCCACCAGTTCGCGAGCACCGCGGCTTAACGCTTCGATGCCAAGCGCGCCCGTGCCAGCGAACAGGTCCAAAACCCGAGCCTCATCCAAGACTCCCCATGAGTCCAAGTGGGAGAAGATGGCTTCCTTAGTGCGGTCGGTGGTGGGCCGGGTACCGGTTTTCGGGGTGGCGAGTGCCATACCTTTGAATCGTCCTGAAATTACGCGCATGGTCACCAGCTTAGCGCGAGAAGACTACCCCTCAGTCAGCTTCGCCGCCAGCTCCCCTGACAAGAGGAGCCCACGCAGTGCCGTGAACTACTCCTGATCGTCCTGGACGTAGATGGCTTGGGTGATTTCCTCCCGCAGCTTCACGAATTCCGGCATGGCACGCACTTTCTCCATATTGTCCGGATCATCAGGGTCGCGCGGGAGCGTAATCGGAATATCCATTTTCACGGTTCCCGGATGCGCGCTCATCACAATCACGCGAGTGGCCAGGAAAATGGCCTCGTCCACGCTGTGGGTGATGAAGAACACCGTGCTGTGACGTTCGCGCCAGATGCGCAGCAGCTCGTTCTGCAGCTTCTCGCGGGTCAAGGCGTCCAGTGCACCATAGGGTTCGTCCATCAGAATCAGGTCCGGCTCGGTGGCGAGCACGCGGGCAATTTGCGCACGCTGCTGCATGCCGCCGGAGAGTTCGTATGGACGGCGGTCGGCAGCGGAGGCCAGCCCCACCAAGTCAAGGAAGTGATCAGCCTTCTCTTTGCGCTCGCCCGCCGGAACACCTTGCATTTTCATGCCGAATTCCACATTCTTGCGCACGGTGAGCCACGGGTAGAGCGGCGGCTTCTGGAAGACCACACCACGCTTCGGGCTGGGGCCGTTGATGGCCACGCCACCGGAGATCAGTTCGCCGTCTGATGGCTTTTCAAATCCGGCCAGCATGTTAAGCAGCGTGGTTTTGCCGCAACCGGAACGACCGACCACACAAATGAAGTCGTGTTTGTTGATGGTCAGATTGATATCGTGCAGAGCAGTCACATGGTCGCCCTGCTGGGTAACGAAGCGCTTATTGACACCGCGGATATCCACGGCCACGCCCTGGTCATCCATCGTCTTCTTCTCGGTGAGCTCACCCCAGGTGAGTACGTTGTCGTTCGCCATGATAAGTCCTTTCTACTGCTTGGCCACTTGGTCGATGGCATCGGTGTACAGCACGCTGGAGTAGTCGTCGCTTACCTTGTCCAGACTGCCTTGGGTCTTGAGGAATTCGGCGGTGTCCTTGAAGATGCCTGGCAGCTGGCCGTGGAAGATATCGCTTTGATCCTTGGCCTGCGGGTAGGTGTAGCCCTTGAACTGCTTTTTCACATCAGCCACCGAGTTGCCGAGAATCGTGGAAATAGATTCCGCGGAGTCCGCCTCTTTGCTGGAGATCAGCCCAGCCGCATAATTCTCCACGGCGGTCCAGGTCTCCATCACCTTCGGATTGGCCTTGATGAACGCGTCGGTAGCAAGCTCCATATCGTATGTGGCGGAACCGGATTTTGCAGTGGCCGCGCTGGAGGTCACGATGGCGCCGCCGTCCGCCTTCAGCTTGCTCAAGACCGGATCCCACACCCAGGCCGCATCGATTTCGCCGCGGGTCCACGCGGCGGACATCTTGTCCGGGTCAAGGTTGATGAGGTTCACGCTGGTTTCGTTCATGCCAGCATTGTGCAATGCGGAAAGCAGCGAGAAGTGCGAGGTAGAACCAAATGGTACGGCGATGTTCTTGCCGGCAAGATCTTTAATGGACTTGTAGTCACCACCGTGGGCCACCAGAGATTCAGCGTCACCGATGATGTCATGAATCCACACCACTTTGACCGGCAGGTTCAGCGGGGCCGATGCCGCACGCACGGCCGGCGAGGAGCCAGCCAAGCCGATATCCAGTGAGTTCGAGCCGAACGCCTGAATCACATCACCACCGGAGTTGAATTGACTCCATTGGATAGTGGCGTTCGGCAAACAGGCTTCCAACAGTCCCTTATCTTTGACAATCAGGTCCGCGTTCGGAATGGCCTGCCACGCGATGCGGATGGTACCTTTGAAGTCCTCGTTCTTGGCTGATGACACTGGGCAGTCAGTTACGGCTGCGCCCGAGGTGTTGCCGACCAGTTCGTCGGCGGTGGGCATTTTGCCGCAGCCGGCAAGGCTAGTGAGTACTGTAGCGGATACCAGCAATGCACCAATCTTACGGACTGTTTCACGGGTTGTTTCACGCATGTTCGATTCCTCTCTTACGACGTACAACGTTGATGTCGCGCACTCCATATGACTACCCCTCAGTCGGCTTTGCCGGTAGCTCCCCTCACAGGGGGAGCTGAGAGGATTCGTCATCACAACGGCACCTATTCCTTGCCCACCCACGGGGTCACCAGATGGGTGATGCCGAGAATCAGCCAGTCGAGCAGCAGGGCCGCGATGCCGATCACGAAGATGCAGGCGATGGTCAGTGGCGTATTGAGTTCGGTGCCGGAGAGATAGGCGAGCGCGCCGATACCGGGGATACCATTGTTAAGTTCGGCGGCCACCACGGTGGTCCAAGCGAAGCCGACCGCCAGTCGGATGCCGTTCATAATGGAGGGCAATGCGCTTGGGAAGACGACGAACAGGAACGCCTTCGGGCGGGAAGCGCCCAACGATAGCGCGGAGTTCACGCGATCACGGTTCACACCGTTGATGCCATCAACGGTGGCGAGCACAATCGGCGGGAATGCGGCAAGGAACAGCAGCCAGATCTTGGTGGTGTCACCGATACCGAACCAGACAATCAAGAGGCCGATGTAGCCGAGCGGCGGCAGTGCGCGAATGAAGTTGATGTACGGCAGGATGATGCGGTTCAACCAACCGATTTCCGCCAGAATGAAGCCGACCAGCACGCCGACCACAATGCCCAACGCCATGCCGATGCCGATGCGTTCCAGCGAGACTACGAGATGCTGCCAGAGGAAGTACTGCTGCTCACCGCAGACGATACGTGAGGAACCAGCTGATGCCGGGCGGCAGCTGTTTGCCTCGATGAATGCATCCCATACGGCTTTCGGGCCAGGCAGATACAACGAATTGATCAGACCTGCCGAGGTGACACCCCACCATACGGCAATCAGCAACACCAGCGAGATAATCGGCTGGATTTTCTTCGACTTCATCCATGCCGGCATCGGTTTGCGCTTGGCGGTAGCCGCACCTTCCACAATTGATGTGCCGGCCACCGCGGTTCCCGCCACGACTGGCGTATCCGGATTCGGTGTTGTCGCTTCACTCATATCGTCTCTCCTTAGTGTTCACATTCGTTCACGAATCTTGCCGGCGGCATTACTGTTCGATATGCGTCGACGCCTCTGCCTGCGGATCGCGAATCGCGATTCCGGTACGGGCGGAGAGTTCACGTGCACGTTCGAGCTCATGGAAGTCAGGCCATTCGATGGTGCTGCCTTCCGGCGCGGTGCCGGTCGGGGTGATGCCCTCGTACTTGACGAGCAGGCGAGCTTCTTCGCCGGTGATGCCCTTGCGCTTGACGCGTAGCACCTCCACGTTGTAGAGCACTCGGTCACGGCTTAACGGGTAGATAATCACCAGGCACACAAAGGTGAGCAGGAAGAATACGCCGGGCACCAGGGTCGCCACATTGTAGAGCGCGGTCTTGGTGGCCGCCGATTGCACTGCTGTGGCACCGGATTGGTAGCCGACCCAGTCGAGCGACAGGCCGGCCAGCTCACCGGCCACTGCCTGGCCGATCTTGCGGGCGAACGAGTAGCAGGAGAAGCAGGTGGCTTCCTCACGAGTGTCACGTGTGACTTCGATATCGTCGATCACATCGGTGATCATGGCCCAGATCACCAAGTTGAAGCCCATCAGCGCGAAGTACATGAACACTGCGCCAACGAGGAACACGATGCCGCTGCGGGTTTGAATCACGAACAGCAGCAGCATGGAGACAGCGCCCAGCGCTGAGGCGAACGCGCAGATGGACTTGCGGCCGAAGCGTCGAGTCAAAGGCTTGACGAACGGCACTACCAGGAACATCACCGCCGTGCCGAGCAGGCCGGAGATGGAGGCGAGCGCCGCCGAACCGAACACGTCGGTGTACACGTAGGTCATCAGCTGGTTGCTGAACAGCTGCGCCACCAGCAAGCACAGGGCGGCGGCCACGATACCCAGCATCGAACGGGAGGAGAACGCGTTGGCAATCATGTGCACAGGCGAGCGCTTCTCGCCTTCCTTGGCGTTCTGATCAGGGTCGGGATGCACGCGTTCGGTTACGTTGAAGTAGCAGATCAGGTAGCCGATGAATGCGGCAATGGATACTACTGCAGCCACGATGGCGAAGATATGTGTGCCGTCGCCACCACGGATGACCTGATGACCGTCCACCTTCTGGTAAATCACGATTGGTGCCACAATGCCGAGAATCAAGCCGCCGATAGTGCCACCCATGCTGCGCATGGTGGACAGGCTGGTGCGGTCGTCTGCTTCGGCGGAAATGGTGGAGGCCAGGGAGCCGAACGGGATGTTGACGCAGGAGTAGAAGAAGCACCACACCACGTAGGTCACGGACATGTAGACAATCTTGACCCACATGGCGGCATCAATGGCGAACGTCTGGTACATGAGGAAGGAGAGGATCACGAGCGGTGCGGTGAATCGCATCATGGTCACACGGAATTTGCCGCCCGGATGGTCTTTGGAACGGTCCACTACCACGCCGACGGTCACGTCCATCACCGCGTCGAGCACGCGCGCCAGCAGGAACAAGGTGCCGACGATGGTACCGGGGATGCCCATGACCTTGGTGTAGAAGATCATGAACCAGGTGCCGGCGAACACGAACATGAAGTCCGTGCCGAAATCGCCGCACATGTATCCGATTTTGTCTCGCCAGCCGAATGGTCTGACGACAGCAGTACTACTGCCATCCGCCGATGCTGACTTGCTGTTGTGTGTCTTTCCCATGACGATGCCTCTCTTGGTCTTGCGCCGTGCTCGCTGTTATCCGCGCACGGCAATCACGCTGTCCAAACCGTGGTTCCTTCCTTGATGGTTTCGAGTACGTTGAGTTCGCGGACTTTGGCCGCAGCTTCGGCCTTATCCGCCGACGCGGCCAGCGGGTCCGCGTCAAGAATCGTGAGATCGGCGAGTTTGCCGGCTTCCAGAGTGCCTTTGCGCGCTTCTTCGCCGTATTGGTAGGCCGCATTGCGCGTGATGGCGCTGAAAGCCTCCCATGCACCGACGCATTGCGCCTGATCGAGCTCAACACCGTGCTTGGTAACGCGGGTCATGGCGCACCATGCCGCGAAGATGAGATCCGGCGGCACAATGGGTGAATCGGTGTGGAAAGTGAAAGGAAGATTGTAGTCAAGTGCGTCATGCACTGCGGAAATGCGGGAGGCCCGCTCGAATCCCAAGTTTTTGATGTGCGCGTCACCCCAGAACCAGCAGTGGGAGACGAATATCGAGGGAATCATGTGCACGGCTGCCATGCGCGCGTACTGATCGTTGCGGGTGAGTTGGCAGTGGACCATCACCGGGCGCAGATCGAATTTGTCGGGTTTGCTGCTGGCACGGTAGGCGGCGGTGTATTGGGTGAGGAATTGTTCGCTGGCGGCATCGCCGTTGCAATGCGCCATGACCTTCCAGCCGCGTTCGAGCGCATGGTCGAGGAATGCACGCATGGCCTCGTCGCTAAGGATGCCCGCGCCTCGGTAGCCGGCCGGCTCGCTGGCTTTTGCAGATGCCGGCAGCGGCTCGTAAGGTTCGGAAAGCCAAGCGCCTCGCGCCTGCGGGGATCCGTCCACGAACAGTTTCACGCCACCGAAGCGCAGATGATTCAGATATTGGATGCCCTCGCTGGTGCCACCGCTGGCATAGGAGCCAACGGATTCGAATACGGCATCCAGATCCTGCCCCATCATGGGGTAGCAGGTCAGATCAAGCTTCAGCTGGTGATTTTCGGCGAGTTTGACGAATCGTTCGGCGTATCCGGGTGCGGTGGCACCATCCTGGCAGGTGGTGATGCCGTGGGATGCGTAATCGTTCTGGATGGCATCGGCCAGGTCTTCGACGCCTTGGCTTGGCATGACCGCCGGATACATCAGAATCGGCATGATTGCAGGCGTTTCGGCGAAGTAGCCGTTGAGTTTGCCATCCGTATCCTTGCCGTACACGCCACCGGTTGGCGCTTCGGCATCCAGGTCGAGGCCAATGAGCTTCAACAGTGCGGTGTTGACGATGATCACATGCCCGGATACGTGGGAGATGACCGTCGGCACATCACCGAGCATGGCATCGAGTACGTGGCGGTCGGGGTGCACGCCTTCAGCCAGCTCGTTTTGATCATAATTGAAGCCGTGCAGCACACCGCCTGCGGGCAGTGGATGTGCAGCCAGAAAAGTCTTGAGTCGGGTGCCGATTTCGGCAAAATCGGCACAGCCGGCCAGGTCGGCGTCCGTCAGACGCTGACCCATGCCGGCGAAATGCGAATGGGAGTCGATGAAGCCTGGCATCAGACAGGCTCCGGCAAGGTCGTGCTCCTGAGGAACACGTCCACCCACAGTAATCATGGACTGTGCGCGATTGCGGGCTTCATCAAGGCTTCCCACGAAGGCGATGCAGCCGCGGTCATCCGTGAGCAGTGCCTGAGCGGTTGCATCGGGCGCAGTCATCGTGCGGATTGTGCCGCCAGTGTAGATCGTTGCCATCATCGTCTCCTTGCGTGTTGGTTGTAGATGCCGTTTACCGGTTCCGCGGCGATCAGTCGGTGGCGGCGAGGTGCTCGTACATGTCCTGGAGCATCTCATCGGTGATTTCGACTGGGTTGTTGTACAGGTTCGGATGGCGGCTGATGCGCACCAGGTCGGCGATCTGCTCGGCGTTCAGGTTGAGATCCTTCAATCCGGTACGCAGACCCACCTTGACCTTGAGTTCATGGATGGCGTCGGCCATTGCATCGACGTCTTCAAAGCCGATGGCGCGAGCGAACTCCTGCACGCGGCCATGCTGGGCATTCTTGTTGATGCGGGCGAACCAATCAAGCGTCAAGCCACAAGCCTCACCGTGCGGAATGCCGTGAATATTGGTCAGCGGGAAGGAGCAGGCGTGCGAGGATGTGGTCTTCGGCAGCGTGAAAGCGAGACCTGCAATCACTGACGCCTCGCACATTTTTTGACGAGCCTCGGCGTTGTTCGGTTCGGCCACAGCGATGGGCAGGTATTTGAAGACCAGCGGTGCCGCGTGGATGGCGCAGGCGTCGCAGATCGGCTGATGGCCTTTACTCCAGTAGCCTTCGATTGCCTGGCTCAGCACGTCCATACCGGTCGATGCGGTGACGTGCGGTGGCACCGAGTAGGTGAGTTCCGGGTCGATGATGGCCACGGATGGGAAGAAGCCGTCAGAGACGATCGGTGCTTTCTTGCCGAGCGCACGATTGGTGAGCACGGATACGCAAGTGACTTCTGAGCCGGTGCCTGCTGTGGTGGGCACTGCGATAATCGGCAGATGCTCCTGCGGCATGGCCTTACCGGTGCCGTGGTATTCGGCTATGGAATCGTTGGTCAATGCGATGCTGGCCGCTGACTTGGCGAGGTCCATTGCACTGCCACCGCCCATCGCCACGACGAATTTCAGGTGCTTTTCGCGAATCAGGGCCGCAGCCTTGTCCACTTCAGTAACGTCCGGGTTCGGCGAGAAGTCGGAGAAGATCTCACTGATGGCTCCTTCGGAGTCCTTAACGATTTTCTCTGCAGTGCCGTTTTGTGCGAAGAGATGTTCTGAAACGAGCAAGCCGCCTTCAGTCAAGCCCATCGAAGCGGCCACATCCTTGATTTCTCGAACGCGACCATTGCCGAAGCGAATAGCTACCGGCTGTTGATAATCCCAAAGCATGATGTTTCCTTTCCCAGCGCGAGCAGGCGGTCAATCGCAGAAGTTTTCGTCGACCCAGGTCAGGACTTCGTCCACCTTGGGCAGTTCGGCCTTGAGCTCTTCAGCGGTGATGGTCAGCGGCGGGCAGATGTTCACGTTGGTTTCACGGCCGAAGGTCAGGAAGCCCTTGTCTTTCAGGGCACCCATGATCTTGCCCATCACCGGGTTGGCGGTGTGGTACGGGCTCATCAGCTCGCGGGTTTCCTTGTTCTTGACGATGGTCATGGCGGAGAACAGACCGATGCAGCGGGATTCGCCTACGCACTTGTGCTTGGCTTCCATCTCTTCGAGGAATGGCTTCAAAATGCCTTCCATCTCCTTGACGTGGCCGGCGATATCATGCTCGACGTAGTAGTTGACTGCGGCGACGCCGGCGGCGCAGGCCAGCGTGTGGCCGGAGTAGGTCAGGCCGCACTGCAGTACGTGATCGGTGAAGTAGTCGGAAATCCGCTTGGAGACCACCACGCCTCCCAGCGGCACGTAACCGCAGGTAACGCCCTTGGCGAAGGTGAAGATATCAGGCTTGATGTCGAAGTTCTGCCAGGCGAACATCTTGCCGGTGCGGCACCAGCCTGCCATGACCTCGTCGCAAATCATCAGGATGCCATACTTGTCGCATAGGGCACGAACGCCTTCCATGTAGCCCTTCGGCGGCAAAATCACACCGTTGGCGCCAACGATGGATTCCATCAGGATGGCGGCCACGTCATCCGGGTTCTCGTAGATGAGCTGATCTTCAAGGCGCTTCAAGTACAGGGCCGTAACCTTCTCGTCATCCTCACCACGGTTGAAGCCGTCCTCGTACATGTTCGGGTTCATGAAGTGCACGAAGCTCGGGGCTGCGCCGCCGGCTTCAGTGGCGAAACGACGCCAGTCGCCGGAAGCAAAGGATGCACCCAAGGTGGAGCCGTGGTAGGAGCGGTAGCAGCTGAAGATCTTCTGGCGGCCGGTGACCATGCGGGCCATCTTGATGGCGTTTTCGTTGGAATCAGCGCCGCCGTTGGTGAAGAATACGCGCTGGTAGAAGTCGTTGCCGGCAAGGTCGACGATCATCTTGGCGAGCTTGGACTTCGGCTCAGAGGCATAGGCCGGTGCCATGAAGCACATCTTGCTGGCCTGATCCTTGATGGCGTCCACAATCTCCGGCAGTTCGTGGCCGAGGTTGGAACACACCAGCAGGGACGACATATCGGCGTACTTGTTGCCGTCATAGTCGTAAACGTAGATGCCCTTAGCGGACTTGACCGGCATCACCGGCTCGCCCTGCTTGTGCCAGGATTGCATCACATACTCGCGGTGCAGTTCAGCAACTTCTTCGCCGGTCAGTTCCTTGGTTGCCAGTGATTCGCTCATCGTCTCATCCTTTCTTAGGGGCTTTGGTGAGCCGAATGGATGAGACGATGTGAGAGAAAGAAATGTGCACGATACACAATCGAAACATTTGGTTCCGCATGTCATCCGTTCGGCGACTGCATGAAATCCTTGTGGATTCCGTGATTGCTTTGCAGTCTATGAGCGAACGCGCTGCCGTTCTATATTGCAGAACCTAAAGATGATTGTGCTCCAGCACAATCACACTCCTAGCAATCAAGAATCTCGCGCACTTGCAATCCCACAGAAAGGAACTCGCGCGTACGAAAATCAGACAAACTTACACCCAGAATGTCTTCGATTTTGTTGAGTTTGTAGCTCACGGTGTTGCGGTGCACAAACATGCTGGCTGCAGTCTCCTTGACCGAGCCGGAGAACTGGAAGTACGCATGCAGCGTTTCGGTCAAATCGGTACCGTTCACACGGTCGTATTCCACCAGTGGCCCAATGCTGTCTTGATAGTAATCTTCCAAAATCGCACGATCTGAAACGGCAAGCAACAGTTTATCGATACCTGAATTGTCGTAGAGCGCAACCTCGCCCACGCGCCCGCGCAGATGCTGCAATCGTTCCAATTTGAGTGCCTGATTATAGCTTTTGCCAATGCAACGAGCGGATCTAGTGACTTTGCCGACACCAATGTATGTGCGTTCAAGAATCACTCCGCGACTGCGTATCGCAGCGATGATTTCACGCACCATCATTTCCACCTGCTCAGCTGTATACCGAGCAAACACCAGTACAAGACGCTCTTCGATATGCGCCACGGCCACACGCCACTGGTTCGACGTAATCAACGATTCGGCTTCACGCGAGTATTTGGCGATGCGTTCGGCGTCATGACCGCTCGTTTCTCCGCACGCGCTGAACACGGTGACGCAATAGTTCCAGTCCTTGCCAAATCCGGATTGTTCGAGGTATTCAAGGTACATTTCCTCGCGATCCGGGTGGAAGATGGCGTTCTCCAGAGCGGCTGCCAGCTCCATGCTATGCTTCTCGCTCATCGTGATGGCCAAGCTGAAGCTGTGCATGATCTGCGCCATGTGCACGCTCCACGGCACTTTGAATAGCGGGAAATCATGCTTATCGCAGAACCGAATCGTATCTGGGCTGATTTGGTGGATGAACGGGCCGATATTCACTACCACACCGGTAGCTCCAGAAGCATAGGCACTTTTGACCAGCGGGTAGAGATCTTCCTGAGTTTCCAAGCCGATGCCGGTGGTAAAGGCGATTTCTTGCCCCTCGAGGAAGCCTGCAATCTCCTCGTTTTCGACCATGTGCACCCAACTCACCGGCCGTTCGAGCCCGCCTTTGCCAGCCACCAGCACCATATCCTTATCGGCGGCCTGCTCCACTAATTCCTTCAATCGGACGGTCATAGCAGCTCCTCTCCGCTATAGCACAATCGAGGCGCCGGAAATCACCAGCAGCACATAGGTGAGTTTCAGGAAAGCCTGCTGGCTCACCTGCTTTTGCAGATGGTTGCCGATGGCAAT
Organism: Bifidobacterium imperatoris; assembly: GCF_002860405.1. Taxonomy (GTDB): domain Bacteria; phylum Actinomycetota; class Actinomycetes; order Actinomycetales; family Bifidobacteriaceae; genus Bifidobacterium; species Bifidobacterium imperatoris. The sequence continues at coordinate 102,077 of NZ_NMWV01000011.1, read as the reverse complement.
CGCCACAATCAGCGGCGGAATCGACACCGCGGTGAGCATTAACGCATGTGGCGTCATTACACCGGACACCCCTTGTTGCACAGCCAGCACCGAGTTCAGCGCCACCCATACGCATGCCATCGTGGCGCGGAATTCATTCTTGTCTTTGAGTCGCACCGCAGCGTAAATCACCAGTAGCGCACCACCGGAGATGAACATGCCATGAATCACACCGGCCAACAACACGATGATGACAAGCAGCCAGTGCGGCGGCTCCGCATGAGACGGCCATATCAGATTTTTCAACGCAATCACGATGATGAACACGCCATAGGCCTTCTGCAACGGGTCGAGAGGCAGCACTACATAGAGTGCTACGCCGGCCGCCATGCCGATAGCCATAAGCCCCACCATCTCAGCAAGAATACGCCAGCGAATATGTGCATGGTGCTGCACACCGAGCCATAAACATGCCAATAATGTGGTGATATTCAGTACTACTTTGGCGGTATCGGTACCGAGCAGCAGCATGGAGAACGGCATGGCAAGCACGGTTCCTGCGAATCCGGTGATTGCCTGAATCACGTTCGCCGCGAATAGCACGACTACAAACAACGCATCGCGCACAGTCTCGCTCATGGGCCCTCCTTGTGTAGGTAGACTGGCCCACACCGTAGTGAGTTTGCGTAAACTGGCGCGTTACGGTCTCAGTTGGAGGTCAGGAAGGTTTCGTTGCCACGCGTGAAATCGAGTACCGCTCCGGCCAGTTGCACTTCGTTCGTGAGCTCCGGGTCAGCAACCAGCACTCGTTCGGCCCGAGCGCGTGCATCGGCAATCATGTCCGCATCCTTGACCACGCGCAGCAGTTTCAGGCTTGACTTACCACCGGATTGAGCGTCGCCCAGCACATCGCCGGCACCACGGAATTCCAGGTCAGCTTGGGCGATTTCGGCACCATCAAGCGAATTATGGATGACCTCGAGTCGCTGCTCGGCAATCGATCCGGATTCGGCACGGGAAATCAGGAACGCCCACGAGCTGGTGCCACCTCGGCCTACGCGTCCGCGCAACTGGTGCAACTGAGAGAGGCCATAGCGATCGGCATCGAAAATCACGATGCAGCTGGCCTGTTTCACGTCCACGCCAACTTCAATCACCGTAGTGGATACCAAGATCGGCGTTTTGCCAGCTGCGAAATCAGCCATGACTTGAGTTTTGACATCGTCTTTATCGCGTCCGGTCAGCGTGGCGAACTGGATACCGGCAAACTGCGGGAGTTTTTGCAGTCGCCCGGCGATCTCCTCCACCGAGTGCAGCGGCGGGCGGGCCTCGGCCTCACCGTTGTCGTCATAGGTTTCGTAAGGATTATCGATACCGATACTTTCGGCGTCGCTCTGTTTGCGTTTGCCAGCTGCCGCATCCGCATCATTGTCCTCATCAATACGAGGGCAGACGATGTAGGCCCGCTCCCCCGCGTCGACGCGCGCACGGATGTGTTGTAACATGCGCACCATTGTGGGCGCATCGGCTTCGTTCACCACCACCGTGCGAATCGGCTTGCGGCCGCCGGGCAGCTCGGTAAGCCAGGAGATGTCGAGGTCGCCGAACCAAGTCATGGCGGCGGTGCGTGGAATTGGCGTGGCGGTCATCACCAACAGATGCGGCGTGGTGCCGTCATCGGTTTTGGCGTTGAGACTTTCACGCTGTTCCACGCCGAAACGATGCTGCTCATCAATCACCACTAGAGCCAGATGCGGAGCTTGGAAGGTTTTGGAGAAGGCTGCATGCGTGGCCACGATAATGCCGGGTTCACCACTGGCGGCTGCGGCCAATGCTTTGCGGCGCGCGGCAAGTTTCATGCCACCGGTCAGGAGCGTGACCGGCACTTCCGGTTTGAGGCCTGCCACCATCCTGCCAATGGTTTCAGCATGCTGCTCGGCCAGCACCTGAGTCGGCGCCACGAGCACGGCCTGGTATCCGGCACCTACAGCTTGCAGCATGGCGGCAAGCGCCACCACGGTTTTGCCGGAGCCCACTTCGCCTTGTAACAAGCGCTGCATTGGCCAATCGCGGGACAAATCGGCTGCAATGTCATCGATTACCTGCCGCTGGCCAGCAGTGAGGGCGAATGGCAGGGCGCTGATGAACTGGTCGCGGAGATTATGCACATCTCTGCCACCTTCCGCCGTATTTGCTGCGGTATTGGCTGTCGCATCACCTAGGGGGCAGGAGTGAGCCGCCGACTTATGCGCATGAGACCGGGCCTTTAACAGCGAGACCTGAGAAATGAAAGCTTCCTCATAGCGCAATGTTGCGATGGCTTCATTGAATCGGCCTCGTGAATCGGGATCATGGATAGCGAGGAATGCCTCGGCCCTATGCATGAGGTTTTTGACCGCACGAACTGATTCAGGCAGAATATCGGGGATAGCTTGAGCCAATGTGCCAACTGCTGCCGAATTTTCCGGATTGCCCGCAGCTGTATCTTCTGGCTGAGCAATCATTCCACCTGCCGCAATTCCCTCCTCCGGCTGCACAGCAATACTGCTGGTAGACGGCGGCACTAGAGCAGCCTGCGAAGCCGAGGTGCGCGCACCCATCATCCATAGAAGATTCAGAATCGTTTCATGAATATGCTCGGAGGATATGCGCGAACTGGCATGATAGACCGGACGCGGGCGGGTGACGCGCAGAACTGCTTCGTCAATAGAATCGGCGTCATATTTAAGCTTTGCGCCCATGTGTTGCTGGTTTGCGGCTGCGAACTCAGGCGGAGCCACTGTCAGAAAATCAGGATGAGTGAACTGCAGCTGCCCCATATATTCGCTTGGCACGCCGGAGACCACCAAGATCGGACTGGATTTAAGCCGCATGCTCACCCAGTCGATATAGTTTTTACGCCCGCCGAAGAATGTGAGTTGAGCAGTGCCACCGGGCATATTATGCGTGCGAGCGAAGTCGACATCATCAACAGTGGCGATTACGCGCAGCATGCGGCCGGGCACCACACGCACATCACGCACAGTGGCCACAAATGCCATCTGCTGGCCGATTTGTGCTTGACGAAGCGTTTGCAAACGTACCGGGTCGGTGACGCGGAACGGGAAATAGGTCAGAGCCTCCCCCACCGTGGTTACGCCCAGCGATTTGAGCGCGGACACTCGTCGCTTATTGGTGATCAGCGATGCCAGTGCGGTGCTCAACGTAATGCTCATAGCGGCCCATTCTATTAAAACAAAACCCGCTCAGCCGAAGCTAAGCGGGTTTTGCAGACGTCAATACGTGATTCACGCGGCCACGCGCTGAACCTTGCCAGCCTTGAGGCACTTGCCGCACACGCGCAGGCGAGTGTTCTCGCCGTCGATGGTGGTGCGCACAGACTGCAGGTTCGGGCGGAAGGTACGCTTGGTACGACGGTGCGAATGAGATACGGTGTAACCGGTCTGCGGACCCTTACCGCACACTGCGCAACGAGCTGCCATGATGGACTCCCTTAAACCTTGATGTTTCAAGTCTTTCACGCGTTCGACCGCCGGTTTTGCCCGACATGCCGAACACACAACTTCACAAATATATAGCCCAATACCGACAACCGCAACCCTTGCGTGTATCATGCCGCGGCGATGACGACTTGAGCACTTTGAGCGAGTCTAGCGGAACGCCTCGAAATTCGATGCGACTCAGGCGGCCGCACATCTCATACCAGCGATGCGACCACTTCGGCGGCACGCGCAAACTCCTCCGGCGTCGTGTACGCATAGCTCAAACGCAGCGAGTTATCGCCGGCGAAATCGTAGATATCGCCAGGATTAAGTAGCACGCCATGCTCAAGCGCACGCTGGAAAAGACGCCCCATACGCACCGGCTCATCAAAGGTCAACCAAATGTAAAAGCCACCTTGCGGCACATTCCAGTGAGCGCGCACCGAGAACAAACGCTCCAGAGTCTCCAACGCGGCATCTCGACGACGGCGCAATTCCGCGCGCAGCTGTTCCAAATATTCGCCATACATCCCGGAGGTGAGGAATCGCGCGAACACCCATTGGCTCAGCGTGCTGGCACCATAGTCCATCTGCATTTTGACGTCAGCCAGACGATGCACGATTCGCTCGTCGGCCACCACCCATCCAATACGCAATCCCGGTGCCAGTGACTTTGATGCGCTTCCCACCGTAATCACCATGCCGGTGTCGTCAAAGGCCTTGAGCGAAGTCGGCGCATCGCCATCAAACACCAGATCCTGATAAGCACAGTCCTCGATAATCGGCAGACGATTCGCAACGCATGCATCAATCAGCAGATGACGGCGATCGGCCGGCATCGTTAGGCCGGTCGGATTGTGGTTGGTTGGAATCGTATAGAGCACCGCACTACTATTCTTGCCGCCATTGCCGCCGCTGCCCTGACCGGAGCGTGGACCGGGACCCGAGCCTGTGCCAGCCCTCTCGCGTAACGACGCGTCCAGCGCATGCACATCGAGGCCGTCGACACCCATCGGCACTCCGGCAAGCCTCATGCCTGCCGACTGGAACACCTGCAGCGATTTGATATAGCTGGGCGCCTCGGCATAGACGGTCGACCCCGAAGACAGCAGGCTCACCGAAATCATCTGCAGACCCTGCAATGCACCTGACGAAATCAGCACCTGCTCCGGATTGCAGTCCACATTCCACGAGCGCATATGAGAGGCGACGGCCTCGCGCAACACATCCAGTCCTTCGGGAGGAGGGTAGCCGAGCGAATCGATCTCGTCGGCCGCCTCGCATGCCACGCGCCGCCACATCTCACGCGGGAACAGACGAGGGTCAAGCTCCCCAGTGCCCAACCGTGTCTTGGCGGAGTCGAATTCATAACGGTTAATGGACTGAATCGTGTCGTTGTTCGCCTTGAAGAAACCGGAAGCCACATAATCCGCCCAGTCAGGCGCGCCGGAAAGCATCAACGACCACGTGTTGCTGACAATACGTGTGCCCGCGCCATGCCGACCCTCGACAATGCCATAATCGGCCAATTCCTCAACCGCAGCGATGACAGTGGACCGGTTCACGCCGAACGCATCCGCCAACGCGCGTTGGCTGGGAAGGCGCGAACCAATCGGCCACGCGCCGGACGCGATGCGCCCACACATGAAATCCACGATCTGTTCGGTGACCGGACGCGTCTCCTCGCGATTCGGCTTCCAATCGATTTCCAGCGGAGCGATGCGCGCCATGATTCCCCCTTTCCAGTCATTGCATCATATTTGGCTGGGTGCCATACCGTCACCTTGGCTGGTTGCCAAGTGTAGCCGATTGCTTAGCATAGGGCAATAGCTTTGGAATGAATGGGATTGTTGAGATATCAATTCCATCGAAAAGAGACAACACCATTGCGATTTGGCTGGTTTAGTTGGATGTGACCAATCCAGCCAAACCAATGCAGACGTGCGCGAGGGAACGGAAGGATGCAACATGGGCCTGTATATTCAGGGATTGACGATGGGACTTGCCTACATCGCGCCCATCGGCATGCAGAATATGTTCGTCATCAATTCAGCCCTGACGCGCACACGACGCAACGCGCTCCTCACAGCGCTGATTGTCATTTTCTTCGACATGACACTATCGCTGTCCTGTTTCTTCGGCATCGGAGCGCTGATGCAGTCCCACGCATGGCTAGAGAATATCGTGCTCGGGCTGGGTGGATTGGTGGTGATTCGCATAGGGCTGGGCTTGGCGTTGCCGCACAAGAGTCGCGTCACCGCCAATCAAGCCGGAACCGGCGCTATGCCTGATACGGCGACCGGCGGCGGCAATAGTTCCCCATCCCCTAACGCCGCGCGGGTTCCATCACAGCACCTCGGCGTACAAGGTCTGCTCAGCACCATCGGCACCGCGTGCGCCGTCACCTGGTTCAACCCGCAGGCCATTATCGACGGTACGCTGATGCTTGGCGCATTCTCGGCCACTCTCAACGCGCAGCAGACCACACCGTTCATCACCGGCGTCGAAACCGCCTCCGTGCTCTGGTTCTTTGGCGTCACGCTTGTCGTCAACGCCTTCGCTCACAAGTTCAGCCCGCGCATCATCAATGTACTCAATCGCGTATGTGGCGGAGTCATTACGTTGTATGGCATCAAACTGCTGGTCGATTTCGCGCTTGCGATGTTCTGAATCATCAGCGTGCACCCATGAATTACCCAGTGATTACTCAATAAGACTCGCCGTTTTGTCTATTCCCAGCACAGCCACCTCTCTTATAATCTCGGTATAAGGGAACAGGAGCGAAGGGGCTCCCCGCGGCACTCAACGTGCATGGTAGTACGTCGCCCGCGGCATGGACTAGCAAAAGGAGGCTGGCATGTTAGACCTGAGAAGAGGCATTGGCACCCATCACCCGAGCGTGATTTCTTTGGGGCAGGTGTGGGTAGACATCATGATGAACGTGGACGCCGTACCTCCGCAGGGCGGCTTTGCCGTGGCCGACCACCCCAAGCCTGCCATCGGCGGCAGTTACCGCGTGCTGGAAGCGGCAAGCCGCATGGGTGTGCAATCCGAGCACGCCGGCATTCTCGGCAACGGATTGTGGGCCAACTTCATTCGCCAATCATTCCAAGATAACGGCATCAACCATATCGGCCAGGACCGGCTGGATGAAGATTCCGGCTTCCGCGTTGTGCTGAGTTCCGGGGAGCCGAAGAAAACGTTCATCGCCTCCTATGGTGCTGAAGCTCATGGCGGCGTGGACACGTTCGACATGTTGGAGCCGCAGGATCATGATGTGGTGCATATCAGCGGCAATACGCTGATGGACCATACCGCAGCCGGCGTGGACGGATTCCTATTGCGAGCCGGCACCGACCCAACCAAACGCGACTATGCACTCGTCATCAACCCCACCAATACGCTGCGCTTGGTGAACGACCATATGCTTGAGGACTTGGTGCTCGCACGCCCGATTTGGTCGTGCAATCGTCAAGAAGCCACCACTTTGGCTGAGCGTCTCGGTGCACCGATTGATGACAGCAAGGTGACTATCGGCGGCGGCTTGGATGATTTCATGCACCAGTTATGTGATGGTCTTGGCCATACGTTGCGCGCCCCATTGGTGGTACGCGTAGGTTCCTTAGGCGCTTGGGTACGCGAGCCAGGCGGAGAGACCGTGCACATTCCAGGATTCCCCACCAAGGCGGTGCACACCCGTTCCGCAGGCGGCTGCCATACCGGTGTAATGTGCGCCATGCTGGCCGAGGGGCGTGATCTCACCGATGCCGTCAAACTGGCCAATGCCGCCACATCCATCGCCATTACCCGCAGTATCAATGGCGTGCCTCAATGCCCTGAGTATGACGAGGCAGCCGCACTATTGCAAGGCTGAAGGCTGAATATCACGCCGCCCTGGTCGGATCTTTCTGCAACGTGAGGAAGACCAGGGCGACGACCAGAAGGATGGCAATAGAAAGTACACCGAAACTGGCGTTGCCGGTCAGGGAAGTCGTTGTGGCGACTAGGAACGTACCCAAGATCGAAGCGGTTTTGCCGAAGATATCGTAGAAGCCGTAGTACTCGTTGGCGTGATCCTTCGGAATGATCTTGCCATAGTACGAGCGAGAAAGCGCCTGGATGCCGCCCTGGAACATGCCGACCAAAATCGCCAGAATCCAGAATTCCACTGCCGTCTTCAGAAAGAACGTGGCAAAGAACACGATGCCCATGTATGCCACCACTGCCGCGGTGATCATCGGCTTGCAACCGAAGCGTCCGGCCAGTCGACCGTACAAGATCGCGCACGGGAAGGCCACGAACTGCGTAACCAACAGCGCTACCACCAGCTGGGTGGAGTCGATGCCGAGCTGCGTGCCATAGGAGGTGCTCATCGAAATCACCGTGTTCACAGCGTCGATGTAGAAGAAGAACGCAAGCATGAACATCCACAGCGGCTTGTTCTTCACGATCTTGCCGAACGTAGAACCAAGCTCGGTAAAGGTGCCGCGAATCGCCTCACGCGCATGGTCGCGGGTTGCGCGGTAATGCACCTGCCGGTAGCTGGTAATCAGCGGAATCGTAAACGCCACCCACCAGACAGCAGTAATCACGAAGCTTGCGCGTGTGCAGGCTACAGTGGACCAATCGAACAGTGCGGGCCCGCCGAAAATCAGCGCAATGCACACGATGAACGGCACCGTGGAGCCCACATAACCCCAGCCGTACCCATGCGAAGACACCTTATCCATACGCTCGTTCGTGGTGGTGTCAATCAGCATTGAATCGTAGAACGTAAGCGAGCCATTCAAACCAATGGTGGCAAGCACATAAATAATAAGAAATGGCAGCCAGGTTAGCGGCAGTGCCATAGCGCAACACATCACCACGCCAGTACCGAAGAAGCCTAGGAAGAACTTGATTTTCATGCCCTGCACATCGGCGATAGAACCAAGCAGCGGCATCAGCAATGCGATGACCAGCGAAGCTATCGTCTGCGCATAACCCCAGGCGGACACGATGTTGCCATCCGAAGGCATCAGAGATTTCGCATAAATCGGCACCACGGCGGTAGAGAGCAGCACGAATGCCGAATTGCCCACATCGTAGATAATCCACTTCTTCTCGCGGGCGGACAGTTTATTACTGGTACCGCTCGCGGGCGATGACGCGATGTTGGCAGCGCTCATGAAAAATACTCCTCACAAAATAACGACTGTCTCCATCGTAAAAGTGCAGCAAAGCTGCAAAGCACCGTTTTAGTTGAACGGAACGTGAACAATATCAGGCAATGTCATCATCACTAAAGCCTCGCAAAACAGTTCGCAGTACACGCGTAGCCCCTTCAACGTATACTATTCCGGGCTCTCTTGTGGGAGTCTATCCACGGAACGCGCATGTCAGAGAGAGCAACATGAGTCAACCCGAAACCGACCAGGCGGCACAGTCGCCGTCCACAGTGAACGATGGCACCAGCAACGCCGACACCGCCGGCACTGAACCAAGCCATATCGGTAAAGAACACACCAAGCACGCGCTGCACACAAATCTGAAGCGTGGCATGGAATCACGCCATCTGCAGATGATTTCGCTCGGCGGCGTGATCGGCACAGGCCTGTTCTTGAGCTCCGGCTATACGATTCAACAGGCGGGCCCTATGGGCACGATTTTGGCGTACGCCATTGGCGCCGTGATTGTGTACCTGGTGATGCTGACGCTCGGCGAACTGTCCGTAGCAATGCCGGTCACCGGTTCGTTCCATGTCTATGCGGAAAAGTTCATTGGCCCAGGCACCGGCTTCGTGATTGCAATTCAGTATTGGCTCACATGGACTGTGGCGCTCGGCTCAGAGTTCACGGCAGCAGGTCTATTGATGCAACGCTGGTTCCCGGATACGCCAACATGGGCATGGTCAGCGGCCTGCATTGTGCTGATTTTTACATTGAACGCACTGTCCGTTCGATTCTTTGCGGAGGCTGAGTTCTGGTTTGCCTCTATTAAAGTGTTTGCCATTTGTGCGTTTATCGCCATCGGCTTGCTGGCGATTTTCGGCATTATTCCGATGAAGGGCTATAGCCACGCCCCCATGTTCGGCAATCTGGTGAAGGACGGTATCTTCCCGAATGGTTTCATGCCGGTGTTCGCCACGATCTTGACTGTGAACTTCGCATTCTCCGGCACTGAGCTTATTGGCGTGACCGCTGGCGAGACGCGAGACCCGGAAACCGCCGTGCCGAAGGCTATTCACACTACGCTGTGGCGTTTGGTGCTGTTCTTCATTGGCTCCATTGTGGTGATGTGCGCTTTGATTCCGTGGCGCGAAGCCGGTGTGGGCGAAAGCCCGTTCGTGCTGGTGTTCAGTTCCATCGGCATTCCGTATGCCGCGGATATTATGAACTTCGTGGTGCTGACCGCTGTGCTCTCCGCTTCCAATTCCGGCCTCTACGCTTCCACGCGCATGGTGTGGTCGATGGGCCATGAGGGCATGATTCCTCACTGGTTTGCCAAGACGAATCGCCACGGTGTGCCGGTGCTGGCACTGTGCACAGCTATGGCCGGTGGTCTGTTGGCGCTGCTCTCTTCCGTGGTGGCTGCATCCACCGTATATCTGGTACTGGTGGCGCTTTCCGGTTTGTCCGCAGTGGTGGTGTGGATCGCCATCGCCTACTGCCAGATTGTGTTCCGCAAGCGTTGGATTGCTTCGGGGCATACCGCAGAGGAGTTGAAGTACCGTACTCCAGGCTATCCGTGGACTTCTTGGGGTGCGTTCATTCTGTGCACTGCTTCGTTCCTGCTGGTCTTCTTCGATAAGGAACAGCGATTCGCGCTGGGCGCGGAGCTGGCATTCCTTGCGCTTTGCTATGCCGCATACTTCGTGCAGCAATGGTGGCGTAAGAAGCATCCGCGAGAGGAAGACGAGCCGCTACAGTTGCCGTAAACAGCTCTCATCAACTTCCTTTTAAGGTCCTGATTGTTCCCGCAATCAGGACCTTGCCATATCAATATCAGTTCGTATGCCTGTTAGCCGAACAGCTGGGCGCGCAGCGCATCAGCACCAGTGAAGCGGATGCCGTGCAAGCCTGCCGCAGTGCCGGCTTCGGCATTCCACGGTTTATCGTCCACGAATGCGGTGCATGCAGGGTCTATACCAAAGCGGGCGATGGCTCGCTTGAAGATTTCAAGATCCGGTTTGTGAATCTGTTCGGCACTGGAAACCACAACGTCCTTGAGTAATCCCAAAGCCGGGAATAGCTCACGAGCTGCATCAACGTACTTGACTGTGAAATTGGTCAAGCCCCAGCAGCGCACTCCTGCAGCATCTAAATCATGCAAAATTTCCGGCATCCCTGGCAGCATACCCACCAATGCCAGTTTCTGACGCTCAAAATACAGCCGGAACGCTTGCTCCTGTTCGCCTCCAGATAACCCATGATGCCGGGCATAATCAGCCAGAATCCTCTCCTCGCTCCAACCAAGATCAGAGAGCTCGTCGTAATGCCAGAAACCATAGGGATCATTGCGGTCGAACAGATGGTCGATTACCTCGTCCGGTGCCTGCCCTTCCAGCGGCACACGCGGCTGCCAATCAACTAAGACGTCGCAAAAATCGAAAATCACATTGGAGTATCGAGCCAATCCAGCCATGCTGCACAGTGTAGACCCCGCACAGCATCACCGTCCGAGAAAAATATGCCCGGAAAAGGAACAAGAATCCCTACACGTATTGTTCATCTCCACCAAAGTGTGCGCGGATTATTCGCGCCTACCATAGGCACTATGACCGGTCGCATTGCCGCATGCCGCTTCGGCGTCATTATGCTCAGGATTTTCTGGTGGACCACACTTATTGCCACTGTGACGCTCATCGCTTCCCTCACCACCATGTTGGCCGCCGACTGGCCAACGCCTTGGGCAAATAGCTGGCCAAGCTGGACAGTCGCCCTAGCACTCACCATCATTCTCGAATCCATTATTTTCTGGATCGGCATTATCACCGTCTATGTCACTTCAGTGCAGCTTGGCATCAAAATTCGTGTTATCGGCGTGCTGTGTGGCTGGATTCCCATTGCCAACCTTATTGCACTGCGGCTTATTATCCGCACAGTAGATGAGGAAGTACGTTTTGAATCGGCAAAGGAACAGCTCAATCGCGCTCGCGCTGCAGCTCGCATCTGCGCCACGCGCTACCCCGTGCTATTGGTGCACGGCGTATTCTTCCGCGACACAAAAGCGCTGAATTATTGGGGGCGTATTCCCGCTGAATTGCAACGCAATGGTGCGGTGATTTATTACGGCAATCATCAGTCCGCAGCATCGGTGCCGGATTCTGCACGAGAGCTGACCGAACGCATCCTGCACATTGTTCAGACCACCGGCTGCGGCAAAGTCAATGTCATCGCGCATTCCAAGGGTGGATTGGACATGCGCTATGCCATTGCGCGCTGCGGTGCGGCACCATATGTTGCGTCGCTGACCACCATTAATACACCGCATCGCGGCTGTGGTTTCGCCGACTATCTCCTGGAAAAGATTCCCCTTGCCGCACAAAAACAAGTAGAAGCGGCATACAACACCGCAGCCTCGCATCTGGGCGATAAGCAGCCCGATTTCATGGCAGCTGTACATGATTTAACTCAGGCCGGATGCGCTCGGCTCAATGCCGAGATCGGCGATGCGAATGAGCTTCATGGCAACGCGAGCACCACAGGACCGTTCGCCGGCATCATCTGCCAAAGCGTCGGCTCCAAGCTGGCCCATGCCACCACAGGCAAGTTCCCACTCAATTTCACCTACCCGTTGGTCAAATGGTTTGACGGTCCGAATGATGGGCTCGTGGCCCAACCGTCATTCCCGTGGGGTGAACGGTTTACTTGGTTGGAGCCAAACGGCACTCGAGGTATTTCCCACGCGGATATGATCGATCTCAACCGCGAGAATATTCCGGGATTCGATGTACGTGAGTTCTATGTGCAGATAGTGGCGGCCTTGAAGCAGCGCGGTTTGTAAACAAAAAATCCCGCCTAGCTGGGCGGGAAATCGGGTGGGCGATGTAGGAATCGAACCTACGACCCCTTCGGTGTGAACGAAGTGCGCTAGCCGCTGCGCCAATCGCCCGATTGGCATAGAAAAACCGGCACAAAGCCGGCCTATGCGAGTGGGCGATACAAGATTCGAACTTGTGACCCCTTCCGTGTCAGGGAAGTGCGCTACCACTGCGCCAACCGCCCGGGTCATCCATCAGACTGAATCAAATGTTCAGTCTTCCGAGAGCGGACAACGGGACTCGAACCCGCGGTCTCAACCTTGGCAAGGTTGCGCTTTACCAACTAAGCTATGTCCGCATGTGTTGTTTGAAGCAACAGGTGAATAAGATACGCTACTTTGCGGAAAAATGCATCATCCCCGCGTGTCTCCGCAGAATTTCAACGTTTTTCCACGAGCGGCATCACCGCAAAACATCATGCTCCACTCTCGCTGATCACTCCCACTCATTCCATCTCAATGTGACCTTGCTCACAATAGTTCGCCACACGCTGCTCTCTACGCCCAACGCGAAGCAATTGTCAGACACCGCGGCGCACAATGATTTTCGGTAAACACCTAATACAAGGGGGATGCAATGACCAAGCTTCTATTCGTTGTGGGCAGCCTGCACAAGAACGGTTTCAACCACCAGCTGGCCGACGAAGGCAAGACCAAGCTTGCCGCCGAGGCCGACGCTTTCCTGAAGTTCGTTGAGGCCTGAGTTCCGGTTCTCTAGCTTCTTTAGCGTAAAACCCTGCCAATCAACACCGATTGGCAGGGTTTTACATTTACGTCAGACCAATAATAGACAGTATGACATCATCATTACCATCCGCCACATTCCGCGCCACGGCAGAGACGCCCATCGGTCGAATGCTTATGGGCTCGGATGGCGTCTCGCTCACGGAACTTTGCCTTGAAGATTGGTGGTGGGCAAAAACCAACGCATCCGAATGCACCGCGGGAGATACGAATCTGCCAGTATTTCAGCAAACCCGTCAATGGCTTGCCGCCTATTTTGCCGGCGGGTGCCCAAGCATTGACTCCGCTCCCCCGCTTGCACCGCATGGCACGCCCTTCCAGAAGGAAGTCTGGCAACTGGTAGCGGAGATTCCATACGGGCAAACGGTGACTTACGGTGAGCTGGCCGCCGAACTTGCTGAACGCCGAGGCGGCGGGCGAATGGCTGCGCAAGCGGTGGGTGGCGCTGTGAAGCATAACCCCATCACCATCATCGTGCCCTGCCATCGAGTAGTCGGGGCAGGCCGATCGTTTGGTGGATATGGTGGAAGGCTGGATGTCAAAGCCGAATTATTGGAGCATGAACATGTTGACCTATCGCGCTTCGACCTCGGCCCCATGCAGCAATAGCCACTCGCTGCAATCCATACCCATCATCAACTCCAGGAATGGCGAGAAAACCATTGAAATAGTTCGCCATGAGAGAGTCACAGACGGGCCGGTAATCACATTCGTAATATTCTTAAAAGCAGGAACGGGCAATAAGGCAACTTCACCGGCCAGGCGATCAAGCTGAGTAACGAGCCGCAACCAAGGGGGCACAGTATGAGTGGCATCATCGAATACGTGCACGCCGAGGAACGCTCGTTTCAGGCAGAACCATTCAACGAAGTCGATGCACTGGTGATTGCCACACTGATTTATGAGGATGTGGCCAATATCAGTCCCACACTTATGTTGGACGAGTCCCAGCCATCGGCCGGCGCCTCATTCGCGTCGCGTCTGCGCGCTTTCGAGCCCAAGCATCCTGTTATTTGGTTGAAGAATCTCTGGCGCCCTGCGCTTGAATCGGTGAGTCTTGCGGAAGCGAATCAGGAACTGCACCGCTCGCTCGCCTCAACTGCCGACGACAAGCCGCATGAGCCTCAAGTGGTGTCGGTTATCAACCCTGACCTTACCCACGATTTGTTCCAGGCATGCGCGCAATCCTCGCGCTTTGCCAACGTGCGACTCGGCGCAGTGGTGGAACATGTCAACCGAGGCGAACAAACACAGTTCGCAGCCGCCACATTCCAGCTGCCGGATGGCCGCAACCGCCGCAACCCCACGCATAAAGGCACACTGGTCATCTCCTTTAGAGGCACCGATGATTCACTCATCGGCTGGAAGGAAGATTTCAACATGACCTTCCAGTACCCAGTGCCTGCCCAACGTGCCGCCAGCGCCTATCTGGATACCGTCGCACGTCTTTGGGCTGGTCCGATTATTTTGGTGGGGCATTCGAAAGGCGGCAATCTGGCCATTTACGCCGCGATGAATGCGGAGCCTGCCGTACAGAAGCGTATTCAGCACGTCTATTCGCTGGACAGCCCCGGTTTCCCGTCGTATGTGGTTTCCAGTCCCGCCTATTTGGGTATTCAGCCGAAGGTGACGAAAATCGTGCCCAGTTCCTCGATTGTGGGCATGATTTTCGATACCCCAGAGCCTTGCCGCGTGGTGGCCTCCGATTCGGAAGGCATCATGCAGCATTCGGCTTATACCTGGCAGGTGGATGGTGACAGGTTCGTCACCGAACCGGATTTAAGTTCAAGTTCGCAATTGTTCAATGAGGAATTGAACCAGTGGATTACGAATCTGACTACTGAGCAACGCGAGCGCGCTGTGGATGCTTTGTTCACTGTGCTGCATGCCACGGGTGCCAATAGTTTCAGTGAAATGATGAGCAGATTCCCGGCATCGATTCCATCAATGCTGGGCGCTTTCGTTGGTCTTACGCCTGAGGATCGCCGCCATCTGACTTCAGCATTACTGATTTTGTTCCGCGCTTCCACCGCCAAGTCGAAGCGCCCGCAACAAGCTCAAGCATCACAGCCATCATCACAGCCATCGGAGGCAGAACCTCAACCTGAATCTCAGCAATCCGCTGAACAATAATGCGGATGGTATCGCTTGCCAAAAATTAGTTGGATTGTATAATAATTTTCAAAATTAGACACCCTGACCACTCTCACAACAGCAGCGAAAGAGGACACCATGCCACGCCCACGCAATGACTCCGAAGTGCTTCCCGCTCGAGACCGTCTGGAAAACGCCTTCTGGGAACTGCTCGCCGACCGCGATTACCGCAAGATCACCGTCACCGATGTGGTGCACGAAGCCGGCGTGAACCGAAACTCCTTCTACTATCATTTCTCCAGCCTTCCCGAATTGGCCGATTCCGCCATCATGCATCAGGTGGAAGCCATCCCGATCAACCAAGCTCCAGACCCAAGTGGCGATCCTGAAGAGCAATGGCGTCAACGCGTCACCGCCTTGCTCTCGGACCCCAATCAGCATCGTCGTCTCGACCGTTTGGTTCTACTCGCCGGCCCGCATAGCACGGTTGAGCTCGCTGAATCACTGCGCGACTTCGCACGCTTGCAAATGATCAGCATGCTGCAAAAAGACCCCGATAACCTTGATTTGAAAACCGATCTGATGGTCGAATTCTCTGTTGGCGGTATGCTGGCCGTACTGCAACGCTGGCCGGAATTGAGCGGCACCATAGAGCTGAAGGACCTGCTCAAGGAAGATGTGGCCGTACTGGCTATGGGCATTTATCTTGCCATGAGCCGCGAGAATATGCTCACGTATTGGAACCGCATCTTCGCACATAACGCCCGAAAACTGGATAGCTAGCACTTCGCCTCACAAGGTTTCTCACAAGGCGCAATCCACCCTCAATGCTGGCGTTTCAGACCGCAACACAGGAAGATGGGGATTATGAGCGAACATATCACCACCCGTTTGGAACATGACTGCATCGGCACACTAGAGGTGCCCGACAATGTGTATTGGGGCATTCACACCCAACGAGCCATTGAAAACTTCCCTGTTTCCGGCATCACCGATGGCCAGCACCCTGAGCTGATTCGCGCCTACGCCACGGTTAAGCGCGCCTGCGCCATCGCCAATGAGGAACTCGGACTGCTCGATCATGCCAAAGCCGTAGCGATTCGCCAGGCTTGTCAGGAAATCGAACTCGGCAAGCTTGCCGACCAATTCCCGGTTGACGTGATGCAGGGAGGTGCCGGCACCTCGTCGAATATGAACATGAACGAGGTCATCGCAAACCGCGCATTGGAGATCGCCGGCCATAAGCGCGGCGATTATCATTACATTCACCCCAACGATGATGTCAACGAATCTCAATCCACAAACGACACCTATCCTGCCGCCTGCAAACTGGCACTGATCGATGCCATCGGACCGCTGGCTGAGGCCACCAAAAAGCTGGCCAAGGCATTCCATGATCTGGCGGATAAACACATCAACGATGTGACCATTGGCCGCACCCAGTTGCAGGATGCCGTGCCAATGACGTACGGTCAGGAGTTCCACTCCTTCGCCACCCTGTTGAAGTCCGACTTGGCCGCATTCGACCGCGTGGTTCCGCTACTGGCCCAGCTGAATCTTGGCGCCACCGCCATCGGCACCGGCATCTGCGCGGACCTCAGATTCCGTAAATCCGCCACTGAGCATTTGGCGAATATCACCGGCCTACCCATTACCGCTGCTCCCGACCCAGTGGCCGCCATGACCGATATGGGCGCTTATGTGGCCACATCCGCCGCCGTGAAAAGCTTGGCCGTGCATCTCAAGAAGGCAGCCGACGATTTGCGTCTGCTCAATTCCGGCCCACGCTGCGGTTTCAATGACCTCAATGTTCCGGCCCGTCAGGCTGGTTCGTCGATTATGCCGGCCAAGGTGAATCCGGTGATTCCAGAATGCGTCAACCAATGCTGTTTCAGCATCTTCGGCATGGATGTAACCGTGAATTGGGCTGTTGCCGAGGGTCAATTACAGCTCAACGCATTCGACCCGCTGATGGTGCATGAGCTGCTTACCGGCATGGCGTTGCTCACCCGCGCCATGACAATCTTCCGCACCAATTGTGTGGAAGGTATTGAAATCAATGCTGAAATCGGCCGCGCCTATGCACAATCTTCTCCTTCGATTTCCGCCGCGCTCAACCACTACATCGGCTATGAGAAGGCTGCGGATATTGCGGCCGAAGCGGTTCACACAGGTCGCACGGTCCGTGAAGTAGCCGGCGAGCGCACTGATCTGCCTGCTGAGCAGCTTGATGAGATTCTCGATCCGATTCGTTTGGCTCGAGGACTTGGCCAGACCTGTCGCGAGCATCAGGAGTAGTCAAAAACGTTTGCGAACCTCTGCACGTTCAGCAAACGTCCACCTATCTCCACAAATTCCACCAATACTCTCGATACAGTGAGCACTATGGGCGATTTTGAAACAACTATTGCACAATGGTTCCAAGCAAACACCGGCCGACTGATTTGGCTGATTCTCATGATTGTGGTGGCGTTTGCTGCCGACCGCGTATTGAGTCGACTGCTAAGAACAGTACTGGATAATTCCCAGATTCCAAGCGCTTCGATTTTCGTCAATCTGACGCGTGTGCTGATTTGGGTGGCAGCTATCGCGATGGTGCTGCAACCAGTGTTCGGCATTAATCCAACCACACTGGTTACCGCTCTTGGCGTTGGTGGTGTTGCCTTATCGCTGGGACTCAAGGATACGATAGCGAATGTGATTGGCGGCTTCGGCCTAATGCTCGGCCGTGTAATTCAGCCTGGCGATCTGGTGACCGTGCAGGGCGTGACTGGCGTGGTACATGACATTACATGGCGTCATACCGCCGTCCGCACCCGCGGTGGCGACATTATGGTTATTCCGAATTCCGTGCTCAATACGGCGGCACTCACCAAGCTTGCCCCATTGAGCGAAAGCATGACCTCATTGGAGTTCACGGCCAAGGCGTCCAGCGACCCCAGCGAGGTCAGCCGTAATATCCTTGCCCTTGTAACTCCAGCCATCGCAGACCTGACTCTGGAAGGCCAGCCGCCGCTGGTAAAGTTCACCGGATTCTCCCCGTACGGCATGACCGGTGAAGTACTGTTGTTTGCCCGCCAAGGCGTGCTGCTTTCCACCATTCGCGATAAGGCCGCCCGCGCTATTGCGGAATCGGATCAGCAGTACCTAGTGGAAGACGGTGGTTCCTCCGATAATCTGTGACTGCGGTAGTGCTGATATGAAAAAGCCGAGACCTTAATAGTCTCGGCTTTTTCATATCAGCACTACCGCTGTATCACACAAACAGCATCCACACGGTGAGCCCCACAGTGAGCAGCAAGTACACAATGACACCAGGGTTTGCGTATGCCGTGCGAACTTTCAGACCTGCCGGCAGTTCCTCAGGAGCAGGATAGAACTCCCAGCGGCGCTGCCGGCTCCATCGCACCAGTAGCACAATGCCAGCAATCAGCAATGCGATAAGCGCTGTGCCATACATGCCGACAATCTCCACCCCACCGGTATTGCCGCTTTCCATCATCTGCATGACTTCGCTTTGACTCATGCCGCCATTCAGCAGCTTCGGATCCACCGCATTCAACAGCAACGGCGCCAGTACCGTTCCATTGAGATTAATAATCATATGCATGGCTATGGTGTAGCGAAGTTTCGAAGTGCGCATGTAAACGTATCCGAAAATCAGTCCCAGGCCAAAAGCATAGAAGAACTGGAACAGGTTCATGTGGAACAAGGCAAATGCCAATGAGGAGAAAACTATTGCGGTTTTCTCGCCATACCGACGAGCACGGGAAATAATCTCCTTGCGGAAAATCCATTCCTCGAATATGGGGGCCAGAATGCCGATATAGAGCGCATTCACCCACCAGTCGTTACCTGCCACCACACTATTGAGCCTGTTGGTAGCCTGACCGTCCGTCATAACAGCGGAGAGAATATTGCCAATAATGTTGCCCAAGTACATCACCGGCACGCACATGATAAACAGTTGAATAAATTCGCCCGGTTTCATGGCATACTGACGAGTC
Source organism: Bifidobacterium imperatoris (assembly GCF_002860405.1). GTDB lineage: Bacteria > Actinomycetota > Actinomycetes > Actinomycetales > Bifidobacteriaceae > Bifidobacterium > Bifidobacterium imperatoris. Next base: position 82,750 of record NZ_NMWV01000011.1, on the reverse strand, counting down.
TTGATTGCCGGCACCAGTGTGAAAATCAGCATGCTGAGCGGCATTGCCACCACATAGAGCGGTCCAGAAGAGGCCAATAATGAAGCCCAAGCGGGCACGTTGGAGCCAAACAGCTGATGCAAAGCGCCAATGGCCAAGAAATTCAGACCAAGCCAGAACACTATCATCAGAGTGAGCGCCACACCGATCAATGTGAAGCGACGATGTGCCACAAACCACCAGTTGCGCTGGGGCTGAGATGGCTGAGGCGCTTCCGACCATTGCGATGGCGGAAGGTTCAGCTGCGGCAAAGACGGTTGCGGCTGCTGTTGCGGCATCGGTTGGCTCATACTCATTCCCCTACTCAGTACGGCTCGTGTCCTTTGTTCTCAGGATACGGCACATAATGCAGCAACGGTAGCGGCTTAAATTTTCGAGTTAATGCCTGTTTTCAAAAAATAAGCCGCCAGCATTACTGTTGGCGGCTCATTCTCATCTATCTACTGACACTCAGCAGGCAAGCGCGGCGACCGGACGCGGCGTAACGATGACGTCATCGCCGGAAGACAGGCCGGCCGGCAGCTCATTGGCCGGCAGCTGCACGGTGACCTTCAGCTGCTCGCCCTTATTCCAGCGCTGGAATTCGCCGGAGGTAATCACGGTGTCCACACGCACCAGAGAGCCAAGGAAGTGAATGACTTCCACGCGGGCGCGCTCACCAACCTTGGAATTATGCTGATCAGGCAGCGACAACGCAAGATTCTCCGGGCGCACCAGCACAGCTACCGAATCACCGGTGGCGGAACCGGCGATCAGCGGCAGACGCTGACCGAACACCACAGCCTCCTCACCATTGGAGGCACCAGGCAAGCGGTTGGTCAAACCGATGAAGGTAGCCACGTATTCGGTGGCCGGGCGCTGGTAGAGGTCCTGCGGGGCGGCGATCTGCTCAATCTTGCCCTTGTTCATCACGCCGATGCGATCAGCCACGGCCAGAGCTTCCTCCTGATCGTGGGTCACAAACACGGTAGTGGTACCAGTGCTGAGCTGAATGCGGCGAATCTGGTCGCGCAGCTGCACACGAACCTTGGCATCCAGTGCGGAGAGCGGCTCATCCAAAAGCAGCACACGCGGCTTGATGGCCAATGCACGGGCCAGAGCCACGCGCTGCTGCTGACCACCGGACATCTGCTGGGTGTACTTCTTGGCCTGATCGGCCAAACCCACCAATTCAAGCTGCTCCATAGCCACCTTGCGGCGTTCTTCCTTGCTCACGCCACGCACCTCGAGACCAAACTCCACGTTCTCGAGTGCGGTCATATGAGGGAAGAGCGAATAGGCCTGGAACACCATAGCCATCTCGCGCTTGTTCACCGGCACGCCAGTCACATCCTGGCCGCCGACCATAATGCGACCGCCCTGAATGTCTTCAAGGCCGGCCAGCGAGCGCAGGGCCGTGGACTTGCCACAGCCGGAACCGCCGAGCAGCACCACCATTTCACCAGGCTTGATGTCCAAGTTGAAATCATCCAATGCGCGCTTGGTGGCACCGGGGTAAATCTTGACGACATCCTGCATCTGGATGGAGCCACCGCCGCGCTTTGCGGAGTCCTTCAAAAGGGCCTTGGCAGCCTTGGTTACGTCCTTGCCCTGCACGCCTTCGAGGGTGGCGGTGGGGTCGTTCTTAAATGCGTCTTCAACAGCAGCTGCACTGGCAGCAACAGGTGCAGTCGCAGTATTGCGATCGAAAGTCATGGCTTACTTACCTTCCTTAGATTTGCGCATCGCATCGGAAATCAAGTCAAGTGCGACGAGCAGCACCACGCCGAAGAGCAAAGCAAGTAGCGACATGGCGGTGGAGATTTGCGAATTGGACTGGCCGAGCTGGTAGAGCGCGACCTGCAGGTTCATGCGGCCGAGCAGCGAGGCGACAGTGTATTCGCCCAGCACCACGGCAATGGAAATGAAGGAGGCAGAAAGAATCGACTGCCACAGGTTCGGGATGATCACACGGAAGAACACCTTCGGCCAGGATGCACCCAGCGAGCGCGAAGCCTCAACCAAAGTCTTCACATCAATGGAGTTCAGACCCACGGCAATCGCGCGGAAGGCAAACGGCATGACCAAAATCACATAGGCAAAGCACAGCCAGATTGGGTTGGTGTTGAGCACGTCAGCGGACAGCCAGCGATAAATCGGGCCTAAACCAACAACCAGCACGATGGCCGGAATGGTCAGCGGCAGCGTCGCCACCCATTCGATGGCACGTTCCAATGCCTTGGAGCGAATATGCACAATCACCATTGTGGGCACCATCAGCAACAGCATGATTACCACGGTGACCACGCTCAGAGCCAGTGAAGTGCCAAGGCCTTGCCACAACACGGTCAGGTCAGCGCCCAAGGATTCGCCATTACCGGTGAAGATCGCAATCCACGGAGCGGCAGACCAGCGGCCGGACAGTGGATGACGCAGTGTGAAGATCAACATTGCCAGCAGCGGCACGAACAGGAAAGCCAGCGTCACAAACAGAATCACGAATTTGATGATGCTTTGCTTGCGTACACGTGCGGCGCGAAGCTGCGGCGGCTTCACAGCGGAAGCTGCAGCAGTCGTAGAGGTTTCGTTCACTGCCAACGTCCAGCCCTCTTTTCTACAGCGTGGCTCAACAGCATCACAATGGCCACGACCACGATCATTGCGAACGCCAGCACCTGAGCGAAGCCTTGCTGGTTGGCGTCCATTTCGTTACGCATAGCGCCTTGAATCATCAGCGGAACCAGAATCGAACGCTGAGAGAACAGAGCAGCTGCGGTGGCGTATGCGGAGAATGCGGAAGCAAACAGCAGCAGGAACGCGGAGATGAAGCGGGGTGCCAAAATCGGCAGCGCCACACGCGTCCAGTACTGGAAAGTGTTGCCGCCCAAGGATTCGCAGGCTTCACGCCATTGCGGGCGAATCGAATCGACCGCCGGCAGGAAGATGATGATCATCAACGGAATCTGGAAGTAACAGTAAATCGTCACCAAGCCAGGCAGGGAGCTCAGCCAATTCGGGTTCACCGTGTAACCGGTCAAGGTTTTGATCAGCATAGTGCCGATGCCATTGATGCCGATGGTGGCGATGAACGCGAACGCCAGCATCACGCCGCCGAACTGCGCAAGCACCGAAGAGATGGCGGAAATCAAGCGACGCAGCAAGCCATTCGGCTTGGCACCAATCACCAGTGCGTAGGAGGCGAGGCCACCCACCACAGCACCAATCACCGAGGATGCGATGGAGACCAAAATCGACGTGACGAATGCGGCAATGGTATTCGGTGCGAACAGGTTATTGAAGTTCGCAAGAGTAAAGGCGCCATTGCGGTCCTGGAAGGCGCCGACGATCACAATCACCGTAGGAGCCAGCAGGAAGCATGCAGTGTAGGCGAAGAACGGCAGGGAGACGGCGATGGTGCCGAGTTCCTGGCGATGCTTGGCCAGCACGGAGGAAGCAGAAGATGCGGAAGGACCCGCCGCCTTGGCGGCAGCAGGCCCGTTCTGTGCGATTGCAGCGGTCATAATGTGTGCAGACCTTTTCCCGAGAGGCTTACTCTCAGTTGCCGATCGTCTTGTCCCAGTTGTTCTGGAGCCATTCGGTGATGCGGTTGGCATCATCGTTGGAGTAGGAAACCGGCTTGCCCTCGATGGTCACGGCATCCTTCAGAGTGTCCTGATCGACCGTGCCGTCCTGCTTCATGGAATCCAGCAGCACCGGGTTGGCGCCACCCTTGAACCACAGGTTCTGGGCTTCAGCGGTGTACAGGTACTCTTCCCACAGGCGTGCGGCGGCCGGGTGCGGAGCATTCTTGTTGATGGCCTGGTTGTAGTAGCTGACGACCTGAGCCTTCGGGAAGGTCTTGTACTCCCAGTTCACGCCCTTGGACTTCAGTTCCTTCTTGTAGGAGGCCTGGTTGTAGGTCCAGTCCATCACCACACCGGTCTGGCCGGAGTCGATGGTGCCGTTGGTCACGTCAACGGTGGTCAGGTTGCCGGAGTCCTTGAGCTTCTTGAAGAAGTCAAGGCCGGGCTGCAGGTTGTTGATGTCGCCGCCAGCGAGCTGGTTGACCATCAGGTAGCCGTTGAAGGCAGCGCCAGCCTCGGCAGGCTTGCCATTCAGGGCCACGGTACCGGCGAACTTCGGGTCGAGCAGGTCGTTCAGGGACTTGATATCGCCGTACTTATCCTTGTTCCAGCCGATGGACATGATGCCGGTGTAGTCAGCGTAGTAAGCGCCGTTGGCATCCTTGTTCTCGTCCGGGATCTTGTCCCAAGCCTGCACCTTGTACGGAGCGAAAGCGTCGGTAGAGGTGGCGGCGATGGACTGGCCAACATCGAACACATCCGGAGCGGCATCAGTGCCCTTGTTGGTCTTGGCAGCGTCAAGCTCTTCCTTGGAGGAAGCGTTCGGGTTAAGTTCGGTGATCTTAATCTTCGGATACTTCTTCTTGAAGGTGCTGATCACTTCACCGTAGTTGGACCAATCGTGCGGCAGAGCGATGACGTTCAGGGCACCTTCTTCTTCAGCGGCCTTGACCAGGTCGTCCATAGTGCCAAAGTCGGAGAGGGAGGTAGCCTTGGCGGACTTTTCGTTCACCTTGACGGCCTTACCGGTGGAACCGGAGTTGCCACCATCGGAGGAAGCGTTAGAGGAGCCACAAGCGGCCATTGAGAACGCGAGCACGGCAGCCACGGAGGCAACTGCAATCTTACGCAGGTTGTTCATTGATATTCCTTTGCTCAACATACATCCAGACACGGTTTGAGAAGACCGAATCCTGGGAGTCGGGGCGCTGATCACACTGATTTGCGCAGCCCATAATTCCAAAACACAAAAATAAGAGGGGTATCTGTCCCGACACTGGCGTTCAGGTGAACACTGTTCGCCATTTGCAGTACAGCTGTTGAACAAAAGGAAACTGAAAGTGAACTAGTGACGGTTACCGACTGATATGTCAATTACGTAGTCGGCGCTGTGAGCCGGCAGCGGCTCATTTTCACGAGGTATGGCGAAATTACGAAAAAAATAAGCCACTGAGCAACTGTCAGTGGCTTATTTTCACGAATTTGGGATTTCTCCCGAAATTTTAGGACGCTTAGCGCAGCACGCCTTCGATGAGGCGAGTGATGAGTTCGGTGTAGCCGACTCCAGTGGCTTCCCAAGCCTTGGGGTACATGGAAATCGGAGTGAAGCCCGGCATCGTGTTGATCTCGTTGACCATCACCGTACCGTCCGGGGTCACGAACGTGTCCACACGGCTCAGACCAGCGCCATCCACGGCCTTGAAGGCGCGGCGAGCCACATCACGCACATCTTCCAAGACACTGACCGGCAGGTTGGCCGGCACTTCAACATGGCTGGCAGAAGCATCCATGTACTTGGAATCGAAATCGTAGAACTGATCATCATCCTGATGATCAAGCACGATTTCACCCGGCCAGCTGGCCTCAGGCTCTTCACCGGCCTTCGGGCACAGCACGGCACATTCGATTTCACGGCCATCGATGCCCTGCTCAATCAGCACCTTCCAATCGTGCTCGCCGGCAGTAGCCACAGCGGCGGCCAGCTTATCCTGCTGGGTCTCACGATCCTCGGCCTTTTCGACCTTGGTCACGCCGAAGCTGGAGCCAGCGCGGGAAGGCTTGACGAACAGCGGGTAGGCAAGACCAGCTGCCTCAACCTTCTCAAGCACATCGGCAGCGGTGAAGTTGCGGGCGTCCACCATGATGCCAGGAGCCGTGGGGATGCCAGCAGCGTTGAGCACGATCTTGGTGTAATGCTTGTCCATGCAGGCGGCGGAAGCAAACACGCCGCAGCCCACATATGGCACACCCATCATTTCCAGCAGACCCTGAACCGTACCATCTTCGCCATAGGGACCATGCAATACCGGCAGCACAGCATCCACATGACCCAGAGAAGTCAGCGTATGGCGCATTTCCGAATCGTTGAGGCTAACAAGGTTGGAATCAGCACCGTTGAGGTGCTCAGGCTCGCCGGCAAAGAAGCCGTCCTTGCCGCGAGAAGGATCAATCATCACCGGGCGAGATTCCGGCGTGATCTTCACAGTCGGCAGCTCATTGCCATCCAGGGACCAACCACGCGGGTCTTCACCGTTGACAATCCATTTGCCATCCTTGGTGATGCCAACCGGAATCGGCTCAAAACGTTCGGTATCCAATGCACCCAGCACACCAGCCGTGGAAATGCATGAAATGGAGTGTTCATCTGCGCGCCCACCATACAGGACCACAATACGCTTCTTGGTCATAACCATCCTTTGTACTATCTACAACCGATTCAAACCTATTGGTAGCCTACTCGGCTGTGATCTCACGACCAAACAATCCGGATAACATTTCAGCGCAGGAAATACCCTCGTTCAGTACACGGCTCATCTGGTAGGCCAGCGGAGTCGGCACACCGAGTTCCTTGCCGAGCGCCACGACCGCATCCGTAGTCGGCACGCCTTCAGCCACACCGTTGCTCACCTTGGTGGCCTCTTCCACGCTCATGCCCTTGCCCAGGTTGGAACCGAACGTGTAGTTACGGGAGAGCGGGGAGCCACAGGTGGCAATCAAATCGCCCACACCGGCAAGACCGGCGAAGGTCTTCGGATCAGCACCGGCAGCGTCACCCAGGGCTGTCAGTTCGGCAAGACCGCGGGTTTCAATCATGGCGGCGGTGTTCTCACCATAGCCAGCGCCACGAGCCATGCCCACGGCGAGCGCGGTGACATTCTTCAAGCTGCCGCACATTTCCAAGCCGATAACATCGTTGGTTACGAATGGCTTGAAATAACTGGTAGTGCAGGCCTCTGCCACCTTCTTGGCATTGTCAAGGTTGGCGCAACCCACCACGGTAGCGGCCGGGTGGCGATCAGCAATCTCCTTGGACAGATTCGGGCCGGAGATGGCGGCGAAACGGTCAGCCGGCAGGTCAAGAGCTTCACGTACCACTTCGTCCATACGCTTGTTGGTCTTACGCTCAATACCCTTCATCAGGCTCACCACAATGGCGTTCTCGGGGATCAGCCCCTTGAATTCGGCGAGCGCGACGCGCGCGAACTGAGCGGCGATAGCCACCACGATGATCTCGGCATTCTTGACTGCTTCGGCACGATCACCGGTTGCGGTCATGTTATCCGGCAGCTTCTCTACAGAAGGCAGACGCACTGCGTTGCGATGATGGTCGCGAATACCTTCCACGATTTCAGGCTCGATGGCCCACATGGTCACATCATTGCCGGCGTCGGCCAAAACCTGGCCGAAGGCGGTACCCCATGCTCCTGCACCAAGAACCGTTACCTTTTTACCCATACCATTTACTCCTACTGTCTGAACTTCAAGCTTCACTGCACCTTGTGCAATGCTACTCCACTTTGCCGGCCGGGAATGGGCCGCCGACTTCGGGCCAGGGTTTGCGAGACATACTGCGGTAATCCCAATAGCCCTCAGCGGGGAACTGCTCGCCTCGAATTTCAGCAAGCACGGTGTTCATACGCTTCAGCACGCGCCACATCAGTTCATTCACCGCTTCAGCCGGCGGCTCTTCACCCCACGAATCCATATCCGTCAGCAAATCCGAATAATCGAGCTGACAGTCATAGCACATGACCACATTCTTACGAGGCCACGGCCACCAGTGATTAATCGATGCCGCTCCCCACGTAACTGCCGGATACAGCGGCACCTGATGCCCCAATCGGCGAGAGGATTCCAACGCGATATAGGCCACGCCTTCCTTAATGCTCATCACCCATTTCTTCGGGTCACGAGTCACCGTACCTTCCGGCCACACGGTAAGCGGACGGCCAGAAGTCAAAATATCAATGGAAGTTTCTTCAATCTGCTTAGCTTTACCGGAATGACGCTGCACTGGCTGCATGCCAACCAGTTGGAACCACTTGCCAATCAGAGGCCACTTCGCCATCTCAGCCTTGGCCATATACCGCGGTCGGCGGCCCATGTGGAACAGGCTGGCCATAGGCACGAACACATCGAACATCGTCACATGGCTCGCCGCCGTAATAAACGAACCGTCTTCGGGCACATGTTCCAAACCCCAAGCGCGGGTCTTGCAGCTGGCGTTGAATACCACATCCACGCCGGTGAGTAGCCGCTTAGTGGCTTGAGGATTCTGCGCGTTAATCTCCTCGACTTTGGCTTTGCGCCCTGGTCCAGTCGGGAAGTCATGCATGGGGTCAACAAGCTTATGCTGCTTTGCGAGCTTGGCGACCTGTGCGTCAGATAATGGGCTGACCGCAGAACGCGGTGACGGTTTTCCTTTGGATGCCATGCCCACTATTGTTGCACGCCCCGGGACCTAAGTCAGAAAAGAGACTCAGCACAGAATCATCTCAAGTACGCACATGTGCGGCTGTCAGCGCAAGAAATTCCGGAAAACTACCCAATCATCCCAAATTTCGTACACTGAGAAGCCCTCAGTGCAACAAATTCCGGAAATTAAAGGCATCAGCCCGAATTCCTTGCACTGACACCATATCAGTGCAAGGAATTCGGGCTGATGCGGCTATTTTCCTGAATTTCTAGCGCAATTAGAGGAAAGACACCGAAGCAATCACAGCACAGCGATGGCGTCGATCTCCACCAGAGCGCCCTTCGGAATCATATTGTTACCAAAGGCAACGCGAGCGGGCTTAACGGAGCCAATGAATACCTCAGCGTAGCGAGCATCGACTTCCTTGAAGTCCTCGACGTTCTTCAGGTAGATGGTGGCACGCACCACATGTTCAATGCCTGTACCAGCAGTATCGAGGATATGCTTGATGTTCTTCAGCGCCTGTGCTGCCTGCTCGCCAGCGGTCTCGCCTGCAAGCTCACCAGTAGCCGGATCAATGCCCAGCTGCCCGGACACAAACACAAAACCATTAGCCTTGACCGCCTGGCTGTACGCACCCAGAGCTGCCGGCGCTTCAGAAGTAGCTACTGCTTCCATCTTTTCGCTCATAATGAGTCCTCTCGTTGACTAAGCCGATTATGGTGCAGTTTAGTTGCCTCGACAGTACCTGCGACCGGCAATGCCCGCCATACGGCCACGGCAGCAACCACCCGAGGCACAATTCATCGCCATACCGGGCGCTCAGCGCGTTGCCCCGGCTCGTTGCCCCGCATGGTAACGGCAAATCGGTTGGACAGTTCATGCACGCTCCTCGCGCTCGATCCCAACACACCATCCGCTCCCATTTTCAGGCAACGTCCACCTTCCCGATAATCGCTGCTCACACCGGCGTAAATCGGCACATTGTCACGGTTCGCCCGATTCACAACGGCCGGATCCAAGCGATCGCCACGCATCACTACAAAGCTTGCATCACGCGGCCACCCGACCTCAGGGTGCCCGGCAGGACTTACACATTTGCCGATCTGCCAGTCGGGATGCAGTTTGCGCATATGCGCAATGGCATCATCATTCACCGCCATAATCATCACACGCCCAGAAAAATCACGCTGTTCTATGACTTTGGAAACCGCTTGCGTCAGTTTTCCGGCATCGGCGGATCCAGTTTTCAAATCAAGCAACAGACCCAAATGATCATTGACATGCTGTGCAGCCATAACGGCCTCATCCAACGTAGGCACATGGAAATTCTCATCATGCTGGCGCATAATCATGTGCTGCAGCTCATGCGTATGCAAACTGCGGACGGGAACGTCATCACCATCGGCCGAGAGACGCCCGGTCATACGATCGTGAAATACCACCGGCACACCATCAGCATCCAGCCGTACATCAATTTCGGCATAGTCGGCCCCATCGGCACCAGCATTGGCAATGGCATGGGTTGAATTTTCTGGAGCGGAATCGTCTCCCCTATGAGCGATGGCCAGCGGCTGCACCTGCCAGCTACCTGAATCACCCTGCTCTTTGCGCCGCGTGCGCACTTCCGACACCACGCCTACCGCAACCACCAGCGCCAAAGACAGCACCAGTATCACTATCTGAGCAATCCAGCGACGATTCATTCGCGCCGCCAGCTCCCGAAAACGACCGAATCCCGCCATTTCGCACCTCCAACAATGGCATGTGACTCTGCGCTACACGCATTGCCTAACACCCTCATTATGTGATGCTGATTCAGCCAAAACACCTGCTTTCATGGCAAGTTCATGGTTATCTCAGGGAAATCTCAGGGTGCTTGCTCACGCGCGGCACGCATAGGACCGAGAATCGGCTCGGTTCAGCCCAGTACCGGCAGTAACTGCACGGATGGTACGGCCCGGCACACAGCTGATGCGCAAAACAGCACATATGGCACGCAGACAGTATGCAAACAGCACGCAGACGGTATGCAAAAGGTCCTGCTTCCGAGGGAGGCAGGACCTTACTTGTGGGCTCGAAGGGGTTCGAACCCTCGACCTTCTGTTCCGGAGACAGACGCTCTATCCACTGAGCTACGAACCCGAACAACTTCACTACTGTACACCACGATGCACACCGCGCCACACACAATACGCAAGCCAGTTTCCCAGCAATCCCGCAAGTGCGCTCTACAATGGGGTTATGTCGGAACTTACAGATGACTTCGAATATGAACGCCGGTTCTTCTGCCGTGAACTGCCCGCAGAATATGACGATGGCGATATCCCGACACTAATCATCCAAAGTTATTACGTACACACCGATAACTATGCGCTACGCATCCGCCTTGCCTCGCATACGTTGCAAATCGACATGACTCCGGATGTAAATCCACTTGCCGTTCTCGACGAATACCGCGAACGATTCACCGAAGCGTATGTAACAGTCAAAGGTCCGTCCGTTGGCGGCACACGATATGAAGTCGAGCGTGAAATCGACACCCGTATCGCCGCGGAACTCATCAAGCGTGGTGGCGAAATAATCATCAAAAACCGTTATTCCGTATGGATTGCGGAAGATGGCTGGAGCATCGATGTATTCGGTGGTCCAAATGCGCCGCTCGTCGTGGCCGAGGCTGAGCGTTCCGGCCCGGTCACAAATCTGACGATTCCGAAATTCTGCATCACCGAAATCACCGACCAACCCCGATTCAATAACGATGGATTGGCCGACCGCCCATTCAGTGAATGGGCCAGCGACTTTGAAACCGAACTTGCCGAAAACGGACCGGAGTTCCAGCCCTATTTCGGCAAGAATCGCATGGTGTGACTTGATATAAAGCTTGCGGCTGGGATATGCCGCTCTCAGGCGTAAAGCTTGGCCCGAGCGGCCAGAACAATCCCAAGAGCGGCATATCCCAGCCGCAAGCTACCGCGAGAACGTGCAGAACGTGCACATTCAGTACATCAGTGTGGCGAGGCGGCGGCGAGCACGCTTCAAGCGTTCATCAGTCGGCTCGGGAATAGCAAAGTATTCCAGCAGACGCTTACGCACCGGCTCAATATCCGCCTTGTGGCCAGCCGCGAGGAAGTCGAGCAGACGGTCGAATGCATCCTGAATCTGGCCGCCGATCATGTCGATATCAGCCACGGCGAGCTGTGCTTCCACATCGTCGGGAGCAGCAGCGGCAGCAGCACGCACCTCACGTACATTAGCTTGACCGGAACGGGCCAGCAGCAGAGCCTTGGCACGTTCGCGAGCGGCCAAAGAGTCTCCCGGATTCATTTCCAGCACACGACTGTATTCGGCGGCAGCGCCGGCATAATCGCCTTCTTCCGCCAAACGATGTGCCTCAGCATGTTCAGGCGGCACCTGCTCAACGCCCGCACCAGCTGCGCCAGCGCTCTTGGCCGCATCGGAATCAGGATCACCGGAATATGGCGCAGTACCGCTCACGCCAGCCTGAGCCGCAGCCTGAATAATCTTCGGGACAACCTCATCGCACAGCTGCTTCAATTCGTCATCACCTGGCAAACCCTGCAGCAATGGCATTGGGCGACCACCAATCAATGCGAACAGGGCAGGAGCGCCCTGTACCTGAAGCGCCTGGGCAATGGAAGGATTCGAGGCAATATCAATACGAGAAAGCTGAATCTTACCTTCCAACGCGTTAACGGCATCACCCAGCGCACGCGCCATCGGGAACAGACGATCATCGGTCGGCACCCACAGCAGCATCAGAATGGGGAACGTGGCAGAAGTCTGCACCATAGCCTGGAACGTATTCTCGGTGGTGTCGATCACATATCCGCCAGCGGCAGGCGCACCGCCAGCTTGCCCCGGCTCGGCCTTCACCTGATGCTTCAATGCTTCCAAATCAACGGCACCCGCCAACGAAACCCCGGGATTGAACTGCTGATCAGCCATACTCTGCCTCCACGCTTAACACGCGCATAGTCACACATACTTGCGCATAACAAAACGATGCTGGAACCGATTGTAGTTCCAGCATCGAAATTACGAGTCCGATTATCCTGACTCAGCGTTAGGCGGACAATTTACAGTGCTTCCACCTTCACCGGCTGGCGGTCGGCACCCACAGCAGTAATCTGCGCATCGTCCCCCGCCTGCGGAATATACAGCGCCACCACGTTCACATACGTGACCTTCATGGTGCTGGTGTACTGGTCGGAATTGTAGAGGATCTTCTCATCGTCGGAAGCCGGCTGCGATTCGCGGCCATCTCCGGCCTGACGAGTCCACACGGAGTCAATACGGCCTACCACCAGATCACCGCCATCGGCTGTGCGCATAATCCACATCTGATCGGGCACCGCGGTGAACGTCTGCTCCTGAGTACCGTTGTTGCGCGCGATACCTTCCTGCACAGTGCTGGTCAACGTGGAGATACGCTGACGCAGCATATCGTCCGTAAACGTAGACGCGTACTTGCTGTCCGAACCGTTCTGCAACACATCGGCGTACTGTGTCAGCGCATCAGTCGGCGTAGCCACCAGCCCCTCATCTTTGGCGGTACCCATCTGGGAGCCGGACGTGGGCACTTCGAACTTCGGCATGCTCACGCCATCGAACAGTCGTGCCATAGCCACCAGCTTGTAGTTCTCGCGGGCACTGTTCTGATCCAAAACCAGCAGACGCTGAGATTGCTGATCATCCGTGGTGGTGGTGATGGTGAACACCGAACGCGGCCAGCCATCATCCGTAGGAATCACCACCTGAGCAATGTCCTTCGGAATAGTGGCGTACTTGTTCATGCTGCCGCTTTTCTGCGCAATGGTCACCTGGCTGGTACGAATCTCCAGCTGTGGACCACCCATCACTGCCTTATAACCATCCGCAGAACGGGCCTCATCAGCCTTATCCAAAGTTTCCAGAATCTTGGTGCGAATCTTCTTTTCCTGTGCTTCGGTCAAATCCGGAGTGGCTTTGGACGATGTCGATGTTGTTACAGTCGGCAGCTGACCTTCGCATGCGCCCAGAGGCAGAACCAGAGCCACGATAGCGGTGGCAGCCACACTCAGTTTCTTCAGACTGTTCCAGCGCTTGCTCATCGGTTCCCCTCCTCTTCATCATTCTGTTGGTCGTCTGCGGATTCATGCTCATGCTGTACTTCCTGAGCCAAACGCGCGAAGTACGCTTGCAGTTCGTCGTTCGTAATCACCGAAGTCGCCTCATCATCAGGCGTGCTGAATGCCGATTCGGTTGTAGCACCAGATTGAGCAATATCAGAATCGTCGGCAACCGGCTCAGCAGCCGGTGCAGTATCAGTGCCCAGCACATCCGCAGCACTACCGGAATACTCTGCGGCAGCCTGCTGATCAGCCACCAAGTTGCGAGCCGCAGGATCGACGATAATCGGAGACTCAACTGGCGCTTCCTGCGCTTCATCCGCCAGCTTGGCACCACGGCGGTGTGCGGCATGACGATGACGCTTGCGAGCCGGCACGGACTCAGGCAGCTTGGCACCGATAAGTCCCTGCTCAGCACGCTCAGCGAACGACAAGTCCGTATGAATCGTGGCCTTGCCCTCCACCATACGCTTGCGGCGCTTGTGCGGAGGCATGGCGAACACGGAGGCGCATAGCACAGCCACTACAGCCAGCAAACCGCCAGACAGGTAGAACGGCATAGCGAAATCAGGCACCTGCGAACGCACCCAACGCATGGATACATCAGCACCTCTGCTGCCGCCACCCTTGCCCAGGTCAATAATCGCCATTGTGGAATCGCTGGTCTTCGTGCTGGTCAATGTCACATTGCTCTTGCCGCACTTGACCTGAGACCACATATCCGAATCCTTGAACGCCACGGCATCGGCATCACTCGTGGCTGTGGTCTGGGTTGTGGATTTGCCTCGCTGCGTGGCGAGTGTGGACCACGATGACAATCCGGTGATGCGCTGATACGACGTTTCAGAGGCCACCCAACCGGCCACATCCTTGGCGGATCCCAGCGCCACACAAACCTGTGTTGCCGAGGAAGCCGGGTCCACAGTCAGCGTGACATTCTGATCAAGCAGCGGTAGCACGCCGGGATCGGTCACAATATAACGGGCACCGGTGATGGTGGAGGTTGCCGTAATCTGCGAGGACGGCTTCCATATCGTGGCGTTCAAAATCCCCAACACCACGGACGCCACAGCCAGCAGGCCGAAAATCGGCGTCACAATACCGCGCATGATCATGGCATGACGAGTCGGACGCGCGGCACGCTTGGGCTCGCCGTCCTTGTTCTCTCTGGAGTCGCTCACAGCGGAATCATGCTCCACGGAGTCGTTCTTCAGAGGATCGATGACGTCCTGATCAGGACTCATGGTCTGTTCTTGAGCACTCATAACGTCACCATTCTACAATCTTCACCTGTCTATTACCTTAGAACGCGAAAAATCAGGGTTTGCCGGTACTGTGGTATGCCATGCGTAAGTCTTACTTCCAACCCTTGCTCAAAGCCGCCGCTTTGGCATGCTCGCTGGTCATGTGTGTATCGCTGGCCGCTTGCTCCAGCTCTTCCTCTTCTTCTTCCGATTCCAAGGATTCTTCGAAGTCTTCCGCCAATCAGATTGCTGGCGTAACCGCTAAGGGCAAGCTTGGCGAAAAGCCGACCATCTCCTTCAATACTCCGATGACAGTGTCTGATGGCTCTTATGTAGTGCTGCAAAAGGGCGATGGAGACACTATTGAAGATGGCGACCGCGTCTGCGCTCAGGGCATTGCTCTTAATGTCAAGGACGGCACCGAGCTGATGGACACCTGGACCAAGAACACTCCGGATTGCTCGCTTAAGGTGGATTCCTCCACGCTCTCCTCCACCTACTACAACCAGATCAAGGGTGCCAAGATCAACACCACTATCGGTTTCGGCGTCAATGATTCCGATTCTTCCGGCTACTCCTATATTCTGGCGATGACCTTCGTCTCCAAGTCCAAGGATCTTGAGAAGGCCACCGGCGAGGAGGTCAAGGATGTGCCCGCCAATCTGCCGAAGGTGACTCGCGCCAAGAACGGCCAGCCTTCGATTGATATGAATGGTCAGGGTTCCGTGGATTCGTTGATTTCCCAGACGCTGATCAAGGGTTCCGGCAAGGAGTTGACCGATAAGAACACTGTGGTGGTCAAGTACACTGGCTGGCTTACCGATGGCACCCAGTTCGATTCCTCCTGGACCAAGAACACCACCATTGATGCTGATCTGTACTCTGGTGGTCAGCACACGGTAATCACCGGCTGGCAGAAGGGTTTGATTGGTCAGACCGTTGGCTCTCAGGTGCTGCTGGTGATTCCGCCAGATGATGGCTACGGTACTTCTGCTCAGAGTTCGATTCCCGCGAATTCTACACTGGTGTTCGTCATCGATATTCTCGCTGCGTACTGATTGCTGTAATCGTTCTGCAGTCTTTTGACTTTGGGCTCCCTTAACGGGAGCCCTTTTGTTATGGATTACGTTACAGTGGGTGCCTATGCGCATTATTGTTGCCGACTGCTCGGCCGAATATTCCGGCCGACTCAACGCCACACTTCCGCTGGCCAAACGTGTACTGTTGATTAAGGCTGATTCAAGCCTGCTGATTTTCTCTGAGTTGGGCTCCTATAAACCGCTCAACTGGATGACCGCGCCATGCACGATCAAGGAAATTGTGCCGGATACGCAGGATGTGCAAGAGGCCGGAGACGAACAAAAGGTTGCCGAGAAAGTGCTTCGCGTCACTGCGGATAAGGGCTCGGATGTTTTGGAAGTCACGCTGAATCATGTCTATTCCGACCAAACCTATGATTTAGGCGAAGACCCAGGCCTGATCAAAGATGGTGTGGAGGATCATTTGCAGCGTTATCTTGCCGAGCAGATCGAGCGCATCGGCAAGGGTGCGAAGCTGGTGCGTCGCGAATACCCAACTGCTATTGGCCCGGTGGATATTATGGCCATCAATGCTGAGGGTGAGCATGTGGCCGTGGAAATCAAGCGTCACGGCGGTATTGACGGCGTTGAGCAACTGACCCGTTACTGCGAACTGCTCAATCGTGACCCGCTGCTGGCCCCTGTGCATGGCATCTTCGCCGCGCAAACCATCACACCGCAGGCCCAGGTCTTGGCCAAGGATCGCGGTTTCACCTGTCTGATTCTTGACTATGACGATATGAAAGGCACCGAAGACGATTCGCTGCGTTTGTTCTAACGCGGCTAACGTGGCTGTTCCAACATGAAAGAGGGGCTTTCTCTGATGGTTCAGAGAAAGCCCCTCTTTACGCTATGTCGCGCTAGCTGCGAGCTCAGTCCTCCGTGCTGGAGTACTGCACGTCACGGCCGCGCTCGACCGCCACGGTGAGCTTGTTCGAGTCGAAGGAGATGAATCCGTCTGTCACCTCGAACATATGGCGATTGCCATCGGGCTCAACCACGGTGAGCGTACCCTGCTTGATTACCGTGAGCACAGGCTCGTGATCCGGCAGGATACCCATGCCGCCCTCAGAGGCGGGAATGGTCACGCTGGATGCTTCGCCGTGCCACACAGGATGGTCGGCAGCGACGATGTTCACCTTCATCGTGGTCTTTTCCGATTCAGCCATCACTCACCCAGTTCCTTCTGCATGTTGTGCCACTTCTCTTCGAGATCGTCGATGCCGCCGATGCCGGAGAATGCCTGCTCAGGAACGTCGTCGTACACGCCGTCGCAGATGCGGGTGAAGGCTTCGATGGTCTCATCGGCCGGCACGTAGGAACCCGGACGACCGGTGAACTTCTCAGCCACGTAGAAGTTCTGGCCAAGGAACTGCTCGATACGACGAGCACGGTTCACAGTGGTCTTATCTTCCTCGGAGAGCTCGTCGATACCGATCAGGGCGATGATGTCCTGCAGCTCCTTGTTACGCTGCAGAATGGCCTTGACGCGGTTGGCGCACTCGTAGTGAGCCTGGCCCACGTAACGCGGATCGAGGATTCGCGAGGTGGAGCTCAGCGGGTCCACTGCCGGGTAGATACCCTTGGAAGCAATGTCACGAGAAAGCTCGGTGGTTGCATCCAAGTGAGCGAAGGTCGTGGCCGGGGCCGGGTCGGTGTAATCATCGGCCGGCACGTAGATGGCCTGCAGCGAGGTGATGGAGTGGCCTCGCGTAGAGGTGATGCGCTCCTGCAGAGCACCCATCTCATCGGCCAGGTTCGGCTGGTAACCCACAGCGGAAGGCATACGGCCCAGCAGCGTGGACACCTCGGAACCTGCCTGCGTGAAGCGGAAGATGTTATCGATGAACAGCAGCACGTCCTGGTTCTGCACGTCACGGAAGTACTCTGCCATAGTCAGTGCGGTCAGCGGCACGCGCAGACGGGTACCCGGCTGCTCATCCATCTGACCGAAGACCAGAGCGGTCTTCTCAAGCACGCCAGCCTCGTCCATTTCGCCAATCAGATCGTTACCCTCACGGGTACGCTCGCCGACGCCTGCGAACACGGACACACCGCCGTGGTTCTGGGCCACGCGCTGAATCATTTCCTGAATCAGCACGGTCTTGCCCACGCCTGCACCACCGAACAGACCGATCTTGCCGCCCTGCACGTACGGGGTCAGCAGGTCGATGACCTTAATACCAGTCTCGAACATCTGGGTCTTGGATTCCAGCTGATCGAATGCCGGCGGGTTGCGGTGGATAGGCCAGCGCTCGGTAACGGTGATCTGCTCATCCGGCTTCTTGTTGAGGATGTTGCCGGACACGTCGAAAACGTGGCCCTTGGTCACATCGCCGACCGGCACGGAAATCGGAGCACCGGTGTCGTACACAGCGGCGCCGCGCACCAGGCCGTCAGTCGGCTTCAGTGCCACGCAGCGCACGGTGGAGTCACCGAGGTGCTGTTCGACCTCGAGAGTGATCTCGGTCGCCTTGGCCTCGCCTTCCTCCTTGGCGCCCGTGTTGACGATGGTCACATGGAGGGCGTTGTAGATGTCGGGCATATGGCCGACCGGAAACTCAACGTCGATAACCGAACCCTGGACTCGGGTGACGCGTCCGTGAATCGGCTCGCCGTTGGTCTCGGAAGCCACAGTGGTCTGATTCTCAGCCATAGTGCGTTCCTACTCTTCCTTTGTGTTCAGTGCATCAGCACTGCCGATGATTTCGGTAAGTTCCTGCGTGATCGAGGCCTGACGCGAAGCATTGAGCTTACGAGTAAGGTCGTCGACCAGATTGCGTGCGTTGTCCGTTGCCGTGTGCATGGCGTTCTGACGGCTTGCAGTCTCAGAGGCCGCAGCAGTCAGCAAGCATTCGTGGATACGAGACTGAATGTACTTCGGCAGAATTGCGTCCAGTACTTCGTCCAGGCTCGGCTCGAAGGCGTACAGCGGAGGAATATCCTCTGATGCCTTCTCATCCTCCGGATCGGGGACCTTGGCTTCGTTCCCCACGATTTCCACGGGCAGCATGCGCAGCACACGCACCTTCTGAACCACCATGTTGATGAATTCGGTGAAGACGATGTAGAGCTCGGAAACTCCACCCTTCTCAGCCGGCTTCATGTAGGCGTCCATCAGTGTGTTGGAGATCGTCTCGGCGATCTCGACGCCGGGCTGATCGGTGTCGCCCTCCCATGTGGCCGCCACGTCACGGTTGCGGTACTTGTAGTACGTCGAACCACGACGGCCGTACACGAACAGCTCCGGCTGCTTGCCATCCGCCTCAAGGCGGGCCAGCAGCGATTCCGTTTCACGGATAATCGAAGAGGTGTACGGGCCGGCCATGCCACGATCCGAGGTGAGGGCGAGGACAGCCACGCGAGGGTTGTCCTCGTCCTTCACAGCGATCGGATGCGTGATATGGGTATGCGCCACCAATGCTTGCACGGCATCGAAAATCGCATCGGTGTACGGCTTCGCGTTCAGGGCCACATCGCGGGCCTTGGCGATATGCGAAGACGCGATCATCTCCTGAGCGTTGAAGATCTTCTCCAACGACTCAGTGGAGTGGATGCGTGATTTCAATGCGAGTTGCGAGCCCATGGCTTACTTCTCTCCCGCCACGATCTTTTCCTGTTCGACCGGAGCGGCCTTGGAAGTGTCAGGCTTCTTGTCGACCAGCGGCTTACCGCTGGAGGTCACGAAGGTGGCACGGAAGGCATCCACAGCCTTGCCGAGGGCAGCCTCGGTATCGGCGGTGAAGTCCTCGGTCTCGCGGATGGTCTTGAGGATATCGGTGTTGTGGTCGAGGTAGTCCAGCAGACCCTGCTCGAACGGGAGCACGTCCTTCAGCTCGAGATCGTCGAGCTTGCCGTGGGTACCAGTCCACACGGAGACGACTTCCTGTTCCATCGAGTACGGGTGGAACTGCGGCTGCTTCAACAGCTCGGTCAGGTGAGCACCACGGGTCAGCTGAGCCTTGGATGCCGCATCCAGATCGGAGGCGAACATGGCGAAGGATTCCAGCGAGCGGTACTGCGCCAGGGAGATCTTCAGCGTACCGGAGACCTTCTTCAGTGCCTTGGTCTGTGCAGCGCCACCGACTCGGGAGACGGAGATACCGACGTCCACAGCAGGACGCTGGTTGGCGTTGAACAGGTCGGACTGCAGGAAGATCTGACCGTCGGTGATGGAGATCACGTTGGTCGGGATGTAGGCAGACACATCGTTTGCCTTGGTCTCGACGATCGGCAGACCCGTCATCGAGCCACCACCGAGGTCATCGGAGACCTTGGCGCAGCGTTCGAGCAGACGGGAGTGCAGGTAGAACACATCACCCGGGTAAGCTTCACGCCCCGGCGGACGACGAAGCAGCAGGGAAATCGAACGATAGGCTTCAGCCTGCTTCGACAAATCGTCGAAGACGATGAGCACATGCTTGCCGTTGTACATCCAGTGCTGGCCGATGGCGGAACCGGTGTACGGTGCAATGTACTTGAAGCCTGCGGAATCGGAAGCCGGGGAGGCCACGATGGTGGTGTACTCCATAGCGCCGGCATCTTCCAGGCTCTGCTTCACCGATGCGATGGTGGAGCCCTTCTGGCCCACGGCCACGTAGATGCAGCGCACCTGCTTCTTCGGGTCGCCGGATTCCCAGTTAGCCTTCTGGTTGATGATGGTATCGATCGCGATGGCGGTCTTACCGGTCTGGCGGTCGCCGATGATGAGCTGGCGCTGGCCACGACCGATTGGGGTCATTGCGTCGATGGCCTTGAGGCCGGTGGACAGCGGCTCGTCGACCGGATGGCGGTGCATCACGTCCGGAGCCTGGGCTTCGAGGATGCGGCGGCCTTCGCTCTTGATCTCGCCGAGGCCGTCGATCGGCTTGCCCAGCGGGTCCACGACGCGGCCGAGGTAGCCGTCGCCGACAGGCACGGAGAGCACTTCGCCGGTACGGCGCACTTCCTGGCCTTCCTCAATTCCAGCGAAATCGCCGAGGATAACCACGCCGATCTCACGGGCGTCAAGGTTGAACGCCAGGCCGAGCGTGCCGTCTTCGAACGTCAGCAGCTCATTGGCCATGCAACCAGGCAACCCCGTCACGTGGGCAATGCCATCGCCTGCCGTGGCGACATATCCCACTTCCTGGGTGGGGGTGTCGCTCGGCTGGTAGGACGACACGAAGTCATCCAAGGCCTTGCGAATCGAGGCGGGATCGATGGTCAGTTCTGCCATGATCACTCCTTCTATTGGTTATTGTTCAGTCAAGTCTTTGCTTGTGTTCCGCTGCGCGGAGGGTGCTGATGCACCGACCACTCAGTTAGTGCCCGCTTTCACGGTGCGGTTCAGATGCTGCAGCTGGGCTACCACGGTGTTATCCGTGACTTCATCGCCCACCTGAATGCGCATACCGCCCAGCACGCTCGGATCCACCACAGAATTGATGTGCACCGGACGTCCGGCCTTGGCCGAATAGACCTTGGTCAGGCGTTCGATCTGCTCATCCTTCAACGGGGTTGCGGTGGTCACTGTGACCATCGATTCGCCCATATGGCGGGAGAACTTGTTGATGAGCCACTGGATGGTTTCCAAGTAGCGGCGGCGACGCAGGTTGCACGTAGCGTGTTCGGCGAGCCTCATCGTGATTTTGTTCAGTCCCTTACCGTCGAAGATTTCACGGAAGAGCTTTACACGAGAATCACTGGAAGCTTGATCGTCATACAGCTTGGCGCGCACAACCGGCAGGGTCAGCAAGGCCGAATGCAGCTGCGAGAGTTCGATGGACACCTGCAACGTGGCGTCGGTGGCGTCAGCGTAGTACATCATGGCGTCCACACCGAAGTCCTCCACTGCGTTGGCGATATCCCGAGCGCGGCTCCAACGGCGGGCAACCAGATCGGTCATAATCTCCACCGTCATCGGATGAGCTTCGCCCTTGAACAGTTCGTTCAGTACTGCGACCTTATCCGCTTGGGGGCGGGAGGGATCAGTCAGCGCACGCTCCAACGCAATGTTGTGATCGAGCACGCTGGTGATCTTGAACAGTTCATTGCCGATTCGCCATGCATCCTCACGGGTGTCACGCAGCTTCGGGGCCAGCGAATCACGCGACTCGCGGTCTGCAATACGAGATGCCTCTCCTCGCATGGTCACCTCCCTTTCTGGTTACGGATGTTCCTGACGATGTTCACGGTCACTTCTTGGCGTCCAGGTCTGCGATCATGGAGTCAATCATCGAGGACTGCACATCGCTGTCCTGGAGCTTGGCACCAAGAATCTTGCCGGCCAGAGCGGTGGCCAGAGCGCCGACCTCGCCCTTGAGCGAGACCATAGCCTGCTGCTGCTGGGATTCCAGCGAACGCTGAGCGTTGGCGGTAATCTGAGCGGCATCGGCTTCCGCACGGGCACGAGCATCGGCAACGATATGCGATGCCTCGGCGCGGGCGTCGTCACGAATCTTGGCGGCTTCCACGCGGGCGTTGCTCAGCTGGCTCTCGTACTTGGCCTTGGCTTCAGCAGCTTCCTTCTGAGCCTGTTCAGCCTTGGCGATACCGCCCTCAATCTTGGCGGTACGCTCATCGAAAATGGCCTGGAACTTCGGCATGAAGAACTTGTAGAAGAACACCGCGATGATGGCCAGAATAACCAGCGACCATACGATGTCGTAGACCTCGGGGATGAACAGGTTAATACCGTTTTCCGCTAAAGTCATTGCCGTTCTCCTTTCATAGCTTCATTTCCGTTTGCGATTGCTTTCTTGCGTTGCCACCGATCGGCTTGCACCGTGCGATAGGCAACGGCCACAATCACTGGAAGATGAAGCCGGCCACCAGTCCGAGGAGGGCCAGAATCTCGACGAATGCCAGGCCCAGGAACATCAGGGTCTGCAGACGGCCGCCGAGCTCAGGCTGACGAGCGGTACCTTCGATGGTCTTGCCAATCAGAATGCCCAGACCGATGCCAGGGCCGATGGCGGCAAGGCCGTAACCGATTGCGTTGAGATTACCAGCGACCTCAGCGAGGGTGATGATATCCATGGGTTTTTCCTTTCTGGTTTTTCTTCTGTAACGAAGGAAATCTTGAAAATCTTTAAGGGGTACCGGTGATTGGGGCCGAAGTCCTCAAATCACTCGGTTTCCGGGTAGCTCATGTTGATGTATGCGGTGGTCAGCATGGCGAAGATGAATGCTTGCAGTGCTGCGACCAAGATCTCGAACAGGGTCATAATCAGGCCTGCGGCAAGCGTGCCGACGCCGAGGATGGACCACAGCTTGTTCGGGATTTCGATAAGGAACCACTGGGTGGCGGCAAGGCACACGCCAACGGTGATGTGGCCGGAGACCATGTTGGCGAAGAGTCGCAGGGTCAGGGAGACCGGGCGAATCACCAGAAGCTCCAAAATCTGAATCGGGGTCAGCAGGATGTAGATCGGAGCGGGCACGCCCTTCGGGAAGAGCTCATCCTTCAAGAAGGAACCGAGACCCTTCTCGCGGATGCCAGCGATCCAGTACTGGCAGAAGCACCAGCCAGCGAAGACCAACGGCATGGTGATGGTAGCGGTGGCTGCAATGTTGAAGCCAGGGATGATGCCGCACAGGTTGAACACCAGAATGGTGAAGAACATGGTGGTAATCATCGGCAGGTAGCGCTGACCGCGCTCCTTGCCCATCACCTGGTAGACGATCTGGTCACGCACAAATTCGATGACCCATTCCACGGCACCCTGCCAGCGGCCAGGAATCAGCTTGGCTCGTGCGGCGGAGATGCCGAGGATGACCAGCATGATTACCGTGGCGATGATGCGCACCATGATGATGCGGTTCATCGCAAACGGGGTTCCTGGGAAGATGATCTGTGGAAGAAGGAAGTCGTTAACGGTCGGGAATTTCGGACCGTCTGCGGCCAAAGCTAACCCGTTCAAAAGGGCTTCGTTCATTCTCACGCCTCCTGCTTCTTCAATGTCAGGTGTCAGTTTAGACCAGCGGGACGCGCAAATGTGACGTATTGGTTACTTCCGCTCCCCGCTCCGGGGCCTGCCGTGCGGGGACAGGAGTCGACGCTGCGGCATTCGACTCCGAATGACTGAAAGGTGATTATTGGCCTGACTTGGGACAAAGTCAACGGCATTCGGGCGTGTCCGCCATCGCCCTTACTGCCATAAGGGTTTTATCATTTCGTTATGTTCCGATTCCCTATTAGACGTTTGCTCTGGAGCTGCCGAATTTCGTTTATTTAAGCGTCCAAATAATGAACATCACTACGTCCGCGGAGCGGTCACATAACGACACGAATACCCTAGAGCAGGCCCATCAACCCCGTTGAATCACGCCGTAGCCGTCATGCAGGAATGGCTCGAAGTTGTCCTTGCGTGGACCTCCCGGCAAATGCCGAATCGAGCGATCGGTGCCGAGCTTCTTCTCTTTCCTCAGCTCCGGGACCTCGGTCAGGTCATATGGCGTGGTCTGATACACCCAGTTCAGCCAGTTGCGCCACAACAGATTGCCGTGGGCACGCCAGCTGAACAGCGGTTCCAAAGACGGGTCATCATGAGGGAAGTAGTTCTTCGGGAACGGCACGTTGGTCATGCCATTGGCCATATCGCGCTCATACTCTTCAGCAAGCGTGTATTTGCCGTACTCCCAATGCCCCAGCGCGAACACTTCGGAAAAGTCACGCGTAGCCACTAGACCCGGGCCGGACTGCGGCCCCCAGGTCAGCACTTGAAGCTCCTGCTTCTTCAGCGCCAAATCAGCCTCGTTTACGCCAGCCAGGCGCGAATGCGGCTGCAAAGCGATTTCATCAAAACCATTAGTCAAGAAGCAGTACTCATCCTGCAGATATTGCGGGAACACACCGAAGATCTTTTGCGGATAGTCCACCTTGCGCACACCATAGCGGTAATACAGCGCGCCCATTGCGCCCCAGCACAGGTACATGGTGGAGAACACATGGGTGGAGGCCCAATCAAGAATGGTCTTGAACTCCTCCCAATAGTCCACTTCCTCGAACGGCATATGTTCCACCGGAGCACCGGTAACCACAAAACCGTCATAGTAATTGTCTTTGAACGCATCCAGCGTCTCGTAGAACTTCACCAGATGATCGGCGGACACATGCGTGGCCTCGTGGGTGGAGGTCTTCATGAAATCGACTTCAACCTGCAACGGGCTTTTGGAGATGAGCCTCAGCAACTGTGTTTCGGTCTCAATCTTTTTAGGCATCAAATTCAGGATTACCAGTTTGAGCGGGCGCACGCGTTGGCGCTCCGCTTCAGGCTTCTCGAGAGCAAAAATGCGTTCGGAGTCGAGAATGGCTCGGGCCGGCAGGCCGCTGGGAATCTTGATAGGCATGTTTTCATTATGGTCTTGTTCCGGATATGTTGCATCCCCGCAACGCGACACGCCGAAGAGCGCCATCCGCGTTGACAATATTCAATCTATCAGTATTGTAGATAGAGCTGTCTGAAAGACAAGCCGACGCGGGGTGGAGCAGCTCGGTAGCTCGCTGGGCTCATAACCCAGAGGTCACAGGTTCAAATCCTGTCCCCGCTACTGCGGGCGGAGGCCGTCACGATTATTCGTGGCGGCCTTTCGTTTATCCGCCGTGCCCTACAGGGCCAAACACGCTGAACGGGCGATGATGTCCTGTGAAAAAACAATATCCAAGCCCGCTCTGGGCAGAATCAATCAATTCATGGCTCGACTCCCTCAAGGCGGCGGGCTACTCCCCCAACACGATCGGCACTCGCCGATGCCAGATGTCCGCATTGTCGAGGGCGCTTGAGGGCGATCCGAGGGACGTGGAGGGCGACGACCTGCTCGCGCACTTCGCCGCGAAGGACTGGAAGCCGGAGACGCGCAAGGGCGCTAAGAACGCCTGCGTCAGCTATTTCCGATGGCTCAAGGTGTCCGGCCGATCCGAGTGCGATCCGAGCGAGTTCCTGCCGACAGTCAAGCGCCCCGAACCTCACCCACGGCCGTGCCCGGACATGGTCATACTCGCCGCATTGCGCAAGGCCACAGACGGGGAGCGGCTCATGCTGCGCCTCGGTGCCGAATGCGGGTTGAGGCGCTTCGAGATAGCGAAGGTTCACAGCCGCGACGTGATGCGCGACCTCGTGGGCTGGAGCCTCGTCGTCGTAGGCAAGGGCGACAAGCAGCGCATCGTGCCGATCGGCGACGACCTCGCCCTGCTGATCCGATCCGCCCACGGCTACTGCTTCCCCGGCCGATGGTCGGGACACGTCGAGTCGAGCTACATCGGCCGGCACCTCTCGACGCTGCTCGGCGACGGATGGACTGCGCACAGCCTGCGCCACAGGTACGCGACCACGACCTACGCCGCCACGCGAGACCTGCTGCTCGTCTCCAAGCTCCTAGGCCATGCCTCGGTCGAGACCACGCAACGGTACATCGCCATGCCGGACGATCGATTGAGGGCGGCGGTCGCCGCCACGCGCCTCGCCGCCTAGCCCCATATACGACGAAAAGCCCCCGAGCCTACCGCGTTGAATGCGATGGGTTCGGGGGCTTTGTTTTGTCAGTGCTTGGTGGCGTATGCCTTGAGGGTGCTTGCGCCGATGACGACGCCGATGGTCAGGTCGACGGCGTTGATGGTCGTCGCGGCCGGATCGGCCCACGTCCAGCCCCAGACGGGGCCGAGGGTCTGCACGAGCACGCCGATGGCCGGCAGCACGATCAGCGCGAGCCATTTGAGCACGTCATAGGCTCGGTTCGGCAGCAGCCAATCAGGCACGGTCGGCTCCGTGCTGGCGGTCTTCGGTTCGGTGTTTTCGTCGGTCATATTGTCCTCGATTCTGTGATTTGGAACCTAGGAACCTCGCCCAGTGTCGGGTGCAAGGTTCCTAGGTTGGGTTCGGGTTGGCTCTCAGTAATGCAGAACTTCGCCGGGGTAGATCACGTTGGGGTTGCCGCTGCGATAGCCGGTGAGCTGCGTGTAGCTGATGCCGAGGCGGGCCGCGATGCCGCTGAGGGTGTCGCCGCTGCGGACGGTCACGGTGCGGGTCGCCGGTGGGGCGTTGCCGGCGGTGGCGGTGCTGCCGCCGCCGTTGTAGGCGACGACCTGACCGGGGTAGATCAGGTTGAGGTTGCCGCTGGGCACGCTCCACTTGGACAGCGGCCACAGGCCGGTGCGTGTGGCGATCGCGCTCATGGTGTCACCAGAGCGAACGGTCACACGGGTGGTGTTGGAGGTCGTGGCCTGCTGCGTCGTGGTGGTGCCGGCGTTGAGGCGCTGGTTGACGATCGCCATGACCTTGTCGTAGTTCGCGCCGAGCGCGTCGCGCCGCTGCTGGCCGTTGCCGTAGTCGCCACGGATCGTGGCGGTGGCGAGGGCCTGTAGATCGACGGTCTGGGTCGGCGGCTTCTCGACCTGCGGCGGGGTCGTGGTCTGCGCCTTGCCGGCCGGGTTGGCGTAGGCCTGCCACTGGGATGCGTCGCCTCGGAAGTAGTTGAGGTCGAGCGGGCCGTTGTAGCCGCTGATCCAGCCGTTGGAGGTGTACTGGCGCATGGCCTCGCCGTACAGGCTGTAGTTCCACGGTCGGCTTTGGTAGCCGGTGGGCGCGTTGCTGGCGTACTGGGCGACCCATAGGCCGCAGTTGGCACGCACGTCGCTGGGTATCTGGTTGAGAGCGCTGGCCTGCACGTACACCATCGGCCATACGCCGGTGAGCGTGTGGACGCGCTGCACGAACTGGCGCACCCAGTTGCTGTTGCCCCACTGGGCGTTCTGGTAGGACTCCCAGTCGAGCACGAGCACGGCCTTGCCGATGTAGTCCCTCGCCTTGGCGACGAAGTAGTCGGCCTCGCTGGTGGCGTTGTTGCCGCCTGCGTAGTGGTAGAGGCCGAGGCTCTTGCCTCGGTCGGTCACGCATTTGGCCTGCGTGCGCCAACTGGAGTTCTCGAAGCCGATGCCCTGACTGACCTTGACGACGGCGAAGTCGTAGCTGGCGGTGCAGGTGACGTTCGCGGCCTGCCAGCCGGACACGTCGATGCCGACCATGTCGGCCATTGCGATGGCCGGCGCGGTGGCGAGCAGCATGGCGACGATTGCGGCGATGAGCGCGGTGATCGGCTTGCTTTTGTTCTTGTATTTGCCCAAATTCTTATCCTTCCTGTGTGTTGGGTGGGCATGAAAATAGCCCCCGCCGGGATCGGCGAGGGCTAAACCTGTGGTTTTTTCGGGGCTATCGGCATGTTCTGGATGTCGTTGTTGACTTGGGTGCCGTGCCCGTTGCCTCCGAGTTGGTGGTAGGCGTCGTAGACGGTCTGGGCGCGGGCCTTGGTCTCGTTGTCAGCGGTGGCCCCGCCTGCGACGAGTTCGCGTTGCTGGCGTTCGAGTTCGCATAGGAGCAGGACGCGCACGCCCACGTCCATAGCGCCGTCGCGTTTGATGCGGCTGCGGCACCATGCGATCGCGTAGCCGGCGATCGCTCCGATGATGCCGGTGGCGGCCCAGACGGTGAGCTGTTGGGCTATGGGGTTCACTCGCCGCCCTCCCCCGCGAGGCCGTCGATGTATGCCTGTACGGCTTCGCGGCCGGCTTCGGGTACGTCGTCGATGGTCTTGCGGCCGGCGATGACGAGGCGGGCGTAGACGCGGATCATGGCTTTGCTCATGCTTCACCTCCTGCGAGGAGCTGGTAGATTTCGGCCAATGCCTCGTCCTGATCGAGGCTGGACGCCTCCAGTTCGCTGAGTCGTTCGCTGTCGGTCTTGGAGGCTTGCAGGCAGTCCAGCCATATCGAATCGGCTTGTTCGATGGCTTCCTGCTCGGTCAGGTCGCGCACGGTATAGGCTTCGTCGGCGGTGTATTCCGTCCATGCGGTATCGCCGTCCTCGTGCAGGACGGTGGCGAGGTTGCGGCGGATGCGGATGTCCGCGAGGCCGTCGCCGCGCGGGTAGTAGCTGACCTCTTCGAGGGGTTCGGGGCTGGATACTGTCTGGAGCATTGGTTTGCCTTCCTGTATTGGGTGGATAGGTGCCGGGTGGCGCGGCGCATGGTGTGGTCGATGCGGTGGCGTCGCCGGTATCGGATGCTGTCGCTGTTGCGCAGGTATCCGTAGTAGGAGCAGCAGCGTCGCGCGAGGAACACGCTCATTGGCCGACGTCGGGCTTTGTTGAACGTTCGGCGGGCGCGGAGGAATACGCCGCTGCGGATGTTGACGCGGCCGTGGGGCCGGAACGTGTAGCCCACCATGTCGATGGGTTCGAGGTCGAGGCGTTTGCAGTTCCATTCCTCGTGCACGTCGAGTCTGAGCCGGTCTCGCAGGTAATGGACGATGCGGCGGGCGGCGATCTTGAGGTCTCGTTTGGAGGTGCCGATGAGCAGCAGGTCGTCCATGTACCACAGTTGGTGCGTGATGAGCCTGCGGGTGGTGATCTCGCCGGTGCGCCGGCTGGTGCGTTCGATGGTCATGGCCGGCGATTCGATCCAGTGGTAGGCATGGCTGAGGTAGTAGTTGGCGAGCCATTGGCTTAGGTAGCTGCCGAGGTTGAGGCCGTTGTCGCCTTGGTATCGGTCGATGAGGTGGTACACGAGGCGCAGCAGGATCGGGTCGCCGACGTCTCTGGCGAGCAGTCTCTTGAGGGTCGGCCGGTCGATGCTCGGATAGTATTTGCGCACGTCCAGCTTCACGAACCATTTCGAGCTTCGTTCGCGTGTCCAGCGTTTGATTGCCCTGCGCGCGTCGATGGTGCCGCGATTGGGGATGCTGGCGGTCTGCCATCGTCCCACCTTCGCGTCGAAGAGCGGCTGGAGCGCCATGACGGCCACATGGTCGTAGATTTGGTGTCTGACCGATTCCCGGCCGATGACGCGGTGCTTGTTGCTGATCGGTTCGATGCGGTTGAAGTACGTGATCCTCGTGTCTCGGAAGCGGCCTTCGCGGATTTCGTCGGCGATCCGCATGGCGAGCAGGTCGAGGTCTGGATTGGCGGCGAGGAAGCGGGTGACGTCGCGCCGGGATTGTTTGCCTTTGAGGTAGTGGCTGATCGCGGCGCGGACGAACGCGGGGGTGGCGCAATGGGTGTTCTTGCAGTGGGTTTTCAGAGCGTTTCCTATCTGGACTATGCCGGCGTTCCCCGTTGCTGGAGGGGTTCGGGTACCGGCCGGGTGCTCGGTTGGATTTTCGGCTGGGCCGTGGCATGCCCTCTCACTGGCTGGCGTGGAGGGTAGTTGTGGCGTAATGATCGTGTTTGTTGACAGGATTGACCGGATATGCGGCCCCCGATGTTCCACCTGCGATTCGCGAGGTCGTTCGTGAGGTTCACGGCGAAAGCGCCGCAGGCAGCCCCGTTCCTGAGGTTGCCGAAGCGCTGCACCAAGCGCACGAACGTCGGAGGCGTACCGCCACAAATCCCAAAGATTGCTTGCGAAACGTAGGAGGGGGCTTTCGCCCCCTCGCTGCGCTTCACCCCCATCGCACTGCGGCTACGCCTTCGTGCGACCGAGCGCAGAAAGGCGGCCCCCGACGCCCCACCGGCGACCCGCGAGGCCGTCCGAGAGGTACACGGCGAAAGCGCCGCAGGCAGCCCCGCCCCAGAGGCCGCCGAAGCGCCGCACCTGTCGGAGGCCTTGGGATGTGAGCGGGTTGGCGTATACGCCATCGCACAGGCCGGTGGTGCTGGTGGCCGCGATGCCGGTGGGGATGAGCACACCGTTGGACAGCGTGAAGTCCTCGGCTTGTTTCCACGAGTTGTCGATGGCTTTGGTGCGGGCCGGGAATTCGCCGATCTTGGTGTAGTTCGCCGTCGATGTCTTGCTGGCCTTGGTGATGTCGAACACGCGGTAGATGTCGAGTCGGCCCTTGTCGTCGCTTTCCTTGACGGCGTTGACGATGAGGTCGGCGTCGGTCTCGTAGATGCCGTTGAATAGTTCGATGCCCTGTAGGCGGATGGGTTGGTGGTTGGCGGCGAACGCGGCGGATGGGCGGCCGTCGGTGCCGAGCAGCTTGTCGGTGGCCCCGGTCTTCCACGGCATGCTGCTGACGAAGCATGCGGTGGTCGTGGTGATGGCGTCGCCGTCGAGGTTGAGGGCGGTGTTGTTGGCGTCGAGGTTGGTCTTGCTCAGGATGGTGCGGGCGCGGGCGGCGCTGTAGTTGCCGGTGTTGTTGCGTTCCTTGTCGGTGCCGATGTTGATGGTGCTGCCGATGTCGAAGTTGCCGGCGCTGCTGGTGGCGATGATGACGCGCTTGACGCCGGTTTCGGCCTTGGTGACGGCGGTCTGAGGCGTGTACTGCCAGCAGCCGCCGAGCACGTCCGAGTTTTTGGTGGCGTATTTGAGCATGAGCATGAGCTGGATGTAGAAGTTGTCGCCGGCGCATCGGCCGGCGTAGCCCTTGCCTTTTTTGAGCGCGTAGTCGATGGCTCGGTTCTGGGATCCGAATTCGCGGTCGATCTCCTTGCCGCTGACGGACAGGGGGCGTTGCTGGGAGTCGAGGGAGGCGGCGTATTTCGCGAACAACAGGCATGGTCGTTTGCTGCCGTCGGGCAGCAGCACGCCGGGCAATGGTGTGTAGCCGTCGTATTGGGTGTCGCTGTAGAGGAATTCGTTGTGGGTGCTCGTGCTGTCGAGCTTGTAGTATCCGGGGCATGTCATGACGTACACGTCGCCGTTGCTGCCGTCGCGTTTGAAGCGGGTGTCGATGCCGTCGATGGCGGTGACGTGGGGCACGCCGTCGTCGTCCACGGTGGCGTTCACGTCCCACACGCGGAAGGCGTTCAGGGGCGCGTAGTCGTCGCGGCCGGCCTTGTCGTTGGTGCTGATCTCGATGGCCAGGTTGGCGTTGTCTCGGGTCTTCACGCCGGTTGGCGTGTTGCTGTACGTGTATTTGGGGAATTTCACGCCGTACACCCTGCCGTCCGTGTGGGCGGCCATGTAGGCGGCGACGTTCCCGTATTCGCCCTTGGCATTGTCGTATTCGAACTTCGCGCCGCCTGTGGCGTTGGCGTGGACTTTGGCGATGAGCTTGGCGGTGTCCTCCAAGGTCATGACCTTCTGCGTGTTCGCCATGATGGCTCCTTCCTGTTTATCGGTTGATGATGTCGAGCGCCCAATCGATGTCGTCTTGGGTGAGGGGCTGGATCGCGTCGCCGCCCAGGGCGGGTTCGATCACGGTCTCGTACTGTTCGTCGATTTCGGCCTGTGTGGCGAAGACCACGCCCGCGCTGGCGCTGGCGGCGATCTTTTCCTTGCAGTCGTCGGAGAGCTGCGCGTATTCGATGGTCGAGGTGCGGGCTGCTTCGGCGGCGTCGCGTGCGTCGCCGGCGGCGCTGGTGGCCTTGGATGCGGCGTCGTTGGCCTTGCCGGCCGCCGTGGCCGCTGCGGTCGCGGCCGTGTCTGCCGCCGTGGCCTTGTCGTTGGCGTTGGATGCGGCCGTGGTGGCCGAGCTCGCCGCGCCGTTCGCCTTGGATGCCGCCGTGTTCGCGGCCGTGGCCGCCGAGTCGGCGTTCGTGGTGGCGGTGGTGGCCTTGCCCGTGGCGGTGTTCGCGGCCGTGGCCGCCGTGTTCGCCGCCGCCGCGGCCGTGGTGGCCTTGCCTGCTGCGGTGTTGGCGCTGCCGGTCGCCTTGTCGGCGTCGAGGATGAGCTGTTCGATCCGGCCGAGCTTGTCGTCCGCGTCGGGTGACGTGGCGTCGAACACGGCGCGTTCCACGAGCCCGTAGAAGTTGCGCGAGCACACCTTGTGGCCGCCGCTGCTGATCTCGATGCCCAGCAGGATGCGTCCGGGCTTGACGAGCGCCTTGCGGGGCACCGCCGCGCGGAACGTGGCCGTGGCCGCGCCGCTGACCGCGCTCATGGTCACGCGGTCGCCGAGGTCGCTGCCGGGACTGGTGTTGTAGGCGAGCGCGACGGTGATGCCGTCGGTGTCGGTGATGGGGGTGCCGTTGTCGGTGAGTTCGACGGTGATGGTGCGGCCGTTGATGTCGCCGGCGTTGAGGCGCACGTCCGGCACGTAGTCGTTGGCGAAGTCGAGTTTGAGTGGGTCGCCGCTTGCGGTGCGGAATGCGTCAAGCGTTGCCATTGCCGTCGTCCTTGTTTTCGAGCTGGCTGCGGAGTTCGGCTATCTGCGCGTCCTTGATGTCGCACATGGCGGCGAGTGTGGCGATCTGCCGGTTCGCGTCGGCGAGTTGTTCGGAAAGCTTCTGCGATACGAGTCGGTCGAAGCTGACGTACTGCTGGTCATCGTTCATTTTTCTACTACCTTTCATCTGGTTATTGGTTGCGGCATGAGGCTTGCGTAGAAGCTTTCCTCGGCGTTGTCGATGGCATTGGCAACCGTCTTGTCTGAGAGCAGGTCGGAAAGCGCCTGTGCGTCAACGCAGGACGTGTCTATGCCGGTTCCGGCGTCTGAGTCTTCGAGGGCGTATGTCGATACCGATTGCGCCTGTTGCGGGATGGTTGGTAGGTACATGCCTTTTCTGGTGTCGTTGCGGGCTACAGTCAGCGGATCGTTCTGGACGGTTCCGTCATCGGCGAGCATTGACATGTCCGCCGCACTGTCGTTCAGCGCCGCTTCGAGCGCTTCATAGGCCTCCGTCCAGACCCCCCTGCCGGTTGACGGATCGTATCGCGTCGTGTCCTCGACGCCTTGCATTATCGCGGCGACTGCTTCGGCTGTGGATCCAAGTCCGAGCAGTGCCGTCCAGGATGCAATGGTTCCTGGGGAGAACACGAATTGCTGGTATCCGTTGACGGGTTCGTCACAGTTGACGATGATGTTCCCGTCGTTCATGGTCATGGTTTGTTTCATGTTCGACCGTCCTTATTTAACGAGCCATCCGAGCGTCTCGCACCACATCGTGACCGAACAAGGGTTTCGGTCAGCGTTGTACAGTTGGATGTCCCATCCCGATTGGCCTCCGGTGTTTTTGACATGCATGACGATGCCACCCCATTCGCCATCGGCGTTTGCGACGGCGTAGTATCTTCCGTATTTGGCTGGGGACCCTGTGGAGAAGTGCACGGAGACGCTTGCGCCGACCGATATTGATCCGCCATTCGGTTTCCATGCCTGCCATGCCGCGGATCCCACGAACGTGTGACGGTTCGTGTATCCTCCGAGAAAACCACCCATGTAGAGGTATCCCGTGTTGATGTCAGCCTTTACACCGACGACGCCGTTCGGATCCCATGATGCGATCTCCGCGTATGTGTCCAAAGCGTCGGTCGCAGGAGAGGCGAGGGACACCAGTCTCGCGCCGGAGCTTTTCGCGTCACTGGACGCCACGCTGTAGTCGCGCAAGGCGAGCGCTTGGAATATAGCCTCTTTCTTGTTGTTGTTGTTTTTCGTGCTGCCAACTCGCACGAAGGCGCCCGGATCGGTGTCCGCCCGACGGCCGCCGTTGAACGTCAGCGTCGAGATC
The DNA here is from genome assembly GCF_002860405.1 of Bifidobacterium imperatoris. Classification (GTDB taxonomy): domain Bacteria; phylum Actinomycetota; class Actinomycetes; order Actinomycetales; family Bifidobacteriaceae; genus Bifidobacterium; species Bifidobacterium imperatoris. The sequence continues at coordinate 48,632 of NZ_NMWV01000011.1, read as the reverse complement.
TCGCCCAGTTCGGAATTCGTGGACTCGGCAGCGATGTATGGATGCTGCGCCGCCGTGGTTGCGTGGATGAACGAGACGCCGGCGCCGGTGATGTCGGCGGTTCCGCCGACTGGTGTCTGCTTGAAGCTCGGGCTCATCCACAGTCGTGAGCCGGACGTGCCAGTCTGGAAGGTGCCGGTGAGCGTGTTGTGGCTGCCGTTGCCGTCGAGATGAACCGTTTCGACTCCGTTCGCGTCGCTCATGCTGAAGATTCCGGTGTCGAGGTTCCAGTAGCTTCTCGCGCCGCTGATGATGCCGGACCGCAGGTACGTAGCGTTGACGTACAGCAATTCTCCGCTCATATACAGGCCCTGCAGCTGGCCGTTGTTCGTGAGCTTGTTGAAGATGTACTGCTGTGTGAGCGACTTTTCGAACGTGTTCACATGGCTCGTGGCCGTGTTGTCGGCATACGATTTGGCGGCTTCGAGCGTGCTGGTGTCGCCGTCGGCTGCCGCCTTCTTGGCGGCTTCGAGGGCCGCGTTCGCCTTGTTCGTCGCGTCCGTCGAGGCGGCTTTCTTGGCGTTGGCTTCCGCGCTGTTCGCCTTCTTGGTAGCATCGGCGGCCGCAGCGGATTGCGCGGCGTTTGCTTTGCTTGCGGCGTCGGCCTTGGCTGAGGTGAGCGTGTCCGTTCCGATGCCGTCGGCGTATTTCTTGGCCGCCGCCTCGGCTTCGGAGGTGAGCCGCTGCGCCGCCGTGGTGGTGGCGAGGTCGCTCGCCTTGTTGCCGGCAATGGTACTGGTTCCGGCCAGTCGGAATTCGCCGGTGGTCATGTCCCAGTACTGCAGGCCCTTCTTGTCGGTCAGGATGCCCGCCTTGACGAGGTTCGCGTCCAGGACGCCGGACTTGACGTAGGACGCGTTGGCATACAGGTTGCCGTTCTGCATGAACAGGCCTTGGATCTTGCCGTAGTTCGTGAGCCGGTCGAACACGCTCTTCTGCCCAAGGGACTCGTCCAAGGCGTCCACGTACGCCTGCGCCGCCTTCTTGGCGGCTTCGAGGGCCGCGTTCGCCTTGTTCGTCGCGTCCGTCGAGGCGGACGCGAGCGCGTTCTTTCGGGCCTCTTCGGCTTTCGCCTGCGCGTAGTCCTTGGCAGCGGCGAGGTTGTCGAGGTCGGTCTGGTCGGACTCACGCTTCATCTGGTCGGCGTACTTCTTCGCTGCGGCGAGCGCTGCCGACGATGAGTCTCCGGCGATCGCGTCGACCGTTTTTCCTCCGACCGTCGTCCGTGCGGAGAGTTTGAAGTCGCCGGTGTCGAGGTTCCAGCTGTTGTAGCCTGCGGCATCGGAGAGCAGGCCGGTGTAGATCGCGTCGGCGAAGATGCCTTTGCCGTTGGCGAGCGATCGGAAGTCCCAGTCTCCGTTTGCTTTCTGGTGGTCGGCGATGCGCCAGTAGCCGCCGCCGATGTGGATGCATTGGGTGGGGTTCTGGTCTTCGGGCTTGTCGTACACGTAGATGCCTTGGCCGGGTTTGAGGTACGTGTATCCGCCGGTGGCGTTCATGATCTGGTTGATGCGGTCGATGAGGTCCTTCATGTACGGGCCGGTGCCGCCGGCGGCGCTGTTCCATGCGCCGGAGTTGGAGACGAGTTTGTCGAGGGCCTGCTGTTGGGCGGCGAGGCGCTGCGTGTAGGATTGCCGGATGTTGCCGAGGGTGATCTTGGTGTCGGCGAGGCTGCCGGCCAGGTCTTCCTCGATCTGGAGGATGCGGCCTTCGAGGCGCAATGGTGTGGCGAAGCTGGTGTCGATGATCTGCACGCTGTCGCCGACGTCCGTGCCTTCCGCGCTGTAGCCGGCTTGTCCGAGGGCGGTCACGTCGGCGGTGTAGGAGACGACGGGCGTGGCGCGGGTCTTGAGCGCCGCTTTGGTGAGGGTGAGGAGTTCCTTGGGGTCTTCACAATCGGGGAAGTCCACGCTTGCCTCGCTGTGGTGTCTGGTGCCGTCGGGGCCGGGTATGCCCCAGTTGGCGAGCGCTTGGTCGTCTTGGACGTAGGGTTTGCCGTTGTTGACGTCGGCGAAGCCGATTTTGCGGCTGTATCCGCCGGTGGCCTCGCCTTGGTCGTTGGTTTGTTCGATGCCTTTGCCCCACCCGTAGAGGCGGGTGATGACGTCGCCGCTGTCGATGTCGCGTTTGATTTGGGTGAGGTCTTTGCCGTATTCGAAGCGTTTCGTGGTGTTGGCGGAGCCTCGGTGTTCGACGAGGTGGATGATGCGCCGGCCGATCCGGTTGCCGGTCGGGTCGGGCTGGACTTCGGTCTGGACTTCGAGCCCGTAGGTGTCGGCGGTCTTCTGGATGGCTTCGAGGACGGTGCAGTGGTAGAAGCTGAGGTCGGCGGTGCCGGTGAGGGTGCCGGTCTCGACGGTGCCGACTGCCCACCGGGTGCCTTCGAGGGCTTTGGCGAGGCAGGCTTTGGCGTTCGCGTTGCGGTTGCGTTTGTCCTCGATATAGGTGCGCGAGAGTTCGGCGATGCTGCCGGTGCAGTAGGCGACGGTGACGGGCATGCCTGCGGCGCGGGCGGTCTGGGTGGACTGGCACAGGTATTCCGCCCAACGGCCCATCGAGTCCTTGAACACGATGCGTTCGTCCTTGTTGATCTCGCCGATGGTGGTGATGTCGAGGGTGTCGATGCCGTCGGTGGCTCTGGTGCGGATGGCTTTGATGGCGTATGGGAGGTCGCCGAGCGGGTTGCCCCAGCGGTCGAAGATCATGTAACGCATGGTCGAGTCTCCTAGATGAGGGTGAGCGGCCGGTAGGTGAGGATGCCGGCGCAGCCGGTGAGGGCGAGCGTGTGCACGCCGGGCGGCAGGGGGAAGTAGTCGGATTCGAGGGTCGGAGCCATGAGGTTGCCGTTGACGCGCAGCTCCCGGTGGTCGGGGTCGGTGATGATGCTGATTCGTCCGGTGATGGCGGTGGTGGACGCGACGGCGAGGGTGTGGCCGTGCGCGTCCTTGATGCTGACGGTCTTGGCGTTGGCGGCGGGGGTGAGCGTCCATGTGGGCCAGCATGGCCGGTTGCCTTTGACGTGGATCGTGTTCGCGCCCGTTTTGAGCGCGATGGATCGGCCGCGGCCGATCAGGTAGGGGTGGGCGTCGATGCTCACGGTGACGAGCGTGGCGATCTGGCGGGGGCCGGCCCATTTGTCCGCCCATGCGCCGAGGCTCATGCGGCCTCGGTATTCGCCGGGCAGGCTGCGCCATGAGAGCGTGACGATGGTTCCGGCGAGGGCGGCGAGGCGGGTTTTGGCGGCGAGGATGTCGTCTTCGCCGCCGATCGCGTACAGGGTGAGCGTGATGGCGCGGTTGCCCATGTACGCGGCCCCGGTGGGGTCTTCGAGGGTGAGGTCGAGTTGTCCGTCGCGGCCGGGCATGTCCTGCGTGCTGGTTGTGGGCTTGGTGGCGTCGATGGTGATGCCGTCGGCGGCGAGGGAGAACATCATGCGCTCCAGCGGGACGCCGTTGAGCGTGGGGTCTTCGACATGCGGCAGGCGCATGCGTCGCTGGTAGAGCATGATGCTTTCCTCTCTGGTTTTAACGGCCTCTCATGGCGAGGCTGTTGAGTTCGTAGCTCATTGGTTTGGCGAGTTTGCCGGCCATGACCTCGCCGCCACGGTCGTTGAGGTTGAGCGTGATGCCGGCGGCGAGGGCCGCGTCGATCGCGTCGATGATGTCCTGCTTGGTCGCGTAGTCGGCCGATCGGTCGTCCACTGTGTAGGCGATCCTTCCGCCGGCGATGCGGGGCTGGTATGCGAGCGGGGTTTCGAGCCGGCTGGTGTCGGTCTTGAGGCTGACGGTCGGGACCATGTCGGTGAGGCCGTCGATGCTGTCGGCGACGAGGCCGCTGGCCTTGTCGATGCCTTGGGCCATGCCGGCGGGTATCCATTTGCCGACCTCGTCGCGGAAGATTCTCGATGGCGAGTGGATGCCGAGCACGCCCTTGGCCCAGCCGACGAGGCTGCTGCCGAGGTTGCTGATCGTGTTCTTGACCCATTGGAACGCGCCGCCGATGCCGTTGATGAGGCCTTGGATGACCTGACGGCCGGTGTCGTACAGCCATTGGCCGGCCCCGCTGACCGCGCCGAGCACGGTGTCGCGGATGCGGCCGACGGTGTTGCTCACGCTCTGGATGCCGTTGGATACGGCCGACGTGATGCCGTGCCAGATGTTCGACAGGTGCGAGCTGACGGAGTTCCATACGCTCGTCCATACGCTCTTGATCGCGTTGAGGACGGTGCCGATGGTGTTGCGCACGTTGTTGATGTACGAGGACACCGCCGAGCTGATCGCCATCCATACGGTGGATGCGACGCTCTTGATAGCGTTCCAGATGCTCGTCCATACGCTCTTGATCGCGTTGAGGACGGTGCTGATCGTGTTCCTGATGCCGTTGATGATGGGCGCGAAGAACGCGACGATGTTGTTCCACACGTCGGTGAAGAACGTGCTTACGGCCGTCCATACGGTCGCCCATACGCTCTTGATTCCGTCGAGGATGTTCGACAGGAATGCTTTGATGCCGTCCCATGTGGTCGTGAAGAACGACTTGATCGCGTCCCATGCGCCGCTCCAGTCTCCCTTGAGGAGGCTGAGGAACACGACGATGACGGTGCGGATCGCATTCACCACCGTGGAGATGTAGTTGCGTATCACCGTGAAGATCGTGCTGACGACGTTGTAGATCGCCGTCCACACGGTGCTCCACACGGTGTTCGTGCTGTTCATCTGCTGGGTGATGAACGACAGTATCCAGCCGAACACGGTGTTGATGCCGTTCTGGATCGCCTGCAAAGGGGCGACGATGAATGCGCCGAGCACGGTGAACACGTTGACGATGAAGTCGCGGATCGCGGTGAAGATCGTCGTGGCGGTCGTGCTGATGCCCGTCCATACGCCGCTCAGGAACGTGGTGATGCTCGTCCATGCCGTGGAGATGCCGCCACTAATCGTGGCCCACAGACCGGATAGGAAGCCAACGAAGCCGTTCCATGCGTCGGAGGCACCCTGAGTGATCGACTGCCACAAGCCCGCGAAGAATTCGCCCAGCCCGTTCCATATCGCCTTCGCGCCCTCGGCGAGCGCCGTCCATGTTTCGGAGAGCCATGAGGTGAACGCGGCCCATGCCTTGCGGCCGGTTTCGGTCTGGGTGAAGAACCAGACGAGACCTGCGACGAGGGCGGCTACGAGAGTGATGACGATGGCGATGGGGTTCGCCATGAACAGCGCCCATAGTGCCTTGAGCGGGCCGCCTGCGGCCGTGACAACGCTTGAGAATTCCGTGGCGAGCGCTTTGGCGTTGGCGATGCCTGTTGTGAATGCGCCGATGCTTTTAGTGACGCCGTTGACGGTGGCGTTGACGGTCTTCCATGTGGCGAATGCGGTACCGAATGCGATGATGAACGGCATTAGGCCCGGCAGTATGTCGGAGAGGGTCTTGAGGATGTCGGCGACGAGTTTGAGGGCTGCGGCGGCACCGTCTGGCGGGATGAGTTTGAGCCAGTCGATGACTAGGTTGGCGACCTGTTTGACGATGCCGACGATGTTGTCCCATGCTGTCTTGAATGATTGGAGTGCGCCGTTGTCCTGCAATTTGCCGTATAGCTGTACGAGCCAGTCCTTAACGTATCCCACCATTCCGGCTGCGGCGTCGCCGATCTTGCCGAATTGCGAGCTGAAATTGTTGATCGCGCCGGCGATGTTCTCCACGCCTATGGCCTCGATGACTTTCTGGACGGCCTTGGCTACACGGTTGCGGACGTTCTCGAACGCGGTGCCGATGCCTTGGGTGGCGTCCTTGGCCTGTTGGGCGAAGCTCGCGTATTGGGCGAAGCCTTGGTCGTTGAGGCGCATGACGGTCTTGTTGAAGTCGTCGAAACTGTAGGTTCCGTCCTTCATGGCCTCGTACAGGTCGTTGGCGTTGTGACCGGCACCCATCATGGCTTCGGCGACCTGATTGAGCTGGCCGGGCATGGCGGCCTGTATGGATCGCCACGCCTGCATGTCCACTTTGCCGGCGGAGAGCATCTGCGTGTACTGGGTGAGCGCGTTTTCCTGCTCGATCGTGGATGCGCCGCCGGCGAGCATGGCGTTGTTGAATGCGAGCGCGATGTCGGTGGCCTCGTCGAGGTTCGAGGTCAACGGGGCGAGCTGCTGCACCATGCCGGTCATGGCCGAACTGGTGGTGGGCAGGCCGTCGAGCGCGGCGCTGATCTTCTTGATGCTCGCTGCCGCGTCCTCGCTGGAGTACCCGAGGTTTTTCATGACCTTCGGGAAGTTGTTCATCTGGTCGGCTCGGCCGATGGCGCTGTTGAGGCTGGATGCGACCACGCCGGCGACCTTGTTGAACACGCTTGCGGCGACGCCGGCGACGGCTCCGATCTTGGCGGAGAAGCCGGAGGTGAAGTTCTTGCCGGCCTGTGCACCGCCTTTGTCTCCGGCCGAACCGAAGGCGTCCTGTATGGTTCGGCCGACACCGTTCATGGATGGGACTATCTGCACGTAGGCGTGTGCGAGTGCGACCATGTGCGCTCCCTTCGGTCAGGTTCGTGGCATGCGCAGGATGCGCAGCATGTTGTCGGGGTCGAGCTTCTGGACGTTGGCGGTTCTGGGGAAGCCGGGGCGTTCGATCGCGCCGCGCCATTCGCCTTGCTTGGCGGCCTTGGTCTTCGTCCACGCGAGGAAGCCGGTGTTGTCGGCGATGGTGGCGAGCAGGTGCTTGGCAGTGCCCCATGTGGCGCGTTCATCGATGCGTCCCCATGTGAGCGCGTCTTCGGGGAGGTTGGCGGCGAGGTCGGCGGCGCGGCGCACCCTCACCGTGTGGCCGATCTCGTCCATGTCGAGCCCGTAGAAGCGTTGGAGGTCGGCCCGCAGGGCGTCGGGCGCGGCCTCCATCATTTCCACGAGCGTCAGGAGTTTGGGTTGAGCGCTTCGATGAGCTGCTGGACGAATTCGCCGACCTTCTCGAAGGGGATGCGCCCGTTGTCGTCGCGCAGCGCCTTCTTCACGTTCGTGTAGTCGTCGCCGCACAGCTTGCGCAGGAACGGCACGATAGCGAAGCCCCCGTCGTCGCTGTCGGCGGCGTGCTGGAGGTCGTAGAGGTATTCGACCATATCGAGGTCGTCGAGGATGGACGGGTCGATGGTCAGGGTCGCGCCCATGACCTCGATCCTGCGGGGCTTGTCCTTGGGCTGCTTGTGATCCTGCGGCTTGGTTGTCATTGGTTGTCCTTTCACGGAAGTCGAAAAAAGCCGGCCGGATGTGGTTCCGGTCGGCTTGGCTGTTTATCGGTGCGCGGGTCAGGCTGCGGCGTGGAGCGCCTGCTTGAGCGCCTTGGTGGCGGCCTTGGACAGCGGGGCGATGATCTCCTTGCTGGTGGCACCGTCGATGAGGTCGGACGGGTTGGCGCTGTAGGTGACGTCGTAGCCGATGACCTCGGTGCTGGAGTAGGTGATGTCGCCGACCTCGCTGATGGTGGCGTCGGGGATGATGATGCGCTTGACGCGGTTGCCGGTCATGAGGATTTCGAAGACCCAGACGCAGGATTCGCCGTCGGGCATGGCGTGCAGGACGGTGAGGGTGGTCGCGTCGCCGGTTCCGGCGGCGGTGACGTTGCCGTCGCCGTAGCGGGCCTTGAGGCTTTCGGCGCGGGTCTCGATCATGATGAACTGGTAGGTCTCGGCGTAGCTGCTGATCTCGTTGATGACCTGCACGCCGCCCATGTCGTTGATGGTGGTGTTGTCGGTGTCGGTGGCGTTGGTGATGCCGTCCTCGCCGAGGAAGCCGACGCATTCGTATGCCGCCGCGAGCGCGGTGGTGGCGTCGGCGGGCAGTGCGGTTCCGGCGGGGGCGCGGTAGGCGACGCCGGCGACCATCGGCTTGCCGAGGCTTACGTTCTTCTTGTTGTTCTTGGTTGCCATGTTGGTTCCTTAGGTGGTTGTGGTGATTTCCGCCGTGATCTGGTAGCGGTGTTCGACCGGCGGCCCGTTGAGGCTGACGTCGGCGATGCTGTGTATCTCGACGTCGGCGATTTCGGGGAGCCGCCACATGTCGAGCAGCAGGTCGGCGACTTGTTCGGCCGTGTCTGCGGCCTGCGAGCGGGTGGGGGCGTTGACTTGGACGATGAGCATGGCGTCGTCCCTGTAGCGGGTCCTGACGCCGCCGGATCGCTGCACGGTGATGTATCGTTCGGGGCGCGGGTCTGGCGTGCTGCCGTGTGCCGTGTATCCGTCCGGCAGGTGTTGGTTGATCCATTGGATGGCGGTGGATGCGATGCTGGACATGCGGCGGCTCCTACATGGTGTGGAGGAGGGTGTTGTTTTCGGCGTTGTCGAAGCGGGCTTCGATGTTGCCGGTGTGGACGAGCGCGACGCTGCCGTGTTCGCTGTCGGCGGCGGGCACCGCCTCGTATTCGGCCTTGCGGCGGCGTCTTGCCCCGTTCGCCCTTGCGGCCCATGCCCGCGCCTGTTCGTCGAGGACGGCCTTGACGGTCGGGTCTCGCCGGTAGGCGCGGAAGCCCTTGAGGTCGAGTTTGACGCGGGTTCGTGCCATGTTCACGCCTTCCTCGTGCTGGCCTGCACCCCGACGGGCCAGTATCCGGTCGGGGTGAGGTTGGTTCGTACCGGGTGCGGGTCGCCGTGCACCCAGTAATCGGTGCCGTCGATGGTGAGGCGGGCCCCCCTGAGGCTTCGCCATGGCCATGAGCGTGGCAGGTACACGGTGATGGCCGTGTCCGTGCCTTGCGGGCGTTCGGCTTCGCCGGCGTTGGCCTGCGTGCCGTCGGTGACGATCGCGTTGGCGATGGTCTCGGGCGGCAGGTCTATGAGCGTCTGTTCGTTCATCTCGTCGGGCAGCCGATAGGGTTCGCGGCGGGCGAGTCGGATGTCTACGCCTTGGATGCGTTTCATGGCTTGGCCCCCTCGAACGGGTCGTAGCTCCATGCCTGCTGGCGTCCCACGCCGAGTTCCTTTTCCTCGCTGGGCCATAGGCGCATGTCGGCTCCGCTGTTGCCGAACGTGTAGCTCTGCGACACGGGGCCGACGGTCTCGCTCATGTTGGTGACGTTGCTGTTGAGGTCGCTTTCCTCGTTTTCGAGGGTGCGGCGGGCCACGGCGCAGCATATGCGGCGCAGCGTGGCCGTGGTGCACCTCTTGTGTCCGGGGTATTGGCGGATCAGGTCGCTGGCGTCCTCAAGGAGGACCTTGACGTGGTCCTCCTTGTCGGTGCCGGTGAACGTGCGCCCGTACCAGCGTTTCTCAAGGTCGGCGACGGTGGCGAACGGCTGCTCTTCCGTTGCGTCGCTGTCGGCCATGTCAGGCCTTCTTGGCGGAACGCTTCGCGGCGGCCGGGGCCGGCTCGTCGGACTGGGCGGCCGGGGCCGGCTCGTCGGACTGGGCGGCCGGTTCGGCGGCGGTCTTCTCGGATGCGGTCACGCCCACGGTGAGGACGGCGTGGGCCTTCTCGTTGCCGTATTCGAGGCCGATCTCTCCGTAGAGCTGCACCTTGTCGGCCGCGCCGGTCTTGGCGAGCGGTTCGGCGAAGAAGTGGCCCTTGCCGGGGATTTCGAGGAAGCGGGGCGCGAGCTCTTCGAGGCTGAGGACGAGCAGCTTGTCCTTGGGCACGTAGGGGTCGAGCATGATGTTGAACCGGCCGAAGTCGGTCTCGATGGTCTGGAGGTTGACGCCGCCCACGTTGCGGGTCTCTTCCTGATAGTTGCGGTCGGTGACGAACGCGCGGGTCAGGGCTCGCTTGAGGGTGGAGTTGACCACGATGGTGCGGGTTTCGGTCTCGCGGATGCCGCCGTTGTCCCACGCGAGCTGCGCGAGGTCGAGCACGTCGTCGGCGGTGAGCTGCGCGGCGGTGTGCGTGGTGGTCGCCACGTTGGTGGCGATGGCCTCCAGCAGGCCTCGGGTCTTGCGGGGCTTGGTGTTGTCGGTCGGGTTCTGGTAGGTGCCGGAGATGAACGAGGCTTCGACGTCGCGGCTGATCTGCTTGAGCTGCTGGGTGATCTGCCAGCCGAGCTCGTCGGCCGGGATGACGGTGCCGCCCACGCTGACGGTCGGCATGCCGTCCGTGGATCGGTTGCCGGTGGCCCCCTGCTTCGTGTAGCTGATCTCCACGCTTTCCTGATGGATTTCGACCACGTTGTTGGCGTGGAAGCGCACGCGGGCCTCGCCGTCGGGCGCGGCCGCGCCTTCGAGACGCTGGCGGTTGGCGTCGGGGTCTCGCAGGTCGTAGCCCTGCCATTCGAACAGGGTGGCGGTGGTGGATCGGCCGCCGGTCAGTCCGCCGATGGCGGACAGCAGCGGGGTATCCTCGCGGCTGACGGCGAACAGTTCGCCGACGTAGTTGGGGAGGTTGTAGGTGGTTCCCTGACCGGTGATTCCGGGCATGATGGTTCCTTTCGGATCGGTTGGTTAGTTCTTGTCCGCGAGCAGCGTGCTCTTGAGCGCGATGGCCTTGGCGGTGTCGCCGTTCTTCTCGGCGGCGGCGATGAGCTCGTAGATGGTCTTGCTGCCGGTGGATGCCGGTCGCATGCCTTCGCTCGGCACGGTGACGGCCGGGGGTTCGACCTGCGGCTTGGCCGCGCCGCCGATGAGCTTGGCGACCTTCTCGGCGGATGCGTTGACGGCCTCTTCGTCCGCGCCGGTCACGAGGTCGGCGTATTCGGCGGGGATACCGTGCGCCATGCATGCGTCGGACACGAGCTTGCCGTGTTCGAGCTGCGCGATGCGTGCGGCCTGCTTCTGGTTCTGCTCGGTGAGCTTCTGCGTCTCGGTCTTGTTGGCCTCTTCGGCTTCGTCGTAGAGCTTGGCCTTGCGGCGCAGCTCGGCGATGTCGCCCTGCTTGGCCCGTTCCCTCGCCAGACGGCGTTCCACGAGTTCGTTCACCTCGTCTTGGGTGAACGTGCGCTGCGGCTCGTCCTTGGGGGCTTCTCCCGCCTGTTCGGCGGTGTTCTCGGAGTCTCCGCCGGTCTCGCCTTCGGCGACGATCGTGCGGATGTGCTTCATCCATGACTTTCGGAACATGGTCGTTTCTCCTTGCCGGCTGTCCGGCCGTCGGTTGTTTGGTGTCCACGCAATGCGGTGCGAGTGCCGCCGCGATCCGGTTCCGGTCGCGGTAAATCTATGCGTTGTCGGTGTAGGCCCCCGGATTGAGCACGCGCATCCAGTGCGTCACCTGCGCGTCGGTGGCCCCGTAGCCGCCGGCCGCGTCCCACGCGGCCTTGTACCGCGAGTAGTAGAGGTCTGGGTCGTAGCCGGCGATGTGGGTGTCGTCCTTCTCCCATTCGGGCACGATCGAGCAGTCGCATTCGTCGTGCCAGTGGGCGAGCGCTCCGGCGGTTTCCTTGGAGTAGTAGACGAAGCCGCGCGAGCAGAGCATTTCGCACCATGCGCAGGTCTTCGCGCCGCTGGGGACTCTGGCCCATCTGGGTTTGAAGGGGTCGTGCTGGCAGTTGCGTGCGATGGTCTGGCGGCCGACGTATCTGATCCAGCGTTGCATCGCGCCCGTGAGGAAGTCGAACGCCTGCTGGGGGTTGCCGCTGAGGATCATGGGGTAGGCCTTGGCGTCGATGCTGCCTTTGATGGCGTCGGGGCTGAAGCTGCCGTAGGTGAGGGCGTCGAACGCGGCTCCGGTGTTTTCGAGGCGGGTGGCTTCGTACCATTCGGCTGCTGCGGCTCCGGCGATGTCGCCGTATCTGGCGGCGAGTTGCGGGATCGCGTCGAGCAGCAGGTCGTGCTGCCATTCGGGCGTGAGCTCATTGAGAGTCGTCCACAGTTTGCGCATCTCCGCTATCGCCAGCCTGACCGCCTGCTGCTGCGTCAGGTTGAGCTGGTTGAGTTGTGTCCTGCTGACCATTCTCGGGTTCCTTCTGCGTCTGTTGCGAGGTGAGGGCGGCGAGCATCTGCGTGGCGGTGGCGGTGGCTTGGTTGCGGCGCTTCTCGGCGAGCAGTCGGGTGATCTGCTCGTCGGTGAAGCCGGCCTCCTCCAGGGCGACGCTGGTGTCGGCGAGCCACGGGAACGCGCCGATGAGCTTGACGATCGCGTCGCCGCTGTCGATCACGCTGGGCAGCGCCGGCGAGCGCCATCTGGCGGTGATGCCGGCCATTTCGTCGGTGATGTCGGCGGTGCGGTCGCGGATCATGATGATGTCCTGTGCGATTCGGCGCAGGGCGGCTCCGTAGACGCGGTTGGCTGCGGCGCAGTCGATGACGAGGTCTTTTTCGGCTGCGTGCATGGCTTCGGCACTGGATGGGTTGTCGGTGACGACGCCGAGGCTGGAGACGGGTACGTTGGTTTCGCCGGCGAAGCGGCTGGCGAGTTCGCGCATCTGTTCGACGTGGGGCTGGACGCTTTGTTGGCTGATCTGCTGGACGGTGGGCACGTCGCCGTTGTCGTCGCGGCTGATGGCGTTGATGCGGCCGATGATGAATTCCCATACGGGTATCGGGTTGCCTTTGTCGTCGAGGAAGCTGTCTTTGTCGGCTCCGAGCAGCAGCAGTTGCGGTGCGCTGTAGAATTCGGCGCTGACTTCGGTGCGCATGACGGTGCGCACGGCGTCGTCGGTGATGCTCATGACGGGTCGGCTGATGATGCTGCGGCCGAATGGACGGTCGATGTCGGGGCGGTACGGCAGCGCCTCCATCGGCACGCGGCCGAGGTTGTGACTCCATACGTTGTCCACGACCCATTTGCCGGCGAGCTTGAGCGTGGTCACTTCCTTCGGCGTGTAGATGCTGTACATCGTCGGCATGGCGTAGTCGTCCACGTCCTTGACGACGAGGCCGGCCTTGAGGCTGCGGGTGCGGAAGTTCCACAGGCCGGCCGACCATTGCGCCGAGTAGGGCATGACGATCACCGGCGGTTCGCCGGCGTTCGGGTCTCCTGGCGAGACCGTCATGAACGCGACCGAGTGGGTCATGCTGCTGCGGATCGCCTGGGGCAGTTCGAGGCCGAACTGGTTCGCGGACAACACGGCGTCGAGGTCGAAGGGGTCGTCGTTCGCGCTGGGACTGACGAAGCCGTCGAACATGCAGCGTTCGGCGTGGGCCGCAACGGCCTTGGCGGGCCATCCCACGACCTCCTCGATGTGGCGCATGGCTGGCGGAATGGAGAAGCCGATGTGGTCGAGCCGGTGCTTGCCGTCCGCGTAGGCGCTGCGCAGCATGTTGCGGGCGCGTTTGCGGTTCCATACGGCGAACAGGGGAAACATGAGCCGTTCGGTCTCGGGGTCGAGGCCCTCCACGCCGCTTGGCGGCGTGAACCATTGCGGTCCGCGGGAGAAGTCCGTGACCGGTGTGAGTCCGTTCATGCGAGTCGTACCATCCTTTGCTTGCGGTCGGGGTCGCGGCGGCTGGTCTTCTGGTTCCAGTAGGCGAGCGCTGCGGCTTCGAGGGGCATGACGTCGGTGTTTTGGTCGCCGGGCTCGTAGCCGTAGCCGTCGCCGATCTTGCGGTGTTTGGCGTGGGCTGCGGCGTCGTTGAGGCCGGGTTGGTCGAAGTGGGTGAGCCTGTGGTCGTTGATGGCCTGTTCGAACATGCTTACGGCGTCGGCGACTTGGCGGCTGGTCGGGGTGACGATGACGCGGCTGGAGACGCCTTGGTCCTTGAGCATCTGGACGAGGGTGGGGGCTCCGACGCGGCCGTCGATGACGATGCCGACGGTTTTGCGCCATCGTTGTTCGAGGAAGTCGGCGAGCCACATGACGCCGTTGCGCATGCTGCGCACGTCGATGAGTTCGATGTGCGGTTTGAGGTCGCTGCCCTTGGGCGGGCGGACGCAGGCGACGAGGCTTGCGGTGGCTCCGTCGGGGCTGAATTTGACGGCGAAGCTGTTGCGGCCTTCCTGACATGGGTGGTCGGTCTTGCATGCGGCCCAGTCGTCGGGGTTGATCTCGGTGGCGTTGGATTGGGATTCGTCCCACCATCCGAGGCGTTCGCGGGCGAAGCCTTCGGGGGTGAATTTGGAGACTTCGCTTTCGATGACGGTTTCGACGAGTCGGATGCCGAGGCTGGGGTTGGCCTGCGCCCAGCGGGTGCGGTCGTGGATGTCGCCGATCTCTTCGACGCCCCATTCGTACCAGCATGTGCGTTTCGGCTTCACGGTGCGGGCGGTGCGGCGGATGCGTTCGAACACGGTGCCGGGCGAGCTTGGCGGGGTCGGGGTTCCGGCGTAGATGGTCTGGGGGTTGCCGCTGGGTGCGGACGAGGTGGCGGGCTGTATGGCCTCCATCTGTTCGTCGGTGAGTTCCTGCGCCTCGTCGCATACGAGGATGTCCACGGTGAAGCCTCGGCCCGAGCTTTTGGAGCGGGCGATGAATTCGATGCTGCCGCCGTTGGTCAGGACGATGGCTTCCTGTCCGTTCGTGTTCCTGATGTAGTCCACCGCCTCGGCTAGCTCGGGGTATTGGCGGGCGTTCTCGAAGTAGTTCTTCATCCTGAGGAAGTGCTTGCGGCAGGTCTTGACCTCGTGGGCGGTGTGCAGGATTTTCAGGCCGAGTATGGCGGTGTCGTACAGTTCGAGGAATTCGATGACGCCGTTCTTGCCGTTCTGGCGCGGCACGCTGACGCCGCAGTCGCCGGCGGCCCAGCGGCCGTCTTTGAGGGTGCCCATCCAGCCGTCGAGGATGGTTCGCTGCCACGGGTCGGGCGGCATGCCGTACCCCTCGGCCAATGCGGCCGCGTCGGGCCCGTAGCTGTCCGCGTGGCGGGGTGTGAGCTGGTAGCTAGGTTGCTGCCTTCCTTTGAGCCTTGCCGCCATTTCTGACCTCCAGTCTCAGTTCGCGGGCGCGTCGGGCGCGTTCGAGCGGGTTGTCGCGCTGCGCGGCCTTGGTTTCGCGGCGGATGAGGGCGGTGTCGCCGCCGTCGGCGAACAGTTGTTTGTTGAGCGCCCTGATTTCGGCGCTGGCCTGTTTCATGGTGGCGATCTGGGGCATGGCCTTGACGTCGCCCTGATCGTTGACGTAGGCGACGTGGGTGCCGTCGTCGGCGCTGATGTCGCGCATGCATTGGTCGAGGATCGCGTACCAGTTGACGAGGAGGGTGAGCGTGGGCACGGCTGCGGGGTCGATGTCCGCGCCGGTGGTCAGTTCGTCCCATTTGCGGCTTTTGTAGGGGTCGGCGGCGATGAGTTCGGGCTTGAGGTCGTCCATGCGTCGCCGCCTCCCTTGTGTCAGGCCTTGCGGAATTCGTACTGGTAGCCGTATTTCTTCTGGTTGGCGGTGAGCCATTTGTCAACGGCGTCGTCGTAGCTGGTGCCCTGCATCTGCGCGGTCTTGACGCCTTTGGCGAACGCTTTGGCCTTGAACTTCTGCGTCTTCCTCACGATGTAGCTCCCCTTCGCCCCGGTCGCGACGATGCCCTTGGCCGGGGTCTGTGCGGTGGACAGAAGGTCGCTGTCGGAGAACGCGCCGCCGCTGGGATGGTTGTGGATGACCATCTGGCCTTTGCGGCCGGCGATCTGCACGGCCGTGCTGCCGCCGTGCCTGTACTGGTGCACGTAGCCCTGTTCGTCCACGGTGATCGCGTATTCGGTGTCGCTGTCGGCGTGCTTCCTGCGGAACTTGGCTAGGGCCTTGTCGAACGACTGGGTTTTCTCGCCGTCGTTGAATTCGGCGGGGAATTTGGTCTTGCCGAGGTCTTCGCCGCTCTTGTGCGGGGCGTGGCCGAACTTGAAGGTCTTCATCGCGCCCTTGGTGCTGCTGGACGCGCCGCGACCGCCGTTCTCGTCGATCAGGACGCTGCGCATCTCCCTGACGTTGTCGGCGAAGCTGTACGCGCCGTCATGGTAGGCGAAGGCCGTGTCCCAGTCGGGGAAGGTGACGGTCTTGGCGTCCTGCGGGTTCCATAGTTCCATGTCGTCGGCAGTGAACAGGCGGCCGCCGACCTCGCAGAATTCCACGAGCCTTGAATCGGCTTCGAATTGGGAGCGCTCCATGTTCTGCGTCTCGCTTTCGGGCAAAGAAAAAGCCACCCCGTGGGGCGGCTTTCGTTTGGTTTGGTGGCGGTCAGTAGTCGAAGTCGATGGTGCGCACGCCGGCTGCCTCGCGCAGCTCGCGTTCCATGCGCCGCTTCACTTCCCGGTAATGCCCCGCGCATTCGGGGCACAGGTGTCGGCCGGTATCGACCTCGATCCAGTCGCGCCATGCGCTTTCGCGGTGCAGGATCGACGATGAGAACGGGCTGGCGACGTCCGGGTCGATGTCGATGCGCGCGCCGCACTTGTCGCACAGGATCGCGGCCTTTCTGATGTGTGTCACGATGTTCCTCCTATGCGAACAGGCATGCGTCGATGACGTCCTTGCCGCGCAGTTTGGCGATCCATTCGGCGGGGATGCCTTCGGTGCCGTAGACGATGCCGGCGAGGCCGCCGGCGACGGCTGCGGTGGTGTCGGTGTCGTCGCCGAGGTTGACGGCCTTGAGCGCGCAGCCGGCGTAATCGTCGGTGGTGACGAGGCACCAGACGGCGGCCTTGAGCGTGTCGAGCACGTACCCGCCGGAACGGATCATGCCCTCGGGCTCGTCGGCGAGCGCCCTCGTGTATCCGGCCGTTTCTATCGCGTCGAGCGGCGTGTGTCCGGCGGCGAGTTGGCGGGCGTAGTGGATGAGTTTCACGCATGCTCGGGTGCTGGTGGGGTTGGCGTGGGTGATGGCGCTGACCTGTTCGACTTGCGTTTCGCTGGCGTCGGTGAATGCGAGTGGGATGGTGCGCATGAGCGAGCCGTTGCCGTTGTCGTATTCGCCGGTCATGCCGTGGCCGGCCCGCAGGGCCTTGATGGTGGTGTTGCCGATGTCGAAGAGCCCGTCGATGGTGTAATCGCCGTGCTGGTACCAGTCGTTGAACCGTTCGCGCATGTCGTCCGGGTCGATGCGCCCCTTGTTGCTGCGGATGCTGTCGCAGATGGCGAGCGCCATGCTGGTGTCGTCGCTCCATGTGCCGGCGGGCTGGTTGTGGGTGCCGTGGCCGGTCATGGTGGTGGCGTGGAAGGTGCCGCGCGGTTGGAATTCGTAGGGTACGCCGAGCGCGTCGGCTACGGCCTGACCATAGACGGCGTCTTTGAGCGTGTGGGTCATTTGCCGCCCTTCTTCTTGTCGAGGCCGAGGGCCTTGGCGTTGCCTTTGATGAAGTCGAGGCCGTCCTGATGGCCGCGTGCGGCCATTTCGCCGCGTCGGCGGGTGTACTGCTTGGGGTGTGACCAGTCTTCCGATGCGGTGGTGGTCTTCTTGGTGGTGTTCTTGGCGGTCATGTCTAGCTCTCCTTTACGTAGACGTAGGTGTATGGGCTGCCGGGTTTGGTCGAGATGTTGGTGACTGTGTATTTCGCGTTCTTGGACACCAGCACCTCGTTTTCCTTGGTGAAGCGGCTGATGTGCTTGATGGAGGTGCCCTTGCTCTGGGTCTGGCTGACGAACACGACCGGTTTGTCGCCGCTGCTTGATTTGGCGAAGTTGCGGGCGGTGCTTTCCTGCGTGCTCCATGAGGCGGTGCCGAGGTTGACGTCGAACGTTCCTCCGACCTTGAGTCCTTTGACGGCGGACGCTGGAAGGCTCATGCCTCGGTAGGTGACGCCGCCTCCCCATTTGGGCGCTCGTTCGATGTAGCCTTCGATCCGTTTGGCCTCGCTGTCGTACTTCTTTTGCAGCTCGGGGATGTCGGACGCCTTCTCTCCGCGTTGTGCGCGTCGGATGCCCGAGTATGCGCTGCCCGTGAAGTCCTGCACCGCGTCGAACATGTCCTTGGCTTCCTGAACGGTCGAGCCGATGTATTTGGCGGTCTCTTCGGCGTTCTTGGGGATTTGGTCGCCGGTGAGGTGGCCTTTCTGTCGCGGCTTTTCCTTGGTTTTGGTTTTGCCGTGGCTGCTGGTTGCGCCTCGTCCGCCCATGTCGGGTACCTCTTTTCAGTTTTCAGGCATGCTTGCGCCGGGTTTACGGCGGCTTGTCGCCGGCCATGCGGTCGGTGACGGTGTTGGCGTATGCGATGGTCTCTATGCCATGCATGTCGTGGCCGAGGGTGCCGCCGTAGAGCAGCACGCGCTTGGGTTTCACGCGGTCGATGGCTTCGTCCATGCCGTGGTGCCAGAGTCGTTCGCGCTCCGGGTCGCCCTTGACTCCGATGGTGCTCACGGCGACGGTGGAGCCGGTGGGCAGGCCGTTGAAGCAGTATTCGTAGCTGTTCTCGTCGCTCCATGACAGGGTCGGTACGACGGTCAGGCCGTGGCGTTGCCACCAGTCGCCGATGGCGCGGGAGCGGTAGATGTTCCATTGCTGCATCGGCCGGGGCATGTCGAGGTAGAGGCTCCAGTCTGGCGTGCATGCCATGTCGAAGCCCTTAAGCAGCCCCGTGTAGTCCTCCGGCCTGTTCCACAGGCGTTCGAATTGGTAGTCGTCGAGGAAGAAGTGGATGCCGACGCCGGTTTTGTCGTCCTTCCAGCTTTTGGCGTAGTTGAAGCCGATGAGCCGGGCGGGTCGGATGTCGGTGGGGGCGAGCAGGGGCATGCCGTCCGGGGAGCAGTCGTCGATGTCGCACAGGCGCAGGTTGTAGTAGTCGTCGGTGCGGGTGCGTTCGGCCCCGTAGGGTTTGACCTTGCTTTTGAAGTCGAAGCCGTAGCGGGCGAAGTCGAGTTTGCCGTTGAGGCGTTTGGCTTCGCTTTTCAGCAGGGCGACGTTCCATGTGGCGATCTCGCCGGTCTTGTTGTCGATGAGGCGGAAGGCGTCGATCTCGTCTTGGGTCAGGCCGTCGCAGTATTCGATGTGGTCGTCGGGTATTTCCGTCCAGCCGAGGCTTTTCATGGCGGCGACGCGCGTGTGCCCGCATACGATGACGGGGTTGTCGCGCGATTCCAAGACGATGCTGCCGCGCAGGCCGAACTTCTGGATGCTTTCGGCGACCTTGGGTATGGCCTTGTCGTTGTGGCGGGCGTTGCGCTCGTAGGGGATGATGTCACTGATGAGCATTGCGCCTCCTTTTCGGGTTCCACTTGATTCCGGTCATGCGGATGAAGCGGCTGTGGCTGTAGAATTCCACGCCTTCGCGTTTCCAGCTCGGGGCGTCGGAATGGACGAACAGGTGCAGGCCTTCGCCGCTGCTGCTGATCTCGGCGAACACGCAGCCTTCGCGTTCGAGCCGGTCGAGGATGAGCCGGCCGGGGTGGCGGGGCTTGACGTGGCCTTGCTCGTCGAGGATGTGGTCGAGGTCGTAGCAGGCGAGCCCGTCGCCGAGCATGATCCCGAAGCCGTCGCCCTCCCCCGTGTTCGCTACCTGTTCGAACGCCGACCATGTGGCCGGCTTGGTGCTGGACGCGGGTTTGCCGTCGGGTTGGATGGGCCGTTTGCCGTCGGCGCGCACCCACCTGCGCAGCGCCTTCATCTCGTCGGGGATGGCCTTGCGCCGCCGGTACGCCTCGACGCGGCAGCGGCCTGAGCATACGCGCCGTTCGCTGCCTCCGTGCCCGTTGTCGCCGGCCATGTACGTTCCGTCGATCTCGCAACGTCTTCCCATATTCAAGACTATATCATGTTTTGTAACGCTTGACAAGCGGTATTGCAACGTTTTCGAGCGCTTCGAGCGTGGTTGCTGGCATGCGAGGCCGGCCGTTCGGGGCCGATCGGCGCAGGACGGCGAACGCGGCCGATCATGGCAACAAAGCCCCGGAACCGCCGAAACGCGGCCGAAACGGCCGTACACGGTGTTTCCGCGCCGTCGGGCGGAACGCCCTGCGGGGAGGTTCCGTGGAAAAACCGCCGCCGGGGGTATCTATGGCCCTATGACCGTGGAAGGGCTAGGCGGGCGGGTGAGGGTATACCGCCCCTACCATTGCCGGGACAGCGGGATCGGCTTGGGTGCCGGCGGCGCGGGCTTGGCGTTCGGGTCGGTGTCGAGTCTGGTGTATTGGTGGTTGCCTTTGCGCTGGTTGCAGCGTCGGTGCGTGAGCTGGCAATTGTCGAGGTCGAACGGGTCGCCGCCCTTGGATACGGGCAGCTTCTCGTCGATCTCCATGCTGCCGGGGTGCGGCGTCCTGAGGCTGGTGTCTATGGGCTGGCCGCACAGGGCGCATATCGGCCGGCCGTTGGCCCGTGACAGCAGGCGCTTGCGGATGCGGCTGCGGGCGGCCCCGTTGCTGCGCCGCACGTTCACAGCAGCCCCCACAGCATGGGCCTGAGCTCGGCCGGTATGGGGATGGCGTGGTATTTGACCAACGGCATGCCGTCGCGGATCACCGGGCCGCCCGTATGGCCGCGTATGCAGGAGGGCGCATACAGGTGCCCCCGGTCGAACCGGATACGGCAGGGTGCCACCTGCACGGGGATCATGCCACGCCAGTCCCCCGCCCAATAATGGACGACCTCTTGCAGCAGGCGCATATGGGCCGGATTGGCCGGGTCGAACCGGCGCAGCCGCCCCCAATCCTTCGGGAAGCGCCTCAGAACACGAATGCGAGCCAACAGTGTAGCCTCCCTCTCCGAGACAACGGCGAAGCGGCCGGCGGGAGAAAGGAGAGGAAAAGCCCGCCGGCGCTCGCCGCTTGTGGTGGTGTTTTTCGGGTGCCGCATGGCCGGCCGTGCACGATTGCCGGCGGCGGCTGGTGCCCCATCGCGGATTCGAACCGTGACTTGACTGGACTTGAATCAGTTGACTCTACCGATTGGTCTAATGGGGCCTCAAGGGCGGATGGTGCGGGATTCGCGCCCGCGAACCGTTGCCGGTTGCCCGCCTAGCAAGCGGGTGCATTCGACCGCTCGGCCAACCATCCAGCGGGGGACAAAAAAGCCCCGCCGACATGGGCAGGGCTTTCTTGACACTCCGATTACACGCGACAGCGTAACACGTTTTTGTCTCAAACCTCAAACGTCGCCGCGGTCGCGTTCCGCTCGATCCTGCGCACAGGCCAATAGCTCCATGATGTTCCACTCCCAGTAATGGCGGTCGATGCGCCGCGTGGACGGCATTTTGCCCCGGCTGCGCCAGTTCGCCAAGTCCTTGCCCGTGACGTTGACGCCGGTGTTGTCGCGTATCCATCGTGCGGCGTCGGCTTGGGTGCGGGTGATGTGCATGAGCCCGGCGCTGCGCAGGTATTCGAGCCTGATGCGCTTCAAATCGAGCCATGCGCCGCATGCGGGGCATACCGCGTACCGTGAGGATTGGGCGGCGTAGATGGGCGTGCGTATCGGCTTCCCCTGCTCGTCCCGCTCGTTGAGGCAGTCGGGGCATACGCCGATCAGCAGGCGTTCCGCAGTGCGCGTGGTCGCCGCATCCACCTTTTCCGCGAGCCGCGTGGTGTCCGCGTACAGGTCTCCGGCCGTCTCCAGCCCAGCGAGCTCGCCTAGGCGATGCAGCAGCAAGCGGATCAGCTCAGACCATTGTTTCAGGGTGCGGGCGCGCCCGTACCGGTCATGGCCGACCGGGGCAAGGTTGAGCATGCCGCCCATGAGCTGCAAGTGAACCTCCACCGTGCCGAACAGGGCTTGGGCGGTCTCGTTGACCGGCGGCGACGCATACGCCGCGTTGCCGTGACGCGGGGAGCGCTCGCGGGTGGTGGCTTGTTTGTAGACAATCTGTTGGAGGGCGGGCATGCCGGCTTTAAGGAGCCATGCGAGGCGGCGGGCCCATTCCTTGGTGCACTCGTCGCAGAGGCGTCGGCCTTCGTTGGTCTGGTGGCCGCATGCCGCGCATGTCCGCTGTGGTTCCATCGTTCCCCGCCCTTTGCTGGTAGACTTGTTCTTTGGGTATGCGAGCCTCTGTCTTCGGGTGGGGGCTTTTTATTTGCCTCGATGCCGTTCCCGACGTGACGAGACGGCCGGGAATGGCTTGTTTTCAACGATTTGCTTACTTTCCTTAACTTTCCTTCCTATTGTCCCGCACGTCGGCCGTCTCTTCCAGCGCGCTCATGCGGGGTTCGAGGAATTCGGGTCGTTTGGGCTGCGGAGGTGCGGGGTGAGCTTGCAGGATGATGGCCCGCACCTCGTCGATGGGGATGCGCAGGCTTTGGGCGGTGTCCTCGGGGCTGACGCCCTTGTCGTGCCAGTCCTCGATGATCCGCCGGATGCCGTCAGTGACTTTCATGCCCGTGCTCCTTCCTGCCGGTCGAGTTGTTCTCGCGCCGAGTGGTCGGCGCACATCCGGGCGACGCGGCGCATGCACTTGCGGATCGCCGTGGCGGGCGATAGGGCGATGACGGTGAACCGGCCGAAGCATTCGGGGTGCGAGACCTTCCCGATTGGGGTGGCGGTGCCTCGCATGATGACGATGGGCCCTATCTGGTGGGCGGTGACGGTGGTGTCGATGTTGTTCATGAGAGTCCTTTCTTGGATCGTCCTGTGCCATACCTGCGGCCGCCCCAGATGCCTTGCAGGGGGTAGCCGTTGATCCGGTTGTTATGGTCGGCGAACTGGCGGCACTCGTCGATGACCGGGCATTGCCGGCAGACGGCGAGCGCCGTTTTGGTTTCGTCTGGCCGGGTGCTGAACCAGAGTTCGGGGTCGTATTGTCGGCATGTGGCTTGGTGTCTCCAGTCGGTCATTTGGTGCCGTCTTGGTAGGGGTTGTGGTGTATTTCGTCGTTGAGTTTGCTGAGGTGGTTCATGGTGTTGAGGATGGCGTGTTTGCCGTTTTCGTAGGCTTGGATGGTTTCGCGGTTGGTGCGCACGAAGGGTTCGGTGGTGTCGCTGATGGCGTTGACGTGGACGTTGGTGAAGCCTGCGGCTTCTAGGCGTTGTTGGATGGTGAGTGGGCTGTGTGCCGGGATGTGGGAGGTGAAGCTGACCTGCATTACCGGTTTCCTTTCTTGGCTAGTTGTTTGGCGACGATCTCGCCGAGCGGGGTGATCTGCCATCGGCCCCATGTGACGTGTTCGATGTAGTCACGCTCTTCGAGGGCTTCGAAGGTGCGCCGTTGGTTGCGATCCGCCGGGTAGGCGCTGCCCTGCTCCCAGATTTCGAGCAGCAGGTCGCGCATGGCCGGAGTGAGTCGTATGCGATCGCTCATCGCGTGGCCTCCGTTCCGTTGATGATGTCCAAGGCGGTGGCGGCGAGCCGCACCCACCAGTCGAATACCTTGTCGGCGATGACTTTGTCGCTCTCGTAGACAATCGGGCAGTCGCCAACCTCGTCGCGCAGTCGCATCGCGAGCCGTTCGGCCTCGTCCGGGCTTGCCGGCCTATGGTTGATGGCCTGTTCGATCTGGACGGCGAGCGCGAGCGCGTCGTCGTGCCCTTGGGTGTATCCGATGACGTAGGCTTCTGCGGGGCTGTCGTTGCCGAGGCCGGCGTCGGCGAGCGCGTTCAATGCCTGTTGGGTGATGTCGATGCTCATGCGCGGGCCTTTCTGTGTTTGCGTTCGGCCTTCCATTTCGGGTGGTAGAAGAGGAACGCGGTGAGGGTGCTCATTGGCTCCCAGAATTCGCCCCACAGGTCGAGATGCCACCATTGGCCGCATATGTGGCAGCGCCATACCGGATCGGAACCGGCGGGCTTGCAGTACTGACTACTCATTCCGGGCTTCTTCCAGTTCGCTGATATCGGTCGGGATGCCGCCGAGCACGAACACATTGCCGGCGAGCGCCTTGATATCCTTCCGATCGATCTCATACACCGTCGGCGGGGCGAGGGTTTCGCTAATCATGTCCAGAGCGCTCGCGAGCGCAGTTTCGAGCATGTGCCGCGTGAATATCTTCCCGGTCGTCTCGTTCATCGCATGGCCTCCTTGCGTGCCGCGTCCAATGCCAATCGGGCGAGCTTGCGGTATTGGGCTTTGGCTTCGGGGTTCAGCTTCGGCCACAACGGGCTGACTTCCTCCAAGCTCATGCCGGTGGTGCCGGTGTAGACGGCGAGCGCCGCCGCGTCGATCTCACGATCGGTAGGCGTGCGCCCCACGCCGGCCCTGTACGCCTTGCGCGACGCGAGGCACGCACCCAACCGGGTCTGAGAAACAGGGCGCTCGCCGTTGTCGGGGTAGGGGTAGCGTTCTTCGATCTCGTTGGTGATGATGCTGCTCATGCGGTTTGTCCTTTCTGGGCTTGGGGCTGGTATTCGAGCTTGTATGGGGCACCGGGGAGCGTGAGGTCTCGGCTGATGTCGAGCCGGCCGATGGGCGTGCCGTTGAACGAGGCGGCGCACTTGGGGCAGATGTCGATTTCGATTTCCTCGATCCGGCCCATAGTGGTGCGGTTGGCCGAATAGCCCGACAGGTGGAATCGCAGGGCGTCGCGCTCGCTGGTTTCGGTGTCGCATTGGTCGCAGTAGATGCGTGTGCTCATTGCTTGTTCCTTTCGTGTTCTAGGAGGATGTCGAGGTTGGTGAGGGCGGTGTCGGTGTCTCCGAGGGCGAGGTCTCGCCATATGCGGTATTCGTGTTCGAGGCCGGCTTGTTCGGCTTGGCCTCGTAGTCGGGTGAGGATGCGTGTCTGGCGTTGCGTCCATGCGATCTTTTCGCCGTTGTCGATGACGCGGCATAGGTACCATCGGGCTTTTTCGAGGTCTTCGACGGGTCGGCCCTTCGAGTGGTAGCGCCACAGGTATTTGCAGCAGTTGCCGAGGCAGAAGGTGGTGTCGGCGGTGAGGTCGATGCATTCCATGCCGGGGTGCGAGTCGGTGTAATGGCGTGGGCTGTTCACGGGATCGTGTATCCAGTTCATGATTCGGGTTCCTCTCGGGCGGTGCGCAGCAGGTCGAGGTAGGTGGCGTAGTCGTTGCGGTCTCGGGTGATGCAGTCGGTGACGCGGTGGGTGCCGGCGTGGCCTTTGTAGGGGTTGACGCCCAGTGCGGTGTCCGCGAGGCGGAATGTGCTGAGGTCGAGTTTGCGGTGGTTGGTGAGTTCCCGCAGGTAGTCGGGGTGGATGTATCCGGCGAGTTGGTTGGTGAGCAGGTCGATGTCGTAGTCCACGTTGGTGCCGGCGGGGTGGAGTTCGTATTGGGCTGCCTGATCGTTGAGGAATTCGCTGAGGTTGAGCGCGGTCTTGCGGTAGCCGGCGGCATCGGGGTCGATGTCCATGACTTCTTCGAGCAGTCCGTTGTCGAGGTGCATGCGCAGCACCTTGGGGTCGAGGTCGTAGAGGCTGATTTTGTCGGGGCGTACCGGGCAGACGAACCGGTCGTGTTCGGTCGCGCCGTCCATGCTGGTGACGATCATGCCGATCTCCAAGAGTTTCGCATTGGTGCGGCCGATGCCGGTGGTTTCGGTGTCGATCCACAAAAGCCTGTGGGGCTTCTTGGGCGGTCGGGGCGGGTCGAGCGGGATGGCGACGCCTCCGACGGTGAGCGAGCGGGTTTCGGTGGTGGTGTTCATTCTTGGGTTCCTTCCGGGTGTTTGATGTCGGGGATGTAGTCGGGCATGCCTTCCGGCGGTTGGGCGGGTTGGCGTCGGCCGTCGTCGTCGAGCTGCTGCCATCCGTGGCGCGGATAGTAGACGGGCGTGGCGGTGGGGTTCTGCCACGGGTGGACGAGGTAGCCGAGCTGGTAGGCGGCCTCGCCGGCTTGGTCGTGTACCCAGCCGTGGCAGCCGTCCGAGCCGCTGCCGCACAGGGGCAGCAGGTTGCCGGCTTGGTGCAGGCCGGTGTATCCGTGGCCTTGGCTTCGTTTGAGCCGGTGGTGGATGCTGTACCCGCTCCAACGCCAGTCGATCTCACGGCCGCAGATGGCGCACTTCCAGCCGTCCCGGCCGAGCACGGTGCGCCGGGTTTCGGGCGTCGGCCCGCTCATGATGGCCTTCCTTTCCTTGTGAGTTCCTTGACGACCCTCTCGGCCGCCTGTTCGGGGTCTCCCCCGGCTTTGACGTTGGCCCAGAACGTTCCGACGATGCTGCCTTCGAAGCTGCCTTCGGGCACTTGGCTGAGGATGTGGTCTTGAAGCCATTGCTCGTCGCAGATGCCCCACGTGTACCGGGGTTTCGGTGGCGCGGGCAGCCAGTCGAGGTATCCGCCTTCTTCGAGCCATCTGCCCATGCCCTTGACGAACCGGTCATCGGCGTCGCCGTCTCGGACGGCTTTCTGGTAGCGGGTCACGGCGGCTAGGAGCGCTTCGGGCGTGGCCCGTGGCGTCACGGCACGGCCGTCAACGATGGCCTGCCATGCGATCCGGGCACGGTCGGGCGATCCGGTGTGCTTCGGGTACAGGCTCCACGCCGTGGCGAACGGGTCGAGCATCGCCCGGGCCTCGATTTCGGCGATCGACACGGTTTGCTTCGATTCCGGCCCGGAGGGGTTAGGGGAGGAAGAAGGCATGGTTTGGTTAGGTACGGTAGTGCTTCCTGTTTGCTTTGTTGAAGTTGAAGCAGTCTGCTTCGCGTCTGCTTCGTTTTGCTTCGCGTTTGCTTCGGCTTTGGCTCGTCTTGCCGCGCCTGATGCCTTGCCTCCGGCGTGGCCGGCGGCCGCTTTCTTTTCGTGCAGTTCGGCGGCTTCCTCGGGTGTGAGCGGCTTCTTCTGGTTCTTGAAGCTGCCGAACACGGCGAGGCCGCGACGGGTCACGACCCTGTACAAGCCTTCGCCGACCTCCTCGAAGAGGCCGTTTTCCACGAGTTCGCGCACGAGTCTGGCGTTTCCGCCGACGCTTCTGACGCGCTTGAGGTCGAAGGTTCCGTCGAACGAGTCCGGCCGCGTGTATATCTGGTGGTCGCACCACGTCACCATCGTCGCGTACAGGCCGCGTGCGGCCATGCTGCTGTCCTGCACGCCCGGATCGAAGCCGAAGGTGCTGTCGAAGTTCACAGACACGACGCACCATCCCGTTTATTTGACTGCTGCATATAAGCCTCTCTCAATGTGATGGGTTATTTGATCTCGCCGGTGTTCGGATCGACGGCCTCCCCGCCGTCTTCCCCGTCATCGGTGGTGGGCAGCCCGTGGAACGGGTCGAACGATCGTTCGAGGTCGTCGCGCATGATCCGCCGGCGCGTGTCGGTCGGGTAGGTCATCAGGTCGTCCATGAGCGTGGCTTCGTCGATGATGTGCTGCGCGGCGGCGTCCGCGTCGTATAGGGCTTCGACGTAGGGGCTGATGCCCTTGTACTTCTCGATGTATTCGGCCTTGTCCTCGCATTCCAAGAGGCGTGCGGCCTTGACGCGGAACGCGCTGGCGGCTTTCTTGATCGCGCCGGCGGCGGCCGACAGGGGTAGGAGCTGCAACGGGGTGATCTCGTCGGGTATGAGCGAGTCCTGTATCCCCTTGTCCTTCTTTTTCGCCATGAGAGCGTCCTTTCTAGAATTCCGGTTCGCCGGCCGGATCGGCCGGGGCGAATGAGTCCGACGTGTAGCCGCTGCCGTTGGCTCACGGATCGGAAGCCGGCGGCTGAGCCGGTGCCGCTGTTGGCCGTGGCGCGGCGGGCGGGTTGCCGGCGGGGTTGCCGTAGGTGGTGCCGCCCGAATACCCGCCGTGATTACCGCCGCTCTGCTTCATGACCTGCGCGGTCGCATACCGCAGGCTGGGGCCGATCTCGTCCACGGTCAGCTCCATGACGGTGCGGTTCGTGCCGTCCTGAGCCTGATAGGAGCGCTGCGAGAGCCGGCCTTGTGCGATGACGCGCATGCCCTTCGCGAGACTCTGGGCGGCGTGCTGCGCCATGTCGTTCCAGCACGAGCAGCGCATGAACAGGGCCGGCCCGTCCTCCCACTGGTTCGATTGGCGGTTGTGGTTGCGGGGCGTCGAGGCGATCGTGAAGTTCACTACCGGGGCACCGCCGCCGGTGGTGCGTATCTCGGGGTCGGCGGTGAGGTTGCCGACGATCGTGAGAATGGTTTCGCCGGCCACTAGTCCTCGTCCTCCATGTCCTCGATCCAGTCGCCGACGAACGTGGCGAGGGTGTGCGCGTCCTTGGCTGCGCTGCTCGCGATGCCCCATGCCACGTCTTCGCGGCGGTTGTGGCAGTGCAGGGCGAGGTCGGAGAGCGCCGCATAGGCCATGTCGGCCACGTCGCGCATATGCTCCAGCTCGGCAAGCTCGCCGTCATCATCCGGGCCGTCGTCCTCTTCCTCGTCGTCGTCATCGGCGTCATCGGTGACGACGAACTGCGGTTTGACGTTCTTGAACACCTCTTCGAGGAAGTCGGACACCTCGGCCGGGTTGGGCGCGACGTACACGCCGGCCTTGACCGGCTTGCACAGTTCAACGCCGGCGTCCTTGAGAGCGTCTTCGAGCGAGTCCTTCACGTTGGCGATGTCGTCCACGTCGCCCTCGGTGTAGCCGAGCAGCCGGCCGGCGAGGCTACGGGCCAAGCGCTCCTCAAGCGAGATATCGGTCATTTCTTGGTTCCTTTCATCTGATAGTCGGGCTTGATCTTCCACATGCAGCGCGCGGTGATCTGCCGGCGTCCGCGATCCACGACCACATCGTCGAAGCGGGGGAAGATCAGCGTGCGATCCCATTGCGGATCGACGTTGAGCCTGCGGATCGTGTCTATGAGCGAGTCCAAAAGCTCGCCGGCACCCATGTGCAGCGCCTCGTCGCTCAGGGGCCACTCGAACAGGCTGCATCCCTCTTCCCTGTGGTCGTATTCGTCCGGTGGCGGCTGATGCACCATGTGCGCGTTCCTTTCTGTCGGAGTATGTGGGTTGCGGTCGCGCTGGACTCGGTGGTGCGGCCTCAGGAGTCGAAGCCTGCCGTGTCCATCGCTCCCCGCTCGCACGGGCATTCCGCGTTGTCCTGTCAGTGGCGTGCGAGGGGGCGACGTTGACGCGATCGCAGTGGACGGCCGTGGAATCGAACCACGTCCCGGCTGGTTGCCGACGCCACCACTGCGCCGATCTTGGCCGGGGGCGAACCTGCCCGCCCGTACCGCACGCCGCCGGAAAAATGTGGGGAGCCGACGGCGCGCGGGGTTTGAGAGAGGCGGTGTTAACGACTTTTCCTTGTCGCCGCCCGCCATATTGGAAGGGAATGCAATGATGGCGGGCAAGCCTTTTAGATGGTCAGCACGGGGACGTTCACGCCTCATCCCCCGCTTCCTCGGCGATGGCGATGAACAAGGTGGGCACGACGACGAACGCCCACCATGCAGCCAAGCCGTTGCCGAGCGGGTGCATGCACGCCTCATGCGTGAGCAGCCACGCTATGCAGCAGATGAACGAGACGACGGCCACGAGGCCGATCGTGTACGGGTAGCGCTTGAACATGACCGCCTCCTTTACTTGGTCTGGACGAGCGTGTCAGCGCCGTCAGGGACGACGACGAGCTGATCCGCGTTGGACAGCGCGTCGATGTAATGCTGTTTGAGCACGTTGTCGGTCAGGCTTTCGTTGAGCACGGCGTTCGCGTCGGCCTCGCCCTGCGCCTTGATCTTCTTGGTCTCGGCCTCGGTCTTGGCGACTTCCTGCTCGTTCAACGCCTTCTGCCTGTCGATCTCGGCCGCTTGAGCCTCGTTGTACTTCTTGACGATCTCGTCGCCATAGCGCACGTCCTGCACGCTGACCTGTTCTACGGTCAGGCCGATCTTCTTCCACTTAGCCGCCAGCGCCTCTTGCACCGCCTTCGTGTATTCGCCCCGGTTGGTGAGCATCGTCAGGGTGTCGAACCGGCCGGACTGTTCGCGGGCCACGGAACGCAGATCGTTACTGATGTAGTTCTGCGTGAACGTCTGCTGTTTGCCGTACTCCGAGTACAGGTATTCGGCGGCGCTCGGATCGAGGCTGTAGTTGACTTGGATGTCGATGTCGGCGGAAGCGCCGCTCTTGTCGTTGACGGTGACTTGCTTGCCGACCGCGCTGCCGCCCTCGTACTTGTAATCGGTGTCTTTGTAGAAGTTGATGAGGTTGTTGCGGGTGTCGTATTTGATGACGCTCTGCCACGGCGTCTTCAAATGGAAGCCCGCGTCTTCGGAATGGCCGGCCAGACTGCCGCCCATGTTGCGGATGACCGCGACCTCGCCCACGTCCACGGAGTACAGGCATGAGGGGATCAGCAGCAGCAATCCGATGAGGCCCGGAATGAGGCCGATGCCGGCCCCCTTGACGTTGTTGGACAGCGCGACGCCGGTAATGACGGCGCTGAAGAGCAGCAGGACGATGGAGACAATAAACCAGATCATGAGGGTTCCTTTCAGGAGCAAGGCCCTTTCCCCGTCGCCGGTAGGCTTGAAGGTGCCAACCAAAACAATCCGCACGACAGCGGGGAAAGGAAGAATTTCAATGCAGACACAACGAGAGGCGCTTAACGAAGCGCTCGATAATCTCCGCGTCGGAACCAGTAGCGCCGCGTGGCTCCGGGATCATGCAGAAAGCGAAGAGGTGAGGAAACTCGCCCGCGCCGTCCATTACATCGGTTTCGGCGCTCAGCAGATCGACCTCGCCCTCACCGACCGAAACAAGACCAAGGACTTGTAGAAGGAACAAGGACACCGCGTCGAGCTGCGCCAGCAGCGCGCGCCTGTCCAGCTTCTCCGAGATTCGCCTGTATTCGGAGTCTCCCAGCGCCTCGCGCACGGCAGCCTCCGAATACAGGGACGCTTTCATGCGCAGCATTCCGGCGTCCTGAAGATTGTGCTGCAATGCCTCCAGAGAGGACAGCAATACGGGTTCGCGATCGGACTCGCTCATGCCGTCGCCTCTTCCGGTTGGGGGTTGTCCACGGGCCACGGGTCGAGGGTGCGGCCCATGAGGTAGTCAACGGACGTGTTGAAGAAGTCGGCGAGCGCCCGGAGTTCTTCTGGCATGAATTGAGTACGGCCGTGAATTTTGTGGCTGTACAGGGAATCGCTCATTGCCGCTGCCTTGGCTACCTCGTTTTGCTTGAGGTGGCGCATGCGGCGCAGGTATTCAACTCGCTCGGCAGTGATTGAGTTTTGCTTATCAACTTGAGTCATGTTCAAGTACAATAGTCCTGTTCAAGCACATTCACATAATTCGGCGTGTTGCAATTTTTCGGATATGGCTTACAATGTTGAATATGACTCAAGTATTTGCGCCGCCGAGTGTGGCCCCCAAGACGGATCGTCAGGCGTTAGCCAACGACAACCTAAACATGTTCATGGCTGCCTCTGGCACCAAACGCAAAGACCTTGCCGCCTACATCGGAAAAGACCCTGCGATGATTACCAACCTGCTCAAGGGGAAAAATCGTTGGTTCTACGAAGATATGCTGGCCGCCGCCGACTACTTTGGTATCTCCCTTGATACATTGCAGCGCGACGACCTTACGCCGTCGAAAGTTCGAGCGATCCTCGATGGAAAGAATGGAGGTTTATCAGTCGTCAACGTTGACGACTTCCGCCTAGGTGGCGGGGCATGGAAGACCCCGGCAGTGGTTCTGGCGGCCTGATTTTGGGTCGTTTGGGATCATAACCCAGAGGTCCATGGTTCAAATCCATGCCCCGCTACCAACAAAACCGGAATCCGAATGGATTCCGGTTTTTCGTATTTCCGACTAGATATGCCGCCTGCTGGCTATGAACAGCATCACGCCACCGATGAGAATGGCCGTAGCCGTTACCGCCAACGGAGGCATCATATTGATGCCGGTATACGGTAATGGCGTTTCAGGCTCTTCGGGCTTGACCGGCTCCTCAGGTTCCTCTGGCTCCTCCTCATCTGGTTCATCAGGCTCACACGGTTCCTCAGGATCGCAGGGCTCGGTCACACGAGTGCGCTCCCATGCATCGTCGTATCTGCTCGTTGCAGGCATCACACGGTCATCGCCCTTGAATTCCCACACGAATACATACCAGCCATGTTGCTGTGCGGTAATAGTCATGGGGTCACCATTGGCGTCGAGCGTTCCCGCGCCAATCTTAAACGTGCCGTTCCTTGCCGGAATATCCCACGTTATTAACTTGCGATGATGCTCATCTTCCTGAGGCACTGCGGCACCGCTCGGCTTATAGTGTTCATCTTGCGTCTGATCGGCTGAATCACCTGCCCACCAGACGCTTACCTGCGCGTGCGGTCTATCAGCACCAAAGCCAAAAACCTCATCGCCGGTAAAGTTGCCGTGGTCATCCGGGAAACCGGTGACGGTAATGGTGTCGCTTAATTCGGCACCTATCT
This sequence comes from Bifidobacterium imperatoris, assembly GCF_002860405.1. Classification (GTDB taxonomy): domain Bacteria; phylum Actinomycetota; class Actinomycetes; order Actinomycetales; family Bifidobacteriaceae; genus Bifidobacterium; species Bifidobacterium imperatoris. The sequence goes on along the minus strand of NZ_NMWV01000011.1, from coordinate 16,651 downwards.
GAGCGGAATGCTCAGTCACCGTTGATTCCACAGTCAACCTGCTGCGATTCGAACCACTTTCCTCAGCTTCCAAGAACGTACTGCTCCAGTCACCGGTGAGATAATCTTGCGCTTCTTTGCTCTGCTCACTTTTGCGGAAAACCCACACCCATGTACTGAATCCACCGCCTGCACGAGTCAGATACGGCTTACTGCCATCCGGTTTGGTCATAGCCTGTACGCGAGCGCTTTGGTTGGGCCCGCTGAATGATGCACTGCCATAGGCAACCGGCGCATATCCGTCCGCTTTCAAACGGGCCAAATAATCATCAGCACTTTCACCAGTTTGAGGCGCCGTAATATGCGCCAGATCGTCAACGCCAAGTTCGGCAAAGTAATATCCCTGAGCGTTCAATAGCAAATCCGGCACCCAGTGACTATCAGAGCCAACCACTGCGCTGGTCACCTCATCGAATACCGCTGCGCCAGCATCCAATATTTTGCTTGAAACCTGCGTATGCACCGATGGCGTGAAATCCTTGCGCACTTTGAATGTCACCGCTTCACCCGGAACCGAGCTGAACGAATCGAACGCGCGCATATCTTGGCGGGCATCCATATGTCTCATTCGCGGAATGTCATAGGTGACGCTTGCACGCACTTCGCCTCGCCCGGTGGCCTTCCACTGATAGGTTTGCTCCTGCTCGGTGGAGGTCTTGCTCAATGTTTTGAGACCGTTATCCTCAAACACGGCCGGACCCTCGAGCGTAATGGTGAACGGCACGCCTGCAACCGGCTGCGGCTGGCGTTCATCCCCGTTAACCACTGCCACCGTAACAGTGCCTTGACGCAAACCTTCGGCATATGTGCTCTCGATTACTGCATTGCCCTGCGTATTGCGCTCCGCCTCACTCCACATCTCCTGCGCTCGAGCGAAAACTTCCGGATACAGCGGCACAAGATAATCACGTTGCGGTTTCCACTGCTCCTGGTTGCCGAATTTGTCCTGAATCAGCGACGCGATAGCCGCATAATCATTGGTTGACGCAATGCGATAGCGGTCAAGAAGCCAAGCCATGCGCCGCACTTCCATGTCATCATCAACCACGCGTGTGGGGCCGCTGACATAATCGGTGATGAGGCTGGCTTCAATGCAGTAATACCGGGTGTTATCGGCATCATTAGCTATAACACCTAATTGAAGCCGATTACCGTCGAACGTAAAGTCGATGCGTTGATGTGCGCGCGAGGGCGAAAGCACTATTGCCGCATAAGCCCTTGCAGGCGTTCCGATAATTACGCCCATCATCATTGCCAGACCCGCCAGCATGGCCCCAAAAGCAATCACGCGTTTCTTCCACCATGATGCCGCCATGTTCCCATCCTTTCCGTGGTGTGAATTCACCCACATCATTGCGAGCGAATAGACCATGAGCATGGCAGATTTACGGCTTTCATCAGCCGTTTTTCGGGCAATGTGGTCCGAGCTTGCCGTTTACTGGCGAGTTGTGGATAACTTGGACAACGAGTTATCCACTTCAAGCCATTTATCGAACGTTCATCCAAAAGTTGTCCACAATGCACGCCAAATGTCGGATTCCCCTTAGAATGGGCCGTATGGCAGTACAACATAGCGCGGATTCGCGCACATCTGAAACAGAATCCCTCGAGGCCGTTAAGGCCGCTCAGACCACTAAGGTCTCCAAGTCCTCCAAGGCAGCGAAGTCAAAGGCGACTTCCCGATCCAAAACCACCAAGACCACGCGCAAGCGCGTCGATGCCGAAACCGCACGCGCCAATGCAGCGCTCAAGGGCCTGACCGGCGAAGCTCCGGCCCCGTCCATTCCCGCTGATGAGCCTGGCCTGTTCGGCCGCATCAACGTCATGGACATTACGCCTGGCGAAGAGCGCGGCATCTACCCGGCACGCGTTGAGCTTGGCGAACCATTCAAGGTGACCGCCCAGGTGTTCATCGAAGGTCGTACCAAGGTAGGCGCCACCGCCATCGTGCGCAATGCACGCGGCAAGGAAACGCTGCGCCGCGCCATGACTTGCACGAACGCTGGTCTGGATCGTTGGGAAGTCACGCTGAAGTGCGGCGAGCACAGCGATTTGAAGCCTTGGGAAGATGGTTATGCCGCAGTCAAGCGTCAACTTGGCGAATGGACTGTGACCATTGAGGGCTGGGAAGACACCTACAAGTCCTGGCTGCATGATGCCCGCATCAAGGTGAAGGTTCATGACGATGTGGATAACGCGCTGAACTCCGGTGCCGAGCTGTTGGCTCGTTGGGCCGTGACCCCGGATGCCGGCCTTCCTGCCCGCGAGCGCAAGGCACTGCAGCAGGCCGCTGAGACGATGGCCGATGAATCCCTGACTCCTGAGGAGCGTCTGGCAGCCGGCGATAACCCGCACATCGCCGCACTGCATGAGTCCAACCCGCTGCGCGACGGCATTTCTCCCAGCCAGCCGCAGCGCTTCAAGGTGGAACGTCCGAAGTCCAGCTTCGCCGCTTGGTATCAGTTCTTCCCGCGCTCCGAAGGTGCCACGGTCGATCCGAACACCGGCAAGATTATTCAGGGTACGCTGAAGACTTCGCTCGCCGGTTTGGAGCGTGCCAAGGCCGAAGGCTTCGACATCGTCTACCTGCCGCCGATCTTCCCGATCGGTGTGACCAACCGTAAGGGCCGCAACAATTCGCTGGTTGCTGGTCCTGATGATCCGGGCTCCCCGTTCGGCATCGGCTCCGAACTTGGCGGCCATGATACCGTCGACCCGCTGCTTGGCACGATGGATGATTTCAAGGCTCTGACCGCTCGCGCTCATGAGCTGGGTCTCGAAATCGCCCTTGATTTTGCTCTGCAGTGCTCTCCTGACCACCCGTGGGTTAAGCAGCACCCGGATTGGTTCCGCCACAAGCCGGACGGCACCATCGCCTTCGCCGAGAACCCGCCGAAGAAGTATCAGGACATCTACCCGATCGACTTCAACGCCGATATGCCCGGCATTGAGAAGGAAGTCGAACGCGTGCTGAACCTGTGGATCGACGCAGGCGTTACCATCTTCCGTATTGATAACCCGCATACCAAGCCGGTTCGTTTCTGGCAGGACGTGATTGCCGCCGTGACCAAGAAGCACCCGGAGATCTTGTTCCTGGCTGAAGCGTTCACCCGCCCGGGCATGATGCGTGCACTGAGCTATGTGGGCTTCACCCAGTCCCACTGCTACTTCCCGTGGCGCAACACCAAGGAGGAGCTGGAGGAGTATCTGCCGGTCACCAATGGCGACGACGGCTACTACCAGCACAACACCTTCTGGCCCACCACCCCGGATATTCTCACCGCCTACGTGCGCGACAACGGCATCGCCGGCCACTGCGTGCGCGCGGTACTCGCAGCTATGGGCTCCCCGAGCTGGGGCATCTACAACGGCTTCGAGCTGATTGAGAACAGGCAGCGCCCCGGTTTCGAGGAGCAGATCGATAACGAGAAGTACGAGGTCAAGGTTCGCGATTGGTCCAAGGCCGAGCGTTATGGCGTGGCCAAGATGCTCACTTCGCTGAACAAGATTCGTCGTTCTCATCCGGCTGCACTGAGCTACCACAACCTGACTATTCTGCCCACCTCGGATCCGAACATTCTGGCGTTCGCCCGCCATACGCCGGCCGAGCTGACCGGCACCGGCCAGGCGGATACGCTGATTGTGGTGGTCAACCTCGACGGTCACAACGCACATCAGGCTATGGTGCATGTGGAGTTGGGCGAGCTTGGACTGCCTACCGACCGTCCGCTTACGGTGCGCGATGAGCTGACCGGCCGTGAGTTCCAGTGGGGCTGGGACAACTACGTTTCGCTCGCCCCGTGGGCTGACGTGGCTCATATCCTGTCTGTGCAGTGATATGTCGTGTATGCCGACTGTGCGAAGGGCAACACTGTGTGACTTCGCACAGTCGGTAGTAGTGTGTGTAACGAATAGTTTCCAGACAAGGAGATAAACAATGGCAGAAACCTTCAACGTTGTGGTCGAGATTCCGCGCGGCTCCAAGAACAAGTACGAAGTCGACCAGGAAACCGGTCGCGTGTTCCTGGATCGTGAGCTGTTCACCGCTATGGGCTACCCGGATGACTACGGCTACATCGAGGGCACCCTGGGCGAGGACGGCGATCCGCTGGACGCTCTCGTGATGGTCAAGAACTCCGTGTTCCCGGGCTGCGTCATCGAATGCCGCGCCGTTGGTCTGTACCACATGGAAGACGAAGAGGGCGGCGACGACAAGGTGCTGTGCGTGCCGGCTGACGTTCGCTACGACGGCATCAAGGATGTCAAGGATGTCAACGAGTACCACCTCGCTGAGATCAAGCACTTCTTCGAGCAGTACAAGGCCCTGGAGCCGGGTAAGGAAGTCAAGCCTGGTGACTACTGGACCGGTGCTGACGTGGCCGAGAAGGAAATCAAGGAAGCTCGCGAGCGCCTCGCCGCTTCCAAGTGATTTCTAGCTGCGCTCAAACGCAATAGAACATGACAAAAGGCTCCTTCGGGGGCCTTTTGTTGTATAGTGATGTTTTGTCTTTTCAACTAGGCGTAGGCGGCGTGTGGGAGCGCTGGTCGAGGCCCATCGCGCAGTACAGCGGCGATGAACCTTCTCAATATTCATGATTTCAATAATCATTCAAACCTTGTTGATTTCCGTTTCCGTCTCAATGGATGCGTTTGCCGTTTCCATTGGCAAGGGGCTTACCGTCTCCAAAGTTCGTACACAAGACGCCATCAAAACCGGCTTGTGGTTCGGCGGATTCCAAGCATTATTCCCTCTGCTCGGCTATTTTGCCGCATCCGCGTTCAGCTCATACGTTACCGAATTCGATCACTGGATCATCTTCGGTCTGCTTGTATTCATCGGCGGCAACATGGTGCACGAGGCATTCGAGGAGCCCGAGGAGAACGCCAAGGAAACACCTCAATTCGACTGGAAGCACATGCTGCCTCTCGCCGTGGCCTGCAGCATTGATGCATTCGCCGTGGGCGTGAGTCTTGCTTTCATGAAAACCAACATCATCTTCGCCGTCACGTGCATCGGCATCGTCACCGGTCTCTTCTCTGCGGCAGGCCTCTACATCGGTCGCGTTTTCGGCGCACGTTGGCAGCAACCTTCGCAAATCGCAGGCGGTGTGGTGCTGATTCTCATCGGTCTCAAAGTATTGCTTGAGCACCTCGGTATCATCGCTTTCTAATCAGCCGCAGCAGTCATTGCTCGGTCTCATTCCAGCACACAGCGTAGGATGAGACCGAGCAATGACTTTTCGAGAGGTTCACATGACCGAGATCACTCAGGAAAACTGGAAGCACAAGGCAATCAGCATGCTGTTGGCTCAGCTTACGGCTTATGTGCTGCTTATCGCAGCCACTGCCATCACCACGCCTGGGCCAATACCTGAAGCTTCGTTGATTTTCTCGGCTCTCACGCTGGGCATGTTCACACTGTTCTGGCCGTTCCGCGGCTCGGTGTTCGACCGTGCCATCACCTTGATTTTCGGTGTGATTTCACTGCTGTTCGTGGTCATTCCCTTCCCCATTCATGAGGTACCACCGCAGATGACCACTGAAGATGGTGGCGTGCTGCCTTGGTATTCCTGGGCTCTGGCCGTAGGCCTCCTGCTTGTAGTGCTGGTGGTGTTCTCATTCGGCCGCCAAATGGCTCGCAAGGAACGGTCTCATCTCATTCGCGCACTGTCCCATGCAGTCACTTCCGGTGTCGCCGCCATTGCTGTGGCCGGCTGGTGCTTCCTGCCCAACCTCGCTGCATTGGTGGCCAAAGGCACCACTGAAGGCAATATCACGGTTGCTGTATTAGTAATACTTGCTCTGGCTCTGGCAGTGGCTTCCGTGCTGTGGGTGCGGGATGCGGATCCTGATCCAACTACTCGTGAACCGTGGATTGGCACTGGATTGTTGCCGGTTATGCTGATGGGCGTGACTATCGCTTCTGCGACGCTGCTGCTGAGCCGGTTCTTGGCTTAGTGGCACTGGTTGCGTATCATTTTCGCAACGATACGCAACCAGTGTCCCGAGTTGGCGCGTACAATGATGGAAAATTTGCGATTGCATTACATTCGCCAAGGGGGATTAGCGTGACGGACTTAACGTTAATGACATTCGCTAGCGACCCCGCAACGGTACTGCCATCGCTCGCGCTGCTGTCTCATCGAGTCCGCGTTCTTCCTATGGATGCCGCCAGCTTGGTGAAAATGCCGGAAAACACCATTCTGTTCCTCGATGCTCGCGACGATTTGGCTACCGCTAAAACCTTGTGCCGCCTCATCCATGCTTCCGGTCTTTCCACTCCTATTGTTCTGGTGCTCACTGAGGGTGGCTTCACTGTGGTCAACTCCCAGTGGGGTATTGCCGACGTAGTGGTCACCACTGCTTCTCCTGCTGAGGTTGAGGGCAGACTCCGTTTGGTTTCCGAGCGGGGCAATGCTCCGGCCGCCACTTCCCCCGGCTCATCGGCTGAACCGACCACTACCGTGGAAGACGGGCAGATTCGTTCCGGCGATCTCATCGTGGATACTAACGGCTACACAGCATCTCTGCACGGCCGCCCCATTGATTTGGCCTATAAGGAATTCGAGCTGCTGAAGTACCTCGTACAGCATCCAGGACGTGTGTTCACGCGCGCCCAGCTACTGCAGGAAGTGTGGGGTTACGACTACTACGGCGGCACCCGAACCGTGGATGTGCACATCCGTCGTCTTCGCGCCAAGCTCGGCGGCGAATATGAGCATCTCATCGGCACGGTGCGCAACGTGGGTTACCGTTTCGACCCGCCTGAAAACGATAAGGGCGATGCTGCCGCCCAGGAAGCCGCCAAAGCCAGCATGCATAGCGCTGCTGAGTCCAACGGTATCGCAGAGTAATCAGCAGCACCCAACTGCGTAGAGCTTTCATACTGATAAGGCCGCTCTTATGCGCGAAAGTAAATCCCAACGCATCGCCCGCATGCATCAGGAATACGAGGTGCTGTGCCAAGTGATTCCAGCGCCACAATGTGCACTGAACTTCACTTCCCCATTGCAGCTGCTTATCGCCACGGTACTGAGCGCACAAACCACGGATAAACGAGTCAATACCGTTACTCCAGAACTTTTCGCAACCTACCCTACCGCCGCCGCATTGGCTGCCGCGAATCCAAGTCAGGTTGAGGATATTATTCATCCGCTAGGGTTTTACCGTTCCAAAACACAGCATCTCATTGGCTTGGCAACCGCATTGGATGAACGATTCGGTGGTGTTGTACCGCAGACAATGGCGGAGTTGACCAGTCTGCCCGGCGTAGGCCGCAAAACCGCAAACGTAGTATTGGGTAACGCTTTTGGCATACCAGGCTTCCCGGTCGATACGCATGTGATGCGCGTTACCGGCCGCCTGCGCTGGCGTACGGATTGGCGTTCCACTCACCCGGATCCAGTCAAAATCGAACATGAAATCACAGCATGTTTCCCACCTGACGAGTGGACGGACCTCAGCCATCGACTGATTCTATTCGGCCGAGCCACCTGCCATGCGCGCAAACCCGATTGTGCAAACTGCCCGCTCGCCGATTCCTGCCCAAGTTATGAGCCGGCCGTCAGTCGGTAGCATGCCATCGTTAGACTGAAGGGCATGCGCAGCAAGCAACATCACAAGCAGAACAGCGGACTAGTTAGTTGGGGAGTCTTCTTTGCAGTGGCTCTCGTGTTAAGCACGCTGGTATGGGCTGGATGGTCGATGTTGCAGCATCGCAACATCGTCGATGATCTTGGCATCGAATCCTCCCCCACCGCACGCGTCACCGTAGGCATTAGCGACATGCCGCAATCGCTGGACGTTCGCGCATCAAGCTCCGCCGCAGCTGAGCGTCTGCTCATCGATAACGTGTATGAAACCCTCGTCACAGTAGATCAGCAAAATCAGCTTAAGCCCGGGCTCGCTACCAAATGGGATGTTTCAAAAGATGGCCTCACCTACACATTGACCATCGCCAGCAACGTCACATTCTCCAATGGGCATACGTTGGACTCCGCGGATGTAGTGTGGTCGCTGCAGCAGGCCGTCACCAATAAATACGCCGACGTTGATCAGCTTGGCGAGCTCAAATCCATCACGAACCCGGATGCTCACACTGTTATCATCAAGCTCACGCAGCCGAACCCCACCCTGTTACGCGCATTATCCGGACGATTGGGCATTGTCTACGATTCTGAAGCCGGCAACATCGATTACGCCAAGCAGCCTATTGGTTCAGGACCATTCACCGTCAGCGGATTCACTGCCGCACAATCGCTCACATTGCAATACAACAGCACATACCACGGCACCAAAGCCAAAGTGGGGTCAGTAGCATTCAACCAATATTCCGATGAGAACCAGCTCACTGAAGCCCTTAACAACGGCAGCATTGATTTGGCCATGCCGACCACTGCAGCTGTTGCCTCTGCTGCTGCAGATAAACAGAATCTTAAGGTAAGCGAAGGTGCCACAACAGACAAAGTACTGCTGGCATTCAATACCGGCACTGATTCCATCATGTCTGATGAAAAAGTGCGCACCTCGTTCCGCTATCTCATCGATGCCGCATCCATTGCTTCCTCTCAACCTGACTCAGCCGGTGCTTTGGGCGGCCCGATCAGTCCTCTGGAAACCGGGTATGAGGATTTGACCGGACTGTTCCCACATGACCTATCGCAAGTACAGTCAATGACCTGGTACTTTGGCACTTATCTGACCACTGTTGATTTCGTAGTCACTGAACAATATCGTTCGATGGCGGAGAATATCGCCCAGCAGATCGGTCAAATTCCAAGGCCAAAAGTCAACCTTGAAGTCGTATCTGATGAGGATTATGCCAAGCGCATTCAGGATGGTTCCTGGGAACTCACCATTATGAGCATGAACGGCTCTGATGGCATAGGGGACTTCGCAAACCCGGATTCAATCTTCCATTACAATCATGCCGAAGCTCAGCAAGCCTATGCGAATGCTCGTGCGGCCACCAATGATGCCGACTATGCGGAACGACTGAAGGCGTATGCGCGCACAATCAGCCAGGACGCGGCAAGCGATTGGCTGTACACGCGCAAATGCTTCACCGTGGCCAACAGCAAACTCTCCGGCTATCCGACCGGTCTGATTGATACGCGCATGCCGTTGGGAGCATTGGATAAGCAGTAGCTCTTACGAGAGTTATTCCTTGTCATACAACATGCATAAACTTTGGCCTTATGACTGAAGGCAATTCCATCATCAACGCCAACCTCACCCCGCTGCCCGACAAGGTCGGTGTAGACGGTCTTGAGGATAAGTGGCGCGCCGTTTGGGATGAAAACGGCACCTACAAGTTCAACAACACTCGTGACCGCAAGGCTGTGTATTCCATCGATACCCCGCCGCCCACCGTTTCCGGCTCCCTGCATGTGGGTCATGTGTTCTCCTACACGCATACCGACGTGGTCGCTCGTTACAAGCGTATGCGCGGCTACGACGTGTTCTACCCGATGGGCTGGGACGATAACGGTCTGCCGACCGAACGCCGTGTGCAGAACTATTACGGCGTGCGCGTGGACGTCTCCCTGCCGTACGACCCGGATTTCAAGCCGCCGTACGAGGGCACTGATGGCAAGAAGATTCAGGCCAAGGATCAGGTGCCGATTTCCCGTAAGAACTTCATCGAGCTGTGCGAGAAGCTGACCGCTCAGGACGAGAAGCTGTTCGAAGCACTGTGGCGCAAGCTGGGTCTTTCCATCGACTGGTCCCAGACCTACCACACCATCGGTGAACACCCGCAGCGTGTGGCTCAGAAGGCCTTCCTGCGCAACTTGGCCCGCGGCGAGGCCTACCAGCAGGACGCTCCGGGTCTGTGGGATGTGACCTTCCAGACCGCAGTGGCTCAGGCCGAGCTGGAATCCCGCGAATACCCGGGCTTCTACCACAAGATCGCCTTCCGCTTCGAAGACGGCACCCCGATTTACATCGAGACCACTCGTCCGGAACTGCTGGCCGCCTGCACTTCGCTAATCGCCAACCCGGATGATGACCGTTACAAGAAGTACTTCGGCCAGGAAGTCTACTCCCCGCTGTTCAAGGTGAAGGTGCCGATTTTGGCTCACCCGGCCGCCGAAATGGACAAGGGCGCCGGCATCGCCATGTGCTGCACGTTCGGTGATGTGACCGATGTTCAGTGGTGGCGCGATCTGAAGCTGCCGACCCGCTCCATCATCCAGCGCAACGGCCGCATCGTGATGGACACCCCGGATTGGATCACCGATTCGGCCGGCCGTGAAATCTTCGCCGAGACCGCTGGCAAGACCACGTTCTCCGCTCGCAAGGTGATTGTCGACAAGCTGCGTGAATCCGGCGATATGGACGGTGAGCCGACGCCGACCAAGCGTATGACGAACTTCTATGAGAAGGGCGACAAGCCGCTCGAAATCGTCACTTCCCGCCAGTGGTACCTGAAGAACGGCGGCACTGACCCGAAGCTGAACGCTGAGCTCATCGAGCGCGGTAAGGAACTGAACTTCCACCCGGACTTCATGCGTGTGCGCTATGAGAACTGGGTGCACGGCCTGAACGGCGACTGGCTGATTTCCCGCCAGCGCTTCTTCGGTGTGCCATTCCCGCTGTGGTACCCGGTCAAGGCCGATGGCTCCGCCGATTACGATCACCCGCTGACCCCGTCTGAGGACCGTCTGCCGATCGACCCGACCATTGATGTGCCGGAAGGCTACGACGAGTCTCAGCGTGATGTGCCCGGTGGCTTCACCGCCGAGAAGGACATCATGGATACTTGGGCCACCTCTTCGCTCACCCCGCAGATCGTGACCCACTGGGCTGAGCCGGATGAGGCTTCCAAGGCACTGTTCAAGGCTACGTTCCCGATGGATCTGCGCCCTCAGGGCCAGGACATCATCCGTACCTGGCTGTTCTCCACCGTGGACCGTGCTCACCTTGAGAACAAGTGCCTGCCGTGGGCCCATGCCACCCTGTCTGGCTGGATCTTGGATCCGGACCACAAGAAGATGTCGAAGTCCAAGGGCAACGTCGTGGTGCCGAACGAGCCGATCGAGAAGTTCGGTGCCGACGCTGTGCGCTACTGGGCTGCCGCTGCTCGTCTGGGCCTTGACGCCACCTACGACGTCGGCCAGATGAAGATCGGCCGCCGCTTGGCCATCAAGCTGCTGAACGCCACCAAGTTCGCTCTGGCTATCGGCCGCGAAGACGAGAACCATCACGTTGGCGATGCCGCTACTGCTGCTTGGAATCCGACTGATGTGACCGAGCCGCTGGATCGCGCCGCTATGGCCAAGCTGGCTCTGGTGGTTCGCCAGGCCACTGACGCGCTGGAGGCTTACGAGCATTCCAAGGCTCTGGAGGTCATCGAAAGCTACTTCTGGCAGTTCTGCGATGATTACATCGAGCTCGTGAAGAACCGTGCTTATGGCACTCCGGATGAGAAGGGTGTGGCTCCTTCCGAGAAGGCTGTTCGTTCCGCCCGCACCGCTCTGGGCCTGGGTCTTGATGCCTTCGCCCGTCTGCTGGCACCGTACCTGCCGTACGCCACCGAAGAGGTCTGGAGCTGGATGCACGCCGGCTCCGGCTCCGTGCACCGCGCTGCATGGCCGACTCCGGAACCGTACGTTGAGGCTGCCACCGGCGCTTCTCCGGAGCTGCTGACTTGGGCTGGCAAGGCTGTGGAGCAGCTGCGCAAGATCAAGTCCGAGGCCAAGGTCTCCATGAAGACCCCGATTCTCTCCGTGGCTCTGACCGCCGCTCAGGAAGGTGTGGACGCCATTCACGCCGCTCTGGGTGATATCGCTCAGGCCGGCCGTGTGGTGGGCAAGTTCGACCTGGTTGCCAAGCACGCCGAGGAATCCGCCGCGGAAGACGCTCCCGAGACCGAGGTGGCCGTGGCCGCCAGCGAGCTCGGCGAACCGCCGGTAAAGAAGAAGTGATTCACCCCAGCGCTAGCTGACTGAAGGGTAGTTCAAAGCCGTTGAACTGATGTAACGTCAGTTCAACGGCTTATTTTTTGAAATCATCCCTATGCTCGTGAAAATTCATTATGGTTCCATCTGTCATAGATGGAACCATCAACATATAAGTTGCGCCTTATGCAGCGTCAAGGCCGTGACGGATACGCAGGCGATGCAACTCCTGTTTGAGATTCATGTGTTCATGCCGTCGCGGATAAGCTCCACATACCGGTCACGACGTGCTTGACACATCTGATTCCGGGTCGCGTACCCAATACCATCGAACACCCACCTGCCCACCTGAAATCTCCTCTCGAATCATCAGGTGTTGCAACAATCACTGGAACCAGCCTCTCCCTCACACTTAGGCACAACACATACTCCCACATTTTTGGATCCTAATATGTGTGTGACTCCCACATTTTTGGATCCTAATATGTGTGTGACTCCCACATTTTTGGATGATAAAATGTGGGAGTCACACACATTTTGGTAGGGGTAATCGAGGTAGTCATGGTCGAGAAATTGCAACGTACATTGATGAGCGACTTAGAAACATGGCAACAGCAGCCCAACCGCAAACCTCTGCTCCTGCGTGGAGCCCGGCAGACCGGCAAGACTTGGATCGTTTCCGAATTCGGTCGCCAAGCATACAGCAATGTGCTGCGCATCGACTTTATGCGCGATATCGAAGTGCGAAGCTTATTCGAAGGCAATCTAAACCCCAATACCATTCTGAGCAATCTTTCGCTCTATACCGGCGTGAACATCACCCCTGGGAAGACGCTTATTTTCTTTGACGAAATCCAGGAATGCCCGCGCGCACTGACCGCGCTGAAATACTTCTGCGAAGAAGCACCGGAACAGCATGTGATTGCTACTGGATCGTACATGGGTGTATCGAAACATCCCGATGCTTCTTTCCCTGTAGGCAAAGTCAACATGCTGACACTTCACCCACTCACGTTCCTCGAATACTTGGAAAATGCCGGGCAACCACAACTTGCAAACCTGATTCGCAATGGCGAGATTGAGCAAATCAACTCATTGTTCAACGACCGATTGCACAATATGCTTAAGCAATACCTGTTCGTTGGTGGCATGCCGGCAGCAGTAGCTGCCCATCTTAATGGGTCGAACGCAGCCGAAGTACGCAATATCCAACGAGAAATCCTCGACGCATACGATCTCGACTTCTCCAAGCACGCTCCGGCAAGACTGGTTGACCGCATCCGCATGGTCTGGCACACATTACCTGCACAGTTATCCAAAGAAAACCGCAAATTCGTCTATGGCGTGGTACGCCCGGGTGCGCGCGCTCGTGATTTTGAAGAAAGCATCATGTGGCTGCGTGATTACGGTGTTATCCATCAGGTATATTGCGCCTCTGCGCTGCGCGAACCATTAACGAGCTATACCGACACCTCCACCTTCAAAATGTTTGCATCCGATATCGGCCTTCTAGGCGCATTGGCCAATCTTGAACCGTCTGTAATCACGCAGCAGAACCAGATATTCACCGAATTCAAAGGTGCTCTGACCGAGCAGTATGTATGCCAGCAGCTTGTGGCAGACGCGTTTGAGCCCACGTACTGGGCGAATCCAAATGGGCGCGCGGAAATAGATTTTTCCATCAGCAACAACGGCGTGATTTACCCAATCGAGGTGAAGGCAGAACAGAATCTGCATGCCAAGAGTCTTAAATATGCGTATGACCATTTTGAGCTTGTGCATGCAATCCGTGCAAGCCTTGCCGGATACCGTGATGAGTCATGGGTGGCGAATCTGCCATTGTGGGCGATTAATGGGCTCAGGTCATATCTGAGGCGCCACTACAGCGATTGGGCGCATGCGGAATAAATCTATATTCACACCGTGGGAATAACTATAAGGTAAGCGGGAGCTTGTGCTGATGACTGTTGCGAAATCGCAGCTGAGCCTAGTTGGGTTACTGCTTCGGCAATAAGCTGGCCTGCATCGCCGATTTCCACCGTCTCGGCAATCAGCGCGCTCATATCATGCGTAAACAATGTGCCACCAGTGTCGCTTTGACCAAAACCGAAGAGGATTGGAGCTTCGTCAGCTTCATTCTTCTTCGCAGTCTGCTGTGCCGCAGCATCATCCGTCGCATTCGCATCTGTGGAGTTTCCGGAACTTCCAGAATCTGAACTGGCAGAACTATCTGATTTGCCGCCGCCGAGCGCGGACGTCAGGCCGTTCGCATAGCTCATCACATCGCTGGCAGACATCGACATTGCGTCATCCACCAGCGAAGCATTGGAATCCTGGGATTGTTGCTGCTGGGCAGCTTGCACTTTCTTGCGCGCAGCGGCGGCTTTGCGCTTGGCTTGAGCCGCCTTGGTTTTCCCGTAGAACGACTGGGCTTGCGAATCCACCAAACCTTGCGTAAACAGATGTACGGCGGAATCAGACGCAGCATCCTGCGTTGTTTTTGCAGATGTACTCCCACCCTCGAACTGATCGGAGAATCGCAGCAGAATCTGCTTCAATGCCTGCGATTTGCCGGTATGCTCGCACGCGGTGGCGAGCGCAGCCATTGCGGCATCTACCTTGGTCTGCGAATCCTTAAGCTCATCGCTGCTGTTGGTTTCGCTGATGGCCTGCTGCGCATAGGCCGAAGCATTTGCGGAAGATTCACCGGTCAGAGCGCTGAGCTTGGCCGTGTACACGTCCGTGTACTTCATCGAATAAGGAATCATCGCAGCAGACAACTGCTTCTGCCCTGCCGCATACTGCTTGGAACCTTTAGTGGCTTCCTCAGCGGCTTCCTTGGTCAGATCATCGACCAGACCGGTAGTACCCTGCTGCTGAATGCGACGAATTACTTCGTCCAGTGCATCCACGGCACCATCATGCATATGCGCAGCGCTCACATTGTTCACCGCATTCGCCAAATCAAGCACCGCCTGAGCAAGCGGCGTATCGCCGGAAAGCTCACCTGCCGTACCGACCAGCGCAGGCAATTGTGTGGAAGTGCCGATAGAACCAGATAGATGCGTGGTGTATGAGCCCACATAGGCAGCCATGTAATTCTGGAATGTTTGCTTATGCGCGGCTGTACGTTCAGCAGTCACGGATTGGGCGAGCTGCTGCTCGTTGGTGCGCAAGGCCTTGAGTTGATCGATCAGCTGCTGATGCTCGCCGGAACCGGCATCAGTCAGCGAATCGACCAAAATGGATGCGGTGGAAGTCAACTGAGCAGCATCGGAGCTGGCATTCGCGCCACTGCCGGTATCATTGCCGGTAGCATTGCCAGGCAGCACAGCGAGCGCGATGGAACTCATGGTGAAATGTTTGGCGTTCATATAGCAGCTGAATTCCAGAGTCGTTCCGGCCTGTCCAGCTGCCGCAATCAGCGTATTGGTGCCTTGTGTGCTGACGGATACGCTGCTATCGGCGGAGATATCATCGGCGACTTGGCTGGGAACTGTGAACGCCACCATCGGAATGGTTTGACGAGCGGTATTGCCAGAAGCATGCGCCGGTCGAACCGTAACATGCACGCCTACAAGTCCTGAGGCATTTGCGACTTTGCTAGCCGAGACATTTGGGCCATCAAGCGAATATTCAACACTGATCGACCACGGCAGCTGGACTGCGGATGTAGGGAGACGGTTTACGGTTCCGGGCGCATGTTGAGTGGAATCGACTTTTGCGGAATTCGATGCCACATAGAAGCGCGTGGGTTCGCCCTCGGAATCGGTTACGGCATAGATGTCAGCAGCCGTGTCAAGCATGGCAGCGTAATCCGGTTCTTGTGGGCGAGATACCCAAGCGCCGCCCACAGCACCTGTTACGCACAATGCACAGCTGATTAGTGCAGGAAAAAGTCTCATATCAAGTTGAAAAGACAACCGAACTCAGGCGAACACGTCCAGCACGCCCGGATCGCCACCGGCCTCGGCGATGCGCTGGTGGCGCTTCTTAGCCTCGGTCACAACGAATTCGCGGTATTTTTCAGCGATTTCCGGGTCAAGGCCCGCTTCGATGGCAATGCGATGCAAGCGCTCGATCTGGTAATCCTCACGCTTCATATCTTCAGGAGCAAAACCAGCATTGGCTTTGAGCACACCCACCTGTGAAGTGGTTTTGAACCGCTCTGCGAGCAGGGAAATAACTGCGGAATCGATATTATCGATGGATTGACGAAGCGCTTTGATACGCGCCACCGCCTGCGCGGTTTCCGGATGTGCCGCCGCCTGGGCGGAATCGATGGTCGTCCTCTGCCAGTCACTGCTCGTTTCGCTCATAGTTTCGAGGATACTCCCCTATCGCGGTATTTCGCGAGTCTGCACATACTGTACTTTCATGCTCGGCAAATCTAGCCCTTATCAAGCAGCGAGGTGCCTCATTTGAAAATGAGCGCGTAATCCGGAGTGGTGCCTCACCTGTGGTGAGCGTGAAATCCTAGTCCGCGTCGGCTTGTGGGGTTTCGTCGTCTTCCGGTTCGACGCCCGCGATCCGGGCGAGCGTCTTGTTCAAGTATGCCATGTCCGGGCCCATGCGTCTGGCCAGCCGCGCGGTGCGCGGTGCCGCCAGTGCTTCGAGCCGGTCCTGGATGTCGTGGATGCGGCGGACGAGCTCGGCCGGGTTCACGGGCGCGAGCGGGTGTTCGATCTCCTCTCGCTTGTCGTCGGGTATGA
>NZ_NMWV01000010.1 GCF_002860405.1 Bifidobacterium imperatoris | reverse complement strand
CCTACGACTGGACGGTGGTCATCGACGTCACCGGCGGCGACGAGGCCATCCTGTCGCGCATGAAGCGCCGCGGCCGGCGCGACGTGCGCAAGGCGCTGCGCGAATGCCCCGCATCCGTGGCCGACGAGACCGGGCCCGCCATGTCCGATTTCTCCGAATACTACGACGTGATGCTCGAGACCGGCGAGCGGGACGGGTTCAAACCGGCCCCGCTCAAGGACTACCTCGACATGATCGAGGCGTTGGGCCCGGAGCACTGCCGCGTGTTCGCCGCGCGGATCGACGGCCGCGTGGTCGCATGGTCCATCGTCACCGTGAACGATACATGCGCCGTGCGCTATTACGCCGCGATGCGCGACTCGGCCATGCGCCTGCACGTCACCGACCGCCTCCTGTACGCGGAATGCTGCATGCTCGGCGGGCAGGGCGTCACCGACTACGACCTGATGGGCATCGGCTCCGATTTCGCTCCCTCGCTCAAAGGCCTGAACGAATTCAAAACCAAATTCACCGAGGAAACCACACCAGTCGCCCCAGCCCGCGACGTACCGATTCACCGCGGGTTCTACGCCGGATTAAAAACACTGCAGTCCATTCGTCATCAATTCGCCTCGGCCCAGCGCAAAGATTGACTTCGCTAGCGTTACTTGCCCCTATCGGCCAGTTTCTGACTAATGACAGCGGTCACACCATCAGCACGCATGGTTACGCCATAGAGCGCATCGGCAATGCTCATCGTGCGCTGCTGATGTGTGATGATGATGAGCTGCGCATGTTCGCGCAGCTCATTC
The DNA here is from genome assembly GCF_002860405.1 of Bifidobacterium imperatoris. Classification (GTDB taxonomy): domain Bacteria; phylum Actinomycetota; class Actinomycetes; order Actinomycetales; family Bifidobacteriaceae; genus Bifidobacterium; species Bifidobacterium imperatoris. The sequence continues at coordinate 104,738 of NZ_NMWV01000010.1, read as the reverse complement.
AATGCATGAATCAATCTGGTGAGATTCACATCATCAAGAGCGGCTTCCACCTCATCCATCACATAGAACGGGCTGGGGCGTGCAGTAAAAATGGCGAACAGCAGAGCCAATGCGGTCAATGATCGTTCACCGCCAGACAGCAGGCTCAACTGCTTCACCCTCTTGCCGGCTGGGCTGGCCTCCACCAGCACGCCAGTGGTGAGCAAATCATCCGGATTCTCCAAGCGCAGCCGCCCGGTGCCGCCCGGAAACAGGGTGGCAAACACCTGTTGGAAAGCCTCCGCCGTATCCTCAAACGCGGACTTGAATACGGTAACCATTGTGGAATCAAGTTCCTTGATGAGCTGCATCAAATCATCACGCGACTTGACTACATCGTTACGCTGATCATTAAGATATTTGTTGCGTTCCTCAAGCGCCTCATATTCTTCGGTGGCCAGCGGATTAATCTTGCCCAAAGCAGCCAGATCACGGCGCGCTTTATCCAAACGTTTCTTCTGCTCCACACGGTTATACGGCACAGTTTGAAAGCGTTGTGCTTGGCTGTCTTCTCCTTCAGCTATCTCGTCGGAGTCAAGTGAGTCGTTGATTGGAACAGGATTGCCGTTATCGTCCAAAACCGGCACGGGCTGATCTGGGCCATATGCTTGCACCAGTTCTTCCAATGTCAGGCCGAGTTCGTCGGAGACTTTCTGCGTAAGTTGGCCTGCCTCCATAGCAAGACGTTCGCGATTCACATCCAACGTATGCTCGCGAGCTGTTAAATCGGTGACTCGCGGTTCGATGGCATTGCGCTGCGAACGTAGCATCTTCAGCTCTTCATCATGGCTTGAAGCCTCAGCTTGCAGACGATCACGCTCAGCTGCAATATCTTGCAGCGTGTCCGCCACCATTGCAACCACGCTGCGCGCATCTTGGGCCACGGTCTGCAAATGCGCGGCTTGTGCTCGCCGCTTGGTGTTCAATGCTTCGATATGGGCACGCCGCTGGGCCGCTTCTTTGGCGTTGTCCCGCAGCAATCCAGCTTGGCGATGCAGCGATTCGGCTTTGCGGGAAGCATCAGTCCAAGCGATTTTCGCTTCCACTTCATGCTCTCGGGCATGAGACAACGTCTGCTCAAGCTCATGCTCCCGCTTTTCCAAATCATTCCACTGTTCCTGCGCTGTGCCGGATTGTTGAGCGGATTCCAGAGCGCGATGAAGGTCATCGAGTTTCAGCTGATGTTCCTGGGCCTGCGACTGCATTCCGGCAATACGATGATCGAATTGCGTGACCTGCTTGTTCAGCGAATCGAGATGCTGTTGAGCTGACTGCAATGCTTTCTGCGCTTGCTGTGCGCGAAGCCTCAACTCGGTACGTTTGGAGGATTCCCTATCAACCGCTTGGGCGGCTTCATCCCGCTGTAATTTGGCTTGGGCTACTTGTTCGGCTGTCTGCTGTTCCTGGATTTCCAGTTGAGACGCCTGCGCCAATGCTTTATCTCGTTTAGCGGCCAACGCAAGATCGGATTGGGAGAGAGACGAACCGCCTACCGCGGCCACTCCCCTGCACAGCATTTCCCCTTGAGATGTTACCGCCCGTTCAGCTTTCCCGGATTCCACCATATGCTGCGCTTGAGCGAGACCGTCTGCCGCTATCGTATCGTTCAGCAACAGTCTTACCGCAGTTACCACATCATGTGCCGTAGCACTATCAGAAGCTTGAGGATTGACAGTGACCAGCGAATCAAGCCAACGTACAGCATGCTCGTCATCATCAGTCTCGGAATGACGGGCATTGGAACTCTCCGGCATCATCGATGCATGATTTGCCGTAATCATCACGGCCTTGCCGAGCTTGTCTTCGCGAGCACGTTCCAATGCGTGAAGCATACCGCTCGGCTCAGCTACCACCATCGCACTGGAAAACTGACCTAGCACATGGGCCACGGCCTCTTCCCAGCCTTCCTCCACATGAATGAAGTCGGTCAATCGACCTAGAACATGAGCGGATTCATCATGTTCCAGTTCACCGGAGGCGTTACGGCTCGCCAGCGTATCGGCAAGCGCATCGGCTTTAGCTTTCAAGGAAATAATCCGCGATTGCAACTCGCGCTGCGTATCCGATAATCCGTTCAGCGCGTCACGGCATCCAGCCAATGCAGCACGGGCCGTGTCCAAAGCTGCCCCATTATCATCTGAAATCGCTTCGGCTTGCTCGCGCAGAGCATTAAGCTGCTGCTGCTGCATCTCGTCACGCTGCTCAGTTGCCGTTTCACGCTGGCTCGTATAATCCTTGACTCTGCTGTGAGCTAACTGAGCCGCGGATTCTTCACGCGCAATCAGCTCGTGAAGCTTGGCAATGGCGGAATCCCGTTCCTGCGCGGTTTTGCGCAGTTCGGTCAATGTTTGGCGTACGGAAGCAAGCTGCTTCTCACTATCCGCGCGCTGTTCTGTGGCCTTGTCATAGGCCAGCCGGGCGTCAGATACCGACCTGTCCTGCGCTGTGGCCTGCTGTTCAAGCTCTTGCGCACGCGCATACAGCAAATCAGAATCCTCGCCCATATTGTTGACGATGCCGCTTGCCGTCGATCGCGCTCGTTCATCAGCAAGTTGTGCAAGAGCAAGCAATCGCTCCCGAGTCTGAGAAAAATCATGCCAGTACTGATTGGCTTGAGCAATGGCGGGGCTTGACTGGGAAGTCACGGATTCCACCTGCTCGATACGCACTTTTACTTGCGCCAATTCACGCTGGGCAGTCGCCAATTGAGCGCGCACTTCGCCGAGTTCCTTGCGCACGGTTGCTCGGCGAGTCATCGATTGCTGTGCATCCTCGGCATACAAACGAGACTGAGCATCGCGCACCGATACCTGAATCGCATCCGCCCTGCGGGAAATACGCGCCTGCCTGCCAAGTGGTCCCAGCTGGCGGTGCAATTCTCGAAGCAAATCATCCAAACGATTCAGATTTGATTCGGTATTAGCCAGTTTACGCAGGGCTCGTTCCTTACGCTTGCGATGCTTGAGAATGCCCGCAGCTTCCTCAATGAATGCTCGATGCCCGGATGGGTCGGCTTTGAGAATCGCATCCAATCGGCCTTGGCCCACAATCACATGCATCTGCTGGCCAAGACCCGTGTCCGAAAGCAGCTCCTGAATATCCAGCAGGCGGCAGACGGAACCGTTGATGGCGTATTCCGAACCACCGTTGCGGAAAATCGTGCGGGAAATCGTCACTTCCGTGTAATCGATATCCAGCGTGTGATCAGAATTATCGATGGTCAGGCTTACCTGGGCACGGCCCAATGGAGGTCTGGAGGACGTGCCTGCGAAGATCACATCCTCCATTGAAGTGCCTCTTAGATTCTTGGCACCCTGCTCACCCATGACCCAGGTCAGCGCATCGACGATATTCGACTTGCCTGACCCGTTCGGTCCTACAACCGCGGTAATTCCTGGCTCGAACCGCAAAGTCGTGGCCGAGGCAAAGGATTTGAAGCCGCGTAAGGTGAGCTCTTTAAGGTACATGAAGGCTGCCTGTCACTGACCTGCATTCGGATCGACGTTGTCGTCCGCAGACGTATCGTTTGCGCTGCCGGTGCCGGTTTTACCAAGACCGAGCACATCGAACACATCGAAATCATCAGGGCTGACCTGATTGTCGAGCGTATCAGCTTCATCATCATCAGCGTTCGAATCATCAGGATCGACCACCGGCTGGTGGATGTTCATGGCCTGCTGCATAGTCGGGCTTGCATGCTCCTCAAGCATCGTGCGAGCATCACCAGCGGTGACGAAGCTGCCACAGATGAGCACACCGTGGCCATAGCCCACGCCCAGCTCATCTTCGGCATCGACCATGTTGACGGCGGTCTGGATGGCATCGGGCAGGTTCGGTTCCTTGATTACGCGGTCGCGGCCGAACACGTCTACGGCAATCTTTTCCAGATCATCGGCAGACATCACACGGTCACGCCAAGAGTTTTCGGTAACCACCACAGAGCTCAAAATCGGCTCAAGCACACCGAGATATTCCTCGACCTGCTTGTCGCGCATCATGGCAACCACGCCAACCAGCTGCTTGAAGTCGTAGCTTTCCTCGATGGCCTTGCGCAGTGCTTCGGCGGCATTCACGTTGTGGCCACCATCCAGAATGATGGTCGGCGAGGTACGAATCTGCTCAATGCGGCCAGGAATCTTAACCGAGCTCAACGCCTCAGCCACCAAATCGCCATCCAACGGGCCGTTGACCGGAATCACTACTTCAGCGGCGGCGAGCGCGGCGAGCGCATTGTGGGCCTGATGTTCGCCGAATTTAGCGATCGGCACACCCTCATAAGTGCCATTCGGCGTAGTGAGCGTGGCAACCTGGCCACCCACTGCCGGCATACGGTCGGACACTGTCATCTCGTAACCGTCACGCACCAGCGTGGCGTGGTTACGGGCGGCGGCCTCTTCAATAATCGGCATTACAGCTTCCTCATGCGGCTGCGGACCGATAATCGCGGTGCAGCCGGGCTTGATGATGCCCACCTTCTCGCTGGCGATTTTCTCGACCGTGTTTCCCAGCCACTGCATATGGTCCATGTCAACCGGGCCGATGATCGCGGCATCGGCGTTAATCACATTGGTGGCGTCCCATGCGCCGCCCATGCCGACCTCTACGATGGCCACATCAACCGGCGCGTCGGCAAACTTCCAGATAGCCATGGCAGTGAGCACTTCGAAGAAGCTCATCTTCGGCTTGCCTTGCTCCACCATTTTGGCGTCTACCAGTGCCACCAGATCCTTGGTCTGATCCCAAATATCAATGAAGTCGTCATCGGAGAGCTGCTGGCCGTCAATGCAGATGCGTTCATTGACTCGCTCCAGATGCGGCGACGTGTACAGACCGGTACGCATGCCATAGGCGCGGCAGATGGCTTCAGCCATGCGCGCGGTGGAGCCTTTGCCGTTGGTTCCTGTCACATGAATCACACGGAACGACTGCTCGGGGTGTCCCAGCAGATCGAGCATCAGGTTCATGCGGTCCAGGTCGAGGTTCGTGGTGTTGTGTTCCGGCGGCCGGCTCATAATATCCAGCTCGACGTCTCGCATTGTCTCATTGTTCCTATTCGGATGCTCGAATGACATGCACTTACTCCCTCTCTGCATCATTGGCGCGTTGCGCGCTCAGCCTTTGCGCGAACTGCTCTTGGCCCGTGCTGTGGCATTGCCCGTTTCATCGTTGGCTTGCTCAGAACGTGTCTGCAAACGTATCCGCAGCCATTCCATTCCAAACATGATGTTCCAAGCGAAAACTTCCACCATATTAATCGTCGGGGTCTATAGGATGCGGCATTGCGCTTTCATTCCGCACTCAGTGAATCTGCCATATGCTTTTGGCTGCCGTGATTTATCTACAAAGCGCATTCGCTGGCCATGCTGAGAACCTGCCCAAGGACGGCGCGACCGTCATCGAATGATTGCCTTCGCCTTTATAGGCGAATGGCGAGCGCGGTCTATTATCCACATACGAAGAAACACAGGGCCGCGCAGAAACCGTATAGGGCAACGCACTATATATATCCAACAAACGAAGTCGCAGAAGTCATACGGACACCCCCTGCCCGCTTTACATCACTAAAACGTGTCAGCGAAGTCATCAAGCCAATGGTGGCAAAAGAACTGCACTCAATGATTCTTATTGCCGGTATCAGTCCAGAACATGCCCAGACCACTTCATTCAGCCGTTCAGCGATGTTACGATGCCACTCCCTGTCCACTCAGCATCATGCGTTATAGCTCAGTGTAGTTTTACGGCCAATCGATGGAGCTTTAGCATCGGAATCGTGAATACCTAACAACCAAGACCCCTTCCGCAGCTCCTCTTCTTGCCGCTAACACTTCATTCCAAGACCAAAAACCGCAAAATCGAAGTCACCGTACCACCATTTGTCCAGACAGTTTCTGTGCAAAGAAGTCATCAGCAATCGTATGCCCACTAGCCATCTTTCTACCCATCCATCTTTCATATCAGCGTAGTTAGAGTCCCACCATATGGCGCAAGCATCTCACGCAAACATTTGTCCGAACCGTCGGCATAAAACCTTTAATGAACAAACCAATGTGGATAACTCATATACATCATCGAAACTGGACAGAGGCTTGATATTTCAACGATTTCAAAGCAACGATAATCGCAAGCACAAGCTCGAACCACATTACTTAAATTTCGGCCTCACGCCCCACCATTTCCTCTACCGTTAATGGCATGAAAACACACAAAGCAATTGCCCAAATTCTTCGTACAGCCCAGAATGAGCACCGATGCGCATATTCCACGATTCCCTCAGAGCAACTTGCGCTGCAACGACGTGCCCAAGCCGGCGAACTTATCAACACCTATCGTGGTTCACCATCGTTATATGCAGAGCAACAGTACTGGAATGCACTAACCCCTCCTGACCAAACACTGCATATTGCAAAGGCTCTTGCAATAGCTCATCCAAACTGGGTTTTCGGAGGATTGGTTGCGGCCAGCGCATACGGTTTCGAACATCAATGGTGTCTCCATGATGGTTCGGTGTCTATTATGACGCAAAATCACGGCAGCGAACAGCGTCATCCGCGATTAAAACGCGTATACATGCCTCAGGCCTCTTCTTTGGCGATGCGAGATTCAGTAACTGGATTGTTGCTTGCACCTCCAGCTCATACACTCATCGAATGCGCGCGTACCTACGATTTTCGATTTGCCCTACCGTTCTTTGATTCTGCGTTTGCGCAAGGAATCTCGTCCGAACAAGTCCTCACCGCATGCAGTACGCTACGCACTGACTGCACCCCCATTTTCCGTCTGTTGCAACAGGCAAATTCTCGCAGCGAGAACGGTGGCGAATCGTTGATGCGCGGCACGATTTATGAAGAACAATTCGTCATGCCTAGAATTCAGGTCCCGGTTAAAGATCCGCAAACAGGAACTAACTATCGCGTAGATTTTGTCTGGAGACTGGATGATGGACGCATCATAGTAGCTGAATATGATGGTACTGAAAAATACATCAATCCTGATATGACCAATAACCGCAGCATTCAGCAAGTAGTTGCCAAAGAGCGAGAACGAGATGCCGGATTGCATCGTGCGGGAGCCAGCGATGTGGTTCATCTTTCGTTTTCGGAAGTATACGATCGGATTCCGTTGCGAATAAAACTGCTAAAAGCCGGCATACCCTTGCGCAGTAATTGAATAATGCCACTGCATCCACTCGCATGCTCGTAAATCCGCAAAATCTACGGGGAGCATGCACCAAACGAATTCGAACGACTAGTATGGGAGCGGTAACATGAGCCTTCTTTCATAAGGAGTATCGATGGGTGAGGTAGTCACCGAGAAAGATAAGGAATACGAGGCAGAGGAACGCAAGAGCGCTCCGGGCAGCGATCAGGCCATGAGCGACCGCGTGAACAATCGTTCGCTACGTCCGCGCTCCGAAGCCTTCAAGGACTTCATGAAGTCCGGCTGGGCCGATGATGAGCCGGAAATCGAACCGTTGGAATCCTCCAAGTTCACTCCGGCTCGTCTCGCTGCTCTTGGTAAGGCCTTCCCCGGTGAGCGCCTGGTGATTCCTGCCGGTCAGCCGAAGGTACGTAATAATGATTGCGATTACATGTTCCGTCCGGATACTGCTTTCGCTTATTACACTGGCCTCGGCGTGGATTATGAGGCGGGTGCCGTGCTGGTGCTGAACCCGGTGGATCCGGATTCCGGGGAAGCCAAGGCCGGCCAGACCCATACGCCGGAATTGTTCGTAGCCCCGCGTGCCGACAACTCCACCACTGATTTCTTCATGAACCCGCATTATGGCGAATACTGGGTTGGCCCGCGCGCTGGTCTGAAGGAAATGACGGCTATGACCGGCATCGAAACGCATGACATCGCTCAGCTGGCTGATGCATTGAGCAAGGATGTCGGCGCCGAGGCGGGTGCCGTTCGCGTGCGTGTGATGCGTGAGACCGATCCGCAGATCACTTCGCTGGTCGAATCCATCCGCGAGGCCAATGGCGCTGCCGACCCCGATAAGAATGCTGCCGCCGATGACAAGCTGTACGAGTTCACGTCTGAAGCCCGCATGGTGAAGGATTCCTATGAGATCAATGAAATGCGCAAGGCTGTGGACGCCACCAAGCATGGTTTCGACCGTCTGCTGAGCGCACTGCCGGCAGCATTGGATAAGCCGCGTTCCGAGCGTATTCTCGAAGGCGCGTTCAACGCGGTGTCCCGCGAATTGGGCAACGCTGTTGGCTACGACTCCATTGTGGCTTCCGGCCCCCACGCTCCGATCTTGCATTGGATGCGCAACACTGGTGTGGTGAAGACCGGCGATATGCTGCTCGTGGATGCCGGTGTGGAAGTTGATTCTCTCTACACGGCTGATATCACCCGTACGTTCCCGACCAACGGTAAGTTCACCGATTTGCAGAAGCGCCTATATCAGGCCGTGTTGGATTCCCAGCAGGCTGGTTTTGAGGCCGCTAAGCCGGGTGCCACCTATTCCGATATCCATCATGCCTGCATGCGCGTCATCGCTGAGCGTCTGCATGATTGGGGCCTATTGCCGGTGAGCGTTGAGGAATCGCTCTCCCCTGAAGGTCAGCAGCATCGCCGTTGGTTGGCTTGCGGCGTGGCTCATCATCTTGGTCTTGATGTGCACGATTGTGCTCAGGCTCGCTTCGAGGCTTATCAGGGTGCTCCGATTCGCCCGGGCATGATCTTCACCATCGAGCCTGGTCTGTACTTCCGTGAGGATGACCTGCTGATTCCACCGGAGTACCGCGGCATTGGCATTCGTATTGAAGACGATGTGTTGATGACCGAGAACGGTCCGGAATGGATTTCCGCTGGCATTCCGAAGCAAATCGACGAAGTCGAGCAGTGGATGTCCGACCGAGCAGCCGCTGCCAAGTAATTGTCATTTCGGCTCCCCTCGGCGAGGGGAGCCATTTTTGCATAGGAAGGTGGCAGTCATGCCAACACCGGAATTTGTATTAGAGCTACGCAAAAAAATCGGCCATGATCTCCTGTGGCTCATTGGTGTAACCGGTTATGTGCTGAACGATGAGGGTCAACTGCTGCTGGGCCGCCGTTCGGATACCGGCGAATGGGCAATGGTCTACGGCATCAACGAGCCCGGCGAACAGCCAGCCGATACCGTAGTGCGAGAAATCAAGGAAGAAACCGGCGTTGACGCCATTGTCACCGATTTGGTGGCTGTAACCTCCTCGAACAAGGTGCTGACTTACGCCAATGGCGATAACACCATGTATATGGATCATTCCTTCCTCTGCAAGGTGAAGCCAGGCGGCAATGACAAACCATTTGTTGGCGACGAGGAAAGTCTTAACGTCGGCTGGTTTGACTTGGATGCACTCCCCCAACCGCTCGCGGCAAGCACCGCCGAGCGCCTGCAACTGTTCAACCGTTATTTCGAGAATAAGCGGAACGGTGATTCGCACGCACTGTTCGTCTTTGACGGCGTGCAGCACTGATTCAATTTCGAGACAACGCGCTCAACAAAGAAGCCGTGGCATGGTTCTTTCCAGAAAAAGAACCGTGCCACGGCTTTTTCATATCACTAGATCAAGTGAGCGCAACAAACCTTATTTGACCTTGCGGCCCGCGCACCATACCTGTTCGACCTTCCAACTGCTTGGGTCGATGAGGTTGAAGTCTGCAGCAAAACCAGGAGCAAGCAGACCAATCGGTGCGCCGATAACATCATTGGGCTTGTCGAAACCAAATGCCTTGGCCGGCGTCAATGTGGCAGCCTCGACGGCAGCCACCGGGCTGATGCCCAATTCGTTTACCGCACGGCTGACGGCACCTTCCAGCAAAAGCGTCGAACCAGCAATCGCCCCATTGGAGACGAGTCGTGCATGGCCATCGACCACGTTCACATCCAATGCGCCTAACTTATAGGCTCCATCGGGGCAGTCCGTGGCGGCCATCGCATCGGTGACGAATGCAATGCGATGCGGCGCGAACCCGAAACCAAGTTTGACCATCGGGTTCTGTACATGGAATCCATCGTTGATGAGTTCGATGGTGACGCGAGGGTCTTCCACAGCGGCCGGAATCGGGCCTGGTTCACGGTGATGCAATCCGTTCATCGCATTGAACATGTGCGTCATGATGCCGGCTCCAGCATTGAATCCAGCTTGGGCCTTCTCATAGTCGGCATCGCAATGGCCTACTGCCGGCACCACGCCTGCCGCCGCAAATTGGCTGATTGCACTCAAACCGTGAGGCAGTTCAGGAGCGATGGTGATCTGACGAATGCAACCGAGTTTGCCGTGCGAAGCATCGGAGCCCGAAGCTTCAAGCATCTCATCGACGATTTCAGGCACCGGATCCTTCAAACAATTCGGATCATGAGCGCCTTTGCGGGCGAGCGCCAAGAACGGCCCTTCCAGATGGCATCCAAGAATATCCGGGCGACCGGAGGCCATTTTGTCCGCCACCGTACGGATGTTGCGGCAAATCACGTCAAGCGGATTGGTGATCAGCGACAGCACTTGACGCGTGGTGCCATGCACCGCGTGACCGGCTCGCGCCACATCAATACCATCGGAACCATCATCGAAGCTTTTCTCCCAAGCACCATGCGCATGAATATCCACATATCCTGGGGCGAGGATTCTTCCGGCAGCGTCCAGTACCGCTTCACCATCCGGCTCAATGCCCGCTGCTGCGCAAGATTTGGCAAACGCCTGTTCATCGGTTCCGGTCGCCGTGATAACACCATTGGCATCGGATACCACCCAATAGCCGGACTGTTCGCCGCAGGCGTCCACCTTACGCGCATTGCAGATTGCCACCGGCGACGGCTTGCCCTCCAGCGCCGCGGTTACGCGAGATACGATCTCTTGCCTATCAGCCATTTATGCTTTCCCTCGATTCATCCCTGCGGGTTCAATGCTCCATTGGGTCCCATTGAACCCGATTGAATAGTAGGGCTCCCCTCCATCAGAAGAAGGGGAGCCTCAATATTCAGTCGGATCAGATACCCTGCCAAGCCGGCTTGTGCGTGTAAGCGTAACGGTAGTAATCCTTATGACGCAGACGGCTTGCGGCCTCCTCATCCACAATAATCGTGGCATGCGGATGCATCTGCAGTGCGGATGCCGGGCAGAATGCGGACACGCCACCTTCTACGGTTTCCTCGATGGCCTCTGCCTTGCCGGCGCCAAACGCCAACAGCACCAGATGGCGAGCCTTCATGATGGTGCCGATGCCCTGCGTAATGCAGTGAGTTGGCACCTGATTGATGTCGTTATCAAAGAATCGTGCGTTATCGATACGAGTCTGCTCAGCCAAGGTCTTCACACGGGTGCCGGAAGCCAGCGAAGAGCCAGGCTCGTTGAATCCAACATGACCATCCGTACCGATGCCCAAGATCTGCACATCGATACCACCCGCTGCTTCGATAGCGGCATCATAGGCAGGGCCGGCACCGGCAACCTTCTCACCGTCTTCAAGCGGAGTGCCGTTGAGCACATCTCCAGGTACGTGCACCTTTGCGGGATCAAGGCCCAGCGGCTCTACCACGGTGCGGTGGATAGTCGCATGATAGGACTCAGGATGGGTCAGCGGCAGGCCAATGTACTCATCCAGTGCGAAGCCCTGCACCTGGGACACGTCAATGGATTCATCCTTGACAATCTTGGCGAGTGAACGGTATGCAGCCAGAGGGCTGGAACCAGTGGCCAAGCCCAGAACGGCATTCGGCTTGGCTTTAATCAGGTCGGCCACGCAACGTCCGTAGATGTCGCCGGCTTCAGCCTCATTCTTCACAATGATGATCTCAGGCATTGTTACTTTCCTTCATCCGTGACCTGTTGCATGCAGGCCTTGTGCAGTTTTACCGCATCCGGGGTTGTTGGCAACTTCTTTGTCACATCCCGCGATGCACCGTGGATCGCATACCTATCGATATATCGAACCAGCTATTTGTTAATAGTACTTACAATTTTGGACTTAGCCACATACGGTGTTTTTGAAATGTCTTCAGCCCGAGCTGCGGTACACTGGAAATAGTTAGTGAAGTTTCATAACAGATTCAACGGTGAGTGAACTTCAACGCGCAAAACAGAACATATGCAACGAGCATTGCATGCTCCGGAGCGCATGTTCATCCAGACAGGAGGAATAATGTCACTCTTTGGAGCCGCCTCGCCATCACACAGCCAGTCAGCCAAATCGTCGCCTGCGGATGTGCGCCGCAATAATCGCCAGCTTATTTTTTCTTTGCTGTTCCCTACCAATCAGTATTCACGCGCCGACCTTGGCCGACTCACCGGCCTGAGTCGAGTAGCAGTTTCCGATGTGGTGGGCCAAATGCTGGACGAAGGACTTCTGCGTGAAACTGGTCAAGCGCCAAGTGGCGGCAAAGGCAAGCGTGGCACCCTGCTCAGCATTGATATCGACCGCCTGAATATCGTCAGCCTTGATTTGACTCAGGACCATATGCTTCACGGTGCGGTTACCAACCTTCTGGGGCAGGCGTTGCGCCATGCGGAAATCACGCTTGGAGCCGGAGAACGGGTCACGCTGGAGATGATCGGCGAACTTATCGAAAAAATGATGAGCATGGCCGAGGGCACCGTCATCGGCGTGGGCATCGCCTCCCCCGGCGTGGTGGACGGCGGCGTGGTCAAGCGATCCACTTGGCTCGACTGGCACGATATGGACCTTTCCACTCCTCTTCAGGAACGATTTGGCATCAACGTCACTGTGACCAACGATGCCACCGCGGCCATGCTGACCGAACGATTCTTCGGCCAAGGCGATAAGAACATGATTTTCGTACGCATTGAAAGCGGCATTGGCTCAGCCATTCTCATCAATGACACGCCAGTCAAGGGAGAGATGCATGCGGCGGGCGAAATCGGACATATTTCCATCGACCTCAACGGTCCTGAATGCCCCTGCGGCAAGCGCGGATGTCTGGAAACCATGATTTCCGACAACGCATTGCGCAAGCAGCTCGTTCACGCCGACGAGCAGCAGAAGGTATCGATTCTCGCTCAAGCCGGGCAACATCTCGGTCAAGCGCTTTCCATGCCGGTCGGTTTGCTTGATATGGCGGATGTCTGCGTGTATGGCCAACCGGATATCGTCAATGCAACGTTCATCGATGCGGCTCAGCAGTATCTTGACGCCAGCACATCCTCAACGTTCCACAAGCACACTATTATTCGCCGCTGCGAATGCGGATCGGATATCACCGTGCAGGGCGAGGCGATTGCCGTGCTCGTGCATTATCTGAGCCAGTGAGGCGCCGACAACCCTACTCAACTGCCGTCGCGCATGAACCATAACGAATAATCAAGGGGCTGGCTCCGCATAATTGATATGCGGAGCCAGCCCCTTGTCGTTAAGTAAAACTGTTTACAACGGTTCGCTGTATGCAATCTGCAGATCAAGCGGCAACAGCAGCGCCAATGGCACCAACAGGCTGATCCAACGGAGCCAAACGCAAACGGCTTGAAAGATCCAGCGATGCGAGGAATCGGCATTGCGATTCCCTGCGTCGCAGTTCAGCAGTGATGACTTCGACCAACGGATCGCCGGTCTTAGCCATGCCGCCACCCAGAATAATCACTGAAGGATCCATAGACTGCGCCACAATCTGAATGGTATCGCCGATAGCGCGCACCACCATATCCAGCACGTCCACAGCCTTCGCCTCACGCTTCTTGGCACGACGAATCAGATCAGGCATCGCCGGATCGGCCGACGGCCAAAGCCTTGCCACGGAAGCGCCGGAGCATACGGTCTCCAGGCAGCCATACTGGCCGCAAGGGCACTTGAGGCGGTGCGGCTCCACCGGAATATGGCCAACCTCACCGGCCGCACCACTCGCACCATGCAGCAGCACACCATCCTGCACCAGGCCAGCCGCAAGACCGGTGCCGAAATTAAGGAATGCCACAACACCGGGCAGACTTGTTCCCCCACCCAGCACCGTGGCAGCGCCAAGAGCGGCCGCATTCACATCGTTCTCAACATGAGTCGGCACGCCGGTACGCTGCGCCACCAGCGGACCCATATCCAGCGAAGTCACCTCAAGGTTGACAATATTGTCGACATGCCCGGAAACAAAGTCCACTTGTCCGGGAGTGCCAATGCCGATGCTTGCCACTTGGCTGAAGTCGTCATCACACACCTGCCCCGCAACAGCAGCGATGTCTTCAATCACGGCATCTTCGCCGTGACGGGCCGGTATTCTCGCGGTACGTACCACGCGGCCCAGCTCATCGATCAAAGCCGCTTCGATCTTGGTGCCGCCCACATCAACGCCGATACGCAATTTGTTCGAGGTCTGTTCACTCATTACTCGCTCCTTTTGTTCTCCGTTGAACGCTGTGTGTTATCAGTGTGCCCTAGAGTATTGACAACCTTCTTAACAAATTAGCAGACGGCGCCAAATATTTCGACACGCCGAACCGCTGGGTTGATTGCGTGAATCAATTAACGTCGTTAATATCTTAATCAAGTTCAGATTCAAAGACGAGCGGACGAGATTACTCGCAACGCGGCAGGACAAGGAGGATTCATGGCACTTGAAGCCAAGCAAGCTACTTCACAAGCCAGCGTTTCCGAATCCAACCGTTCCCGCATTCTCCAGCACCTGTACCACAACGGCATCAGCTCCCGAGCACAAATCGCCAAAGCATTGGATTTGACGCCAGCGGCAATCACCAAGATCACCGCCCGACTCATCGAAGCCGGAGTCATTGAAGAGACCGGCGATATTGAGGGGTCCAAGAACCGCCGCTCCATCGGCCTCGAGCTCGACACCACCCGTTTCCATATCATCGGCGTAAAATTCGCCCGTTCACTGGTGCAAATCGGAGTATTCGACCTGTGTGGCAATGCGCTTCATCTGGAAACGCTGCCAACCGTATACGACAACACCATTGACGACACCATCGTTATCATTCATCAGCGTTTGACCCAGCTTCTCAACGAAGATACTTCCATCGTGGCCATCGGTATGGCTGTACCGGGCCCGTATCTGCGCAATGAAGGTCGCACCGCCGTCGTTTCCAGCATGCAGGGTTGGCGCAGAATCAACTTCATCAACGAATTCGCCTCCGCCTTCCACGTACCGCTGTTCATCGAACAGGATGCTCGCGCAGGTGCTTTGGCTCATTTCCTGTTCGATCCGGCCGTTCACACCAGCGACAATCTCGCCTACTATCTCGTGGGCGAAGGCGTTGGTCTCGGCGTTATCGAAAACGGACGTCTTATCAACGGATTCCTTGGCGCCGCCACCGAAATCGGTCATATCTCCGTGGATGTGAACGGACGCCCCTGCGACTGCGGCAATATCGGCTGCCTCGAACGTTACTGCTCCACCCCGGCCATTCACAATATGCTCATCGAAGATGGCGTGCTGGTTCCGGGAGCTGCAGACATGACCCATACCGATGCCACGCGCGCCTTGTTCGCACAGGCAAAGGCCGGCAACGAGCAGGCCATCAGCATGGTGCGCAGCATCGCGCGGTATGTAGGCTATGGCTGCGTCACTATTTTCAACGGCTTTAATCCCAAGCACATCATCATCGGAGACATCGTATCCGAAGCCGGACCGATGTTCCTTGAAGAGGTGCTCAGCACGGTGGAAGAACGGTCCATCCCGGAAATCTATAACACCACGTCCATCACACTGTCCACGTTGTCTGCAGATGCCGCCGTCTCCGGTGCAGCTGCCGTGGCGGTCACTCAATTTTTGGAACATCCTTCGATGTTCTTTGATGTCTCCTGAACCAAGACATCAACAGTGAAATTTCCATACGGAATCACACCAAGAAGAAATAAGGAAAGGAACCATCATGTCCAACCCAATCGTTCTGAGCCTCGGTGAGCTGCTGTGGGATATGCTGCCTGGCGGCAAGCGTGCTGGTGGCGCTCCGGTGAACTTCGCCTACCATGCAATGAAGAATGGTGCCGAAGGCTGGGCTATCAGCGCCGTCGGTGAGGACGAGCTCGGCGACGAGCTGGTTGCCAAGGCGGACGAAGCTGGCATCAACACCGTCATCCAGCGCAACGCTTGGCCGACCTCCACCGTTGAGGTTGCCCTGAAGAACGGCATCCCGGAGTACACCATCGTCAAGGGTGTTGCTTGGGATCACATTCTGTACACCCGTCAGCTCATCGACGTGGTCTCCAAGGCCGACGCCATCTGCTTCGGTACCCTGGCTCTGCGCTCCCCTGAGACCCACGCCACCATCATGGAGCTCCTGAAGCACACCAAGCCGGGTGCCATGAAGTTCTTCGACATCAACCTGCGTGGTGACCACTACTCCAAGGAACTCATCGAAGAGCTGCTGAAGGCCGCAACCGTCTTCAAGATCAACGATGAAGAGCTGCTGCTCCTGCGCGACATGTTCGACATTCGCGGCACCTCCGGTGAGGACGCTTGCCGTTGGTTCCTCGACGAGTTCGATCTCGACTACGTGATCCTGACCGCTGGCTCCGCCTACTCCACCGTGATCTCCCGCAAGGGCGAGTCCTCCACCTTGGACACCCCGCACGTCGAGGTTGTGGACACCGTTGGCGCTGGCGACTCCTTCTCCGGCACCTTCACCGCACGCACCCTGCTGGGCGACTCCCTGTCGGACGCCCACCGCAAGGCCGTCAACACTGCTGCATTCGTCTGCACCCAGGCTGGCGCTTGGCCGGACTACCCGACCGAGATGACCGACTACCTCGCCAACGAAGGCAAGTGATTCCACGCTTCAGCTCTGAATAAGAGCTGAAGCCCTCTCCTTTCCTCCCGTTTTCGGGCCCAGCTCACGCCGGACAATGAAGTCCAGGATTCCATAAGAAACACCGCCTCCCCGGCGTGAGCTGTACCTAAAGACGTGGAAAACATAACTGAAAACTGAAATATTCATTGTCTCATTGCAGTTAAGAAAAAGGGAATTCAATAATGAGCAACGAAACTACTAAGGCCGGCAACGCTGGATTTGCCAAGATCCTGCCGGTAATGTTCGCCTTCTTCGTCATGGGCTTCGTCGACCTGGTCGGCACCGCGACGAACTACGTCAAGGGCGAGTTCGCATTGGCGGATGGTACCGCCAACCTGTTCACCACGATGGTGTTCTTCTGGTTCCTGATCTTCTCCGTACCGACCGGCATGCTGATGAACAAGATCGGCCGTCGTAAGACCGTGCTGTGGTCCATTTTGGTCACCCTCGTGGCTATGGCTCTGCCGATCATCGCCTACGTGGCTCTCTCCGGCACTCCTCGCCTGGTTCTCATCGTTATCTCCTTCGCATTCCTCGGCATCGGCAACACCCTGATGCAGGTCTCCTTGAACCCGCTGCTGACCGTCTTCGTCAAGGGCGACAAGCTCGCTTCCACCCTGACCACCGGCCAGTTCGTCAAGGCCTTCGCTTCCCTGTTCGCCCCGTACATCGCCATCTGGGGCGCCACCAAGCTCGGCATGTGGTGGATCCTCTTCGTGATCTACTTCGTCATCGGCATCATCGGCTACATCCTGCTCGCCTTCGATAAGATCGAGGAGCCCGCTCCGGATGCAGGCACCACCACCATCGGCCGTTGCTTCAAGCTTCTGTTCTCTGATGGCATCGTCTTCCTGTGCTTCCTCGGCATCGTGGCTCACGTGGGTGTGGATGTTGGCATCAACGCTCAGGCTCCGCGAATCCTGACCGAGCACACCGGCGACCAGTTCACTGAAATCGCCGCAACTGCAACTATGGTCTACTTCATCGCTCGTATGATCGGCTGCTTCACCGGTGGTATCGTGCTGCAGAAGATCTCCAACAAGGTCGGTCTGCGCATCTGCGGTGTCATCATGACCCTGTCCGCTGTCTGCTTCGCCATCTTCTCCCTGGTGCAGGATAACCCGCCGGTCTGGCTGTTCTGGGTCGCTGTTGCCCTGGTTGGCTTCGGTAACTCCAACGTGTTCTCCCTGTTCCTCTCCCACGCTCTCATGTACCGTCCGGATCGTCAGAACGAGATCTCCGGCCTCATGCTCATGGGCCTCATCGGTGGCGCTATCTTCCCGCCGATTATGGGTGTGGCCGCTGACGCTGCCGGCCAGTTCGGTGGCATCCTCGTGATGGCCGTCGGCTGCCTGTACGTGCTGGTGATGGGCTTTGCCTACAAGGTGCTCGAAGGCAAGAAGGCTGAGGCCTGATAGCCGCTTCTAGCGCCATCCCAAGACGAGCCTGCGTGAATCTTCCCCTTCGGTTCACGCAGGCTTTTTCATATTTCCGTGAGCTGATTTGCGGTATTGATTTGCATTCCTGCCAGTAAAGGGATATATTGAAAAGTCCGGTCAAAAAGAGCCGGAAGAGTTTGATAACTCAATATTGGGGGCGATCGGTTTCGACGGTGACCTGTTCGCTGCAGGGAAGCGTGCCGAGAACGTCGGGTCCACTCGTGGATGACCCCGACAAAAGAATAAGTGCTAAATCTAACCGCACTGAGTTCGCTCTCGCTGCCTGAGCTTCGCGCCAGGATTAACCAGTGAGCAGCCGCTCCGTTCACTCCTCCTCGTCTTTGGGAGGATGCTGAGCGTCGTTAAGAAGACTTGCTGATGCAGTTGAGCCTCAGGGCTGCATCGGGACTTTAACTGCGGATATGCTCGCCATCGGTTGTCTGCGACACAGATGGGGGCAGAAAAATCGCCGCACGGCCAGCAGACTACGCACGTAGAAGACTGTGGGCTCGGTCATCGGACCGGGGTTCAATTCCCCGCGCCTCCACCATTCAAAAGGCCGCATAACCTAATGGTTATGCGGCCTTTGTCGTAGTTTTGCCTAGATGAATCCACCACTAGCAACTACCACTTACTTCAGAATCGGTCTGCTCGGTGCAGACACATCAACCTGCTTGTAGTCACCAATCACATTGGGATCGTTCAAAATCTTATCGACTTCAGCCATCTTGAGTTTCAGCTGTGAAGAATCACCCCAGACAATCACATGCTCGCCATCGTTCAATGTAGTCGTCACTGAATCCTGGGTTGCCACCGTGACCTTGGTAATCTGCTGACGCATGGATTCCGGCAAAGCCGCTAAAATCGTCAGCGCACCTTTCACCGAGCGATTCTTCAGGCTTTTCTCCACATTCTTGACCTCAATCACCGGAATGCCTTGAACATCGGCATTCTCCACTGAGTTCAACACTCGCCCCTGATCATCCACGACTGTAAGCGTACTGCCGCTTTTCAGCATGGCAGCAGGCTTTTGGGCCTTGATTGCCACACTCATCGATTTGGGGAAATGCTTGGAAACCTTTGCCTCGCTAACACCCGGAATCGCTTTCAGCTGATTGGCTACATCATTGGATGACACCAAGAACAAGGATTTGCCGGACTGCTTATTCGCAATGCTGTGAATGGTTTCGCTACTCACCCACTCGTTAGCACCAGAAACACTGATGGCATTTGATTCCAACCGGAACACCGAGGAAAACAACAGCAGCCACAGCAATGCGCCTACAAGGAGCAACGCCAACGCTCCAATGGCGACGCGCGCAGCAAGAACTCGCACTCCGGCTTTTCTGCGTTCCTTGGCTCGCGCCTTGAAATCAACCACCTTCGGGCGTGAGGCCACCCCGAGAGGGCCTGTGGTCTGGCGCAATGTTTCCGCTACATAGTCCTCGCTTCGCAACGCGCGAGCGTCAATAAAAGCCCCGGCTTTGCCCTTGGCGACAGTCACATCCTGAATCTCCGGCTGCGATTTAAGGTTCGAAGCCACGCTTCGCCCCGCACGAGTGCGTGACTTGCGTGGCGCCTTGTCTTGATGCGTATGAGATTCAACAACGCGAGTTTTACGCTTACCTGAAGAGGCAGAGCCTGAAGAACTGACCGTACGGCCGGCCATTACTCGCAGCTCTCCCTATGCGCTTCCAGAGCGGTCAGCAGCACCTGATCCATATCGGTGATGTCTCCAGCTCCCACAGTGAAGATCACATCGCCGTGATGCGCACGCATGGCCATCATCTTAGCGGCCAGGCACATATCATCAACCGACTGAATCCAAGCACCTTGTGATTCATCCTTCAGCCCTTGAGCCGCATCCACGATGGTATCCGGGCTTACATCCGGGAAATCCTCCTGCTTTTCGCGCGCGGGGAAAATACCGGTGACAATAACATCGTCAGCCTTGGAAAGAGCCTCGGCGAATTCACGGGCAAAGAACTTGGTACGAGAGAACAAGTGCGGTTGGAACAGCACACGAATGGCGCTTTGCGGGTAGCGACGGCGAGCCGCATCAAGCAAAGCCGCGATTTCGGTGGGATGGTGCGCGTAATCATCCACCACGGTAACCTGCTTCACCGTGCCGCGCACCTGGAAACGACGAGCAGCCCCAAGGAAGGTGCCAGCGGCCTTTGCCGCATCGGCGGGCTTAACGCCCAGCAGCACTGCCGAAGTGATGGCGGCAGCGGCATTACGCGCATTATGGATGCCAGGAACCTTCAACGCCACACTTTGGCAAACCGGCTCATCTCCGGTCACTGCAGCCGGAAGCTCCAAGGTGAGCTGTTCCGTGCCGCTGCCAGCGGTCTCGCTTTCGGAAGCAATAGCCACCAATGCGGCTCCCGCCAAATCAGGCAACTGATCTTTCGGCGTGGTGCCGTATACGACTGTATGCTTCTTGACTTCTGCAGGCAACGCTTCGAATACAGCAAGCGCGTCCTTATCGTCGGCGCAAATCACCACATGACCGGTAGCGTGCCCGGCATGGTTGACAAAAGCAGCACGGTAGTGTTCCTCGTCACCGTAATGGTCCAGGTGGTCGGCTTCCGCATTCGTGATAATGGCGATAGTCGGATGATACTTGGCGAAGCTGCCGTCGGATTCATCGGCTTCCGCCACCAACACGGAACCATTGCCTGCATGTCCGCCATCAAGCGTGCTGCCATCCGGCCCTTGGATGGAGCCGCCGATTGCATAGCTTGGATCAATGCCAGCATGTACCAGAATGTGTGCCAGCATAGAACTGGTGGTGGTTTTGCCATGCGCGCCGGCCACCGTAACAGCCTGCTTGCCGTTCATCAGCAATGCCAGAATGTCGCTGCGGTGCACGATTCGCTTACCGGCGTCGTGAGCGGCCACGATTTCCGGATTATCCGGCTTAATAGCGCTTGAATACACCACAGTGGATGCATCGGCCACATTCTCAGCCTTCTGGCCGAATTCCACAGTAATACCGAGTGCTTCGAGACGATCCGTCTTAGCACTGTGCTCACGATCCGATCCGTCAACCTGCACGCCTTCAGCATGCAGCATTTCAGCCAATACGCTCATTCCCGCACCGCCGATGCCAATAAAGTGGGTGGGGCCGAGATCGGCTGGAGTTGCCTGCGCATCAAACGCGGCGCGTGTGGGATCAAGCACGATGGATTCTTGAGACAATTGACTCTCCTTGAAGGATTATTCCTAACCACATATTGTATGTCGTCTCAGGTGCGGCCATTTCAGACTGAATGCGAGCCGGCAAGATCCAGCACCCGGTGCGCCATGATTGTCGCGGCATCACGAATGCCATATTCCCAAGCTTTCCGGCCGAAATCAGCCAAGCGCTCTTGATCGGCAAGCAATGCGGGTACATGGTCATGAACCCAAACCGGAGTCATATCCTTGTCCGCCACCAGCAATCCGCCACCTGCCTGAACGACCGGTTCGGCATTGAAACGCTGTTCACCGTTGCCTATCGGCAATGGCACGTAAATGGCAGGCAGGCCCAGTGCCGCAAGTTCAGACACCGAACCGGCTCCAGCACGGCAAATAACCAAATCGGCACAGGCGAAGGCCAAATCAATGCGTTCCAGGTATTCAGCGGCATGATAATCGCCTTTACCGGCCGAATCCGGGCCAAGACCCGTCAACACGTCCGCCTTAACCGATTTGGAAACCAAATCACGAACCTCGTCGATCTTTCCGCGCCCCGTCAAATGAATGATTTGCGCATGAGCCAGCAAATCAGCTGCGGAAGAGGCAATGGCACGATTCAGACTTTGTGCGCCCAGAGAACCGCCTGTGACCAACACCAGCGGACGATCCGAATCGACGCCCAGCAGTGCGGCCGACTCCCGGCGCACCGCTCCCCTATCCTGTTCCATACGCTGAGCCAGCGCGGCAATGGCCGGACGCAAAGGCAAACCAACACGTTCGATACGAGCATTCGACGCCGGCTTCAGCCCGGTGTGCTCATAAACGGTACCGATGAAGTCGGCCCAACGGGCACCAAGCTTATTGGCCATACCGGCGCGTGCATTCTGCTCATGGATGGCAATAGGAATCCCCATCTTATGTGCCGTAGCATATACCGGCGCCGACGCATAGCCGCCAAAACCGGCCACAACATCAGCCTGCCTCTTCTCGAGAATGCTGCGCACCTTAGCTGTCTCGCGTTTCCATTTCGCCGGGAACTTGAGCATATATAAATTCGGGCGGCGAGGGAACGGCACCTTTTCGATGGTGTCCAGTTCATACCCCGCATTCGGTACGAGGTCTTTCTCCAAACCAACGGCAGTGCCAATAACGGTAACCTGCGCAGACGGTTCGATATCTCGAATGGCATCAGCCACAGCAAGCAGAGGATTGACATGCCCAGCGGTACCGCCGCCGGCAAGAACGATATGGGGTGTTCCTTGAGTCATGGTTACTGAGTGTACTCTACACATTCTGACGGGATTGCCTAATCTGCGGTTGGCATCGCATAAGTCCCACAACAAGACCAGCTGCAGTCAGACACATCACCATCGAAGAACCACCAGCGGAAACGAATGGCATAGGCACGCCCAATACCGGGAACACGCCAACAACCACACCAATGTTGACCATCGCCTGACCGACAAGCCAGATGGTAATGCACATCAGCACCATAGACACATAACGATCAGTGACCTGCAGCGCCACAGCAATCATGCACCATCCGAGAATCACAAAGAACACAATCACCACAAGGCAGCCCACAAAACCGGTTTCCTCACCAATGATGGCAAAGATGAAGTCATTGTGCGCTGCAGGCAAATAGTTCCATTTCTCGCGCGAATTGCCGATGCCCACACCAAGGAAGCCTCCCGACGCTATGGCATATTTGGCGTGCATCGACTGGTAGCAGACGGTTTGTGCATCCGCAGCCGAACAATCACCGTAAGTGGCCAGAATTCGGCGCATACGGTTCGGGCTGGATATGGCGAGACCTGCAACCAATACAACGGCTGCAATAATGCCCGCCATCATCCATTTGCCGGGGAATCCCGCCACAAGAAATGCCGCAAAACCGATGAACAGCAGAATCATGGCGGTACCGAGGTCTCTACCCAAAATGACGGCAACTAAGCCGAACCCATATATCAGCAGTGGCTTGGCATATGCCTTGATGCCGTCCTTACGGTATCGTTTGCCGGACGCGTATAAGGATGTAGGCAGCCACACGCATACGGCGAATTTCATGAATTCAGCAGGCTGAATGGTAGTGAACCCTAAATTCAACCAACCACGATTGCCATATACGTCGACGCCCAGCGGAGTCAATGTCAGAAACTGCAGTGCAATGGCAATCCACATTGCTGCGATGCCGAAACGCTTCCAGAAACGCACCGGCAGCATCATGACGATAAAACCCGCAACCAAGCCAATGGCGCAGAATGCTCCCTGTGATGCCAATCGCAGGAACGGGGAAACTCCCTGTGCAGCCATCGACACCGTGGAGCTTGAGAACACCATGATGATGCCGAAGCAGGTAAGGCCCACCACTGCCGTGCGGAAACCGTGATAGCACCAGACCGGATTCAACAGGCTACGCCAGCCTGTGTAATCGGTAATGGTCAGGGCAGGTTTGCCTTGTGATGCGCGCACACGGCGCGCAGGAGACTCATTGGAGGCCATGCACCTCGCTCCAAGTCTTGGCTGCTGCTGCAAACTTGTTGCCACGATCGGCATAGGACTTGAACTGATCCATAGAAGCGCAGGCTGGTGCCATCAGTACCACATCGCCGGCTTCGGCATACTGTCCGCAAGCTTCAACCGCACGATCCATAACAGTTGCGTTGTCACTCGGATCGATGAACGTTACCGGAATATCCGGAGCCTGGCTCAGGAAAGCATCGCGCATCGGCTCCTGATCTTTGCCGATAATGACTGCAGCCTTGATGGTTTTCGCCTGATCATGCACCAACTGTTCAAAACGGCTGCCCTTAGCCAAACCACCTGCAATCCAGACCACGGATTTGTCTGGGAAGCTGGAGAGTGAAGCATGTGCGGCATGCCCATTGGTTGCCTTGGAATCATCCACGAAACGAATGGAGCCGCCTTCTACCCGAGCTTCTGCAACCGTCTCGATACGGTGGCCGCCCGGCTTGAACGCCTTCAGCGCATTCAACGCCGTTTCAGCATCGGCGCCCAATCCAAGCACCAACGCCAAGGCAGTCAACGCGTCAGCTACCAGATGCGGGTACAAGGTGCCGTTCGGCTCCATCAGATGAGTGAAGTCCGTGATAGGGGCAAGCTTGACCCGCTCTCCAACCGTTCCGGATGCGACGCCGCTTCGATCGGTGATCCATCCATCTTCGATACCGATTTCACCGGCTTGTGGCACAGCCAGCGTAAAACCGATTTTGCGGCATCCGGCTGCGGTCTGCGCACACTTTGCCAGTTCGCTCACCGTAGCATCCTGTGCATTGTAGACGATAGCGCGCTTAGCGTGCTGGAACACTTTCGACTTATCGGCGGCATAGTTCTCGCGCCCGCCGTGCCAGTCTAGATGATCGTCGGCAATATTGGTTATTGCAGCGCAATCCAATTCGAGCGAATCGGTGAAATGCAGCTGGAACGAGCTCAGCTCAACGCACAGCGCATCATGATGAGGGTTGGTTGCGCAGCGAGACAAGCTCATGGACATGTCCCCAGATGCGATATTACCGGCCGTGGGTGCATCCATACCGCAGGCGGTGAGCATTTCCGAGGTCATTTCCGTGGTGGATGTTTTGCCATTCGTTCCGGTGATGCCAATCCACGGTGCAGGCTTGCCGGTGCGCTCATTGTTAACGCGCAACCGCCATGCGAACTCGACCTCGCTCATCACCGGAATACCGCGGCGCTGGGCCTCCAATATAAATGGTGTACGCGGATTGAACACCGGAGAGGTCATCACATAATCCACGCCATCCCAATCGATCTGATCGAACGAGTGCACATCAGCTTCGCTTTTGCGCTCATCAACACCGATGACATGAGCGCCACGCTCAGCCAACACTTGAGCCAACGAAGTTCCGGACACTCCCAGTCCTGCGATAACCACTGTCTTATCCGCTACTTGCATCATTCCTCCAGATACACCAATCACCGAAGCGAGGATAGGCCGCTTACATTACGTCAGCTGAACAACAAACCGGAGCGCGCGACCCAGTCACCATAGAACACAGTAAGCGCCAGCAGCACAAAGAGCAGCTCAATCATCCAGAATCGGACCACAACCTTGGTTTCAGTCCATCCCTGCAACTCGAAATGATGGTGAATTGGCGCCATTTTGAACACACGTTTATGTGTCATCTTGAAATAGCCAACTTGAATAACGTCACTCATGGCTTCCATCACGTACAGGCCGCCGAGAATCACCGTCAGGAATTCGGTATGGGTGGCGATGGATAGTGCTGCGAACAGGCCGCCCAATGCGAGAGAACCGGTATCGCCCATGAAAATGGATGCAGGATTCGAGTTGTACCACAGGAATCCGAAGCAAGCCACCGCAGCACAGATGGCGATAATCGTCAAATCAAGTGGATCGGAGACCGCATATGAGTAACCTTCATGGCCGCCGCCCTTGATGTGGTAGCTTTCCCAGAATGCGATAACGCCGAAACCGGTGAATGAAATCATCGAAGAGCCTGCGGCCAAACCGTCCAGGCCATCGGTGAGGTTGACGGCGTTGGTCCACGCGGTCATCAGGAAGTTCACCCAAATGACGAACAGAATGATGGCCACGGCACGGCCTGCGAAGTCGAAGCTGAAGAACGGCTTTTCAATGAAGCTCATGCCCGGCTGAGCGCTCGGGAACCCGGACTTCGTGGGGATGATCAATGCCAAAACCGCGTAGATCGTGGCGAAAATGAACTGGCCTATGAACTTGCCACCCACAGTCAGGCCCTCATTCTGCTTCTTGCGCACTTTGGCGAAATCATCGATGAAGCCGAGCACGCCCATAGAAAGCATGGCGAACAGCACCAGTACCGCCGACCAGGATGGCACATCGCCCGAGCGCAGATACCGGTACAATGCGGAAGCTCCCCAGCCCAGCAGAATGGCGAAATTAATCACCACGCCGCCCAGCGTAGGGGTACCGCGCTTGATCAGATGCGATTTCGGCCCATCTTGGCGAATGTATTGGCCGTAATGCAGTTTATGCACAAGCTGGATGAGCATAGGGGTGCCCACCAAGGTGACGATCAACGACACCAGCATTCCAATAATCAGAGCAATCACGAGTGGTTTCTCTCCTCTTGTCGGTGGATTGGCACCTACTACTTAGTCGACCAGCGTTCCGCCAACGCGCTCAAGCCCGACGCATGAGAGCCTTTCAGCAAAACGACAGTATCCGGATGCTTTGCAGCCATGTCCAATACCAGCTGTTCGGCACGATCAATATTCTCAACACAGTCTACTGAAGCTCCTGCTACGCTCGCAGCCCCCCGAGCCAAAGCCTGAGCCATATCATGCAAATGCGTATCCTGATCGGAACCGACTGCGATGATGGCGTCCAATCCCAGTTCCGCTGCAAAACGGCCCACGGACTCGTGCAGTTCCGTTTCGCTGTGGCCAAGTTCCAGCATTGCGCCGAGCAATGCCACACGGAAAGGCGTACCACCGTCTTTGGCCGTCCAGGCTTTCAGTCCTTCCAAGCCTGCCTTCATCGAATCGGGGTTGGCATTAAAGGAATCATCAATCAGCGTGAAATGCGCCTGCTCGCGGCTGACCTCGGACAATGCCATGCGATGAGGGCTAATCGTACGCTGCGCGTGAAGCACCTGTGCAATATCGTCCAACGACATGCCGTAACGCAATGCCACGGTAGCCGCGGCCAATGCGTTCATCACATTGTGCACACCGGGGATGCCCAGATGCACACGCACTTGAGCGCCGTCTGCAGCATGCAGCGTGAATTCGGCATGGTCGTCCGTGTCCGCGGTAATATCCGTTGCCGTCACTTCAGGCTCATGATCACCGTTCTTGCCGAACCACATCACGTCCGCCGGGGCGATCTTGGCCATCGGAATCACATGGTCATCATCGCCGTTCAGTACAGCAACACCATTGGGAAGCAGTCCTGCGACAATCTCGCTCTTGGCCTGAGCAATACGTTCGCGAGAGCCGAATTCACCCAGATGGGCCACGCCAACCTTCAGCACTATGGCCGTGTTCGGTGGAGCGATGCTCGTCAAACGTGCAATCTCTCCCAAATGGTTGGCACCCATTTCAGCCACGAAGAAACGCGTATCACCATCGATCTTGAGCGCTGTCAAAGGCAGGCCGATCTCGTTATTAAACGAGCCGATAGGGGCAACAGTGGGGCCGAGCGTGGACATCAGCGCCGATAGCAGATCCTTGGTGGTGGTTTTGCCCACGGATCCGGTCAGGCCGATGATATCGAAATCGCCTGGCAGTTGGCGGCGGCGCTCGATATTATGCTTCGCCAGTTGTCCCAATGCCTCAACCGTGTTCTTCACCACAATCTGGGCAAGGCCCTGGGCCGGCACCTCATGATCGACAATGGCAGCCACGGCACCCTGAGCACCAACCTTACCCACGTAATTGTGACCGTCAACACGTTCACCCTTAATGGCCACGAACACCGAGCCAGCAGTAACCTGCCGTGAATCGCTGACCGCATTTGTCGCCGCACCGGCCGGAGCATCTCCGGCGACGATGCGACCGTCAACCGCCTGCGCGATCTCCTCGACACTCATTGGAACCATGTTTTCCACTCCTTGCAATCCGTGCGGCACTTTCGCGGCACCGCGGATGATTAATTAAGATTGTTCGCTACCCGCAATGCGCTGCGCACATTGTTCTTTCGTACACCTGCCGCCAGCACCATCGAAATTGCCAAAGACATATGTCCCGCTCTGATTCTGTCATATCCCACCGGGGATTCCAATGCCAGGTCATCGGATTCCTGAGTGGTGCCGGTCAGCGTAAGGTCACGGTCGGAAATGAACGAATACCGCGTTTTCAACGCGGATACATCCTGATTCGATGTATTGTGTTCGATTCCCAGCACGTCGACATTCACCGATTCCAAAGCATGATTGCGCACAGTTGATGGATTCAAGGCAATGATCACTGCGGCAACACCGTCCTCGGCGCAAACGGCCAGTGTGCGCTGCATGTCAAGGACTCCCAACGGATATGTCAGGTTCAGCGTGCGAGTCATGGACGTGGATCCCTGTGCATCAATCACCGCCACCGGGTTGCCAAGCATATGGAGAAAATCGGCCAATTGCGTCACATCAGCGCTGATCTCGTCGTCATCATCGCCAGCTACGGCGAATACCGCCATCGCATTGGTTGGAGAACCGGCAAGCGTCACGGCCATGTCTCCCAGAACATGGTCGTTCAGCTCACCAAAAACCAACGGGATATCCGCTTGCGGGCACTGATGCTGCAGGGAACGCGGCAGCAATGCCGCGTATGCTCCAGCCTGTGCGGCATGGGATAATTCAGCGATTCTGCCACCGCATACGAACAGCGATCCCGGCCCCACGCTATCCAAAGAATCACTTAGCGAAGTGATAGTGACATTGGACGCGAATTGCGGAACAATATCGAAACCGTACTTCTCAGCCAACATGCCCAACGTCATACGCTGGGAAATGGCTTCGCTCACCGCACTCATGGGCTAACGCCTTTCTTCCATACTCACTATCACTGCAACATCACCAAGTGACTGGGATAGCATCTGTGCGAGGACTGGAAACAGGTACCTCGTATTTCTGCATAAGGAACTCACAAATCTGCGCGGAGACCGGACCTGCGGTAAGGCCGCCATAGGAGCCTTGCGGGTCCTTCATCACCACCGTGACCACAAAGCGTGGGTTGTCGGCTGGAATCACCACCGAGTAATCGGAAATGATGGAGCTGAGGGAGCCATTGTCTCCCGCCACTTCTGCGGTACCGGACTTGGCCGCCATACGGTAGCCATCAACCTTGACGAACTTGCTATAGTCCTCTGCAACGGATTCCATAGCGTTCATCACGTCAGCCGCCACCTGTTCGTCAACCACTCGGGTGGCTTCTCCCTGCTTAGTTTCCGTGGTCTTGCCATCCGCATTCGTGGTCGATTTGATAATCGACTGCTGTTGACGCACGCCCTTGTTGGCTATGGTGGCCACCACATTGGTCAGCTGCAATGCATTAACCGTGTAACCCTGACCGAACAGCACCGTATTACGCGTACGCAAATCCCAGGAAGATGGATTCGTCAGCACACCGTTGGATTCGCCGGGCAGATCCAGACCAGTGGACTGGCCAATGCCGAACTTGGTGAGATACTCGTAACGCTGGTCATCGGTGTAGTTCTTGCCGGCGAGCACCATACCGTTGTTGGAAGACTTCTGCAGAATGCCGGCCAGAGTCCAATGCATGTCCCCGTGGGTGAACGCGTCCTTGAAGTCCTGCCCATTGTCGGTCACCGAGTTCGGTACGGTGAACTTGTCCGTCATCTTATGCTCACCGGTTTGCAGATATCCAGCGGCCGAAATCAGCTTGCCGATGGAACCCGGTTCGAAGGTTTCCGAAACAGCGCGGGATGCGCCTAACTTCGCCTCATCAGTGCCCGCATCCACTTCGTCACTATCGGCAAGAGCCAGAATCTCTCCGCTTTGCACATCCTGTACCACGCCGATAACCCAAGGCGACTTGTAGGTGGACTTGGCTTCCTTCATGATTTTCTTGACGTACCATTGCACGTCTCGATCAATGGTCAGATTGACGTCGGAACCGTCCTTTGCCGCCACGGATTCGGTCATGGTGCCTGGAATTTCCTCACCGCCGTAATTGCCACGCTGGTAAGTCTGATGCCCGTCAGTACCGGTGAGCACTTTGTTTTCCATCTGCTCAATGCCGGCCACACCAGTGCCCTCGTCGTTCACACCACCAAGCAATGCGCCCATCAGGTCACCATCCGAGTAGATGCGTTCGCTGCTGAGCTCTCCCCAGACAATGCCGCCGAGATTGAGCTCGTCGATGCTGCGCTTGACCTGTGGAGTCACATCCTTTTTCAGCACGACGTATTGGCCGCTGATCGACAGGTCTGCACCCAATTCCATAGCGCTGATGCCTAATTCCTTGGATAGCAGACGTCCGACCGCCGCCGCACCGGTGACTCCAACTGGCTTGCCATCGATCTGATGGCAGTAGTCCTGATTGTTTTTATTGCAGGTAATCGGAGTGAATTCCTGAGCGGCCTCAGGATTGGCAACGATGGTATATCGTTCAACGCTCTGGGCCAATACCGTGCCATTGGCATCCAGAATACGGCCGCGCTTGGCACTGAGCGTCACTCGCGAAGTACGCGACGCCGTAGCGGCCTGCGCCATCTGACGCCCGTCAATCAGTTGGATGGACGCCAACTGCCCTACGCATAGCGACGCCACGAATGCCAAGGCCAGGCCAATCGCGATGCACTTGCACGCGAAGGTCTTCACCTTGGCGAACCGCACGATGCGGGAAAATAATTTCACTGTGTGCCGCCTTCCGCGTCTTTCGGCTGCTGATATCCCTGAAGATCGATAGTGGCAGTGCCTCCCTTGGAGACCATGCCCATTTCGCTGGCCTTATCCGGCAGTGATGCGATCAATTGATCGAGCTTCGCCTGATCATCCTCAATATCCTGAGTCAGTACATTGATGTGGCTCTTGACTTCGGCGGCTTCAAAAGAGTTCTGCACCATCTCGGTACGCAACATCAGCGCACCCAATAGTGTGGCGGCCAGAAATACCACTGCGATAATCACATGCACCATTGGCGCCGTGCGCGTTCTCGTCCATTCGAGAACGCGTCCGAACACGCTGCGCTCCTTATCACCATGAGCATTGGTGATAACCCTCAGCTGCGGACGAGAACTCGCCTGCGGCTTGGCTTGAGGACGCTGCGATGCCGAAGAGCCGGATCGAATGCTACGTGCCGTTGCCGCCATGTTTTAGTTTCTCCTCGAAGTGTTGCGATTGTTAGTATGTTTTCCGCCGCGCCGGCCGCCAGATTCATGAGTGTCATCCGGATGCTCGGCCATATGTTCAAAACGGGTACGCCATCGATCCGGAATAGGTCTAATCAGTTCCACCGCACGCAATCGGACTGATGCGGAGCGTGGATTCGACGCGATTTCCTGTTCGTCGGCTTTAATGGCGCCACGAGTCAATTCCTTGAAGAAAGGCTGTGCGTCCGGAGGAACTATCGGCAAATCGGCGGGCGCGTCAATCTTCAATCCATTCGCCATGAACGATTTGACGGTTTTGTCTTCCAACGAATGGTAGGACTCCACCACCAGACGCCCACCCACATTGAGGCGGTTTGCAGCCTGAGGCAATGTGGATGCGAGTTTGGCCAATTCGCCATTGACCTCGATGCGCAATGCCTGGAATACTCGCTTGGCGGGATTGCCGGCCGGTCGATGTGCCTTGGGAACCACACGCTCCACCAGAGCATTGAGCTGCCCCGTGGTGGTCAGCGGTTCCTTAGCACGGTCAGTGACAATGGCACGAGCGATTTGGCGTGCAAAACGTTCCTCTCCGTATTCTTTGAAAATACGCACCAATGCGGGAGCGTCATATGTGGCGAGAATACGCTGCGCCGTCAGCTCTTGGCTGACGTCCATACGCATGTCAAGCGGAGCATCATGCGAGTAGGAGAACCCACGGTCCGCCTCATCGATCTGGAGGCTGGACAGTCCCAAATCCATGAACACCGCGTCCACACGTTCGATGCCTTGATTCTCGAGCACCTGATCAAGCTGATCGAATGCGGCATGAACCGGAATGAATCGGTCGGCGAGACCTTCCTGCTCCATTCGCTTGGTGGCCAAGCCCAGTGCCTCGCTATCTCGATCGATACCGATAAGACGAGCATTGGGAGCGGCTTTCAGGAACGCTGTGGAGTGGCCGGCAAGACCGAGCGTGCAGTCTACTGCGATAGCACCTTCATGCGCCAAGGCGGGTGCCATCAAGTGCACACAATCTTCCAGTAGCACTGGCTGGTGAATAGTGGTCAGATCAGTCATCAGAATTCAACCTCCGGCAATACGTCATCCGCGATATCGGCGTAGTCCTCTTCCTTCTGTGCGAGGTAAGCCTCCCAAGCGTCCTTGTTCCAGATTTCCGCACGCGTGCCAACGCCAATAACCACGATGTCGGAGCCAAGGTTGGCGTAATCGCGCAGCATCTGCGGCACAACCACACGCCCCTGCTTATCCGGTTCCTGATCGACGGCACCGGAAAGGAATACACGCAGGTATTCGCGCGCTGCCTTATTGCCCACCGAGGTGCGCTGAATTTGTGCGGCGATACGGCGAAATTCATCGAAGGGCAGCAGATATACACATCGTTCCTGGCCACGGGCCATGACCAGACCGGCTCCAAGCTGAGCACGGAATTTTGCGGGGAGTGCCACACGCCCTTTGGCGTCGATTTTTGGAGTGTATGTGCCGAGAAGCAGCGGTGGCAGTCCTGACAGGAGATCGGAGATTCCAGTGGAGCTATTCCCGGAGGTTTGAGCGTCCTGTGAGGTCTGTTCACCAGCCACGGCTCCACCTCCTTATTCACGCGTTTGGGTACACTCCTGCCAACTGGTTCACCACTTTACCCCACCATTCCCCATTTTTCCCCACTGATACACAATTTGCTCATCCTTTTACGAAGAATTTCACTTGTCCGTGCGTGTCGGCGCGCTTTCATAGCCGGTTCAGCACAAATCCTTCAAGCGGAAACGGCGGAGTTCACCCTTACATTGCCACCATCCACTGCTAGCAGCTGCCGCTCCACCGCCAGCATGCCGGCGTATGCCTTCATCAGGCATGGCGGAATACGAATTCACCGGAAGTTCATGCACCCATTCAGCTCACCGAGCATTCCGGTAGGGGGCGTGCGGTAAATTTGAGTGCCTTAAAGTGTTGACCTCGAAGAAATGGAAACGAAGAGAAGCATGTCGAGTTACGCCTCACAGCTGCATGAGGAACAACAAGCCGTTGATCGCGCCTACGGACGTCTTGATGACCTTCGTGCCGAAATGTGGCAGCGTTTGGATACCGTACGCGCCGCAGGCTCGCACGGATCGCCCACGCAGCGTACCGAACGCGATTCCTTTGCCACAATGTATGAGGATCGCCTCACCCAATTGCGCAGTGTCGAGGATCGTCTGGTATTCGGCCGCCTCGATTCCAAAGACGGCACCCGCCACTACATCGGGCGTATCGGCCTATCCAGTACCGATCACGAACCGATTCTGACCGACTGGCGAGCCGAAGCCGCACGGCCGTTCTATGAGGCAACGCCTTCCAATCATGGCAATATTGTGATGCGCCGCCATATCACCTTGAGCTTCCGCAATGTAGTAGGCGTCGAAGATGAAGTGCTCGACGTTCATTCCGATCAGGTGGGGCAAGCCTCCTCGGCCGGAACCCTCACCGGCGAAGGTGCATTGCTGGCTTCCCTCAGCTCACGACGCACCGGCAAAATGACCGACATCGTCGCCACCATTCAGGCCGAGCAGGACCGCATCATCCGTTCCGATATGAACCGCGCCGTGGTTGTTCAAGGCGGCCCAGGCACCGGCAAAACCGCCGTGGCCCTGCATCGCGCCGCATATCTGCTCTACACTCATCGCCGCACTCTGGAACGTTCCGGCGTGCTCGTGGTGGGCCCCAGCTCGGCGTTCCTGCATTACATCGATCAGGTGCTGCCTTCATTGGGCGAAACCGGTGTGGTGTCTCGCACCATCAGCGACCTTATCCCCGGCATCACCGCCACCGCCACCGACACCCCTTATACTGCCAAGCTCAAGGGAGACCGTCGCATGGCGCAGGTCGTGGCCAATGCCATCGCCTCGCGTATTCGCATACCGGCGAACCTGCCTACAGTGACCATCAGCGGCATTCAAGTGCCGATGCTTGCCGTGGACATTCAGCAGGCGCAGACCGATGCCAAGCGCACTCGTCAGGCACATAACAAGGCGCGTGAAACGTTCATCCGCTCAATGCTTTCCAGCATGCAGCGCCGATATGCCGAACAGCTGGACTATACACCGGACCAAGCTGAGCTCAATCGGGCCATGCAATTGCTGCGCATGAACGATACCGTGCGCAAAACACTGAACCTGTGCTGGCTGCCAATGACCGGCCCTTGGCTAATTGATCAATTATTCGCGCACCCGGAACGTTTGAAGTCGCTTGCCGGCTGGCTGTCCGACGATGATATTCGCGCTCTTGCCAGGCCAAAGGGCTCGCCGTTGACGAAATCCGATATCCCTCTGCTGGATGAGGCTATGGAATTGCTGGGGCCCGACCCCAAGGTCGTAGCCCGCAAATCTGCGGCGGACGCTCGCCTCGCTGCGGAAGAACAGTATGCCAAGGATACGCTGGCCGCCACCGGTCTCGGCCAGGGCATTGTTTCCAGCCAGATGCTTCTTGACCAAATGAATGGCACTGACGCGGAGCTGACATCACAACGTGCCGCCGCCGACCGCGAATGGACTTATGGTCATATCGTGGTTGATGAGGCGCAGGAGCTCACGGCTATGGATTGGCGCATGCTAATGCGCCGCTGCCCTTCGCGTTCGTTCACCATTGTGGGTGATGTGGCACAAACCTCCGCTCTGGGAGGAACCCGCCGCTGGGACAAGACCATGAATCGTCTGTTTGGAGCGGAACATTGGGATCTCAACGAGTTGACCATTAATTACCGCAATCCACAGGCGGTTTCCGATCTTGCTTCCCAGTTCGCCCAGAACGAAGGACTCTACATCTCGACCGTGCATGCTGTGCGTGATGTGCCAGGCTCGGTGTCTCGCCATACCGTTGACGATACGGAATCACTGCTGCAAGCCATTGCTGATCAAGCGGTTCAGCTTGCTCATCATTTCGTCTCCACGGACGGTACCGGCCGCATTGCCATCATTTGCCCGGATTCGCTGATTGAACCGGTACGCCAGCATGTACGTCAATCTCTATCCGGTGCGCTTGATTCCAAGGAATATCAGCGTCTGATTGATCAGCCTGAATGGGATGAACAGATTAGTGTATGCGGCACGGAAACCGTTAAGGGTCTGGAGTTCGACGCCGTGGTGGTAGCCGAACCGGCCATGATTGAGGATGATGCACCGAGCCGCTTGGTGGCCGCATCTGACTTGTATGTGGCAATGACCAGGCCAACCCAGAAACTGGTTATAGTTCGGACAAAAGCGGACGAACAGTCCATGAACATCTAAGGTGAAAATTATGCCGAAAGCATTGTTATTGGAAAATATTCATCCAGATGCGGCCCAATCGTTACGCGATCATGGTTTTGAAGTCGAAACGATGAAGGGCGCTCTGAGCGAGGACGAGCTGATTGACGCTCTCGATGGTGTGGATTTGGTTGGCGTGCGATCCAAAACCAACGTCACCGCCCGCGTCTTGGAGGCACGTCCCAATTTGAGTGCCGTCGGCTGCTTCTGCATCGGCACGAATCAGGTTGACTTGGATTATGCCGGCAAGCATGGCATTGCGGTGTTCAACGCCCCATATTCCAATACTCGTTCCGTGGTGGAATTGGTTATCTGCGACATCATCTGCCTGATGCGCCGCATTCCGGCCCATACGCACCATATCAAGCATGGTGTTTGGGATAAGTCCGCAGCCGGCTCCCATGAGGTACGTGGCAAGACGTTAGGCATCATCGGTTACGGCAATATCGGCTCTCAGCTTTCGGTTCTGGCCGAAGCATTGGGTATGCGCGTGGTCTTCTACGATATCGAAGAGAAATTGGCCTTGGGCAATGCTCATCGTTGCGCCACATTGAACGAGCTGCTGGAGCAGTCTGATGCGGTGACGCTGCATGTTGACGGCCGTAAGTCAAACACCGGGTTCTTTGGCGAAGATCAGTTCGACCATATGAAGCAGGACGCGATCTTCATCAATTTGTCTCGCGGTTTTGTGGCTGATTTGGACGCATTGAAGCAGCATCTGGATTCCGGCCATCTGGCCGGTGCTGCGGTTGATGTATTCCCTGTTGAGCCGAAAAAGAGCGGGGATGCATTCAACACCCCGCTGGCTGACGAGGACAATATGATTCTCACGCCGCATATTGGCGGTTCCACGCTGGAAGCTCAGGAGTCCATCGGTCATTTTGTGTCTCAGCGACTCGAGGATTATTGGTTTAACGGTTCTACATCCCTATCTGTGAATCTGCCGCAGATTAATCTCGGCAGCTGCAAGGGCGTTTGCCGTATTGCCCACTTGCATGCAAATCTTCCTGGCGTGCTTGCTCGCGTGAACCATGTACTAGGCAATGAGAATATCAATATTTCGTTCCAGTCTCTGGCCACGGAAGGTGAGCTCGGCTATGTGGTGACCGATGTGGCATCTAAGCCGAGTACCGAAACCTTGGAAGCCTTGCGTAATATCGAAGGCACGATTCGCATGCGCGTTACCAACTGATAGCGCGCATCGCATGCTATGAGTTGGCCGGTTCCTGTTTTATTCAGGGACCGGCCAACCTTTATCTTGCTATCTGTCGTTGCGCAACTCGTCAATGGCACGTTGGAAATCTTCCAAACCAGAGAAATCCTGGTACACACTGGCAAAGCGCAGATACGCCACTTCATCCAAATCTCGCAAAGGCTTGAGGATGGCTTTGCCCACCTCATCCGATGTAACTTCCGCAAGACCTCGGGAGCGTAAATCCTCTTCGACTTTCTGCCCCAAGGCCTTCAGATCTTCTTCCTTCACCGGACGGCCCTGACAAGCTTTCCGTACGCCATTAATCACCTTGTCACGACTAAAAGGCTCAGCTCCACCAGAGCGCTTGGTGACCAAAAGCATACTGGTCTCCAGTGTGGTGAAGCGTCTATTACATTTCGGGCATACACGGCGCCTACGAATGGAATGACCGTCTTCGCTGATACGGGTATCAATAACTTTGGTATCGGGGTTCTGGCAAAAAGGACAATGCATGCCACCTAGAATAACGTGACCGTGGAGAAAAACCGAATACAGGTGGTTCGTATCATTCATTGGGCACAATAATTCGCTGACCCGCCTGCAATGCACCAGAATCCAAATCATTCAATTCAATCAGCTCATCCACGGTTTCTGACACATCCTGACCTTTTGGCGTGATGGAGGAGGCATACGACCATAATGTGTCCCCCGGTTTCACAATATAGCTAGTTACTTGGGTAGCTCCGGTACTCGACTGCGCGGGCCGTGCCGACCACGCGCCAATGCCAGCCCAGGCCAACACCACAGCCAATAACATCGCCAATATCACATGACGCCACCGCTGGCGCTGTTTATATTCATGCCGGAGTGACACCATAGCGCGCATTGTCTCGTCATAGCGATGTGCAACATTGCGCATCTTCGGATGGTGAACAATCACCATTGCGTTTGGACTATTCATCACAGCCACCCTTCTCGAACAGGTGTTCTATCGAACATCTGTTCATAGCATTGCACATATGTTCGAATTAGTCAAGTACAGAACTCGAACAGATGTTTGATTTTTTGTGAATGTCACGTTATGCTAGAGAAAGCATGAAAGGAGCCCTGACGTGAGCACCATCCCCTTTTCCCCCAAAGGCGCACCAGACGAAGCCTCACTGTCCGATCGCCAACGCAAGGTTCTGAACGCCATTAGAGCTCATATCGAAGAGCAGGGATTCGCGCCCTCGTTCCGCGAAATCGGATCTGCAGCCGGTCTTAAAAGCCCTTCATCGGTTAAGCATCAGCTTCAGGTGCTCGAGGAAAAAGGATTTATTCGCGTCAATGCCAATAAAGGTCGCGCGATTGAAGTAATCGTCCCCAGCGCCTCCCCTGCCTCCCAGCGGGAACATGAATACCCTGCGTCGCAGGACAGCCAG
This sequence comes from Bifidobacterium imperatoris, assembly GCF_002860405.1. GTDB lineage: Bacteria > Actinomycetota > Actinomycetes > Actinomycetales > Bifidobacteriaceae > Bifidobacterium > Bifidobacterium imperatoris. The sequence continues at coordinate 66,622 of NZ_NMWV01000010.1, read as the reverse complement.
ACGAAGGAATCATCATCGGCCGAGATTTTCCAGTTCCCGGCTGAATCCATCAGCGAATCTCGTGATGTTCCTCTGGTGGGACGTATCGCAGCCGGCGTACCGATTACCGCCGAACAACATATTGATGATGTTATGCGTCTTCCGGAACGGCTAACCGGCTCTGGCACATTATTCATGTTGGAGGTTCACGGTGATTCGATGATTGATGCCGCTATCTGCGATGGGGACTATGTGGTGGTTCGAGAGCAGAATTCCGCGGTGAACGGAGATATCGTGGCTGCGCTCTTGGATGATGAGGCTACGGTGAAGACATTCCGCAAGGAGCAGGGGCACGTTTGGCTCATGCCTCATAATCCCGCTTATTCCCCCATCGATGGCACGCATGCCACGATTATGGGCAAAGTGGTAACAGTGCTCCGCAAGCTCTGATTTTCATCTCGATTTTCTGATCGTCCTCATTCTGACGCATGCATCGCAATACGTGCTACACTGTCAGGCAGCATTGAAACCCCGGCTCCACGCCGGGGTTTCTCCATATATGAACCGTAACGCAAATGGTATTGAGAAACGATTTCATCTTGATACCGTTAAAGGAGCGCATCACACCATGCCCCATACACATGCATCTGTTTCGCCGACTTCCGTGGCACATGCCAAAGCCCATCAGCGCAGACTTATCGCGACGTTGTCCGTAACTGCATCGGTGTTTCTGATTGAGGCGGTCACGGCGTTTCTCACTGGATCGTTGGCATTGCTGGTGGACGCAGGCCATATGCTCACCGACATGTCGGTGCTTATCGCTTCCACGGTGACTGCCATTCTGATGCAACGCAAGCCAAGCAACACGCGAACCTGGGGCTGGGCTCGTCTGGAGGTGTTGACGGCTGCTGCTGGCGCATTGGTATTGCTGATTGTTGGCATATATGCATTGGTTGAAGCCGGAATGCGTTTGTTCGGCAATTCGCATAATCAAATCGATGATATCGGCTTGTTGCTCTTCGTAGGAATCCTGGGATTGAGCGCCAATATCATCTCTATCTTCATTCTGGCGTCTCAGCGGGAAGACAACATGAATATGAAGGCGGCTTTTCTGGAAGTCATGAATGATGCGCTTGGCTCGGTGGCTGTGGTGACGTCTGCTTTAGTAATGATGTCTACCGGTTGGAAGGGCTTTGACGCCGTGGCTGGTGCGATTATTGCACTACTGATGATTCCGCGCGCCATCAAATTGTTGCACAATGCTGTACGCGTGCTGCTTGAGGAAACACCGAAGGGTCTTGATTTGGATGCTGTGCGCACGCATCTGGAAAGTGTGCCGCATGTAATTGCCGTGCATGATCTTCATGCCAGCACGGTGTCTACCGGAATGCCGATTCTGATGGCCCATGTGGTGGTGGATAAGGATCTCACGATGGAGCAGGCGGCCCAGGTATTGGCTCAACTTCAGGATTGTCTACGTGAGCACTTCCCGGTCTCAGTGCCCCACACCACGTTCCAACTCGAACCGGAAGGTTACACCACCCCCTCAGCTGGCGACCTCCACAAGTAACTAATCACAAATAAGTAATCGCCACATGGACAATTCCATGTGGCGATTACTTATATGATTGCTGTCAATCTATAAATAATCGCTGTACGTGTGCGATTTTTGTGACGCTCAGAGTGAAGGAATACAAAGGTATTTCGAACTCTGAGCGGCGCAAAAGGCGCTCCGTACAGCGATTATTTATCAGAAGCCGAACTGGGCGGCAGTTTCCTTCAGCGTCTCAGCGGAACGCTTCAGGGCTGCGAGCTCCTTGTCGGACACCGGGGTGTTGATGGCGGTGTTGACGCCCTGACGGTTGAGCAGGGTCGGCACGGACATGCAGATGTCGGAGATGCCGTGGAAGTCCTTGAGCATGGAGGAAACAGGCAGGATACGGTTGGTGTCGTGCAGAACGGCCTCAACGATGTCAACGCCGGACATACCGATGGCGTAGTTGGTGGCGCCCTTACCGTTGATGATCTTGTAGGCGGCGTTCTTGACTTCCTGGTGGATCTCTTCGCGCTTAGCGGCATCCAGCGGCTCGTGGCCCGGCAGCGGGGTCCAGTCGCACATCGGAACGCCACCGATGGTGGCGGAAGCCCACAGCGGGACTTCGGAATCGCCGTGCTCGCCAGCGATGTAGGCGTGAACGTTCTTGACGTTGACGCCGGTCTGCTGGGCGATCAGGAAGCGCAGACGAGCGGAATCCAGGTTGGTGCCGGAGCCGAAGATCTGGTTCTGCGGCAGACCGGTGATCTTCTGGGCAACGTGGGTGGCGATATCAACCGGGTTGGTGATGAGCATGTAAATGGCGTTCGGAGCGACCTTGACGAGGCCTGGCATGATGGCCTTGAGGATGTTGACGGTGGCGCCAACGAGCTCCAGACGGGACTGACCCGGCTTCTGGCGAGGACCAGCGGTGATGACGATCATGTCAGCGTCGCGGCAGATCTCAGGATCATCGGAACCGTCGATGGACACGGTCGGGTAGAAGCTGGAGCCGTGCTGCATATCGAGCACCTCAGCCTCCACGCGCTCCTTAGCGATATCCTCAAGCACGATCTCGCGGGCAACGCCACGCTGTGCGGCAGCGAATGCGAGAGTGGAGCCAACAGCACCAGCACCGATGATTGCAAGCTTCGTGGGCTTAACGGTAGTTTCCGCCATGATGGATTAACCTCTCTTCAAAGGCGGTCTGCAGAATGGCAGGCCATGTAACTAACGGTTTTACTTTATAAACCCGGTTAGACGTTTGCGCTCCCAAAAATTCGCTACGAAAATCAGAAAACCTTGTATTCCCAATGGTTGTTAGCGCTCACAATCTATATGTGACTTTCATCACGTTAATCGATTGATTGTTCAATGACTTTTGCCGCCAAATGCGAGTCCACATCAGCCTCCAGCAGCACACCGTCATCACGGTATTCCACCTTGCTCACCTTGCCATATTCGCGTACACGAGACAGCAACGACCCCGCCGTATACGGCAGCAATGCATTGACATGCACATGTGGTACCGGCAGCAATGCCTCCACGGCATCGCGCAGCTCATCAATGCCCTCGCCGCTATATGCGGAGACGATGAAGGCGTCAGGCTGCAGCGCGGATAGACGCTCCCGAGTCGCCTCATCGATCTGGTCAGCTTTATTGAACACGATGATGCGTGGAATCGAAGCCGTGCCCTCGATATCCGCCAGCACATCGTTCACAGCATCGATCTGCGAGAACGGATCAGGATGCGAACCATCCACCACATGCACAATCACATCAGCTTCGGCCACTTCCTCCAATGTGGATTTGAACGCTTCCACCAACTGGGTGGGCAGACGGCGCACGAATCCAACCGTATCCACATAGGCGTAGAAACGGCCGTCTCGGGTTTTTGCACGACGCACCGCGGTATCCAAAGTGGCGAACAGCGCGTTCTCCACCAATTCGGCGGAACCGGTCAGGCGATTGGTCAGCGAGGATTTGCCGGCATTGGTATAGCCCACCACTGCCACGGTCGGCAAACCAAAGCGACGACGCGATCCACGCTTGACTTCGCGAGCCGGGGCCATTTCACGAATCTGGCGGCGAAGTCTTGCAATACGCGTGCGAATCACACGGCGATCCATCTCGATTTTGGTTTCGCCAGGACCTCGGGAGCCTATGCCAGCATCCGCGCCAGCCGCACGGCCGCCTGCCTGACGAGACAGCGACCCACCCCAACCGCGCAAACGCGGCAACATGTATTCCAATTGGGCGAGCTCAACCTGCGCTTTGCCTTCGCGAGAAGTGGCGTGCTGGGCGAAGATATCAAGAATCACGGCCGTACGGTCCACCACTTTGACTTTCGCGGCGTCTTCCAAGGCACGGCGCTGTGATGGCGGCAAATCATCATCAACGATGATGGTATCGGCCTCCTCGCGCGCCACGATGTCAGCGATCTCTCGCGCTTTACCGGAGCCCACATACGTGGCCGAGTCAGGCCTTAACCGGTGTTGCAGCAAACCATCGCACACCACGGCGCCCGCGGTTTCCGCGAGCGCGGCCAGTTCTCGCAGGGATTCCTCCGCTTTGGCTTGCGTGGTCACAGCGCTTGACCATACGCCTACCAAAACCACGCGTTCCAGACGGACCTTACGGTATTCAACTTCGGTAACGTCTTCGAGCTCACCGAGACCTGCCACATGTTTGAGCTCGTTGCGAGCCTCGCGTTCCTCCCATTCCTGGTTGGTGTCCTCATGCCAGCCGGCCGGCCGCTGGTTGCTGTCGAGCAACACGTCTGACTGTGAGGAGAGCACGCCTTGAGAGGTTACGCTGGAGCTGCCGTGGTCAATATCGGTGTACTGGTTGTTGTCGCTCAAAAACACCTCTCATATCAATTCACATCGGTGATTCACGATTCTTCTATGGCTCCTTATTATCATCAGGTGAGGTGACATGCCCGGCACACGGGCATCGGCGGCAAGAAATGCACACAGACGAACAGCAATGGTATGCGGGAATCCCGCGGAAATGGAGCACAGTATGGCAGAGCAGTATTTCTCCGCGGAGCCTTCATCCAAGGATGTACGCCGCACGTTGCATGTGACGTTGCGCGACCATGAGGCCAGCGTTCAAGTGTCCAACGGCGTGTTTTCCGGTTCTCGCCTTGATTTGGGCACGTCAGTGCTGCTGCGTCATGCTCCGGAACTGCCTGAAGAGGGCGATTTCCTTGATTTGGGTTGCGGTTGGGGTCCTATCGCATTGTCTATGGCGTTTGAATCTCCGAACGCTAACGTGTGGGCGGTTGATGTCAATGAGCGCGCGCTTGATTTGACGGCAACCAACGCCGCCGACAATGGCTGCGCCAATGTACATATTGCGCAGGTTGATGAATCCAGCACTCCCCTGCCTCAGGACCGCCAGCCGAAGAACGCGACCAGTGTTCCCGAGAGTCTTGAGTTCGATGCCATCTGGTCGAATCCACCGATTCGCATCGGCAAGGAAGCCTTGCACACCCTGTTGATGGCTTGGCTGCCGAAGTTGAAGCGAGGGGCCGCGGCATATCTGGTGGTGCAGAAGAATCTTGGCTCTGATTCGCTGATCAAGTGGCTTGCTCAAGCATTGGGGGCCGAGTTCACGGTGAGCAAATACGCGAGCTCCAAGGGCTTCCGTATTATTGAAGTTCGTCATGAAATATGAGTATCCTGCCGAACTTCCCGTTTCCGCTGCCCGTGAAGAGATAGCCGAAGCGGTTAAGAGCACCCAAGTCGTTATCGTATCCGGACAGACAGGCTCCGGTAAAACCACGCAGTTGCCGAAGATTTTGCTCGAATTAGGGCGAGGCACACATGGCAAACAGATTGTGCATACGCAGCCTCGCCGTATTGCCGCGCGTACGGTGGCCGAACGCATCGCCTCCGAGCTTGGCGTGCAGCTTGGCGATGAAGTGGGTTATCAGGTTCGTTTTACCGATGAGAGTTCCCCGAACACCCGTTTGAGGGTGGTGACGGACGGTATTCTACTGGCCCAGATTCAACGCGATCCGAATCTTTCCAAGTACGATACGATCATCATCGATGAGGCGCACGAACGCAGCCTCAATATTGATTTTCTGCTCGGCTACCTGACCGCCCTGCTGCCGCGCCGACGCGACCTGAAGTTGATTATTACTTCCGCCACCATCGATTCAGTGAAGTTCAAAGAGCATTTCGAGCATGCGTTGCACGAAAAGGTGCCGGTGATTGAGGTTTCCGGCCGCACCTTCCCAGTGCAGGTGGTGTATGAGCCGCTCGGGACCGCGCCCGCATTGATGCGCGAAGTGCCCGGTTTCGCCACTGGCGCCCGTCCGGGAGACGCTGATTATGAGGAGCTGGCGAATGCCATCGCCGAGTCGGATGCGGATAGTTCGCGTTCCCGCCGCTCCGGTAAGAGTTATGAGGATGACGGCATTACTGATATGCCTACCGCTGTGGCACGCGCCTGCGCGGAGCTGGTCATTCATTCCTCTCATGAACGTGGCCCTCGCGATATTTTGGTGTTCGCTTCCGGCGAGCGCGATATTCACGAGTTCGAAGCGGCGCTGAGGCATCATTATGGTCCACGTGCCGATGATATGCGCAGGCCTGATGCGATTGAGATCATGCCGTTGTTCGCGCGCTTGTCTTCCGCCGACCAGCATAAGGTGTTTGAGCCGCATACGCATCAGCGCATTGTCATTGCCACCAATGTGGCCGAAACCTCGCTGACCGTACCGGGTATTCGTTACGTGGTGGATCCTGGTACCGCTCGTATTTCCCGCTATTCGAAGACCGCCAAGGTGCAGCGTCTGCCGATTGAGCCGATTAGTCAGGCCAGCGCCGATCAGCGAAGTGGTCGATGCGGCCGTGTAGCGGATGGCATTGCCATCCGTTTGTATTCGCGTGAGGATTATGAAACCCGTCCACGCTTCACCGAGCCGGAAATCCTGAGGACTTCCCTTGGCGCAGTGGTATTGCACATGCTGTCGGTCGGTGTGGCGCGAACGGCTGAAGATGTGACCACATTTGGTTTCATCGACCCACCGGATATGAAGGCAGTCTCCGATGGTTTCAATGAGCTGACCGAGTTGAAGGCGATTGGCCGCAAACGCGGCGAGGTGACACTCACTCATATTGGCCGCCAGTTGGCTCGTATTCCGATTGATGTGCGACTGGGCCGCATGGTTATCGAGGCTGCGAAATCCGGTTCTCCGAATCTTCTGGCTCAAGTACTGGTTGTGGTCTCCTTCCTGAGTTTGCAGGATCCGCGTGAACGCCCGGATGATAAACGTGAGGAAGCCGACCGTATCCATAACCGGTATGCGGATGAGACTTCGGACTTTCTGACCGCGTTGAACATTTGGGACCGCGTGTTCCAAGCAGATGGCGATCCGAGCAATAATGCTCTGCGCCGCATCTGCAAAACCGAGTATTTCAGCTGGCTTCGAATGCGCCAGTGGAAAGATTTGGTTTCCCAGTTAAGGCAAATGTGCAAAGAGCTCAAGTTCAAGGTCGGCGATCCCTTGCCTTCCACTCGCCCAGGTTTGGAGATTCGCCAACTGCCATTGAATCAGCAGCCGGCACATTCCTTGTGCTGCGCTTGGGATGCAGACGGTATTCATAAGTCGATGCTGGCCGGCTTGCTTTCGATGATGGGCATGCAGGTGATTCGTGCCCCTAAGGCTTCCGATTTTGCCGGTCTTACCGGTGCGGCTCGTGCCCGTGCAATGAAACGTGCGCAAAAGCAGTCGAAAAATGACTATCAGGGTGCACGAGGTACTCGTTTCGCCTTATTCCCTGCTTCTGCTGTGGCTAAGAAGACGCCGTCTTGGGTGATGAGCACGGAACTGGTGGAAACCTCCCGTCTGTGGGCTCGTTATTCCGCGGCCATCGATCCGGCGTGGGCGGAGCCGTTGGCCGGTCAGTTGACACGCACCACGTATGCGGAACCGCATTGGTCCGGTTCACGCGGTTCGGCGGTGGCCACTGCACGCGTGTTGTTGTATGGTTTGCCGATTGTGCAGGATCGCACTGTGCAATGGGGGCGTATCAATCCGCTGGAGGCTCGTGATTTTCTGCTGCGCCAAGGCTTGGTGGAAGGTGATATCCAGCAGCGTTTCAGCTATGACGATTTTGTTGGCGCGAACCGTGACATTCTTGAGGATGCCGCTGAGGATGCCAGCCGTACCCGTCAGTTGGCGAACACTGTATCCGATGAGGATTTGTTCGACTTCTACAATGCGGTGATTCCCGCTGATGTGACGTCAGTGGCCGATTTGGCGAAATGGTGGAAGGACGAGCACGATAAGCAGCCCGAGCTGCTCACGTTCGACCCTGCCAAAGTGGAACGACTGTCGGCCAGCGAATCCGTGAGTCTCAACGACTACCCCGATCATTGGCACACCATCGGCACTGACGGCCAACCCATCGATTTGCGTTTGAGCTATATTTACGACCCCAGCAATCCACTGGATGGCGTGACCGTACATGTGCCGTTGAAAGCGCTCTCCCGCATCACGCCAGCCCAGTTCACATGGAATGTGCCTGGCCTGTTGGATGAGCTGATTCTCGCGATGATCAAGGCACTGCCCAAGCAGCTGCGCGTGCAGTTCGTGCCAGCGCCTGATGCAGCTCACGCGATTCGCGCATGGATTGATGAGCACTACCCTAATTTGCCTGGCTCCGGTTCACAGCAGAAGCCGAATCTCGCTCCGGCCAGCGAGGATGGCGAAACAATCGGCTGGCCTGATCTGGCCCACGTATTTACCAAGGCCGCCATCGCCACCGTGGGTGCACAGATTCATCCGGAAGTATTGGGACCGGATTTGATGGATCGTCTGCAGCCGTATCTCAAGGTCACGTTCTCGGTGGAACAGCAGATGCCCGCACCCAAACAGTCTCATGGGCGTCGCCGTGTACGCGGCCAGGTCAAGGTATTGGACAGCGCCAAGAACCTCAAGGATTTGCAGCGCAAGTATGCGGCTCAAGCCGAGGCTTCAGCTCGCCAAATGGTGAAGAAACAAGCCGATCAGGCAGCCAAGCAAGGCAATCTGGTGAGCCAAGCCAATTTGCTGCACAAGGCCGGCGCCACCACGCAGTCTCGCGCCGACATGCTCTGGCATGGCGCATTGGATGCACTGCGTCTGCCCTCCGAACGCGTCTCTTCACGCTGGCTTGGCACGGAAGCATTAATGTTGGCCGCAGCCCCTTATAAGTCCACTAAGGAACTTGTGGACGACCTGCAGCTGGCCACCGTCAAACGTCTGCTTCCCAGCGTCGATACGTTGCCTGATGATGAGGCTCTCGCGAACGCCGTATTGGATGTGCGCGAAGTCTATGAGGATACCGTCTATCAGGTAGCCCATGACGTGATCAACATCATCAAAGCGTATGCCGAAGCGGATAAAGCCACGTCTGGTAAGGCTGATTTGCCGATGCTGTCCGTGCTGCAATCCATTCGCGACCATATCGCCACGCTCGTATACCCAGGATTCATTGGCCGCACTCCGCCGGAAGCCTTGAAGTCGCTGCCACGATATCTCAAGGCCGATGTGATGCGCCTTACCAAGGCGAAAAGCGATAAGAACCGTGACGTCAAATGGGCATGGCAGGCCGATGAAGCCAAGCAGTTGGTGAACAAGGCCTTGGCTCATGCCAAGGCGGAACCGGCAGGACCCAAGCATGAAACACTGATGAAACAGGCCGAGCAGGCTCGGTGGATGCTCGAAGAGTTCTATGTGAGTCTATGGGCCCAGGAGCTCGGCACCCACGGTCCCGCATCCCTAAACCGCATCAAAAAAGTTCTGGCGTGATTACTGACTGACGCTGATGGGTTTGGCATGTGTATCTCGACACACTCAAGGCCGTTCGGCCAAGCTTACGGTCGAGATACACATGCCAAACCCATCAGCTACGCACCATTTGCTACTTAGCCAATACGGATTCACCGCGAGCGTAATGGGCTCTTAATGTTGGCTATTACAATGGCGGGCGATGACACAGGCGAAACAATCAAACAAGTCAAAGCGCACACAGACCAAGGGCAAGGCTCGCGGAAAGAAAACCGCGAGCCGTAAGCCATTGAGCTTCAAGCAATGGTGGAAGCATGCAAGTCTTGGCAAGAAAATCAAGACTGTTGTGTTCACCATCATTGCCGTGGTTTGCGCAATGGCGCTCGCTATGGGTACTTTGCGCTTCGTTGAGTGGCGTCTTGAGGTCAAGGAGGCTGAAACTCGCCAGCTGCAGCTTACGCAGGAATATGATTTTGATCCGGGCGATATTATCTCGGATGGCCAGTTCTTCAATGGCAATGCGATGAGCGAATCCGAAGTGCAGGCTTTTCTTGACGAGCAGGGAGCGAATTGTTCCGGCAGCGAATGTCTGAAAACAAAAACGTTCGACACCACGAATCAGCCTGCAGACGAGTATTGCGATGCCTATAAGGGCGCCAAAGGCGAGACTGCGGCGGCCATCATTACCAAATCAGCCAAAGCATGCGGCATCAGTCAAAAAGTATTGCTCACCGTGCTGCAAAAAGAACAGCATCTGGTTACCGCCACTGAAATCACCGATTTCCAATACAAGGCAGCAATGGGATTAAGCTGCCCGGATGATGCGAACTGTGACCCGGAATATGCCGGCTTCTTCAAACAGGTGTATGGCGCCGCCAAACGCTACCAGTATTACACTGCGCACGAGGATCGTTACGGCTACCATGCGAACGCGCTCAACTATGTGCAGTATCATCCTGACACATCATGCGGCGGTACGAACGTCTACATCAAGAACAAGGCAACCGCTTTGCTGTACATCTATACGCCATACCAGCCGAATGAAGCCGCACTGGCTGCCGGCGTGGGCGAAGGCAACTCCTGCTCCAGCTACGGCAACCGCAACTTCTCCATCATCTATGAAGGCTGGTTCGGCTCCCCACGCAGCTAATAGTTGATTCAGCGTTCGATATGCTTGCCTACATAAGGGCCAAGCATCATCGACATCACCATAGCCAGCAGCGCAAAAATCGCACCCACCGGGCCAAGCCAAGTCAATCCCAGGAAATCATTGGCAACGCCACCAACCGCGGAACCGATAGCGATGCCGATGTTGAATGACATGGAATTGAGCGATGCGGCCAAATTCATAGAACCCGGATGGGATTGCGCGGCCACATCCATATACAGCACCTGAGAAGAAGCATTGAACAGGTACATGAACATGCCGAGCACGATAAGCACCATCGCACCGTAAATCGACACTACATGAGCCAAAGCCAGCGAGGCCAATAGTGCGGCATGAGCGAGGAACACCCAACGCAGATGGTAGAGCGGCTCCACTCCCCTGCCATGTTCGGCGAGTTTGCCGGCATACAGGTTGCTCCACAGGCAGGCCACACCATACACCACAAGACCCAGACTGATGTATTGTTCAGGCATCTTTACCTCATCGCGCAGAATCGGCGTCAGATAGGTGTAGAACACGTAGCTGGATGCGGCACCACACACCACGGTAAGTACGCCCAGATGAATACGACGGTCGAAGAACAGACGGAACTGGGAGAGGAATCCAACCTTAACAATATGGCTGTTGCGAGGCAGAACCACAAACATCAATACCAGTAGCACAACCGTCAGCACTGAAATCAAGTAGAACGTCACACGCCAACCAAACGTGTTCGCCACCCAAGTGCCCACCGGCACGCCGACCACCGACGCAATGGAGAAGCCGGAGAACACCCAGGCAATGAATTTCGTACGGTACTTGTCCGTGGTCACATCCGGAGCGAACGTCATCGAAATAGCCACCAAAGTTCCGGAAACCGAAGCAATCAGCAGTCGTGCAATCAACAGCACCGGATAATTCGGAGCAAATGCGCACAAAATATTGCCGGCCAGGAACACACCCATCAAAGTCAGATACGTTGCAAAACGCGGGAATCGGCCGGAAATGGCGGAGCCCAGTGGCGTGCATGGCGCATAGACGAAAGCAAAAATAGCCACCAGATTGCCCACGGTAACCTCGGAAACCTTCAGCCCAGAGGCAATATCCGGGAGAATACCGACCACCACGAACTCGCTCATACCCAGCATAAAGCTGGCGAAAATCAGAATGTTCACCGGCAAGGTGAAGAAACGGTCTCCAGCCTTTTTCTCAGCCGGATTGTCAGTTTGATTGTCATTGTGCTGAAGCTGTTCCGTGTGAGTCTTTTCAGCCATTACCATCTCCCCCGCATTTCTATGTCCGAGTTGATGGTATTGGTCTATCCCTACAACTTCGCTTATCAGACACGCGGAAGTCAGCCACCCTTATGCCTTGTTTTCAGCAATGCTGACCGTAAAATGGTGAACACAGTTGGAGATGCACCGAGGGGGATGCTATGGGACTACTCAATCACGATGATGACTATGTTTCCCCATTCGATGATGGGCTGCCCTCCTATATCGATCCGTCACAACGTGCTGATTATCTGTCCGAAATCGTAGAGACCAAGCATCAGATGCACGAAGCGGCAGAGCAACGAGCCAAAGAATGGGCCGCCACTTCCCGCAAGCCAGCAAAAGCACAGTCTTCACAGACTTCTGGGCGGCAGCAGAAGCCGTCACAGCAACGCGCACAATCCCATCGTCAGCAAAACAGGCAACGCAATACACAAACCCAACATCCCAGCCCTTCCGGGCATGGCAGCAATCGTCGCCCTAATCCAGTAGTCGCTCGGCAGAATGTCGCCAAGCCACGCAAGAAGCATCACGCATTCTTCTGGATGATTATTGTGTTCGCCGTGCTTTGGGGACTCGCCGATCCAATTCTCAACACTGCCAATAATTGGCTTGGCTCCATTGTGCATTCATCAAGTTCCAGTGCTCACACCGCCACCGGCAAGAACTCCGGCAATACAAGCGATGATGATTACGCCAACGGTACCGATAGCAGCAACAGCACGGATGACGGTTCGTATCAAACCGTTGAGAAAACCAGTGATGTACTTGACGTTTCAGGTAAACCCCAAGGCGTGCTCACCATTGCTTCCGCCAAATCCGGCCCAAATGATTTCACTGGGCAGCCTACGGTTATCGTGACATTCAATTGGACGAATACCAGCAAAAAAGCCTTGACCTTCGATACACTGACTCATCCTGAGGTATATCAGAACGGTTTGCAACTCGGAGAAATCACCTTCTCCAAAAGCACTGAAGTGTCTGGGTACAGCTATGAATCCGCGCAAACCGAAGTCAAGCCAGGCAGTGAATTCAATACAACACTGGCATTTACATTGCGCGATAAATCCTCACCAATATACGTGCAAAGCGATCGATCCACCTGGTACCGAGAAAGCCCTATGATTGTGTCCGCATTCACACCAAACGGCGACGTTGGTGATGGTCCTTGGACGCAGGTGAACACCAGCACCTTAGCTCCTGTGCCACAAGCAACCGAGAGCGACCGCAAAAACATGAAGACTCTCGGCAAAACGGAATATGACCAATTCTCCTATGCACTCGCCGGCGCACAACGAGGCCCCGCAGACGCAATGGATAATCCGTCAGCCATTGTTTCAATCGACTGGATCAATGACACAGGCAACAATGCTTCGCTGAGTTATTTTGGGGACGTATCCGTTACACAAAATGGAGTGAAGCTGGATAACGCGTACTATCTCACAAATCCTGAGGGGTTCGTGGATAACGGCCATATACTTAACAGCCAACCAGGGGTGAAAGCCACCGTCCAATACGCGGTGGAGCTACGGGACGAGACATCTCCCATTACCGTGACATTCACGCCCTATGACAACGGCAAACCCGAAAGCAAAACATTCCAACTGGAGTAATCAAAAAGGTCCTTGAATCTTGAGATTCAAGGACCTTTAGCATGAGCGTCAATTAGCGGTTACAGCTTCGGCAGGTACTTCTTCAATTCGAACGGAGTCACCTGCTGGTTGTACTCCTCCCATTCCTGATGCTTGTTGTCCAGGAAGTAGCCGAACGCGTGTTCGCCGAGTACGCCTGCCACGAAGTCGGATTTCTCCATAATCTTCAGGGCTTCATCAAGCGAGCGAGGCAACGGCTGGATACCCATAGCCTGACGTTCACCATCGGTGAGCTCCCAAACGTCATCGCTGGTGGGTTCGCCCAGCTGCATCTGCTTATCGATACCGTCGAGACCTGCAGCCAGCAGCACCGAGTAAGCCAGATACGGGTTGGCCACCGGATCGAGCGCACGGAACTCCATGCGCGCGGAGTTGCCCTTGCCCGGCTTGTATTGCGGGATACGCAGCAGTGCGGAACGATTGTTGTGGCCCCAGCAAATGTAGCTCGGCGCCTCGTTGCCGCCCCACAGACGCTTGTACGAGTTGACATACTGATCGGTCACGGCGCAGATTTCCGCAGCATGATAGAGAATGCCAGCCGCGAACTGTCGGGCGGTCAAGGACATGTTGAATTCCTGGCCGGCCTCGTAGAACGCGTTGGAGTCACCTTCGAACAGGCTCAGATGCGTGTGCATGCCCGAGCCCGGTGCATCGGCCAGAGGTTTCGGCATGAAGCTGGCGTGGATGCCACGCTCCAGGGAAATCTCCTTGACCACCGTACGGAAGGTCATGATGTTATCCGCCGTGGTCAATGCATCGGCGTAACGCAGATCGATCTCGTTCTGGCCAGGGCCAGCCTCATGATGCGAGTACTCCACCGAAATGCCCATCTGCTCAAGCATGTTCACGGTGGCGCGGCGGAAGTCCATGCCTGGGCTGCGCGGCACATGATCGAAATAGCCGCCCTCGTCGATCGGGGTCGGGGCCTTGGACCAATCGTCCTGGCTTTCGAACAGATAGAACTCAATTTCCGGGTGCACGTAGAACGTGAAGCCCTTGTCCTTGGCTTTGGCGAGCGCGCGCTTCAACACATGGCGCGGATCACCGAGCGACGGCTCACCGTCTGGAGTCAGAATGTCGCAGAACATGCGCGCGGTGCCCTGAGGGCCGCCACGCCACGGCAGGATCTGGAAGGTGGATGGATCGGGTTGAACGATCATATCGTCTTCGGAAATTCGAGTCATGCCCTCGATAGCGGAACCATCGAAGCCGAGTCCCTCTTCAAATGCGGCTTCCAGTTCGGCCGGAGCAATGGCCACGGATTTCAGTGTTCCCAGCACATCCGTAAACCAAAGACGAATAAAGCGCACGTCGCGTTCCTCGACCGTGCGCAGTGCAAACTCCTGCTGTTTATCCATAACGGCCTATAGTTCCATACCCGTGTTACGAGTCGCGTTAACATCCCATATACGTTCAGCGCTAGAGTAGATGACCATGAGCGAAGACCATCTGACACCATCCGCCAATCCGCCCATTGATGTGACCAGCTGGCAGCAGGCCGTCAACCCACGAGATCGTTCTCGTGCCGGTATTAAGGCTCGCAGCAAGGCACCGCTTGAATCGCATGCCATCTGGCAGGTTCGCGAGGGACGACGTGAAGCCATCAGTCTTTTGGAGGAGCAGTCCGCAATCCGTGTGCCGGAGTTGATTCCGCTGCGTTATAAGCGTATGAGTGTCAGCCCGTTCACCTTCTACCGTGGCACCGTACTCATTATGACTAATGACTTGGCATCTACTCCGGTGACAGGTATTCCGGTGCAGTGCGTGGGCGATGCGCATATTGGCAACTTCGGTATCTTCCGCTCCCCTTCCGCTCGACTGGTGTTCGATATCAATGATTTCGATGAGACCGCCATTGGCCCGTGGGAATGGGATTTGAAGCGTTTGGCTGTTTCTGTGGAGATTTGCGGACGTGCCAATAAGCTCAAAACCAAGGATCGCCGTGCTGCGGTATTGCAATGTGTGCGTACCTACCGCGAGCGCATGAAATGGTTCTCCGAAATGGATTATCTGGATGCCTGGTATGAGCATTTGGATGTTGAGGAGACGTTGGATCGTTTTGAAACCAGTGGCTCCAAGCGTAATCCTGTCTTGCGTCAGGCTGCGATGAAGGCCCTGCTGAAGGATAACGATGCCGCCGCCGCGAAACTGTGCCGCTATGAAGGCGGCAAACTGCGCTTCAAGTCCGATCCTCCGGAATTAGTGCCGATCAACGAGCTCACTGATTATGCCGATCCTGAAGCGTTGCAGGCTCGTCTCGATACGTTGCTGGAAAGCTATCGTCATTCTTTGTATGACGATCGACGCATGGTGTTCGACCATTTGCGTTATCAGGATTCCGCCCGCAAAGTGGTCGGCGTCGGTTCGGTTGGCCAGCGTGCATGGACGTCTGTATGGATTGCCCGCGATATCGATGACCCGATGATGCTGCAGATGAAAGAAGCCACCTATTCCGTACTTGAGCACTATTGTGGCGCTTCTCGTTATGCTACGCATGGCGAGCGCGTGGTGCAGGGGCAGAAGCTGATTCAGAGCACCGCCGATGTGCTTCTGGGCTGGTCCAGCTTCATGGCTGAGGATGGTCGCAAACGCGATTATTATGTACGTCAACTGTGGAATGGCAAGGGTTCGATTGATATCGATAATCTCAACGCTTCCGGTTTGAGTGATTTGTCGCGCATGTGCGCATGGTCGTTGGCTCATGCGCATGCCCGCACCGGTGACTCCATTGCCATTGCCAATTACATGGGTGGCACCGACGAATTCGATCAGGCCATCGCCTCGTTCGCCGTCAGTTATGCCGAGCAGAACGATGAGGATTACGCCGTATTCAAGAAGCTCATCAAGTCCGGCGATCTGCCGTGTGCTAAGTAAATAAACGTATGCGCTGATGTTCACCGAACGTTATCGGCGAGCATCAGCGCATACTCACATAATCAGACGCAGTGCAAGTCTTGCGACTACGGTTGATTATTCCTTACGACGCCGAACCATCAGCATCACACCAGCTGCAACCACGAGCAACAGACCAACACCGGCCACAATGCCAACAGCGGAACCAGTGTTCGACAGTGGCTTATCAAGCTTATTGCCTTGACCCTTGTTGCCTTCAGGCTTCTGCTGGTTGCCGTTCTGATTCTGCCCTTGATCAGTACCCGAGTTCTGCTCATTGTCACCCGGCTTCTGCTGACCATTGTCACCAGAATTGTCGGGTTCCTCGACCTTAACGCTTGCGGCCTTGGCCACCTTCATATAGTCGATGTTCGGAGCATACTGCGAGCGCACATTCGGAATGCCATACGCGGCCCAACGATCGTTCAACGACACCTTCTTCAGGGAACCGTCGGCCTGAACGTCTCCGAAGGACAGTCGCTCATAGCCGGAGAGTTCAATTGAGTTCTCCCCTGCCTTGAGCGGTACATACGTGGTCGCCTCGAAGAAGTTGTTCTTGTTGAATGTGCATGGCAGGGTCATGGTCTTGACCAACTTGCCATTGACCTTGATGTACATGTTGCGAGCGATGACATCCGGGTTGTAGTGCGTAGCGGCGATCTGCTCCTCGTTGGAGTAGCGGAACGTCAGCGCATACGTGCCGTCGGCATCCACCTTCACCTTGTCGAAGGTCAGGGTGTTGCCATTGCCTTCCTCCTTGCCGCCAATGCCGGTCACGGCCTTGCCGCCATCGGCCAGAGAAAGATCCTCGGCCTTGGCGCTGCCGGCGATCTTGGCATCCTCGGCCTGATAAGTGGTCGACTGCAAGGCCTTGTCGTCATTCCCGGCCACGGTGATGGAATCGACATCGCCTCCGGTGACGACGATCTTGTTGATGCCGCCCTCGAGCGTGGCGTCGAACTTTGTCTGCTTGCCGACATCATTGCCGTTGACCGACACCTGGTACTTGCCGAAAGCATTCACGGTGATGGCATGGGTGCCGGCGTTCTTGGCGTACACCCAGAAGGTAGCCGACTGATCAGCACCGAGCTGGGCCACACCGGACTTGCCAGAATAGTCGACCGTAGCGCCGGAGGTTAGGCGGGAATCCTCGGCTTCGTAGACGCGGGTGCCCGCAGTCTCGCTCGGCAGCGACAGATCGATCTTGTCGAACGCCATGGTGCCATTCATGGACTTGCCATCAAGGCTGGTGGAGGACAACACAATCGTATTGCTCCCCTTGTTCAACTTCACCGTCGTATCAGTGTGGTCCCAGACCCACCACTTGTACACCAGACGACTGTGCAGCTCTTGTTCAAAGCCACCATTGACGGTCACAAAGAAGCTTGCAGGTCCGGATGGATTGTAATCGGTCCCGTTGTAAGCACCATTGAACACCGACAAATCGTACGTGCCAGTCTCAGGCGCATCAATGTTGAAGGTCAATGTCGATGTACTGCCTGCATAGAAGTTTGCAACTGCTCCGCCTGGAATCGAATTGCCGGAAGCATCCTGCCCAGAGGCAAAGAACGCGCTTACAGCAGAAGGCTTACCGAACGAGCCCGCAGGATATACCTGTGCTTGTCCACCAGCCTCGGCGTTTTCAGCCTCGTATGTCTTCTTCCATGTGACTCGAGACTGAGCCGTCACAGATGCATTGGTACCTGGCTCTAAGGTAATCACATATGCATCATCGGCATTCATCTTTTGCAGTGCATCAGTCCCAAAGTCCACTGCCACGGAACCATCCGATGAAATCTTCGTCGTGAACTGCGCAATGACATCAGGTCCAGCGTTATCTCCGATGGTGCCTGACCATCCGATTTTCTTGACTGTCACCAATGCGGTATCGCCAAAGACATCAGATGGCACATGAGCAAAAGTGAAAGTACCGGCTCCATTCGTGCCACCGATGATGGCTTTGGCTTGCTTCTTGGATGTATCAAGAGTCGCTACACCCTGCAATGTGTAGCTATCCGATGATGGTACATGAAGTTCCACCGTGTCGCCGGTCATTTCTGAGTATTCCTTGAGTAACCACCACTGGCCGTTGCCGCGGTTGGATTCCACGGCTGAATCGGATAAATTACCATCCATATTCCAGTAGGCGATATCACCATCCACTTTCTGCTGTTCCAAGGCAGATACCCATTGGATCATCTGCCCCGGAACGGAAGTGTGGTAGTTGTACGCGTATTCGGAAAGATTAATCGGCAGTTGCTTACCTTCATATTTGGTACCGGCAAACGCTTCCGCCTCCAACTTGCGGTATTTGGGAACATTCGCATTGATGAGAGATGGTTCACTCAATTCATGCCACATGTTGTAATCCGGCATGGTGTCGCTTTGGGCAGCATGTTCGAGGAATGCCTTCATATTGTCGGGGAACAGCTCACTGAAGTTTGGGCCTCCGATGAGAGCATTGGGAGCGTTCTTTCGCAATGCGGCATATGCGGTATCCCAAGCATAGTAGAACATCGTCGGGTCATCGAGCATGCTCTTTTTATTGCATGACGTATCTGGCAAATTCAGATTCCAACTCGGCTTGTATTCACCAGTAAACATATTGCCATTCGGCTCGTTGTACGGGGCAAACACAATGTTCTTCTGATACTTGACGTCCAACGTGGCAACCTGCTTGGCTTCCGCCACCAGCTTGGTGGTGTAGTTGTCGATTACCGCCTTGCAGGATTCATCATCGTATTTGTCATCGGCATACGTGGACGTGTCCCCAACCGCCGCTTTATACGCGGGGTCCGTGGCTTCGGAATCGCTACGCCACTGGTACGGGAATCCACGCCAGATATCGGTCATGTAGATGAAGGTCTTGCCGTTGGACGAGTCGGTGACGTTCTTGGCCACCTCGAGCGCATCGGCGCCAGGGTGCTGCGGACCATCCTGCGCCTTGGTTGACACGGTACGCAGATTGATACCATCCACCAGATTGTTGCTCGGCAGGTTCTCGTCATAGACGCCGTACAAGGTGCCAGCGGCACCTCCCATGAACGCGCCGGTCGACTTGGACAGATCGGCGGTGGCGTCGCCGGTACCAATCACGGTCACATGAGCCACGACTTCCTTGCCTGCGGCTGTTCCCTTCACGTCGAACTTACCGCCGCGTTCATAGGACTTGGGGTCAATGGCATTCCACGTGATAGTCGCGGAGTATGTCCCATCATCGGACTTAGCCCCCACGGTTGCAGGCAAAGCCGGTGTAGTACCCGACATGGTTTCGATATTCCACTCGCTCTGGTCGAGCCTGGTCACTTTCGGAGCTACTTCGTCATACGCTGCAGCAACTTGATCAGCGTTGAGCGCGCTGTTCCACACTTGGAAATCATCAAGTTGTCCACCGAAGTATGAGGCGAATTGTTCGGTCCACTGCGTGCGACCAATCAGGCCGGAATACGTGCTTGCATCATTGTGCAGCTTCATGAAATCAATGGTTGAGGCTTGCTCATCCACCTTCTGACCGTTGAGGTATACGGCCAACGTGTTACCGTCTTCGGTGATGGTCATATGCGTCCACACGTTGGCAGTCAATGCTGCAGTATGGTTGGCCTTGTATTCGCCGCCATCATTGGCCACAACGGTCAATTTGCCGCTTTCAGTGGGGCTGAAGAACACACCACGATTGTTGTTGGACAGCTTGTCACCGCCGATGATGAACGTCCACGGCGCATTGTCGTTGGCATTGCCATCCCAATTGATCCAAGTGGAGACGGTAACACCCTTGGCATTCTTGTAAATACCGTTGGGAATCTTGATATATGGCTGCTTGGCCTGATCCGCACCTTTTGCCGCAGCCGGAAGCTGCAAGGTAGCTTTACCGCCGCGTGTTCCAGCCTTCAATTCATCTGCATTGACAACGGAACCGTTATAGTCCGCTGCGCCCGAACCACTGTTGGCCACTGTGGCAGCGCCTGCCTTCACATCATCGAAGGTGTAATCGACGACTGGTTCAGGCACCTTCGCATCGGTTGTTGTTTTTGCAGCTTTTGCCTGCGCGGTTTGCGATGGCGCTGATTCATTGGGTTGCGACTCCTCGGCCTGTGCCGTCATCGGCACAATCAATCCGGCGAACAATGTCGCCACCGCAAGGCCCGAGCCTACTGCCTTCTTCCAATACCCCATAATTCTCCTTTGATAAGGGGTCTTTAATCCATCTTCATTTTTCCAATATTCAGTTGTTCTTCAGTTATGTTTGGAGCCGCTTCATGCTCTGCTGAGACAATGAAACAAAAACGAATAGAGAGCATGAAGCGGCACATATGTGTTGAGGCAATGTCGCAATATCGGTCTGCAACGCCGCTTTACAAAGCTCCGGCCAAACCGTGGTCCTGCCCGTCGCGAGCAAACACGGGAACAACATCGAGCGGAGCCGAAACCGTAGCCGTGCTACCGCCAGCGTACTGTTCGCCGCTGTGCAGGTCAGTCCAGGTCACGTCCGCATCTCCTGGCAGATAGACGCTGCGTTTGCGAGCACCATATTCCACAACAGGAGCCACCAGCAGGTCCGGTCCGAACATGTATTCGTCGGCCACGTCTGCAGCCGCAGCGTCCGCAGGAAACTCGTAGAACAGGCCGCGTACCAGCGGCTGACCGTCCGTATGCGCTGCGTCAAACAGTTCACGAGTGTAAGGACGCAACAGTTCACGCAGGCGTATGAACTTGACGAGAATCTTCTCGACGTTCTTCCCCATGCTCCACGGCTCGTTATCCGCACCGGACGGCGAACGATGCGTGCCATCCGCTCGGGTGATAGTTTCCTTCATGGTGCCGTCTGGCTGCAATGCAGAGCGATCACCGTGATTGCGCATCACCGGCGAGAAGCAGGAGAACTGAGCCCAGCGCAGGAAGACCTCGCGGAAGTAATCGGAGTTGATATCGCCGTCGTGGAAGCCCCCCATATCGGTGGTGAACCACGGGATACCAGCCATGCCCATGTGGATAGCGCAGGTGATTTGATGCTTCAAATCATCGAATGTCGAGCCTACATCTCCAGACCAAACCAACGCACCGTATTTCTGCGAGCCAGCCCATGCGCATCGCGTCAGGTTGACGATCTGTCCTTCACGGCCATAGGCCATTTGGCCTTCATAGAAGCCTCGGTTGTAATCGCGTGGATAGGTATTGCCCACCTGCACGTTTGGACCGGTGTAATAGCGGTAGTTGTCAAAATTGTACGAGCCATATTCAGGTTCAGCTTCGTCCAGCCAGAAGGCGTCCACACCGCAGTCGGCGTAGTTCTTCTTGCATTTCTCCCACACATAGGCGCGTGCGGCGGGATTGGTCGCATCATAGTATTGACTCGGCTCTTCAAACATCATGCCAAGGTCTTCGCCGCGTTCCGCTTTGACGAGCAGATTCCGGGATTTCATCTCCACATAGTTTTCGGAGTTAATGGACACCTGCGGCCATACGGACACCATGAGTTTGACACCCATCTGATGCAGTTCCTCGCACATGGCTTTGGGATTGGGCCAGAATTCTTGTTCAAAACGATAGTCGCCCATATACGGCCAGTGGAAGAAATCGATAACGATCAAATCCAGCGGGATGCCGCGTTGCTTGAAGCCACGTGCGACATTCAGTAACTGTTCCTGATTCCAATACCGCAGTTTGCATTGCCAGAATCCCAGTCCCCATTCGGGCATCACCGGCGCATGGCCAGTGGCGTTCGCGTAGTTGCGTTCAATATCGGCCGGAGTGACACCGACGGTAACCCAATAATCAATCTGTTTGGATGATTCCGCTTTCCATACCGTGCGGTTCTTCGCAAACGTCGCTTCACCCACTGCCGGATTGTTCCACAGGAAGCCGTATCCGGCGGAAGATACCACGAACGGCACGGAAGCCTGCGAATTGCGATGCGCGAGTTCGAACGTCGATCCTTTCAAATCCATCACATGTTGTTGGTATTCGCCCATGCCATAGAGGTGTTCATCCTCCGGAGCCACGAACAATACCGTGATGGCATGGTCTCCACCTGGAATTGGTTCATAATGACGTGCTTGCAGGTTCAGTGAACCACCTTCCGGCAATTCCTTGAATAGCAACGAACCATCTGAGGTTTTCCAGAAACTGAGCACGCAACGGAACTCTTCATATCCGGAAGAGCCATACCGCCAATGCCGGGCTTCAGCTTTGACGGTAATCTCGCCATTCACGAATTGAGCTGTGTCATCTTCGGCATCAATCGTAACGGTTGCATATTCACCAGAACCAGCCGAAGGCTGTTCAAGAGCGAAGTCCAAGTCAAGCGGCTCATGCATTTTCGCAGCGCGGACACGCAAGGAATTCTTGCCCCACGGATCGATACGCAGGTATTCGCCGTCACCGGTCCAAGCCAATGAATGGCCATTATTAATAACGGAAAATTGAGTCATGATAATCAGTCCTTGATTGCACCGGCAGTAACACCTGCGGCGACATATTTCTGAGCAACTATGAGCAGAAGTGCGGTCGGCACGGAAGCCACCACAGCGGAAGCCATCAACGGACCCCATTCCTGATTTTGCGCACCGATGTAGTCGTAAATGCCCATGGTGATCGGACGAAGTTTGCCGCCACCGGAGTCAAGGGTGGAAGCGAACATGAAGTCGCTCCATGCCCAGAGGAACGCGAACAGCGATGTGGTGACGATCGAGTTGCGGCTCAACGGC
Organism: Bifidobacterium imperatoris; assembly: GCF_002860405.1. GTDB lineage: Bacteria > Actinomycetota > Actinomycetes > Actinomycetales > Bifidobacteriaceae > Bifidobacterium > Bifidobacterium imperatoris. The sequence goes on along the minus strand of NZ_NMWV01000010.1, from coordinate 43,651 downwards.
ACCACAATCTTCGTGAATACGGTCCACTTGGATGCGCCATCGATTTCCGCGGCTTCAATCAGCGAGCGAGGCATACCAGCCATGAAGCTGGAAAGCAACATCACGGCGAATGGCACGGCTACAGTGCTGTCGGCCAGAATCAGGCCGGGAATCGTATCGAGCAAGCCAATCTGGGAATAAATCTGGTAAAACCCAAGTGCCATTACCACGGCGGGAATCATCTGCGCCACCACAAGAATGAAGTTGACGGTTTTCTCACCGGCGAGCCGAAGAATGGCAATGGCGTATGCTGCCGGCAGGGAAATCAGCAGTGTAAGCGCCACGCAGCACAGAGCAATTAATAATGAGGTGCCCAGATATGGCATCTGATCGCGGAACACGGCTGCAAAGTTGTCAAGCGTGAAGTCTTTCGGCCATAGGTCGCCGGAACGTATGGAGCGACGCTGGGTGAAAGATATATTGATCATCCAGTACACCGGGAACAGCATGATCAGGGTAAGAATAATGCCGATAAGGGTCTTCCACCACGTAGAACGATGTTGCATGATAATGTCACTTCCTCTTCGTGGACTTCTTGGTCTTCTTGGCTGAATCTTCACCGCGCTGCGCCCACAAATAGATAAAGGCGAATACCAGAGCGATAAGAATCAGAATCGTGCCGACCACCGAAGCTTCTGAATATTTGATAGTGGATGAATAGCCCTTGCCGAACGCCATTGCATACGACCATGTAGCCAAGGTTTGCGAGGTTCCGGAACCCTTGGTCATGATCCAGATGATGTCCACGGTTTTGAGCGTATAGACGAAGCCGAGCAAAAGCGTGATCATGGTGACCGGCTTCAAAAGCGGGAACGTGATTTTCCAGAATTTCTGCCAAGCATTGCAGCCATCCAGCGAAGCAGCCTCGTACAGGTCAACGTTGATGTTCTGCAAGCCGGAGTAGAGAATCACCAGATTAAATGGAATGCCCAGCCAAATGTTAGCGATGATTACCGCCCACAACGAATGATCAGCTTGCAACCACCAAATGGGATCGACACCGAACATCCCAAGGAATTTGTTGATTACGCCGTTGTCAGCATCCATCATCCACTGCCATGTGGTACCGGATACCATTGGCGGCAACAGCCACGGCACCAAAAATGCACCGCGGAGTAAACCTGAGAGTTTGAAGTTTTGATTGAAGAACACAGCGAGCGCCAGGCCAATCCAGTATTGGAAGAAGATGGAAATGATGACGAACACCATGGTCTGTCCGAACGTGACCCAGAACTCATGAGACCCTACTACTTCCTTGTAGATGTCCAAACCGGACCAGGGAGCTTCTCCGGTGACGAATGTTCTGCGCGTGTATCGATGCAGGCTCATGGAGATGTTTTGCACCAGTGGCGCGATATAAAAAATGAGTAGATAGACGATAAGCGGGGCTGCGAACCCGATGGCGGCCAAAGTGGATGTTTTCATCCGCTTGCGCGGCTGAGTGCCTGCCGCCTGCTGCACTGCGGTTGTCATAAAGGAATCACCTCGAAATAGAGCGAGTGACGTATGTCAGTGTCAAGAAAAAAGCAAAGGAAAAGCATGGGAGCCAGCAGCTTGTGCTGCACAATATGCTTCTGGCTCCCATGCTTATAGGAGGAGGAAGGAAGAAAACGAATAGGAATACGGTTTGACGCCGCGTTTAATGCATTTCGCGCCTATCAGGAGTTCAGCGCAGCCTGCAGGTTCTTGGAAAGCGTAGCGGAGATGTCCTCGTACTTGAGACCGACCTTCGTGGTGCGGCCTTCGGCCTTTTCCACAGAATCGACCCACGGCTCCCACAGCGGGTTTTCTGCAACCTGCTTGGCGCGCACGTCCTTCTTGGCAGCCAGATAGCCCAAAGTCTCATTAGTCTTGACAAGGTTATCGTCGCTGGTCAGGCAGTTGATAACATTCGCCGCGGCCTTGGTCTTGTCCGCATTGGCCTTCTTGTGGAATGGCAGTGTCGCGAATTCACCGCCGGTCGGCACGTTGGACACACCCCCATCCTTGGCTGGAATCGGAATGGACTTGAAGCCCTTTTCCTGTGCGGCTGCGGCCTGCCAGGAACCATTCTCGGCGAAACCATATTCGCCGGTCAGGAACAAATCCCAGGAAGCGGACTGGTTGTCGGTGGCAACGGACTTTGGAGCCCAACCATTCTTCACCCATCCGGCAAGCAGATCCTGCGCATCCTTGGCGGCTTGGGATTCCGGCTTGCTCAGGTCGCCGTTCGCACCCCAGAACCACGGCTCGAATTGGAAGACCCCTTCCTCACCAGTGATACCGGAGAAGGTAATGCCCTTGGCGCCGGAGTCCACGACCTTCTTGATTGCCTCGTTCAGGGAATCCCAATCCTTGATGGATGAGATATCCACACCGGCCTTTTCCAGCACCTGCGGGTTGTAGTACAGTCCCAAAGCGTTAGTGCCAAAGGCCACGCCATACTGGGTGCCGTCCACCACGCCTGGGCCTTCGATGTTTTCATCGAAGCCGTCTGTATTCACTCCAGCATCCTTGACGTCGGTAATGAGACCGGCATCCACGGCGGATGGCATGGAGGGATTATCGATGATTGCCACATCAGGTGCATTGTCCGCCTTGACTGCAGTGGTGAGGTTGTTGATCAGGTCAGCAGTGGCCACCCCTTGGCGCTTCAGCGTGTAACCGTCAGGAGCGCAGGATTGCACGAGCTTGTCCCAATCCGACCCGGCCTTGTGCTGTGGATACGGATCCCAGAAATTGATGGTTTTGTCGTTTTCCGAGGATCCAGATGCGGAGGAACTTCCACATGCCGCAACTCCTACAGTCATCGCGGCCACCGCCGTCAGTGCCACAGCGGCACGAATCTTGCTCAACTTCATTGTCTGTCCTTTCAGAGGTTGCACCAGCAAGCTTTTAACCGGTTCAATGAATGGTCGTAAAGCAGCGGCGCTTTGTTGAACCGGTTAAATCACAGTATAAGAACCATAATCAAGAAAGTCAAATCATCAAACTAAAACGTGTTAGTCATTGCTTTCCGGCGTGTCGACCGAACCGGCATCAATACGTTGCGCATCTACAAGAACGCACTGCTCTCCTTCAGCATGTCCTCGAATACGCCTATCCAGCACCTCCACGGCACTTTTCGCCACCTCATTGAGGCTGATGCTCATAGAAGTAAACGGCATTCTCATTCCTGTCGCCATCTGATCAGGAGCAAGCGTCACCACAGAAATATCATCCGGCACCTCAACTTCAAGGTCCTTGAACACCTGTTGGGCGGATACTAGTGCAGCATCATTGTGAATAATCATCGCCGTGGCATCCGGGAAAGCCAGCAATGCTTGTTTTACTGCCAAGTCCGATCCAAGCACTTCATTATCCGAATACACCATATGCAGGTCCATGCCACGCTCACGCGCACGAATCATGGCAGTATCGCGGAATCTCAGCGCGAAGTTCAAACCGGAATCATATGTATGCCGCGGCCATCCAACCAACAGTACCTCGCGATGGCCGGCATCAGCCAATATGTCTACCAGCTGACTTGCGGCACCTTCAAAATTGGAATCCACGTAGTCAAGGCCGCCAAGTTCTCTGGGCTTGCCCAGTAAAACCCCAGGGAATTTCGTTTGTTGCAGCACTTTGACCCTAGGATCATTGTCACGAACTTCGAGCAGTATCGCCCCGTCGAATTTCCGTGCATCAATAGCCTTGGCCAACGCTTGCGGCGAATCATTGGTCAGCAGCAACGAATCATAGCCCATATTATGAGCTGCAGCCGAAAGCGCATACAAATAAGCGCACATGGAAAGGGAAAAACTATTGCCCTGCAACGCCGGAGAAACGATACAAATCGTATCCGTGCGAGAGGTGGAAAGCGATCGAGCCATATGATTAACCGAATATCCCAACTCGTCCATCGCTTTGCGCACTTTTGCAGCGGTTTTTTCAGTGATGAGAGGACTATTAGACAGCACGTACGATACCGTGGCTTTTGAGACCCCCGCTCTCTTAGCCACATCCTGCATCGTCACCATAGAGTCCTCCTCATTATTAGTTATTGACGACCTGTTTCAATAGTACCTATTTGAACCGCGTCAATACACACATATAACTATCCGAAGCACACAGACCAACGTTCCTTAAACAGTTAGCATCCTGTCAGCGCACTTACACATCCATCATTCCGGGGAACATCCTCATCGCCCCGAATTTTGGACGCATCGGATTGGCGAGCCGAACCAACTTCATCATCCGCCAATGAAAAAGGGCGTTTCGGATGAAACGCCCTAGATAACACGAGTATTCCTGTGGCTTACTTCGCGACTTCCAGTGCTTCCTGGAGGGTGAAGGCGCGTGCGTACAGGGACTTGCCGAGGATTGCGGCGTCCACGCCCAAATCAGCCAAGGTCTTGATGGCACGCAAATCGTCCAGCTTGGAAATGCCACCGGATGCGGTCACCTTGGCGTTGGTACGTTCGGCCACTTCACGCAGCAATTCGATGTTCGGGCCAGACATCATACCGTCCTTGGCCACATCGGTCACCACATAACGGGAGCAGCCCACGGAGTCCAAGAACTTCATGGTTTCGAACAGGTCACCACCCTCACGGGTCCAACCGCGAGCAGCAAGAGTATGGCCGCGCACATCGAGACCAACGGCCACGCGATCGCCATACTTCTTGATAACCGAAACAGTCCAATCCGGGTTCTCCAAAGCTGCAGTGCCGATGTTCACACGAGCGGCACCGGCCTCCAGAGCAGCGTCCAGCGAATCATCATCGCGCACACCACCGGAGAGTTCGATGTTCACCTTGTCGCCAAGCTCGTGAACAATCTGACGCAACTGGTCACGGTTATTGCCTGTGCCGAAAGCAGCGTCCAAATCAACCAGGTGAATCCATTCAGCACCGGCCTCAACCCAAGTGCGAGCGGCTTCAAACGGAGAACCGTAATCGGTTTCGGAACCGGATTCACCTTGGCGCAGGCGCACGGCCTTGCCGTCGCGCACATCAACGGCGGGGAGCAGAGTCAATGACATATTCAATACACCTTTCTTGAATACCTAGCAGCAGGTTGTTGCAACCAAGTGTTTACAGCGTGGCAATCCAGTTCTTCAGCAGCTGGGCACCGGCTTCGCCGGACTTCTCCGGATGGAACTGGGTGGCGAACAGTGGACCATGCTCATAGGCGGCCACGAATCGAGAACGATCGTACTGGCACCAGCTCACACGTTCAGGCTCACCGCTCAGGTCAATGGAGAAACGTGAGGTGTCAGCCGGGCTCACACCCATAGCCGCATAGGAGTGCACGAAGTAGAAGCGCTCATGTTCCACACCCTTGAGTAGCACAGAACCTTCTGCGGCCTCGACGGTGTCCCAGCCCATGTGCGGCACCACGTCGGCATCCAACGGGTCCACGGAACCGCCAATCAGACCAACGCCTTCGGCCTGTTCCCCATGCTCGGTGCCATGCTCGAACATGATCTGTTCGCCTACGCATACGCCAAGCACCGGGCGGCCTGCGCGAATACGATCGTATATAACGCGATCGCCGTCCACTTGCTTCAAGCCTTCCATACATGCCGCGAACGCGCCCACGCCCGGTACCACGAGACCGTCCGCTTCAAGCGCTTGACGGTAATCGGAAGTCAGCGTGGTATCCACACCAAGGTTTGCCAATGCACGCACCATAGAGCGAACATTGCCAAAACCGTAGTCAAACACAACTGCCGTGGTCATAAGCTTCTCCCCTACCTTGTGATTTCCGTATGATTATTCGATGCGCGAGCCGCGACCTGCTCGCCCCTGCTTGGTGTGCTTGGCAATGATTTCCATTGCTTGATCATGGTCAAGCTCCGCCGAGTTCACGACTTCGAATCCCTGGCTCTTGAGCTGCACCAACGTCACGATGCCGAGCATCAAATCCTCCACGAATCGTGGTGTGGAATTGAACAGCACCGGTGGAGCAAACGTCTGACCGGCTTCGCCCTGCATGTACATGGTAGCTTCGAGCTTATCTGCACGATTCACTGCAAGTACTACAGCCATACCGGAAACAACAGTAGTCAAATCCTTGGCTGCAGCCTCCGGGCCGTCGCCGTCAAGGTTCTTCAGGACCGCAACAGCACCTTGATTGGAACCGATACATTCGGCTGAAATGTCAGAAAGCTGACAGAATGCAGCCAGCAGGTCGGCGGCAGCGATACGGGTGACAATCAACGCAATCTTGGCTTTATTGCCGAGCAATCCGGCAAGTTCGTTGTCGAATCCGACTGAGGGGTCGATTACGTCGGCCATTGCCTCATTGACTGCATCGGCTACATTGGCCACATCAGCATCATCAACGGAATCAGTGTCGGCAGAAGCATCGGCGGCATCAGCCTTGTTCGCATCCTCGTCGGCGAATTCCTTTTCGAATCCAGCGAGGGCCGCTTCCAGTTCTTCGTCCGAGAAATGCGATTCGTTATCCGGGTTCTTATCGTCGGTATTGTCAGCCATCACAGGGCTCCCTTGGTGCTCGGAATCAGGCCTTCGATGCGCGGATCGGGTTCAATGGCGAAACGCAGCGCACGGGCCAGTGCCTTGAATTCGGCTTCGGCGATGTGGTGCGGGTCGCGGCCGGCGAGCACCTGCATGTGCAGGCAGATGCCGGCATGCAGTGCGATGGATTCCATCACATGGCGAACCAGCGAGCCAGTGAAGTGGCCGCCCATCATGCAGTATTCGAAGCCTTCGGGCTCGCCGGAGCACACGCAGTATGGGCGGCCGGAAATATCGACTACAGCCTTGGCCAAGGCTTCGTCCAGCGGCACGGTGGCATCAGCGAAGCGGCGGATGCCGCGCTTGTCTCCCAACGCCTGCTTCAATGCTTCGCCGAACACGATGGCGGTGTCTTCCACGGTGTGGTGCACGTCGATATCGGTGTCGCCGTGCGCATGAATCTTCAAATCAATCAGCGAATGCTTGCCGAGCGCATTCATCATGTGATTGTAGAACGGCACTGAAGTGTCGATGTCGGTCTGGCCGGTGCCGTCGAGGTTCAGTTCAAGGTCGATGTGCGATTCGCTGGTTTCGCGAACAATGTGTGCGGTTCTTGCCATCATGTCTCCTGATTATTGTGCGAACGGAACGGACGCGGCAGGGTCCGGAATGTTACCGGTGCCCTGCCGCCCTTACCGAAACGAATATTGACTTAGTCTGCTTCCACGATGCGTAGCACTTCAGCGAGGGCATTGCGGAAGGTTTCCATTTCCTCGTCGGTGCCCATGCACACGCGCAGCCACCCGTCCGGGCCGACCACGCGGATAAGGACTCCACGCTTCAGGAGTTCGTCGAAAATGTCATCGCGCTTGTCGAAGTGACCGCCGAAGAGCAGGAAGTTGGAACCAGATTCGGCTACTTCGAGCGGCTGGCCCTTGTAGGTCTGCTGCTTCAACCATGCGGCGGTGGCTTCGCGGGTTTCACGCAAGTGTTCCACACGGCTCAGCTGTTCATCAGTGTGCTCGAAAGCAGCCAGTGCGGCAGCTTGGGTCACAGCGGACAGGTGATACGGCATGCGCACGATGCGCACACAATCGATGATGCCCTTGTTCGCGGCGAGATAACCAACACGTGCGCCGGCGAAGGCGAATGCCTTGCTCATCGTGCGGCTGACAGCCAAGTTCGGGTGGTCCTTGATAAGGCTGACAGCGCTCGGAGTGCCGGGCTTGCGGAACTCCACATAGGCTTCGTCGATGACGAGAATCGGATGCACACCTTCACCAGCGCCCGCCACTTCGGCGGTTTCGCATGCGGCAAGGATGCGTTCGATGTCTTCCATCGGCAACGGAGTGCCGGTCGGATTGTTCGGGCTGGTCAGGAGCACCATCGAGGGCTTGACCTCATTGATGGCTTCGATGACCTTCTCTACGTTCAGCGTGAAGTCCGGGTTGCGGTGAGCAAGCTTCCAGCCGGTGAAGGTGTCGCGCGCGTATTCCGGGTACATGGAATACGTGGGGTCAGCGCCCAGAGCCGTGCGACCAGGCCCGCCGAATGCCTGGAACAGTTGGAGCATGATCTCGTTGGAGCCGTTCGCGCCCCAAAGCTCGTCCACATCCAGTCGAGTGCCGGATTCGCGGGCCAGATAGTCGCTGAATGCCTTGCGCAGTTCGATATGCTCGCGATCCGGGTAACGGTTCAGGGTAGGGGCGATTTCACGCACACGCTTGGCAATGGTGTCGCATACGGCCGGATCCGGAGCGTACGGGTTTTCGTTGACGTTCAGGCAGACCGGCACGTCAAGCTGCGGAGCACCATACGGCTCTTCACCAATCAGGTCGTTGCGCAGCGGCAGGTTCGATGGGATAGTGCTCACAGCAGACCAGCTTCCTTTTCCTGCTCGCGCAGGGTTGCCTTGTTGTACGGGTCTTCCACGAAGCGGGAAAGCACACACTCACCGTGCGCCGGCAGGTCTTCGGACACGGCGAACGCATTGATGCGTGCGGCCAGAGCCTTCAAACCCTCCTCGTCGTATTCGATGACTTCGACAGGCTTCATGAAGGTGTGCACGCCGAGGCCTGCGGCAAAGCGAGCGGTGCCGCCCGTGGGCAGCACGTGGTTGGAGCCGGACATATAGTCGCCCAGCGGCACCGGGGAGTACGGGCCACGGAAGATAGCGCCAGCATTCTTGATGCGCTTGACCACGGCGTCCGCATCCTTGGTCTGGATTTCCAAGTGCTCGGCGGCGTATGCGTTGGCGGCGTCAATGGACTGGTCAAGGCCATCAGTCAACACAATGGCGGACTGAGTGCCGGACAAAGACGTGTGCACACGTTCGGCGTGCTCGGTCTTCGGCACACGGTAGTTGAGGTTCTCCTGCACCTTCTCAGCCAGCTCAGGGGAATCGGTGAACAGCACGGAGCCGGCAAGCTCATCATGCTCGGCCTGACCGATCAGATCGGCGGCGAGCAAGCTCGGGTTGGCATCCTTATCGGCGATGATACCGATTTCAGTCGGGCCGGCCACGGCATCGATGCCCACGAATGCGGAGACCAGAGACTTGGCGGTGGCCACGAAGATATTGCCCGGGCCGGTGATCTTGTCAACAGGATCGCACAGCACGTCGCCATCCTGCGGCTCGGAGCCCTTGGCACCATAGGCGAACATGGCGATGGCCTGTGCGCCGCCGACTGCGTACACTTCGTCAACACCAAGGATGGCGCAGGTAGCGAGGATGGTCTTGTTCGGCAAGCCTTCCGCGTTATCGCGAGCAGGCGGGGTGGCAATAGCCAAGGATTCGACGCCTGCGGCCTGAGCCGGTACGGCGTTCATAATCACGGAAGACGGGTAGACAGCCTTGCCGCCAGGCACATACAGACCGACGCGCTGAATCGGAATCCAACGTTCGGCAACGCGAGCGCCGGGGGCCAGATCAGTGTGGAAGTCCTGCGGCACCTGGTTCTTGGCCACGGCACGAGCACGGCGCACGGATTCCTCGATGGCGGCGCGAACTTCAGGGTCGAGCGTGGTGAGCGCATCCTTGATTGCCTCAGCCGGCACGCGCAGGTTCTTGGGGCGCACATGGTCGAACTTTTCCTCAAAGTCGCGCAAGGCTGCTGCACCGCGTTCCTTTACGTCCTCAAGAATCGGGCGCACCAGATCGGTGGCTTCGGAAGTGCCCATTGCGGCGCGCGGCATCGCGGCCAGCAGTTCGGCACGGGACAGTTTCTGACCACGAAGGTCGATGATTCGCATGATGTTCTCGCTCATAACGCCTCATCGTAGCAATGTAAAGCCACGAAGTGCCCGGAAACGTTCACTTTCACCCGTATCGTGAGATATCACGCAGTTTCGTCAGTCAGCACCCTGCTTATTCAGTGGATTTATGCCAGCACTCGCTTCAAAATCCGCATTATTACAGTCAGTTAATCACCTTCTGTTCTGAGGCGACAGCATGCGCTCGACTAAATCAATCATCAAATCCTTTTCGCTAGGGTCGCTCACAGCAATCAGTAACGTGATGGCGGCAAGATCATTATTGGTAATGATCGGTTTGCCAATTTGGGCAAAAGCATCAGCATTACCTTCTAGAAAACTCACGAACATCGCAGCCGCCATGCGCTTATTGCCATCAGCAAATGGATGGTCTTTTACTACGAAATACAGCAGATGCGCAGCTTTTTCCTCAACGGTAGGATATAAATCCTGTCCAGCGAAACTCTGATATATCGCTCCGATGATGCGCTCAAGCGCGTCACCACGTTCTTGGCCGAGCAATGTATCGTCTGGATATTCCTTGCGTAATCGCGCCGCCATAGTTCGCGCAGCTGTAGCTGTAATCGTCCATACTGGTTTTACTATTGGATTTGGCGAGAGTTCATTCGCATCATAATCACGAAGTATGTCTAATCCCGGTAAGTAGCTCGAAACAACATCCGCAATGCCTGCGGCAAGCTGATCATTACTGCGTGCAAGGACGGTAACGACTTTCTCCAACTGTTGCAGTCTCTGTTCATTGGCTGCATAACCGTCTATAAGGTATTGTCTCAGCACATTCGTAGCCCAGCGGCGAAATTGCACACCACGTTGCGACTTCACTCGATATCCAATAGATATGATGACATCAAGATTGTAGTATTCGACCATGTATTTCTTACCATCTGCGGCAGTTGTTGCATTTTTTGCAACAACTGCCGAACGTTCCAGCTCTCTTTCACTGAATACGTTTTTGATGTGCCTTGATATCGTGGATTTATTACGGTCGAAAAGTTCCGCCATCTGATCGAGCGTCAGCCACACCGTGTCACCATGCACACTGACTTCTAGTTGAACTGAACCATCTTCGGCTCTGTATAGTTCAATATCTTTAACCATTAGTATCCCCGTTCAGTCAAATCTTTGTGGAAAGCTCACCATTGAACACCCACTCTATTTATGCAGCATACGGTATATATATGGTCATTCGCACACGAATTCGCTACAGGCTTGACGGACTTCACTGAACTTGGCCATTTAACGAAGCAACCGCTGGATATAGCTTGAGAAACCGCGGATAGCACTCGTCATAGATGTGCACGGCTGATGGGTTTGGCACGTAGGTTGTGGTTTCGGCAATGTTTGAAGCAAGGTCAGGCTGATTAAACACCAATGATGCGAGCGCCACTGCCGGCAGGATATCGGCGTTGGCATATACGTCAATCGGATGGTTCAGTGCATCGGCGAGAATCTGGCACCATGTGCTTTCGCGAGCGCCACCACCGATGAGCGATATCGTCACCGGCGCAGCATCAAAGCTTTCCATGCCTTGCCGTATCGAGAACGCCACACCCTCCAGTGCCGCCCGAGCCATATCCGCTTGCGTGGTGTCCGGCGTGATGCCAACGTATGCGCCACGAATGGTCGGATTCATTACCGGGAACCGCTCCCCCACCAAGTACGGCAGGCATAGTACGTCATTGGCTCCGGGTGCCGACGCTGCAATCAACTCATGGGATTCGGCATAATCACCATGCGCGAATACGCCGGTCACCCACTTGTGCACGTCACCGGCATTAAGGAATGGCACTGCGTTCACGAATCCGGGTTCCACGCCGAATGCCAGGTTAGCGGCACCTGGCTTGTTGACAAACGGCTCAGGAGACACGGTAGCAATCCAGCCGGATGTGCCAATGTTGATGTTGTATTGGCCAGGCTTGGCGACACCGCTGGCGAATGTGGTGGCACCGGCGTCGCCGATGCCTGCGTACACCGCAGTGCCGGCGGCAAATCCAGTAAGCGCCGCAGCTGCCGCAGTCACAGTGCCGATGCGATCCTGTGGCTTGTGTAGCTCAGGCAACAGTGCGATATCGATACCCGCAGCCTCGCACAGTTCCACATCCCACTGCCCTTCGCGAATGTTCATCGCACCGGCCGTCGAGCATGCTGCTACATCGCCAATGCACGTGCCTGTCAGCTGTGCGATGAGGTAATCCTTGGAGCTGATCAGCACATGACGCACGCGTTCAAATGTTGCCGGCTCATGATTGCGCAGCCACATGAGTTTCGGCAGCGGCAGGCAGCCTTCCAAACGATTGCCCACGGTTTCAAGGAATCGCGCTGCGCCACCTCGGTAATCATTGCGGAGCTGTTCGGCTTCGGCATCCGCACGACCATCCGAATACAGGATTGCAGTACATACCGGCTTGAGTTCGGCATCCAGCGCAATCACGTCCTGCATCTGACCGCTGAAGATAATGCCAGCAATTTGTGCAGCAGTACATCCAGGTTCGTGCTCTTGCGCTTGAGCAAGCATTGTTTGTGATACCTTGCAGAACGCCCGCCACCATTCATCAGGGTCCTGCTCTCGGAAATCACCATTGATAATCAGCGTAAGATCACTGCTCGCACTGGCCACAATCCGCCCGTCTTCAGCCACCAGCGCGCCTTTCAGCGCCGTGGTTCCTGAATCGAATGCCGCCGTGTACCACATAAAACGCTCCTTTCACCCCACGCCAGCGCATGGCACTTCTCGGCTCCCCCTGTCAGGGGAGCTGCCCGCGGAAGGCGGACTGAGGGGTAGTCACAACGGCAATCACACAACGATGCATCGTGACCATCTCATTAGCTATCTGCCGATATTGCTGTGTTCAGCTGTTCTGCTTCGTAGAATAGCTCAGGAACGTACTGACATTAAGTTAAGCGAGGCATTATGGCGATTCAATCGACGATTACGCTCAACAATGGCACGGTTATTCCTCAGGTTGGTTTGGGTGTATTCCAGACTCCTGACGGCGAAACCACCATCAACGCCGTACAGACGGCTCTGGAGAACGGCTACCGCCACATTGATACGGCGATGATCTACCGCAACGAGGCTTCCGTGGGCGAAGGCATTCGCCGTGCCGGCGTGCCGCGCGAGGATTTCTTCGTGACCACGAAGCTCTGGAATGACGATATTCGCGCACACCGTGGCCTAGATGCTTTCCAAGAGAGCCTCGACCGTTTGGGGCTCGATTATGTGGATTTGTATTTGATTCATTGGCCGGCGGACGGCTGGCAGCAGGCTTGGGATGATCTGCAGACGATTTATGCGTCCGGCCGCGCGAAGGCGATTGGTGTGAGCAACTTCCAGCAGCATCATATTGAGGAGCTGCTGAAGAACAGCGATGTGGTTCCTGCGGTGGATCAGATCGAATCCTCCCCGCAGTTCACCAATCAGGAACTGATCGACTTCCTTGCCGGCAAGGGCATTCATACTGAGGCATGGAGCCCGCTGGGTGGTACTGGCGGCAATCTGCTGGCCGAGCCGGTGCTCGCTGAGATTGGCGCCAAGTATGGTAAGTCCGCAGCTCAGGTGGTGATTCGCTGGCATATTCAGCGTGGCATCATCGTACTGCCGAAGTCCACGCACGCCGAGCGCATCAAGCAGAACTTCGACGTGTTCGACTTCAACCTCACTGCTGATGACATGGCGGCAGTCACCGCGCTCAACACCGGTCACCGCAACGGTGCTGACCCGGATAATTTCGATTTCTAATACGGTTCTAATACGGTTCGGCGCGGAGTACATCAACTGGGCATGTGCCCCGCGCCGATATTATTCCAAGTCCGTGTTCTTTCCTCTCAGTGCAGCGCTGCGTTGTGCCGCGTTATGCTGCGCCGCGCTGTGAAATCTGCACACTTCAGAAACCCCAGTGTTCACTATGCCGTTCGCCAGCGACTTCAAACTGGACTGAAGGTTCCTGTGGCGGATTCGCAACGAATTGTTCAATCATTACCATTTGCGGTCGGCTGATGCCAATGCGGGAATCCGGGCCAACACCCAGCACAGGTGCCGTAGGATTGCTGGATTGAATGGCGAGGCCCGCGTCATACGTGGTTTCCTCGTCATCAATCCAGATAATCGGACGCGCAGTTTTCAGGTGACTGATTACCGAACTTCTTTTGCCGGTATACCTGCCCTCTCGGGTGATTGGGTTATACCAATGCAGGGTCGGCCAATCCACGTCAAGCGCAATATCAAGCGCAGGGATGTATGGCTGCCAAGTGCTCAACCAGATGATTTCAGCATTGAGCGCTTTGAGACGGTCAACCAGCTGCGCGGCCCAATGAATCCGAATATTGCCGTGATAATGGCCGGCCCATACGGTATCGCTCGAGTCTGGGATAAACCAGTTTGCGGGATCATACACTTGGATACGCGGATCATCCGGCTTCATCCAAGCCGTGGAATTCTGGCGACGACGCACCTTCTCATCCGGAAACTGATTGATAACCCCATCAAAGTCAATGAGCACCAACGGTAAAGCATCGTTGCTCATAAGCCTCCTCTCTACGACTCGGTACGGTAGCGCTAATCATCAACACCGTCATTACCGCTGAACGGGTCGGCAGCTCCGAACTGGTCATTGCCGCCGAACACGTTTTCGAAAGTGTCCTTGTGCTCGCCAAAGACATGGTCGTTGCCATAAACAGGCACTTCTTCCCCATCCACATTCTTCACGCTGCCGGCAGCGGCCTCAGGGTCGTCATCGAAGTGCACCGGATCCGCGATATGCAGGTAGCCGCCATCAGCCTTCAGCTGGGCACGGTTCACCTCTTCCCATGCGTTCTCCCAGTTGAACAGTTCCTCGGCATAACCCGGGTACGGTTCCTTGTTCTTGGTTTCCCAATCAATCATCTGACGAGGAGTCACCGGCTTGGAGGGACGGAATTCCTCGGTGAGACCTTCCGGAATCGGAACAGTGTAGTCTTCCAGACGATCGTTCTTGTCAGCCTCCTCCGGATCAACGAAACGTACGGTGGCCTTGATCGGCTTGTTCTTCATGGCAATCTCCTTGCTGTTTAGCGGCCAGCCGCCCTGTGCAGCTGGCTTATCGCCTGACACCCCTATTAACCGGACAAGTGCATCAAAACCCGAGACACGCCTCAAATTTCAGCTGTTCTTCTCCTTGAGGTACATGTCGAAGAGCGCGCCGGGGCGTACCTCGTTGTGATCGGCGAACCGGGTGGCCTGGAGGGCCTCCATCCGTTGGAACAGGTCGATGAACGCGGGCCTGTCCATGTCGGGCAGGGCGCCGTAGCCTTCGATCTGGTCGAGACCGTGCCTGCGAACGCGCCGGCTGTCGACGCCTTTAAGCGCGTCGGCGAGCAGGTCGGCGCCCACGTAGTAGCCGAGTTTCCTCCCCACGGCGTCGATGTAGGCGCAGACGATGCGGGTCTTGTCCCCTATGTCATGCGGCGCGCCTCCGGCCGAGGCCATTCGGCCCGTCGACGGGGATGCGATTCCGACGTTGGCGCGACGTTCGGCCTGCGCCTTCCTGTAGCGTTCGGCGGCCTCCGTCCGCCACTCCTTGTTCGTCGGTTCGCTCCACGCGTCACGTCTTCCGCCCGCGCGGTGGTGGCCTTTCCCACTGTTCCGGTTCCCCATGTAGTCGCTCCTGAGGTGCAGGCAGTTGGAGCATTTGCCGCAGTCGCCGCGCCTCACGCCTTCAGAGTCGAACGGTTTGAGGATGAGGCGGCGCAGGCAGCCGGTCTCCTCGCAGTACTCGCTCATCGCGTCGAGCCGTTCAAGGTTCTTCCTCGCGGCCCCTATGCGTTCGGAATCCCCCGAGGCCTCGGCATTGGCCATCGCCTGGTCGGTGACATCGCGCAGCCATTTCCAGTCGCCTTCGCTCCAGTAGAGCACGCAGTCGGACTCGCCGCCGTCTCGGCCGGCGCGGCCTGCCTCCTGCCAGTAGGCCTCGAGGCTTTTGCATGGGCCGTCGTTGAGCACCCAGCGCACGTCGGGCTTGTCGACGCCCATGCCGAACGCGCTGGTGGCGCAGATCACGCGCGGCGAACCGTTGAGGAACCCGTCCTGGATGCGCCGCTTGTCCTCGTCGCGCATCTCCGCGTGGAACGCCTCCGCGTCGACGCCCTCCTCGCGCAGCATGCCGGCGAGCTCCTCCACGCCCTTGCGGCTCTCCTTGTAGATGATGCCGCTGCCCTGGTGGGTGCACGCCCAGCGGATAATCATCCGCCTACGTTCGCGCGGCCTAACGTGCACGACGTGCAGCGTGAGGTTGGGACGATCCGCATCGCCCGTGTAGCGCAGCGGATCCCTCATGCCCAGCATGCGGCAGATCTCGTCGGCCTGCTCCCGGCTCGCGGTGGCCGTCAACGCCATGATCACGGGCCGCGGGGTGAGCGACGCGGCGAAACCGCCGATGTTGAGATAGGAGGGACGGAAGTCACCGCCCCATTGGAGCATGCAGTGCGCCTCGTCCACGGCGAGCACGTCCACGCGCATGCGGTGGATGAAATCGCGGAAGTCGGGCGCGTTGAGCCTCTCCGGGGCCACGTAGAGGATTCGCAGCACGCCGGCCAACGCACGCGCGTACACGCCGGCCCGCTCCCCCTCGCTCAGACCGCTGTCGATGAGCGCGGCCGGGATGCCCGCGGCATCCAGATGCTGCACCTGGTCGCGCATGAGCGCCCTCAACGGGGTGACGACCAGCGTGAACGTGCCGATCCTCGCGGCCGGCAGCTGGTAGCAGACGCTCTTGCCGCCGCCCGTGGGCATCACCGTCATCACGTCCCTGCCGGCCACGGCCGCCTCGACCACCTCGCGCTGGCCTGGACGGAATGCGTCGAACTTGAAGAACTTGCGCAACGCGGCCAGGGCGAAATCGCTGTCGCTGTCGGCATCCGTTACCATGCCATCCCTTTCCAAGTTCATTATGACTTCCTTAAATACAACATACTGATTCCACGAATCAGTATTCTCCAATAGCTTCGTTTGTCTTAACCGGACAACTGCCCATAGTGTGCAACACGCCTCAAATTCCAATGAAAATGAAAGTTGTCCGGTTAATAAGGGTGTAAGAAACCACAGACCAGTCCACGGCCGACTCAACTCCTCGGATCAGAAAACGCCATGAGACAAGAAAGGACATGATCATGAACAAACGCACTCACCACGACAACCCATACAATGTCTATTTCATCGGACACTAGAAGATGGCTTATGTTATTACCTGTGCGGCGACAATCCTGATGCCCCTCAGCTAGTGGACAGCATCGCGGATGCAACAACGTTCGGTGATTCCCTAACAGCCAATACTGTTGACTATGCTGCCGCTTATCCGAAAGCCAGCGTGAAACCCCGCTACATATGAGGACACCTGCGTATTGCCAGTGTCATCAATCACATACGGGGCAATTGCTGACGAGCCGTGCCACAGATAATGCCAGTACACAGGTACACTCGTTAGAAGCTTTATCTATGCGAAGGAGCGGCATGAGAAAAAGTGATTCAGCAAAGACAACCACACGGCTGTACTATGAGGAATACTTTAACGAATGCGACTACGGCGCAGTTATCAGCCCAAAGCTTCACTTGGGCCCACGTGCTTTGCAGTTTATTAATAAGCAAGTGCATCTGCACTATAAGCAATTTAAGCCCACGTTGCCACTCACAGCTCCAGACTCCGCAGATGGTTGCGTTAACCAGTTTTGGATAGAGCGTAAGGAAGTCATCGAACGCGCACTACGAGGCAAACAAGGCAAATCGGATCAAGTATTCGAAGCTTACATTAAGACGTCCGTTGATGGCTGGTTCCATAACCTGTATAGCCAGACCGACGAAGGCAAGGCCCGAGATGCAATCCGCAAACGTCTTGCCCGAGACGCGCGGTTCACCAACAACTTCGATTCCAACGATATGGTCACCGCGAGCAGCACAAACAAGAAGCTCAAAGGCAAACGAAATAGTTGGGGGCTTGTCGGCGGACCGACAACGCCGTCAACAGTTCCTGAGCGCACACTGGAATCGGTAACGTACCGTTACCCTATCGATATCGATGTGAAAGCTTTGCAGGACGAGGATCGGCAGCGTACGCCCAACTACGGCAAAACCGGCCAGTTGGAAAACATGTTCGAGGGTGTTTTGAAAGCGGCAAAAGGTACGCTGGCGCTCTCGTCGCTGTTCACCCTTGCCCAGCATCGACTATCGGTAATGCAACAGGCCAGTACGCAAAGCCTTACCACTGACGACGGCGGCATTATTGATATAGCAGCACCCGCTGCTTCGGTGGAGGATCAGGTCTTCTCTAGTCTGGACAGGGATTCTTCAGATGAGGAAGACATGGACCGGCAAGCCCGAATACTTGAACTTGTCAAACAAATCAAAAAGGCCTCACTCAACGGAGACCCAAAGAAAATCCGCCGTTATTTCAAGCAGCATCCGGCAATAGCGGATGAACTGCTTACGTATGGCATCAATCCTTATGAGCAGAAAGCCTGAAACATTATGAACGCCACACCATCATTCACCGAGATGCTCGGCATGTACAGCGGGCTGGAAGATGTAACTCCTCGCATCATTTCCCTAAGCGACGATGACCTTGATTCTCCGAAGCGTATTAATCAGCAACTTGCGGAAGGCGTGCAGCGTGGTCAGCTGTGGTTGGCTGACTATCACGACAACAGCCTTTACGTGCTTATCGCCCAGGTAAACGATGATCCACGTATGGCAACAGTGATTCCGCTATCTACCGATATGCGTGCGGAGACCAGCGACTCCCTGGTAATCAGCGATACCCCGCTGGAGAAGCCGATGTTGGCTTGGCCGAAGCTCGCTACGGTTATTCCCGTGCGATGCCTGTACAAGCCATTGAAGGAATTCAGCGCAAGCGTCACTCGCGCCATCGTAGACAATAATCTTCGTGGTGCGGGAAGCCGCAGCGGCATCAGGCGAGGCACCACTCACATAATCCCTGATAATGTGCAATGGGAAACACGAGAAGATGCCCTTGCCGTACTGGTTCAATGGCATGCCGATTGTTTTAATCTGCCAAAGCTGCATGGCGACGCACAAGTGGAATACGGAACGGACAAGAATCTGGCCGCATACACGCAAGCATTGCAAACCGAGCTTCGTCTATCCCCCGCTCAACGCATTGCTATAAGTCGCGGAACGCTGCAATTGACCGAAGAACAACGGCAGCAAATGGCAGCAGCCGGATTCCCCTCTCAACCGCAGGCGCAAACTGTTATCGGCGACGACTATCTCATCATGGCTGAGCAACCACAATGGCGAGAAGCAGCGGATGCGCTTGAGCAAACGCATCAGGGCGACCCGCGCGTTCAATTGGCGCATAAGGCCCAATTCGAACTAGCGGCTCGAGTCTCCGGTCATGGCCAGCAGGCCATCGAGGGAGCACTGCAAAAGGCCGCTGAAATCGCACTTGATGAAGCGGCCGACGCGCACGAAAAGTAGACAAAAGGAACACTCGCTCTCCCATGTTGGATGCTAGGAATTCTGCCGATTACCAACACGCAGTGATTGAGCAAGCGCAGGATATGATTGCGCTTGCTCAATCAAGGCATGCCGATTTTCTAGATGATTGTCTGTCTGATCCAGGCAAAATCAAGCGCACTTGGAAAAATGATGTGACCATCACATATAAACATGCTCTTTTGGATGACTTTCAACAGCACAACGACAGCACAATCATTGACCATGGAACTGATTTGCTCGGACTGTATATTCCAGCGCTCGGGCCAAACGAAAAACACCTCATTACGGTGCAATACCGTTATGGTGATTTCACTCCGCGCCGCAACTTCACTTTGCTACATGAACTGGGACACTATCTGCAATGGACGGATGACAACCTCGCCAACCGCATTATTGCCACCAGCACGCTGAACTTCAACAAACGCTTTGAGGAAGATGCTTGCAATCGGTTTGCCTCATTCGCCTTATTGCCTACGCATTATGTCCAAAAATGCACTCATGGAGGCGTGGTGGATGCTGATCTGGCTGCTCGTCTCTATGATGAGGGACGCAGCAAAGACCCTCAAAACAAACATCTCATTCGGGTGTCCCGCCCAGTGATAGCCCGCCGACTTGCCGAGTTTCTGGACTTCACAGGCACAGTGGCACTGGTGACCAACGACAAACTCACTGTTCGTGCACACAGCAACGGACAAATCGATTATGACGGCGAACTGCTCTCTGAAGAACGCCAGCTTATCGATGACCTTAATGCAACGCGTAAATCGGCAATGGCTGGGATGTTGGCATCCCCCAGGGGGAACAATATCTTTGCCAGCATCACAACCTCCTATGGAAGAAGAGGAATGCGCTACCGGTTTATCGTGTTGCAGCAAGTCGAAAAACCACTCTCTGAGTAAGAGACGACAGCCCCCATCAATTCACACACAAGGAGCAAAGTTCATGACCTCGCAAACCGTGAACGCCGATAAGCACATTGAACTCTCTGCCGGCATGCGCGTTCTGGTACGCGGCCAAGAGTGGCTTGTTACCAAGGCCGAAACGAACTCATTGGGCAACCGCGCCGTAACCTGTGTGGGCATCTCTCCTCTTGTTCGCGATTTTCAAGCGACTTTCTTAGATGACCTCGACGCCATAGAACCGGTCGACCCAACTAAGACCAAATTCATTCCGGATACTTCCGCGCATGCGGCCCGCTCACATCTGTTCGTAGAGAGCCTGCTGCGCTCCACCGTGCCTACGGACAACAATATCCATATCGGCAATAAGGCCGCTATGGATTCTCTGCCTTACCAGCTTGTTCCGGCGGAGCAGGCACTGGCCCAGCCAAGGCAGCGTATTCTGATTGCCGATGCCGTGGGTTTGGGTAAGACCTTGGAAGCCGGCATTCTCATGTCTGAGCTTATCGCCCGCCATAAAGGCCGGCGCATCCTTGTAGTCACGGCAAAAAGCATGATGGCACAATTCCAAAAGGAAATGTGGGAGCGCTTCACCATACCGCTCATCAGTCTTGATTCCACCCGTATTCAACAGATTCGCTCGGAGATTCCGGCAAATGCCAACCCATTCTCGTACTACGACAAGGTCATTGTTTCCATTGACACGCTGAAGCGAGATATTCAGTATGGCGCCGCTCTTGACGCCTCGTATTGGGACATCATCGTTATCGATGAAGCGCAAAACGTTGCCAACAGAGGAACCGGATCACGCAAAGCTCAGCGTGCAAAACTTGCGCAACGGCTCGCCTCGCGTTCGGATACACTCATCATGCTTTCCGCCACCCCTCATGATGGTAAGGCGCGTAGTTTCGCATCACTGATGAATATGCTTGATCCGACTACGCTTCCTGACCCTGATAATTACTCACCGGAAGATATTCGGCAACTGTATGTGCGCCGCTTTAAGAAGGATGTTATCGGCGATGTTTCCGGCCGCTTCCCGGAACGCGAGGTAACCCAGGTTCGTTGCACGGCTTCCCCATCTGAAGAGCACGCTTTTGATGTGTTATCAAAGCTGAATCTGCGTATGGATGTTGCTCGCAGAAAAGCAAACTCCGGCTTGTTCTGCACGTTGCTGGAGAAAAGCCTGTTCTCTTCCCCAGCCGCATGCATGAAAACCATTGAAGAACGCCTCAAGAAACTCAAGAAAACCGACCCCGAAGATATGACCGGCGACGCCACTAAACTGCAGGAGTTGCATCAGGCGCTGGAAAGCATCACGCCAATGCAGTTTTCGCGATATGCCAACCTGCTGGCTATGCTGCTCAGCGCTCAATACGGTTGGACTGGGAAGGACCCTTCGGATCGTATTGTCATCTTCACGGAGCGCATCGAAACGAAGAATTATCTGGAACATCAGCTGACCCATGATCTTAAACTGCCTAAAGGTGCCATCGTGTCTATGGATGGTCACATGAGCGACGTGGAGCAGCAACATATGGTTGAACAGTTCGGTGACCCCACTTCGCCCATCCGCGTACTCGTCGCGTCGGATGTGGCTTCAGAGGGCTTGAATCTGCATTACCTCAGCCATCGTCTTATTCATTTCGACACCCCTTGGTCGTTGATGGTATTCCAGCAGCGCAACGGCCGTATCGACCGCTATGGGCAGCAACACACTCCTGATATTCGCTTCATGACCATCGAATCAAGCAATGAGAAAATCAAGGGCGATTCCCGCATTTTGGAGATTCTCCGCGAGAAAGAGCAGCAGGCTTACGACAATATCGGAGACCCGGCAGCTTTGATGGGCCAATACAACATTGAAGACGAGGAAGCCATCGTCTGCCATGCCATAGAATCAGGCATGTCAATGGAGGAATTCAGCGAGCTCTATCTCACCACGCCAAACACGGATATTGACGAGCATCGCACACCTGAATCCTCCTCCAACCAACAGACCCAAGACTCTGAAGATGACTTAAAGGACGATTTCTTCGATGACTTATTCGAAGACGATGAAGCTGATGCCGATGATTCGGTGAATGCATCGACAACGTCAGATATCAATAACCGTGTCAGCAATGATCGCACGCTGATGGATGATTATTCTTACGCTTGGGAAGGTTTGAACTGGCCCGGGTTCAAGGAATCAGCGAAAATAGACTCGCTGCAGCCGCTATCTGGAACAGAGGGGTTCTCCATGACATTGAATCCGGACAGTCCGCTGCGCTCATGGCTTCGCCGCCGCGTTCCCAACACGGCGATTCTGCGAGACAACATGGGTCAGTGGTGCACCAGTGCCGAATACTGCGAAGCGCAGACCAACAGCGTCACCGCGCAACTCAGTGGGGAGCATTGGAATCGCACTCAGTATCTCTGGGCATTGAATCCTCTGATGGAATGGATCCAGCTCAAATCCACATCCATGCTGTACGGCCGAGGAGAGGCGCCGATCATTGGTGTGACAAATGGTCGGCTTTCATCGGATGACACCATAATCTTGCTTTCAGGTAGCATCGCGAATCGTCATGTCTCTCCGGTCATTGATGAATGGTTCGGCGTGCGCTACCACAACCACGAGTATGCAGGCGTGATTCCACTGGAAGAGGTTTGGAAAATCACCGGATATCGGGGCACATTGCTTCCAGGCTCCTCCCGATATCAATATGTCAACACCGAGAGCAGCACCGCATCGCCGCAGCAGGTCGAACGAGCTGAATCACTACTCGTGAATGCCATCGCTCAGGGTACTGAGCGTTTGGTACGTCTTCGTGACGCATATGAAGAACAAAAAGCCAAGCCGCACATTATGCAGCAGTTGCAGCGCATCGACGAATGGAAGATTAAACGTATGGCGTTGCTTTCCGGGAAACCGGAATTGGAAGATCAGCAACGGCATGTCAATGAGATCTACGAGGACTACATTCAATGGGTTGATGAATCGCTTACGGCCTCAGGGCAGCCCGTGCTCCGGGTGGCCGCTGCATTCGTAGGGGCGCCCGATGAATCCTCGCACTCGTTTTAGCAATCCGCATACATTGAAAGCCAAGGTAACGCGATGAGCACTGAAGAGTTGAATGAAACGTTCCCCGGACTGGAATCCGTTAATGATTTCTATACGCCGTTCTACCTGCAGGAGTATTTTCCCAAGAACGTTCAGGAAGCAGCCAAGCGGTGGGCGAATCTGCCCGCAGATCAACGTCCAACTGCTCTGATCCGAGCACAACGTTCAAACTATGCCAGCATCATTAATGGCGAAGATAACCTGCTGCAGGAAGAGGCGGTAGGCAATTTCATCGACGGCCTGCTGGATGCGCTGGGATATGATGTTGCTTCGCCAACGGTGACATTGAATGATCCTAACGGCAATATCGAGATTCCACTACGGCTCAACATGCTCAACGCTGATGGCAAGCCCCAACTGCAGGTGGTGACTTCGCTCTCCACGGATGCCGATTCCGGTATTTTGGAGAGCCCTTCTTCGGCCGGTAAACTGACCTGTGAAGCGTGCGTGAATAAGCTGTTCGCCGATTTCGACGAACCTGCACGCTGGGTACTGGTTCTCGGACTCCATCAGGCGGCGCTGATTGACCGACGCAAGTGGGGCGAGAAAAAATGCCTGCTGATTGATTTCGACACCCTGTTCAGCCGCAATCAACAGCATGTCTATGAAGCTGTAGCTGTGCTGCTGCATCGCGCAAGCCTGTGCCCGCAAAACGACGAGTCCGTGCTGGATTCCTTTGACGAATCCTCTTCTCGGCAAGCGGTTGCGGTGTCCGATAGTCTCAAAACCGCACTGCGCGAATGTGTAGAGATTCTTGGCAACGAGGTGATTTACGACCAGACCGTCAACCAGCACCAAAAGGTGACCGACATTGATGCCGACGAGCTCACCGTGCAATGTTTGCGGTACATGTATCGATTGCTGTTTCTGCTGTTCATTGAGGCTAAGCCTGAACTGGGCTATGCTCCGATGAAATCGGAAGCGTATCGCACCGCCTATTCGTTGGAGAGTCTGCGTGATATCGCCGAGCAAATGCGCGGCCGTATGGATGAAGCGGAGAACACCACCTATCTGGCGGATACGCTGCGTAAGCTCGATCACTTGGTGTTCGATGGCTACCCAGCGAGCAATGCCGAATTGAAACGTGTGCAAAGCAACAACGTCAACGCCGTGTTCTTGGTGCCGCCGTTGAAAGCCCACATTTTCGATCCCGAACGCACGCCGCTCATTGAACATGCTTCGCTGCGCGATACCGTGATGCTGCAGATCATCGACCTCATGAGTGTAACTTCTGCTGGTCAGCAGACTTCCCGAGGCAAGCGCACCCGCAAACAGCGTATTTCATATGCTGCACTGGGCATCAATCAAATGGGCGCCGTATATGAGGCGCTGCTCTCCTACCGTGGCTTCATCGCCAAGGAACGGCTGTATGAAGTCAAGCGAGCCACTGACAAATTCGACCCGCTGGATGTGGGGTATTTCGTCAACGCCGAACAGCTGGATGAATACTCCGAAGATGAGCGTGTCCGCTATGAAGACGGCCCTCACGCAGGCGAGCCTCGCGTATATGAGCCGGGAACGTTTATTTACCGACTTGCCGGCCGTGAACGCGAGACATCAGCCTCCTTCTATACACCGGATAGCTTGGCCGAATGTTTGGTGCGTTACGCATTGAAGGAGATTGAACCGCACATTCATCAGGCTACCGATTTGCTGAAGCTGAAAATCTGCGAACCGGCAATGGGTTCCGCCACCTTCTTGAACGAGACCATTAATCAGCTGGCCTCCAAATACCTGGCCATGCGAGAAAAGGAACGCATCGCCCAGGAAGGGCCATCTGCGGCAATTCCAGCCGAACATCGGCAAGCGGAACTGCAGCGGGTGAAAATGTTCATCGCCGACCGCAATATCTATGGTGTCGATCTGAACCCCATCGCTGTGGAATTGGGAGAGGTTTCACTCTGGCTGAACACGATTTGCGATGGCTCGTTTGTACCGTGGTTCGGCACGCAGCTGCAATGCGGTAATTCGCTCATCGGCGCTCGACGCGTTGGGTACACCGAGGCCGAGCTCAAGGCAAAAACCAAAAACGGCCGCTGGTATGAGCGAGAGGCCAAGCGCATCGGTTTCAGCCAAAGCTCCTCCAGCACCAAGCGCATGTACCGGTTCCTCACCGGAGACCCCGGCATGTGCTCTTATGGAGACAAAACCGTAAAGGCCATTGAAACCGCAAATCTGGAAACCATCAAGACTTGGAAAAAAGCGTTTACCGAACCATATACTTCAAGCCAAATCAATGTGATGAAGCGCTTGTCCAAGGTTGCGGATGATCTGTGGCGCGGTCAAATCACCATGCGCCGTGAGCTGGAACAAGAGACGCGTGATCAACTCACCATTTACGGTTATGGCGATGTCGACAAGCAATTCAACCAGTTTGAGCGCAAAGATCAGGAAAGTGTCCAAGGCTCTTTGGATGCCGCATCATTCGCTTCGGAAAACCTTAATATTCGCGAGAAGGACGAGTTGCTCGCCACTTCGTATCGTTCGGAGCATGCTCGCAATGCCAGCGAATATGCCCGTCTGAAACTGGCGATGGATTACTGGTGTGCATTATGGTTCTGGCCTATCGAGAAAGCCAACCAGCTGCCAAGCCGCTCGGACTATCTGTCCGATATGTCGATGATTCTGACCGGTTCGGTGAGCGACGCGGATTTCAATTTGATTTACGAGCACGATCAGTTCACCTTTGACGAGGCGCTTGAATATGAGGAATCGCCACGCGACTACGTGAGCGATCATAAGGTGAATCTGGACGAATTGCGCAATGGCTCATCGCCTATCAGTGAGCGTATCAAACTGGTAGAGCAGATAGCCAAGGACCAGCATTTCTTCCATTGGGAGTTGGAGTTCGCCGACGTGTTCAAGGATGGTGGCTTCGACTTTATGATTGGAAACCCACCGTGGGTGAATGTGCAATGGAACGCTAATAATGCTGTTTCCGATGTAGAACCATCGTTTGCTATCCATGCAATTACTGCAGCGGAAATGAATAAACGTCTACCTGCATTGTTGGAAAATGAAGACCTGCGGAAGACGCTACTTCACGAATATGTTGGCGTAGCAGGTCAACTCGCGTTCTTCGGTGCAGTAGGTAATTATCCGCTACTCCAAGGCCAACGTACCAACCTGTTCCGCTGCTTCCTGCCGAATGCGTTTGTTTTTACGCGGGAACAGAACGGCGTAAGCGCATTCGTGCATCCGGACGAGGTGTATGGCGATACACGTGCGGGTATCCTGCGCGAGCAGATGGTACGCAGACTGCGATATCACTTCCAGTTCATCAATGAGAAAAAACTGTTCGTCGGGGTCGATCATCACACCGCGTTCAGCCTCAATGTGTATCAAAATCCTGAATCAAACAAAACCCCGATGCAATTCGACTCAATATGGAATCTGTATGCGCCCAAGACCATTGATGAATGCTATGCGTCCGATGGTACAGGCGAAATCCCAACGATTAAAGACGAGAACGGCAACTGGAACACCCGCGGCCACCATGACCGCATTATCCAGGTCGACGAGCATGCATTGAAAATGTTCTCCACACTGGTGGGTGATGGTACGTCTGATTCATGGAAAACCACACCAATGGTCGGCGTATACGCCCGTGCACTCATCACGGCATTGGAACGTATGGCCGAAGTGCCGCAAACATTGCGTGATTATGACAAATACGTCACATATTCACCAATGTGGAATGAAACCAATGCCCGCAAGGACGGCACCATCAAAGATGACATCCACTTCCCCACCACATCGGAGCCAATTATTTATTCCAGTCCGTTCATCGGCGTAGGCAATCCGATATTACAATCCACGCGCCGCAACTACAGGGTCAACAGCGATTACGATTTCGTGGACCTGACCACCATCAGCGAAGACTATGAGCCACGCGTCAAGTACGCGCAGGCATGCTCGGATGCGGAATACACGGACCGCGTGCAAAAAATGGCCAACGGCAGCCGGTTCGACGCGGTGTACCGACTTGGATGCCGACGCATGGTACCGCTTGCGGGCGAACGCACGCTGCAAGCGGCTGGTGTTCACCCAAGCGTAGCTTGGGTGAACACCATAGCAGGCTATGGTGTGCACCCAGAGCGCTACGCGTTGCTCGCGCTCATGAGCGGCCTTGAGGCCGCTCTCCCTTACGATTTTTTAGTACGATCTATCGGCAAAATGGACATTCATAATTCCACCTTGCAGCTATTCCCAGTACCGGAATCCTGTCTTTCCTCTGAAATCGCTCTGCGCGGTCTGCTGCTCAACTGCGTCACCAAGCCGTATGCCGAGCTCTGGGAAACCTGCTGGGAAGATGCGTACGCCACGATGAGTTGGGCGAAAACCGATTCGCGGCTCAAACCGGAGCACTTTACACAGCTGACTCGCGAATGGGATTGGAACACTCCGCTTCGCACCGACTATGAACGCCGTCAGGCGCTAGTCGAACTCGACGTGCTTGCCTCGATGGCATTGGGGCTCACATTGGACGAGCTTATCGATATCTACCGGTTGACGTTCACCGTGCTCAAAAGCTATGAGGATGACACATGGTACGACGCGAACGGCCGTATCACGTTCTCCAAGAAGAATTACGGCGATCTGACTTACAAGCGCGGCGATTTCGGCCGTATCAAGAACGCGAAGGCAGGGACCGAGTTCATCCGCACCATCACCGATGACACTCAGCCTGACGGCCCAACCGAACGTATCATCACGTATGTTGCGCCGTTCGACCTGTGTGACCGCATCGCCGACTACCGCACAGCATGGGCGTTCTTCGAGCACAAATACGCCGACCAACTCGCCACTGAAACTCATCACCATCGCGGAGCACAAGGAGTGACATCATGATTCCGATTGTTTTGGCACGACACATTCGTGAGGGCATTGCGGATTATCTGCATACCACATTCCCCATGACTAACGCCCCATTCAAAGGTTCACTGGTTGAGTTCGCTCAAGAAGACAACGCACTCACACTCGATCCATTCATTTCAGTCAAACTGCCGTTCCGTGTTACCGGGGAGTCTGAACCATTTCCATTCAGCGAATGCCTGCACCCCAAGTATCGCCCGTATGCTCACCAGATGAAGGCATTCCAGCGGATTGCTCAGGGGCAATCCACTCTTGTGGCCACCGGAACCGGTTCCGGTAAAACTGAATGTTTCCTCTACCCGATTCTTGATTACTGCTATAAGCAGCGCACCCGTTACCAGCAGCCAGGCATCAAAGCCATTCTCGTATATCCGATGAACGCCTTGGCCGCCGACCAAGCCAAGCGCATCGCATCATTGATTGCCAATAGTCCTGAGCTCAAGAACACGGTGACTGCAGGCATGTATGTGGGCACGCAAAGCTTGGGTGGTAAAAACGAGAGCAAGATCATGACCGAGGAAGCGGTGATCAGCGACCATGACGCACTGCTGAAAAACCCGCCTGACATTCTGCTCACCAACTACAAGATGCTTGATTATCTATTGGTCCGTCCTGAAGATTCCCAACTGTGGAATCAGAATGACGAGACCACGCTGAAATATTTCGTTGTTGACGAGCTTCACACCTTCGATGGTGCACAAGGCACCGATCTCGCATGTCTTCTGCGGCGTCTCACCGACCGGCTCCATACCGAACCGGAGCACATGTGCTATATAGGTACTTCCGCCACGTTGGGCTCCAAAGACGGTGCCCAATCAATTTGCGATTATGCCTCGGATATTTTCAACACACAGTTCACTACTGATGCGGTAATCACTGAAGACCGTCTCAATTCCAAAGAGTTTTTCGCATCCAACGACAATACAGATGAAGAATCGCTCACCTATGATTTCACGATTCCAACGTCTCAGCAGACGGATGCATTAATTCGTTTGGAAGCGGACGTAGAGCCTGAAGCCTATATCGCTGCAGCAGCACGCTTCTGGCTACAGGGGTATGATGAGTCCCTCACTAAAGAAGCAGTATCAGACACACGGTTCCGTCTTGATCTCAGTTCACGATTGCGGTGTTCCCAATTCCTCTCCTCACTGGTGCAGCATCTGTGCAATAAGCCTCATCAAATCGACGATGACCTGTTGAGAGCGTTGGCCATCGGTCATACTCAATTTGACCGGCTCAATTCCAAACAGCAAGAAGCTGCCGTAGATGCACTCATTACTTTGGTCTCGTATGCCAAAACCGGTGATATCCAGCATCCTAGGCCATTTCTCGATGTGCAGGTTCAACAGTGGTGCAAGGAACTGAGCCGTATTACCGCCAGCATCGTGCCCGTGAACGAAACACCTCATTACGCACCGGACTCCGAGCTGGACGAGGCAACATCTCAGCATCATTTACCGGTTATCAATTGCCGGGACTGCGGAGGAACCGGATGGCTCGGCATTGAGGGGAAAAACGGCAAAATCGATGTTTCGAACTTGCAAGCGTTCTATGCCGCATATTTCTCGTTCCGGCAAGACACTGACTTTCTGGTAATGCGACCATGCGACGTGAATGTCAAATATTCCGGAAACGATGCGACATCGCCACAATGGTTCTGCGCTCAATGTATGAAAAGCTCACCGGTATCAGCTTTCAATCCGTCCGAGCAGGAAAGTCCGTTCGACTCGGCCGAGCAGGAATGTCCCGAATGCGGCACCCCTCGTATTCCAATGCTGATCAGCGCATTGGAAATCGTCGGGAAAGAGCGCAATCACTATCGTTGTCCATTCTGTGGCAGCAATCGCAGCCTCGCTCTAATCGGTCTACGCTCAACACCACAAATCAGCGTCATGCTTTCACAGCTTTCAGCCGATGCCTTCAACGATGATCATAAGACCATCGTGTTTTCAGACAGCGTGCAAGACGCATCGTTCCGCGCCAGTGCCTTCACCAGCCGGACATGGCGATTCGCATTGCGCAACTCCGCTATGGACTACATCATTCATGCCAACAAGAGTGGAGCCACTCTGGCTGACTATCTAGACAATCAAGCATCGTATTATCACCGCATGTATTCGGATGATGCTGAATACGCCGTAAGATTCATAGCGCCGAACATGACATGGATGAGTGAATATGAATCCATTCTTGAAGGCAAGCCGGCAAGTCCACAACGCCATATACTCATCGACTGCATTGATCGACGACTACGTCTGGAATCATTATTCGAATTCGGATTACGCTCCCAGGTGGGGCGCACCTTGGCAAAGTCAGGCTGTGCAACGCTCTATTTCGACCCGCAACGGGTTGGATCCGCTGCCGAACGTTTCCGCGAGTATGCAATCAATGAGCTGAACCTTGACGATAGCGCCATCCACCGTGAAGACTGGGCACGATTCATCATTGAACTGCTTGACTTACTGCGTTCATCCGGCGCATTCTTCGACAAAACCTATGAACAGTATCTGAGTCAAGATGCCAAGCGATTCTTCCTGTCCAACCAAAAGAGCACTGGTATCTGGTGGATGCCCGGTTCATTCTTTGACGTGCTGCCGCGCTTCCTAGCTACGAGCGCTCAAGGTGCCCACAAAGATTCATACGACACGTACTCCACCAGCGCCTACCAACTATTGGCAAATCGCTATCTTACTGATAGCGCTATTACCGGAGACATTAGCCACGAACTGCTTCAGTTGGCCGTGAATGCATGCGCTGAGACCGGTCTTATCGCCAGCCGCGAGATGCAAGGCAAGTTTGGAACGAAAACCGTCTATGGTCTCAACGAGCGGACATGCCATATCGGCACACAGGTAGTCCAGCTCATTTGTGATACATGCGGTAAAAGCCAGCCATGTGCAGAGCAAAACCTCAACGTGTGGGATGGCGCGCGATGCTCCACCAGACACTGCCCTGGCCATCTTCATGTTGATAACGACGAGCACTCCGCACTTGAGCTTTCCTACTATGGCAAGCTATACCGTGCCAAGCCGTCCGATCGTATTCGTGCAGCCGAACATACCAGCTTGCTCGACGGCGACAAGCGCACAGAACTCGAACGGCAGTTCAAAAGCGCTGAACATACGCCCGGCGAGGTCAATGTACTGACGTGTACTCCAACCTTGGAGATGGGCATCGATATCGGCGACCTTTCCACGGTTATTCTGGCTTCAATACCTCCCACTCAAGCCCAATACATTCAGCGAGCCGGACGAGCGGGACGCCGAGACGGCAACTCACTGGTACTTGCTGTGGCCAATAGACGGCCACATGACCTGTACTTCTATCAAAGGCCGCTGAATATGATCAGCGGAGACGTAACTCCCCCACATATTTTCCTGCAAGCTACTGCGGTTTTGGAACGCCAGCTCATTGCCTATGCACTCGAAAATTGGGTGCATGACATGATAGACCACGGCATCAGACCTGCAGATATCATTCCGTCCACGCTGAAGGACTGTCTCTCGAATATACGCGATGAGCGCGCGGATTCATTCCCCTTCACCTTCATCGACTATGTGAAGTCGCATGCCACCATGCTCCTCGATGACTTCGAGAAACTGTTCAGAGACGCTCCCAACATGTCTGATGACACTTCCTCACAAAGTGTCCATGCGCAACTTGAACAATTCATGTATGGCACTCCCGCCAATACCGATGACGCCGCTGACGGTTTCAATAAAGAACAACCTTCACTGGTTCGACGTGTATTTGAGACGTTCCAAAGCGCTAACGCTACTATCGATGAGTTCAACCGGCAGAAGCAGCAAATCGAAAGCATTATCACCGACTTGGATGCTCATCCGAATGATTCAGCCTATGAAGATCAGAAGCGTGAATGTCGTAATGAAATTCAAGGCATTGACAAAATCATCAGCACCTTGAACAAGACCAATACGTTCAACTATCTTTCCGATCAAGGCATTCTTCCCAACTATGCCTTCCCGGAATCAGGCGTCACTCTACATACGGTGCTCAAAGCAGATACGCTTCGCAAAGATAACGATGGAACGGCGCCTACTCAACCTCGAGAACCGGAATCCGCCGATTTCCAAAGGCCATCGGCATCCGCCATCACCGAACTAGCTCCAGGCAATACGTTCTATGCGGCAGGAAGAAAGTACACCATCAACCGAATCCTGTTTGCCAAAGGCAACATGGACGAAGACGCCACGGCGTGGAGGCTTTGCCCTAACTGTTCCCATGCAGAACCTGCTCTCCGTGTTAAGAATATCGCCAGCTGCCCGTCTTGTGGTTCCACACAGTGGGCGGATACTGGCCAGATACGCGACATGCTGCGCATTGACACGGTTATCTCAGAAGAACGGTATAGCGACAGCCTTGTAGATGGAAGTAGTGACGACCGTGCCAGCATGCTATACGTCAGAAACTCGCTTATCGATATCGATCGCACTGACGTTCAGATAGCTTGGAAAATCGAGCAAGGCAGCACGGACTTCGCCTTCGAGTACGTACCCCACGGCACCGTCCGCGAGATTAACTTCGGCAAAGACGACACCCACGGCACCGAGCTCGAAATCGCCGGAGAAAAGCGCGTGCGCAATGGCTTCGTCGTCTGCGGCAAATGCGGTAGCGTTGCCGATGATAAGGGCAAGATTAGCCATTCCTACTCCTGTCCTAACCGCACGAATGTGCTGCAAAACGCCGATACGAACCGCTGCCTGTTCCTTTTCCGCGATATCAACACGGAAATGTTGCGTATCCTCGTGCCAGGAATCGCCGACTCCTCCGGCAATGACTCGGAAGCGACCTCATTCATGGCGGCCGTCATGTTAGGCATGTCAGCCGTATTCGGCAATGTGAGTCATCTTGCCACAACGCTCAGCAATGAGCCACTGCACGATGGCTCCGGTTTGCGTAAAACATACCTGGTCATTTACGACACAGTACCGGGAGGCACTGGATACTTAAAGCAAATGTCCTCGGATTCCCACGCATTCATTGATGTGCTCCAGCGAGCGCAAGATGCCATGACCAATTGCTCTTGCGATGATGGCTGCTACCGCTGCTTGTATTCCTACCGGCAAAGCCGTGATTTGGAAAAGATTTCCAAGAAAACTGCGCTCAGCATGATTGCGCCGATACTTGCAGATCAGCAGCGACTTGTTCCAACTGCCACAGTGTCTGAAGTGGCAGTGAACAAGCTGCTCGACAGCAAACTGGAGGCTCAATTCATTGAGGCGTTGCGGCGATTCCATGTCAATCCACTGGCCAAGGCTGAAGAGCGTGGACAGCGCGCCATACTGCGACATGATGTGGTTGAAGACAAGGATGGATACACGCTGCAGATTGGCGAACGCCAGTGGGATGTGGTTCCCCAAGCGCTCAGTTCCAAGCTGGAGCATGCTCCCGTCATCACATCAAAGCCTGATTTCAAGCTACATTGCCACGATAACAAAGTTCCTGATGTTCTGGTGTTCACCGATGGCTTGCAGTTCCATGCCAATATCGTTGCCGTAGATACCGCCAAACGAGAAGCTTTGCGCCGTTGCGGGTATCGTGTTTGGACATTGACCTATGACGATGTGACGAAGTTCTTGGAGAACCCGGATGATGTTCAACTGTGCGACAAGGCTCTTGACACAACACTGCTTCCCAGAAAGGAGCAATACAAAGACTGTGTTAAGGAAAGCAAACTGGAGCTCGGGAATCAGTCTGCTATGAGTCTGCTGAACTACTATCTTGCAGAACCTGAACAAGCTGACGCTGATTTCACGGTTCATGCCAAGTTCTTTGGTCCGTCCACCATTCATAAATCGACATTGACCAATGACCCCATCGTGGCAGACCACATGATTGGTTTGGAGCAAGCTCTTACCGGAGCAGCACCAAACCAAGCCAAGCGCGCCATGTTCGACTTCTTCGGCACCAAACGACTGAAAATGTTCGGCTGCGTGTATCTCGACGATGACACGAAGCGGCAAAGCCGAAACGATCTACTATTCAACGACGTCATTGAAGGCTATGCTGCCAATGCATCTGGCGATGACCCATTAGCCACTTTGGATGATGAGTCTCGACAAGCGTTCAAGACGGAATGGACGAGTTTCTGGCATGTTGTTAACCTGATGCAGTTCAACGACACATTCCTTTTCGCCACCTCTCTTGGATTAGCGGATCCTGACCTATACGCTCCATTGCGCAATAGTCTTTCCCCTAAGGAAGTAAAGGAGAGCATTCCGGCAATCGATAAGCAGTGGGCAGAGATTCTTTCCGACGAGTATCTCAGTGCGTATGCAAAAGACATCGCGCAGACGCTTGCCACCGCGCAGATTCCTGCTCCTGACTTCATGGATGGAGAAGACATCTGCGATGATGCGGGGAATCTCATAGGTTCCTCCACCTTCGCCTGGGAAGACAAGAAAACAGCATTTATTGAACCTGAATATGCGGATGATGACATTATCCGCGCATTCAATAATGCAGGATGGCATACCATGACTGACAAGGACGCCATTCTCGACGCATTTAATGTGACCCATACCGCCAAGGAGGAGGATCGATGAGCGGCTCAAAAGCAACACCAGCAGTTGCGATTAACAAAAGTTTCTTTGCCTCGTTTATTGGTTTGCCTTCACGCATGCAAACCAAGGTGAATGTGTTTCTCAACAAGTTTATGAGCAATCCACGTTCGCCGGGTATACATCTTGAAGCAATCAAGAACGCAAAAGATTCCAAACTGTATTCGGCGCGCATCGATCAAAAATATCGAGCCATTGTGGCGTTCGATGATGCCAGCAACACCTATATGCTGGTGCATGTCGATAATCACGAAGCTGCATATCAGTGGGCCGTCACCAAGCACGTCGAGGTCAATCCCTATACGCGTTCCATCCAGTTGTATGACGAGGCTCCGGAAGAGGAGCGTCTCAAGGCGAGTGGACCATACGCCGCATCGTCCAACGTTGCCAGCCAACCTTCGGTGCCCGATACGACAACTGAACCTCGTGTTCAAGAAACAGTTACTACCATCAGCACATCCAGCAGTCCTAATGCATTTGCTAAACCAACTCCTATTTCTGCACCAGTGCAGAGAACATCACCATCGGTTCGTCATGCCGGTCCATTGCCAGCCGATTATCTAGCCTTAAGTGAAAACGACATGCGCAGACTCGGCGTACCGGACATGTATGTTCCAGTAATGCTGAATCAGACCACATGGGATCGTTTCCAAGAATGGTCACGACGATTGCCCGAGGAAGCCCGAGTTTATCTTCAGCTCATCGCAGAAGGGCAATCTCGTTCCGAAGTATTAAGCATGGCTGCTGAAAGCAGCGAGTCAAGTGCATCTCTCGGCTTGGAAAAGACGCTACCAACATCAGCGATCTCCAATAACGTCCTTGCGCAAAAAGCCGGTGCATCAGATGATGCTGACATATCTGCGGAATCGCCGAATCAACCGGAATTGTCGTTCCGCGATGCATTGTCCACCTATGGCACGCAGCAGGAATTCGTCGTGGTGCAAGGCGAAGAAGATCTCAAACGAATCCTCGACGCCCCATTGGAGCAGTGGCGAGTATTCCTGCATCCTTCACAGCGAGGCTATGTAGAACGTAATTATCATGGCCCGTTCCGCCTACTTGGTGGCGCCGGTACTGGTAAGACCGTTGTCGCCATGCATCGTGCAAAGCGTTTGGCTGCGCAATTGCTGAAGAACCATAGCAATCAGAAAGTGCTATTCACCACATACTCCAAGAATTTAGCTACTGACATTAGTTCTAATCTTCGTCTTATCTGCACTCCCGATGAGATGAAAATGATTGATGTCATCAATCTCGACAGCTTTGTCTATCGCTACTTACGGGACAAACGCTACGGGTATGCAATTTGGTATGACGGCGATGATTGGCATACCAGTCTTGATGAAATATGGCGCAGAGCGGTTCAAGATGTATATACCGATACTCTGCGGGGGGTATCCACCAATTTCCTGAAAGACGAGTGGAGCCAAGTCATCATTCCGCAGCAGGTATCTTCCATCAACGAATACCTTCACGTTGCACGTCGCGGTCGTGGAACGCGCTTATCCCGTGCTCAGAAGATTGCCATCTGGAACGCGACCGCCCGTTACCAGCAACTCATGAAAGATGAGCGAGCTTGCGACATTGATATGGCCATGAACATGGTCGCGCAATTGCTCAAGCAAAACCCACAACACCGTTATGCTCATATAGTGGTTGATGAAGGTCAGGATTTCTCGGTGCCTGCCTACCGTATTCTGCGTGCACTCGTAGATGAGCACGATAATGATCTTTTTATCGTCGGCGATGCACAACAACGCATTTATGGACGAACTGTCGTGCTTTCCAAATGCGGTATCAACATCACCGGCAGAGCCCGTAGGCTCACTATCAATTACCGGACCACCGAGGAGATTCGTTCTGCCGCAGACCGTGTGTTCGAGGAGAGCGGAAGCAACGTAGCGGAATCCGTTTTTGCAGCTGTGTCCGGAAAGGCCATAGAGAACGGTACCCCTGTGGTATTCGATGATCTTAACGGTTCAACCGATCAGGGAGGCGACAGCCGTTCGCTCATCAATGGCCCAGCCCCGCAAGTCAAACGCTTTGCCACTCGTCAAGAGGAAATCGACTTCGTAGAGCAATGGATTTTCAACAAATGCGGGACCGCAGCCAATGCCAGTAGTGGCGAAGAGAACGGCAGCGCGGAAGATAACGCTATAGCAGCGAAGAACATCTGTGTGGTTGCTCGCAATGGAGACCTTGTTAAAAAATGGCATGAAACACTCAACGACGATTTGCCTTACGGCGCATATCGCCTTGACAAGAATGAGGATGACCGTCAAGAACCCGGCATACGCGTTGCCACTATGCATCGTGTTAAGGGCTTGGAATTCGACTATGTCATTATCGTCGATGTTGAGGATGGCGTATGTCCTCCTCGAACAGCGCTGAACCAAGCAGCAGATGAGAATGCACGGGAAGCACTATATAAGCAGGAACGCAGCTTGATTTACGTTTCGCTTACACGAGCCCGTAAGGAAGTTCTGCTGTTGGGTCGCTAATCAACAATCCCTTTGTTTGAGAGAGGCGCGGTTTGAACACAAATATTCAGACCGCGCCTCTGAGTTATTATTCAACTCGCCACTCATACCACAAGCGCACTCACAGTTGAGTGCAGCAGGCTCATATTTTTATCATCTTTTCGTGGAACAAGTTCGCGCTGAGATGGACACCTTTGATAAATCGCAGCAAGGGCATCTCTTCCAATACCATCAGTGAAGAGATTGGATTGACCGTGCAAGAACTGCACGATCTGTCTTTCGGCAATATTGTCGTCGTTTCCAATGGCGGCGGATTGTTTGGTAATACTTTCGCGCAGAGGAAGCCTCAACTAACACTGCACGTAAACGAGAGTTTCAATAGCTAAGCACAAAAAACGCACGCCGGCACATTGATGCCTATATAGGCTATACCGTAAACAGCGGGTTTTAGTAATCGCTGTAGCATAGCCATCGCTGCGCCATGAGTCAATGGCAACCAGCAGCAACCTATATAGCACGCTTTGCAATGCCAGCAGTAACGCTCCAAGCGTTGCCGCTTGCGCGATCGTACAGCAGCAGCGAATCGTCTCCAATGGAGCGCCCATCACGATACAGCGAATGGGTATCGCAATACCACAGTTCCGCCCTGCTGCATCTCGATGGTTTGCCGGATGGGGTTGGCTTACCCGTGCCAATACCGCAACGTCGGTACTCCACGGTTTCAACTGGCGTATGGCCAACAATCTGCCGAAAACCGTGGAGAGGATCTCGACCCAACTCCTCCTTGCCGGCCCAAACCGGAGAAGGTTCTTCTCCTCGGCTCCCGCCACGTTCACGCCCGACCATAATGCCGAATGGTCTGATGCCTCCTCCGACGGAACCTTGTGCAAGGGTATTCACCGTATCCGCAATCGTTGAGGCATTCGAATCCTGCAGAGCCGGCACATTCCCGTTGCTTGCGGTCAGTTCATCCGCCATCCAATTCCACCAAGATTGAGTAAGCCCGGCATGCGAGGCCAGCACCCGATGGCCTTGTGCATCATTGAATCCATACATGATCTGAGGTTGTAAAGCATGAAGCAAATCATGCACATCCGGATAAGCAGGCTCGTTATATCCGGGACAAGTACTCTTAAAGGCCCGATAATCTGGTGTATTTGATTGCACCCAGTAGGTCAGGTCATGGTTGCCAAGCAATACGACTACGTTGCGATGTCTCCGCTGATCATTCACCCAATCAACAAGCTTGTTAAACGCGGCAGCTTCGTTCTCCGGCGCAATATTCCATTCGTTGAGTAAATCGCCAAGCAACACAATAGTGCCCGCATCCACACGGTCAGCTGCCTCGCTAATCAACGAGCCCAACCTGTCGATCTTGCAATGGATATCTCCGCAAAACAGAATGCGATCATCTCTGGTACCTGACTGTCCAAGATTTCTACGCCACTGTTTCGCCCTCACAGCAGGTTCCGGCAACGTGTTGCCCGGTTTGCAAATAAAGCGTTCAGCCACATTCTTATACAGGACACCCGGTCGGGAACCAGAATCATCGATAGAATCGAGGTTTCTTCGAGCGGCATCGTATTCGTCCGCTCCGGCTGCGGTTGGATTTGACGCGTATTCTACAAACACGTCATATGACGCATCTCTGACCCACAAACGGTCGCCATTGTCATCTACTCCCCCGTAGCAACAATCACGCCAATTCACAGTATGCACAACACCGGAAAGCCGCTGACCTGCATTGTTCGGCTCGATGATGTCGACCACATCGTTTCGGCGGAATAATGGACAACCATATGGCATGATTCTTGCTCCCCTCCTCTCTATAGCCCTCCGAGTTTTTTACTTATCATGCTGCATCACATGCGATTCCTCAATGTAGAAATTGTACCGCCGCGACTATTGGCACAGTTGTCCGGTTACTACCAGTAACGGCATCGATGGCCACCGATACCAGCTACAGCAATCAATCACAAAGGAGAAAAGAGCCTATGGAGAACGAGCCAACAGACCATCGTCATGAACAAGTTATCGAACCGGATTGCCATGCACAGGGAATCATCTGGGTTGGGGACACCAGCCAACCCGGAACGCTGGAGCGTCTTCAGCACGAGTTCGATGCTATCGGCAATATCATGCCGGCGTTCGAAGTTACCGGCTTCGACAACTTCGACCGCCATTATCTCAACAAGTACGATTATCCAAAAGCTTTTACCTTATGTCGCCACATGTGGAATGAGCAACATGATGAATGGCACTTACAAGCGCCGAACAATACGGCTTTCGATCAGACCATTCTGCGCAGCCGTGTTCCGGTGAACTGGCATTGCACCACAGATTTATGTCTGAGATATCACAAGGAAGGCGACGAAGTTACGACGGATTGGGATTCATCTCACCAATTCTTTTCAGTGATGCGCTTAGATGATCTGAAGCGTGATCATATGCTTACCGGTGATGACGAGCGACGCGAAGAAAGCGTTGTTGCGCTTATCGAGCATCATTCCGGATTAGTATTGCCACTTCCCGACCACGCTGCGATTTCTTGGATGTATTACAACGATGGTGCAGGAATTGAGGTCTCTGTATACGACGGTAAATCGTTGCACTGGCAAATGGACACCTATCCCGAATACTTCGATCCAGACGTATTGCTCAATGAGGATGATGTCGAACTTGATATAGCCAATTGTCTTGATCTTCTCGAGCAAATCCAAAAAGGATTTCTCAACCCGCGTGAACTACCCGCGAAGGATGTCCCAGCATGCCCAATACGGCAACGAGACAATAAGGAAAGGAACCGATAGATATGAAGTCAACCGCTCCGATGGCAACACCGATAGCTACCAACACAGCCATGTCCATCACAATGACGCAAGAGGAGTTCGATGACTCATTTGATGACATCATTCATGGAGGCTTCTTTGACGACGACGATCATGGTGGCGGTAATGAAGGCTGCTTCTTCCCTCTGGGAGAATGCGACCAGACTGCCAAATTCTGGTTGACCATCGCAAGTGCGAGTGATCCCGACGGCCAGTATAAGTTCTTCTTCTGCCCACGCCATTTTGCACTGCGCCTGCATCTGATTCTCGATGCAACGCGACGGAATGTGTACTTTGACGAGTTGAATACTCCCGCACAGATTCGCGCGGTATTTCAATCGTATTTTCTTGATTGGGGCAGAATCGGGCTATAGACCGATTATCCGACCTCACATAACAGTCGATATGTTCTATAAAGAATTCGAAGAGGAAGACCAAGGAAGGAAACAATTATGAAATCCTGCATGAGATGCGGAACATCCAACCCAGATGAAGCCAAAAACTGTCAGCAGTGCGGAATGCCATTAGTAGACATTCCGCCCGCACAGCCGCACAAGCAGCAGCAATCGAATATACCTTCCACCGATGGCACCCCCGCAGCAGCCACCGGTGTATCCACAATGCAACGAAAGCTCCCGATGACCGCGCTCATCGCTATCATCGCGGCGTCGATTGCGATGGCCGTATGCGCAGCTACCTTCATCACCTACAAGATGGAATTGTGGGGCCCGCAAACCGTGCCTAGCATCACGGCATCCAACGCGGAAGATGCGGTAAACCAGCTTGCCAGCAAAGGCTTCGTCGTCAAAAAGAAGCAACAGTATAATGCCATTCGCAAAGGCGGCTACATCGGTATGACTGGCGCGAAAACCGGCGAACGCATTACCAGAGGCAGTCAAATAACAGTTCTGGAGTCCCTTGGTCCTGGTGTGCCTCAAGGCACGGTCGGCTCCACTGCCAAGCAGGCTGAAGCAAAGCTTAAGCCGATGGGCGTGAAGATCACCGAGCACGAGGTGGTTTCCGAACATCCTGGCAAGGTGTCTGTCTCTGCACCAGCTGACGGTCAACCAGTCACCGATTCCGATGAGGGCATCCACCTTGGTATCGGTGTCGAAGGCGATGGTATTCCTGTAGAAATTGCGGGAATGGACAAGCAGCAGGCCGAAAATGAACTGTTCGGCAAAGGTTATTCGGTCACGCTCGAGCCGAGATTCAGCAGCAAACAATATTTTGGCAAAATTGTGGGCGCCAATCCCGGTATCGGCGTCAAAACCGATGCTACAGATATCACTCTGTATTATGGCGTCGATGCAAGTGGCCGCTATGACGTATTGACTGGCACAAAAGGACAGTTTGACACCGGTTTCAAGGACATCGCCCGTACCGACCGTCTTGCCGGACGATACTGCACCGAGGATGGCGACTGCATCACGATGAGCGAGGATGCATCGCAAGCAAGCGATACTACCTACTATGTGAGCGGCGAATTTAATCAAGCAGACAGTCTGAACTTATGCGGTGTTATACAGGGACCGGGCGTATGCACGCCAACTAACCAGGCGGATGCTGAAATCGCACAAGCGTCCTCGCTCAACAACAGTCTAATCTCTGGTGATACTGGAGCATTCGAACTGTACAAGGGGCTCGGTTCCGCCTATTGTGGTAATGATCTTTCCCCCATTACTCCTGGTTACGTCTATTGTGATAACGGTCATCTCGCGAATGGGGATGGTTCACAGCAGCAAAGCGGCGAAACATTCAAGGCCACGGATTTCTTCGTGTATATGCCAGTCAATGCGAATCTCTCCGCACTGGAATCAAATGGCTATTTCACGAACAAATCCAGCTACCAGCCAGACAAGAACCGACCATATGTGATTAAGCGAGATAACTCGGATTACAAACCGATTCCAGTCGACAACAATGCGACCGGACCGCGATACGATCCATATGTTCCTTCGAGCGGCAGTAAGCCGGTTCAGTTCAAGGAAGCTCCGAACAAGCACAATGTCTACTATCTGGTTGAGACTCCCATTGACTGGAATCAGATCAACGGCACTGATACAACCAATGCAGGCAACGACAACAGCACCAATGACTCAGCTTCTGAGGCCAAACCAAGCGAGAGCTTTAATCAGTTCGCCGGAAGCTACCTGTTCTCATCTGGTTCGGGCGGATGGGCTACTACGTTGACCGTATCCAATGATGGCTCGTTTACCGGTGAATTTCATGATGACGATTTGGGCATTACTGGACCTGGTTATCCCAACGGCAGTAAATCTGAGGCCAAATTCTCTGGCCGGTTTGCATCCATCTCACAGAATGCAGATGGATCGTATGCATTGCAATGCGACTCAAATAGCTTTGCAGTGGAAGGAACCAAAGGAAGCACTCATATTGAGGATGGCATGCAAATCACTATTACCGACGCATACGGTATGGAACCTTGCGGTTTATTTACTGCTTATCCGAAAGGATACGATTCGAGCAAACTCAGCAATGA
This sequence comes from Bifidobacterium imperatoris, assembly GCF_002860405.1. Taxonomy (GTDB): domain Bacteria; phylum Actinomycetota; class Actinomycetes; order Actinomycetales; family Bifidobacteriaceae; genus Bifidobacterium; species Bifidobacterium imperatoris. The sequence continues at coordinate 1,140 of NZ_NMWV01000010.1, read as the reverse complement.
TGTGAAATCATGGAACGCCGGAAGCTACGATTTTACAGCTAACTCATCCTTGAGTATCAACATATTGGTGAACAACAACCAGCAAGAATCGTTCTACCAGCAACAGTAAAAGCCGGCATGATAATACCGTCTTCGTCAAGAAGCGAACTATCGCACTTTGGCGAAGACGGCTTATGTTTTAAAAGGAAACAGCAGATTCTAACAATACCTATCCCAGTCATGAGGCTGAGACAAACTAGAACATACTAATTTGATACAGTTCCAGAGAATCAGCCTTGCGTACAGCTTCGATTTTAGCTTTCAAACTCTTTTCTATTGAAGCTACTTGCTCCAACGCATAACGCCGTTCCTCGCGCGGGAAATGAGGCTCTTTCTCAGCGGGTAGAATCCGTTCGAGTTCTTCAAGTTTCTGTTCAATTGCCTGATCAAGCTCAGTATTCACAGGATTCCTCCTCGTCAATTGTCCTTGACAGACTTGGTCTCTAAGCATTGAGACACTGCTGTAGTGTCACAATATACTACCGTTACTTTTTAACGATGTGGAATATGCGGAAACCCTCGGGGGCTGTTGCTCCACCGAGGGTTTTCTTTGACGTGTGATGCGGCGGTGTGCTACTCTCCCACACCCTGTCGGGTGCAGTACCATCGCCGTGCCAGGCCTTAGCTTCCGGGTTCGGAATGGGACCGGGCGTCTCCCCTGGGCCATGACCGCCGCAAATCTTCTGTTATACGGTCCAAGACCATGTCTTGGCCGGCATGTGGTGGTTCGGGGACCGGATGGTGGACGCTTCCTGATGTTCGTTTTCCGATGTTCCGCGACGATGCAGTGTCTTTCTGTCGTCCGCGTGTCATTGTGCGCAGCACGGTCGCCAACAATCGAAGATGTTGGCATAGGGTTTCGCCTTTCCCCGTTAGTACCGGTCGGCTCCACCCCTCGCGGGGCTTCCACGTCCGGCCTATCGACCACGTGTTCTTCATGGGGGGTTCAAGGATCCGGGGATCCTATGGAATGCTTATCTTGGAGCAGGCTTCCCGCTTAGATGCTTTCAGCGGTTATCCCTTCCGAACGTGGCCAACCGGCCGTGCCGCTGGCGCGACAACCGGCATACCAGAGGTTCGTCCACCCAGGTCCTCTCGTAC
>NZ_NMWV01000001.1 GCF_002860405.1 Bifidobacterium imperatoris | reverse complement strand
CGAATACCGCTTCGGCCGCTCCGCGGGCGACATCGACGGCCTGCCGCGCCCGGCTTCCGTGAGTCTGCGTCTCGCGGTGCTCCTGCCGATTCCCAGCACGGAGCACATCTCATCGAGGATGCGTCCCTTGTCCTTCTTCGACGCCTTCATGTATTCATCCCTGAATCTCAGGGTGACCTGCCGCTTCGTCGCCATGCTGATCCTGTCTTCCATAAGACAAGCCAAACAGGACCGATACCGTTCGCGCTCATTCCCGATGAGGCACCACCACACCCTACGCGCTCAAAAAACGTGAGGCACGTCGCCGATCGAATCCCCGCGATTCTTATTGGTATGCTTGGCGTCGACGTGCGATTTCAAGGAGAGGGATTGGGATGGAAACTGCTACAGGATGCCATCATCCGAGCTCGCGCCATCAGCCAACAACTTGGCTCACGAGCCATAATCGTTGACCCCTATAATGACAGCGCCCGATCATTCTATGAGCATTTCGGATTCAGACCAATTCCCGGCAACGATAGCATGTATCTCAAACTGGCGTAAATATCGGTTGTAGCAGTACTCAAAAACGTGGATGACAATCAAAAAGTAGTGCCATTCCGACTATCAGAAGAAAAGTACTGGGATCGGTATGTTTGGAAGCACACCAATCCCAGCACTTTAAGGCCTCGTAGAGCTCAATAACCACTAGTTGCGCTCTTTGCCAGCTTCCTCGCAATCATCAAAGCTGATGGTGAAGGTCTTGCCGAGCGCGGTGCAGTAGTCAGCCAAATAGTCAAGCAAACTGGCCCTGCTAGAACCGTCTTCAGCCTTCCACAACTCTGAGGCCGAGATGCCAGTGCGTTTTGACATCTCCTCCAAGCTGACATCCGCATGCTTACGCATAGAGAGCAGGAGCTTGCATATCTGCTGCTGTTGTGCAAAATTACGGCTTGCCAAGGAATCCGACTCTCTGCCAAACCGAGTAGAGTCTTTCCTCAACTGTTCAATCTCAGTCCCTGGGTTCCCAGCCTTCTTCTTTCGTTCTTCCTGATCCATGCGTTCAAGTTCATCCGAGGAAGGCATCGGACCAGGAAGCAACGGAGCTCCAGGTTCAAACATCCATTCAGCGCGGTCTGCTTCTTCGCCCCACTTGTCCTCTAGCTTGTCCGCAACAGGGAAGCCTTTATCTGTTACAAATACAATCGGAGAGCCATCGGGGCCTTTATCGCCCACCTTCGGCCAATCTTCCGGATACGTCCAGTGCTCAATTACAGGTTCGCAATCTGTCCACATGCGTTCCGTTGCGATATCGAGATCTTCAGACCAGCACACCACACCGTCGCGAATAAATAATTGATTGAAAACTTCCACATCCTTAAGTTTTGCGAATGCAGGACGTCCCAGATATGGCTGCATGTTGAATACACCATGACGCCCGTCATTGAATCGCACTTCGATCCAATAGTCTTCCAACGGGAGCGCTTCGACCACTTCAGGAGTTCCGCCTGACCAAATCTCACTAGTGTCAATCACCCTATGCGCATATTTGTCATAGCACCGCACACCGGAGCGCTTCGGGGGTTTCGGATCCAACCTTTCAGAAGGGTTTTCAGACGCCTGCACATAATCACGACTCTGCTTCGCAAGATAATGCATATACTCACGTAGCTTGCTTTCCAAAGTCGTGCCCTTCATGAGCATTGCTTTATTGGCTCGATACCAAGTCATCACATCGACCGGTACTTGAACAATCACGTTATCTGCCATAATCACACCTCAATTCCACTAGGCCCATAAATCGTAAATGTTGTCGGCAATCCAATGCCAGGCGCGCTGCGCTTCGGCGCGAATGCGGTTGGAAATCTTCTCGGCTTCTTTCATGCCAAAGACCCGGCAGTATTCGCGGTAACGCGAATCCACTCCATATGGAAGCCATTTATCCGCTAACGCAAGCACATTGGACGCGTACTCTAAATCCTCACGCCATGCGCAGTAAGCGATTCCAAGCTCTCGCACCGACAAGCGTTCTTTGTAAAATCGCGGCTTATCCATCCGCTCCAAGAGCGCCCATCCCGGTTCAGAATCCAGCCATCGTTCCAAATCCGCATCATCGCGTTGTATCAACCACCGGGATTTATCGTCATACCCCCGCGGGCTTCCCATGCATCGCTTTTCCATTGCGGCGAGCATTTTCGACATACGCAGACTTTCCTTGCGCCCCACACCCCAGACGTCTTCGTCGGTAAAACCATTGGTTCTCAGCTGTTGAATCCGATACCATTCCGCGCAAGTATCACGGTACCGTTTCATTATGGGATCTACAACAATCCCCATCACATCAGTCGCCTTCCACAGCGCTTTCCCGATGGGTTTCGGAATGGCTCGCAACATCTTCGTCAGCTCATCATTACCGTTATTGTTGTTCCCGTTGTTTCGACTATTGGCCATAGGCGGCTCCTCTCTGAACTTGCAATACTGCGCTTAACAAGCACACTACGCCCTAAAACATGAGTTCGAGGTCGGCGCGGCAATACACCGCGCCGACCTTCTTTTTACCCTAAGGAGAGCTTTGTCATGCCCACCAATTCCAAATACTATCACACATTAAACATGTATGTGAACCACATTCACATATGTTTTTTTGAAACTTCGGTTATATACTCACATCATAACCTGTGAATAGGGTCACACAGAGCACGACAACATAGGAGCCACAGTGGATATGGAACACGACAAGCCTGCGAAGTGGTCATTCACCGAGAACACGCTCTCCTCCGCCGATATTGCCCGTATGGCCGGCGTACGCCCATCCGCAGTATCGAACTGGCGCAATCGAGAAAACAAGAACTTTCCGAAGCCCGTGGACTCCAAAGACGGTCGCCCTCTGTTCGACTACGACGAGGTGGCCGCATGGCTCACCAGCAATAACATCGCATTCGAAGACACTCGCATGGAACAAGCAGCCTGGTCGTTCTTCGACCGCTGGCGCAATCAGGCTGACCCAATGGCAATGATGTCGCTGCTGCTGTGGGCTCTTTGCGTTCGCAGCACAGCCAACAGTTTCCATTGCGAAACCGAATGGCAAGCATTTCTTTCCAAGGTCGACACCGAGCAATCATATACGGATGCATGCCAGCAACTGGTCAACTCCTTGCTCAACGCATACGACGGCAACTCCACCGCCGCAGCCCGCCTTGCCCTAACGCCTCCATCCGAAATCGAACAGTTGCAACCAGACGAATTAGCTGAACTGCTTCATTTCGCAAACAATCTCTTCGCCCTTGGCTCCGACAAAATGAATCAGCTCGTCTCAATGATGCTTGAACGCACCATCATCAGCCAAGGACGTATGAACGGTGAATTCGGATGCCCGAAATCACGCGTATCGGTTTTGCTAGCCAAACTTGCCGCTGCGCACATCAACAAACATGAATCCGGCAAACAATCCATCATCGCATACGATCCCGCATGCGGCATCCTTGAAAGTCTGCTTCAATTAGGCAACATCATAGACAAAGACACCAACACGCAGCAGCCTGCAGTCGGAGATAATCAACAAAGCAATAGCGAGCGCATCGTCGAATTCCATTGCGCCGATATCAACATTCGCACATCGACCATTGCCGCACGCCGATTCCTTCTTGCCAATCTCACAGGCATTTCGCTCGATATCCATACGCAAGACTGCCTTGTACAGGATCCTTCTCCTCGCACCCGAGCGGATGTCGTTGTATTGGAGACACCGTTCGCCCTGCGATGGGAGCCGAATGACATGGATCTGCGTTGGCGATATGGCATGCCCACGAAAAACGATTCAGCTTTGGCATGGGTGCAGGATGCGCTCGCACATCTTTCCGACGTCGGGCGCGCATTTGTCGTAACCTCTGGAGGCCCATTGTTCAGAACAGGTTCCGAAACCGATGTGCGGCGTGCTCTAATTGCCGCAGGATGCGTAGAGGCGATTATTGCATTGCCTTCCAATCTGTATGTCAATACGGCAATTCCTACGTTCCTCTGGGTGCTGACTCCTCCGAACAAGACCCGCGATACGGTGAGCATGGTCAGCATGACTGTGGAAAGTGATGCATATGGTGTGCAGGATAAACCAATCGAATGGATGGAACAGGCACTGAAATGGTTCGCGCACGGTTCTTTGCTTCCCACACGCCCTCTTATAGCTCGAACTGTTCGTTCGATTGAATTGTTAGGCGATCCACAGGTCACTTTGTCGCCATCGCAATGGCTCGACGCAGACAAACAGAACCCGGACGAAATCGAACTTACTTATACGCAGCAGCAGAATGCTCTGACACCTATGAACGTTCTGGCATCCAAAGCTTTTGAAACTTTACGACAGTTCGACGCACAGGGTTTGGATTGCCGTGATATTACCACTGTCCGCTTGGGAAACATCGCCACGATAAAGCAAGGGGACTATAAGCCAGAGCGCAAATCAGGGTATGCGTTGCACGAACAAGTTACGCCGGAAGATGTGGTCACTCCAGACGATGTGAGCGCTCATCAACTGCGAGAGTTGGATTCAACGCAGGATTCTGAAGAAGGTAGCAGAATTACTGCAACGAATGATATTCTGCTGATTTCCGGCGAACTTGCCAAAGCTGTGGTGGATGAGTCCGGCGGACACCGCGTACATAAAAATGTGCACATCGTCAGACTGATGGACGAGGAGCGCTGGAATCCTCAATATGTGGCATTGATGGCAGAAGGTACTTGGAACCGCGACCGGCAGACACCTTCCATATTTGTTAAAGGCATTCGCCCGGCTCAACTGGAGATTCCCGCATTGCCTTTGGATCAGCAGAACCGTGTAGTCGCCTATGCGCGCGCCGTGGAAACACTACAGCAGAGCGCGGAACTATACCGTAGTCAACTCAGTACGGTGACTAGCGCCATTCGATACGGTGCAGCTATCGGCATGAATACCCGCAAACAGTCAAGGAGCGATCAGGAGCAATGAAGCGTTCACTACTGTACGTATATGCGTTCTCGCTACCGGTAATCATGGGCTTTGCCATCGGCACCTATATCAATGCCATTCGCAGCAGCAAGACTGCTCACCGTAACGAGACTCAAACCTCGAATTCGAGCTCTTCTCCCCTAATCAGTCTCGATGAGGCTATCGAAATGACTGGTCTGCAGAGCGAAACTATTCAGACTGGCTTAAAGGAACGAAACGTTCCTCTCATTATGCATGACAACCAAAAGCTCTATCCGCAAGAAGAAGTACTGCTTCTGCAGAAACAGCTTCGGCACAACAAGCTCGAGGCACTGGATGAGCTTGACGAATTGTTGGAAAGGTGGGGATTGTGATTGACTACGGCAAGCATGGCGACTGCATACGCCGAGTTTTGCTCGATACCAATATTCTCGTCAACTCCACTGTACGCAAATGGATCTACGCCTTCTACCGTGAAGACGCTCCATTCGAACCTTATACCAGTCGTCAGCTTGCCGGCGAAACCAGCATAGTGTTAGCGCGAATACGCAGAGAAAAGTATGGCAAAAACAGGCAATGGAAAATCCCGGAAAAGGAGAACAACGCACTCCCATTATTGCTCAAAAACATTGCGGAACTTACTCCACGTACAGATCGTCGTCTTACTCGCGATAGTTTCATAGGTTCCGACCGCGGCGATATGTTCCTACATTCGATAATGGTATGCAACGAATGCAGCTGCCTAGTGACCAACGACAGGAAACTCTATGGATGGCTCAGCGACGTTCAACGAGCAGAATTGGGCTACGAGGTCATGACCGCAGACATGTTTCTGTGCTCTCTTGCCGAAGATAATTCCACATTGTTAAAAGCGCTGAACTACCAGTTCGAACGGTATGTCTCCACCAATGCAACGCCATATTCACGCATGGTATCGGACCTTAGGCGCGCACAATGCCCGATGTTCGCCAAGCTCATAGACGGCATGGCGCAACCACCATTTCATTGCTAGACTCTAGCCGTCCCAAGTTTGAGAGAGGAAAGGGTATTTTATGCTTATCGCATCATGTGTTTTCGCTGTACTGGCAGGCCTGTTGCATGTCCTGATTTTTGTTCTGGAATCATTCCGGTGGACTGAACCGAGCACCATGAAAACCTTCTCCATCACCTCAATCGAAGAAGCCGAAGCAACCAAGGAGATGGCCTACAACCAGGGCTTCTACAACCTCTTCCTCGGCATCATGGCTGCAGTCGGCGCAGTAATCATCCTGTTCGGTCAACAAACCATTGGCAGCACACTGATGGCAGCCGGCACAGCATCCATGGTGCTTGCCGCGCTGGTGTTGTTCACCGGCAGCCCAGACAAGCGCGCGGCCGCCGTCAAACAGTTCACGCTACCAGCCCTTTCCTTAGTTCTCCTCATCGTCTCCTTCATCCTGTAATTGCGGCAGCTCATTCTCAACGAGCATGAACAAGCAACCATCAAAAAACAAGACCAGCCCACAGAAATTAACAGCGCCATAGCCGTTCGGCATCCAGTAAATTACTTACAATAACAATCATGAGAATTCCTAAGATTTCCACCTTGTACATGATTACGACTGCACTTAACGCAGCGTCAGCAATCCTCGAGTGCGTGAGGGAAAAACCAAATCCTACGCGTATCACGATGCGCGTTTTAACGACTCTGACTTGGGCCACTGCTACCGCTCTCCAGCTTCGCAATGAGAAAGAGTCGACAGCTATCGAATAAGCACACTCGGCAACAAGACCATGCTTAAGAACTCTTTCCTAAATCGTTCGCAACGCTGCGCACATCATTCAGGAAAGAGTTCAACCGCTTTGCGCGTTTGCGATTATCGCAAAAACGGCATTCCCAATATGAAAGAACAGTCCAGCCCTCATCTATCAACCGCTGGCGTTCCTCCACCATCCGCCGCCATTCATCAATATGGGTTTCCTGCCAAATGCGTTGTGATTCAGGTGGCAACGCCTTGCGACAGCACTCCTGCCGATCATGCCACAGACAGGAATCCACGAATACCATGGTGCGATATTTTGGCAACACGATATCTGGCGGCCCAGGATATCGCGAATCATACTTTCTGAATCGAAAACCGTTACGGAACAATATGGATCTCAATTGCCTCAGCAAAGGCTCCATATATGACGGTTTTTCCGTTGTACATGAGTTCTGCGAACCAGCCACCTGCTGGGCATAGAACAATTCGATATTCTGATCATCCGAATAATAACGGAACGATGCGGTAATGGAATCATCCACAAAGTTCATAATCGTCCGAACAGTTTGTTTCGCTTCTTCTTGCGATGCGGCCTTCCCGTATGCGTCAAATTCAGGAATCGTGTAAATCCAATCCTCACCAATATGTTCAATGAAGACAGAAACGCCTTTGAGTTTCGCCGGTACGGTATTCACTCGAGCGACCGGCTTGTCCTTTTCACTATAACGAGACTTCCCGCTATACCTCGGTTTTGACGTCAAATGGTATCCATGACATTGTGGACAAAGATAGTAACGTTTCTCATCCTTGTCTCGCACGCGGCCACGTCGCTGGCGCTGAACACTAGCCAAAGCAATCTTCGCATCCAGCTCGGTACGAAAACGAGCTTTTCCGCACGCACTCGATATATCTGAAGACTTATTTTGCGACCATGTTCGCTGACGCTGTTGGAATAAACGAGATTTCTGTTTCGGCGTCCTAATACCCATGACACCTCTTTCAACGTCAGAAATCGATAACATATAATTCTGCCACATTGTATTGGAATGGACACTCGGAAGACCGACTACAACGTCAGCCGTTTTTGTTGTATTACGCAAAGCAACATCGCGGACATGAACCGGGATTAGCATCGGGCGCAATATCCGAACATCATCCAAACAACGGAGGATTACACCATGAAGATGCTCACCGTAGGGCCGAAAGACATCTACCAGTTCGCCACGGTCAAGGAATTCGCCGAAGCATTTGAGCTTGGCCCGAATGATCTAGTGGTCAGCATCGGCATGATTCATGACGCATTCCTGAAGCCATGCCTCAACGGCGCAAACGTGCTGTTGGTGGACAAGTACGGCAATCAGGAGCCGACCGATGTGATGATCGACGCCATCATCCAGGATGCCGGCCAGTTTGATTACAACCGCATCGTCGCCATCGGCGGTGGCGCGGTGATGGATATGTCGAAGATCGTGGCCGTGGCCGGCGGCGCCAGCATCGATGATGTGATTGACCATCTGCCGGACTTCAAGCGCACGGTCGAATTGGTTCTCGTGCCCACCACCTGCGGCACCGGCAGCGAGGTCACCGAAATCGCGGCCATCAACCGCACGCGTCTCGGCTGCAAGGCTGGTATTGCCAGCCCGGAGATGTTCGCCGATCACGCTGTGCTCATCCCCGAGCTGCTCTATGGTTTGCCGGACCATGTGTTCATGACGAGCTCTCTGGATGCGCTCGTGCATTCGGTCGAGTCGACGCTCTCCCCCAACTCCACGCCGTACACGCGTCTGTTCGGATACGAGGCCATGAAGATGATCGTCAACGGCTATAAGGCGATTGTTGCGGCTGGCCCTGCCGGCAGCAGCGAGCGCCGCACTAAGCGCAATGAACTGATGAATGACTTCCTCATCGCTTCTGATTACGCGGGCATCAGCTTCGATACCGGCGGTTGCGCGGCTGTGCACGCGCTGAGCTACCAGTTGGGCGGTAAGTATCATGTGCCGCACGGCGAATCGAACTATGCGATGTTCACCGGCGTGCTGCGCAACTACATGGAGATCAAGTCGGATGGTGAGATCGCGAAGCTGAACGCCGTGCTTGCCGACTTGCTTGACTGTGATGTGGCCAATGTGTATGACGAGCTGGAAGCACTGATCAACCAGCTGTTGCCGAAGAAGGCTCTGCACGAATACGGCGTGACGCGCGAGGATCTACCGGAGTTCACGGAACGTGTGATGACCACTCAGGCACGACTGATGCGGAACAATTTCGTACCTCTCGACGCCGATCGCGTGCGCAAGATTTTCGAAGAGTTGTACTGAGCCGCAAATAACAAACCGCATTCAAACGCAGGTCTGTCCTCTGGATTCTGCCGGGAGACAGACCTGCTTCTTTTCGAGCATGGCAGATTTTGGAATGCCGCTAATACAATCGCATGCCTTGAGGCACGGGGACGAAGCCTGCTTGGTGGAGCGTGCGCGCGAATGGATGGCGAGCGTTTAGTGGCTCGCCGTTCACATCGCTGAAAGTTACTGTCACAGGACCGCTACCGGCACCGAATCCTGTGCCAACACTTGCACGTTGCAATGCATAGGCCAGTTCCGCGGTGGCTTTGCGCATCATGGTATCGATTGGAATATTGTCAGAGGCATTGGCGTCTTGTTTATTGTTATCAGCGGATTGAGGCTGCGATGGGAATGCCGTCAGATGCTTGGATTTCACCGTAGCGTATAACAGTGGGCCTTGTGCGCTCAACACCACAAGTGAGCCGGCTCGTCGTGTGGGCTTTATAGCTTCACTACTCACCTGGGGCCAGTCGATTGCCGCGCCGCTGAGGCTCGCCGGATCCAATACGCTTAACGCCACCACAGTTTGTTCACGGCTTTCTCGCGAGTGACGCAACGCGTCCACGGTCTCCCGTTCGGCGAATTGGGCTGCGCCAAAGCCACGCACGAACATGCCACGAACCAATCGCCCATGTTCTTCCATGCGCTTCAGCACCGGATATAACGCCGAGAATCCACCTGGCAGCTTTTCCTGATCCACCAACGGCTGGGCGATAATGCCATATCGGTCGAGCAGCACGTCCACGGTGGCGAGCACACGCTCGGCTTGTATGGATTGCGCAGTTTCAGACACTTGAGCATCGTCGTCGTTATGTATCTGCACAATCGTTAACGACCACAGCCCGGACAGGGACATATCGGTAGTCGCGCGGCGAATCGGCGCAACCCGACCCCGCCTGCGCGAGACCGTTGTTTTATGCCGGCTGTTTTGCCCCGCAGACATCAGAGCGCGAACAGGCGTGAAACTCGAATTGGTGATGTTGCCCTGCCAGACCAGACTCCATAATGCATCCTTGAACTGTTGTTCGCTCCACTCCTGAGGAATGATTTCGCCGGTTTCTGGATTGATATCCGGTTCGGCGGTCTCGTTCCAGATATGTTTGGCGGCGTCCATCAGTTGACGCGCATGGAAAGCCCCGCCTGTCGAAAGTGCCGAAAGAATAGCTTGCGGCATCGTGGCTGACCCATTATCAGTGCTACCGCTCTGTATGGAATCCGCAGCGTTCGATGCATCAGACAAGAGCACAGAATCCGCTGGATGGAAGCTGATTTCTCCCGCCTCCATCGCGCCTGTTGCACCGGCTTTAGAACCCACCCATACTACATCCCCGGAGGTGAGCAGTTCATCCAATAACGCCGGCTGATAGTCACGCACACGGGCGGGAAATATGGAGGATTCCCATAACGCGGCAGGCAAAGCCAAACCTTCCAACTGCTCGATGACTCGCATCAAACCGTCCACGCCCTCATACCGTTCACCGCCGACAGGTCCCACACCTTGGCGGTCAAGCAGGAACATCTGATAAGCAGCCAGCTCCACTGGTTTGATTGCCTTGCGCGCTTTGGCAAGCGAGCGCTGACGGATGCGGCGGAATACATCCTTGTGCAGCCATTGTTCAGGATTCCGAGTGTTATTTTGGGCATCAGAAACTGAATCAGCTGCAGAATCATTATCGACGAAATGCCCTTTGAGCAGCTCTCCGAGACTGGCCAATCTGTCCAATTCATGTACCGCATCATTTGCGCTAATGCCCAGTTCATCGATGATTTGCTCGGTGGTGAAAGGACCATGAGTTTTCGCATACCGGGCTATTCTGCCGACGATATCATCCGCGGCAAGCTCGTTCCAGAAAGTGCGCTCACCCAGTTCCTGTTCCACGGTACGAATCACTTCAGGGTCCAAAACTTGAGCCATATTCGTACTGCCCAGTAGGCGTTCGAGCACTTGCGGATCAAGAGACAACAGTTGCGCATTGCGCTCGGCTTGAGGCTGGTCATACTGGTACATCACCGCACCCACGAAACCGAAGAGAATGTTTTCCGCAAACGGTGAAGGTGTTTCGGTTTCTACATCCTTGATGATGATGTTGCCCGTCTCAAGCCCAGTCATCACTGTATGCAGAGCCGGCATGTCGTAGACGTCCTGCAGACATTCGCGCGCGGTTTCCAACAGCAATGGGAAGTTCTTCGCGGTCCGAGCCGATTGCAGCAGTTGCGCGGCACGGAGTCTTTGCTGCCAGAGCGGCACGCGCCGCCCCGGATCGGAGCGTGGCATGAATAGGGAGCGTGCTGCACATTCGCGGAATCGTGCAGCGAATAGTACCGATTCGCCAACCTGCCGCTCCACATCGGAGCGCAAATCCTCAGGGTCGAACAGGAACAAATCGGCTACCGGGATGTGTCCTTCGCCGTCCGGCAGTTGAATCACGATGCCATCGTCCGCAGCATAGGCCTGGCCTTCGAACCCGTATCGGGCGGCAAGCCTACGACTGATGGCCATAGCCCACGGTTCGTGCACGCGGCGACCAAAGGGACTTAACAAAACAACTCGCCAACCGCCATCTTCGTCGCGCGTACGTTCTACCACCAAGGTTCTGTCATCGGGCACGACACCGGTGACGGTTTGCTGTTCGGCAAGCAGATTCGCAAGGTTGGTGATGGCGTTGGCGTCGAGGCCGTCATGTTGAAGGCGATGCGTGATGGCTGGGATGAAGTGTGGCTGGAGTCTCCCTTCAGCCGCCGTACGGTGACAGCTCTCCTCCTGAGTGGAGCCAGAAGGTAGTTCCAATCCGGCGGTGGTTTCGCGCAGGAATCGACCGATGGTTCGGCTGAAGCCATAATCACGTCCCGCGCCTTCTCCATGCCAGAACGGCAGACGGGCCGTACGCCCGGGTGCAGGTGTCACTACCACACGGTCGCGGGTAATCTCCTGAATCTGCCAAGACGACGTACCGAGCGTAATCACATCGCCTACGCGCGATTCATACACCATTTCCTCATCCAGCTCACCCACACGGCGCTGTCCTTTGCCAGCGTCGGCTTCAGGAAGAACCACAGTATACAGACCGCGATCGGGAATCGTGCCACCCGAAGTAACGGCAATCTTTTGCGCACCCGGACGTGCGGAAATCACACCTTCTTCTTTATTCCACATAAGCCGCGGTTTGAACGCGGAGAATTCTTCAGTGTTGTACGCACCGGACATCATGCCAATCACCGCATCGAACATGTCGCGCGGCAGTCCGGCAAATGGCGCACTATGGCATACTGTGGCATACCACTCATCTGCCTTGAGATTATGCATGGACGCCTCAGCCACTGTCTGCTGTGCGAGCACGTCGAGCGGATTACGCGGTACGGCAAGTGACTCAATGTCGCCCGCCATCATCGATTCCAAACTCGCCGCCGAAGTGACAATCTGCTGTCGGGTCAACGGATAGAACAGCGCATGGGAGACTCCCCCAACCTGATGATCGGCGCGGCCCACTCGCTGTAAACCAGAGGAAACGGATAGCGGAGTATCCACCTGAATCACCAAATCCACGGAACCCATGTCAATGCCGAGCTCCAGGCTGGAAGTCGCCACCACGCAACGCAATTCGCCACGCTTCAACCGTTCCTCGATCATCTTGCGGCGGTCTTTAGAAACGGAACCGTGATGGGCCATCGCAATCACATCGTCGCCTTCATGCGAGCCAACCAGCATGGTGGTAGAGCCCACTACAGCGTCATAATGTTTCGCGAAGCCTTCACGCCCTTCAGGAGAATCTGGCCCTGCAGACCACGAGTCATCATTGACGGCATCATGCTGTGTCAGCGCATCGTTTCGCTGTTCGGCGTACATGTCGTTCAATCGGGCGGTGAGCTTTTCGGCAACGCCACGCGAATTCACAAATACCAGCGTGGTGTGGTGCGTCAGAATCTCATCCAAGATGCTACGCTCCACCACTGGCCATATCGAACCAGAGGTACGGTCGCCACGAGCACCAATAATCGCCGAGGAATCGGATTCGACGATGCCCTTGCGCTCGGCCAGCCGCTGCATCGCTGGAGTGACTCCGCTGATGTGCGGCGTTTTCTCCGCATCCACTCCGCCAGCACGATGCTTAGCGTTTACGGACTGCAAATCCCGCATGTTTTCCAGCGGCTCGACCATTTTCAAATCCATAGCCGGCCTGCCACCAGGATTGATGATGGTTACCGGCCTGCCACCGCCCAGAAATCGGGCGGCTTCTTCAGGCGGGTTCACCGTGGCGGAGAGTCCGATGCGCTGAATATGCCGTTCATTGCGCGCATTACCCGCCCCCTTGGCCTTAGCGGAATCGTGCGACTTATCCATCACCTCACGCTTACGGCTTTCCGCAACCAGGTTTTCCAATCGCTCAAGGCTTAATGCTAGATGTGCGCCACGCTTGGTACCGGCTATGGCATGAATCTCATCCACAATCACCGTTTCCACCGTGGAAAGAATACGGCCCGCTTTCGAAGTCAGCAACAAATAGAGAGATTCCGGAGTTGTAACCAGAATGTCCGGCGGATGAGAAGCAATGCGCCGTCGTTCTTGCGCGGTCGTATCTCCGGAACGAGTGGCAATGGTGATTGTGGGCGCGGCCAGACCTTGTGCCTCGCATTGTACGGCGATGCCTTCGAGTGGCCGTTCGAGGTTTTTAGCCACATCGACTGCGAGCGCCTTCAACGGTGAAATGTATAGTACTCGCACACCAGCGCGCTGCGACTGCGTGTGCTTGCTCTTATCATGCACCATAAGTCGGTCGATGGCAGCCAGGAATGCCGCCAGTGTTTTACCGGAACCCGTGGGCGCAATGACAAGTACATTGTCACCGGTTTTGATAGCCGGCCAAGTCTGATTCTGTGCTTCAGTAGGCTGCCCAAATGCATGCTTGAACCATATTTGGGTAGGTTCGGCAAATAGATTCAGACTTTCGCACATATGTTCGAGCCTAGTCCGCGGTATCAACAATGGCAACAATGCCTATCCAACAGAGCAAAACCTCGACTCAATAGCAAATGTGCCCCGCTAGCAAGCAGCCAGCGGGGCACATTGTCGGTTCACATGCGAATTTATCGCGCTAAATCAATAGCAACAGCATCAAATCAGCTGAAGTATTCAATAACTTCTTCAGCCGTACCATAAGCGCTTTGCGCACCAAGCTTGGTGGCAGCATATGCGGAAACATAGGAGCCGATCTGCGCGGATTGCAGCAAGGTGAACTTCGCGGCCAAACCGGCGAGCACGGTACCCATGAAGGAGTCACCGCATCCAGTGGTATCCACCGCATCGACTTGCGCTGCGGAAACGCGATGCCAACGGCCATCCTCAATTACGATGGATCCAGATGCACCCAGCGTCACGATGGCGCGGTCGAAGCCGTAGTCAGTGAAGCGGGCCACCACTTCATACCAGTCGTAATCATCGGTGCTTTCGGTGTCCGGCAAGCCCAACAGCTGGGCGACTTCATGCTGGTTGACCAGCAGAATATCCGTGGCTTCCACCAGTTCATGTGGAAGCTCGTCCATGAATGGCGAGTCGTTGAGCAGCACGGTCACCCCGGCATCATGAGCGGTCTGAGCCGCTGCAATCACCGTGGAAATGGGGCTTTCCAAGCATAAACCCAGCACCGCGCATTGCGCGATGGTATCGCGGTGAGACTGTACATACCCAGCGCTGGCCTTGGAATTGGATCCAGGCGAATAGACAATGGTGTTCTCGCCTTCAGCGCTGACGGTAATCAGCGTGGTGCCGCTCGGGCCTTCCACATGCAGAATGTCAGCGGTATCCACGCCTGCCTCGTCAAGCTTGCTCAGCAAGAAGTCCGCATTCGCGTCTTCTCCAACAGCGCCCAACAATTGTACGTTGGCACCGAGCCTAGCCGCGGCGGACGCCTGATTAGCTCCCTTACCGCCCGGCAATACTTTCATGGCTCCGCCGTTTACGGTTTCACCCGGCTTGGGCAGTCGTTTTGTGCTCACGGTGTAGTCGGCGTTCATGGAGCCAACTACAATCACAGAACCCTGTGCCTTACCCAGTGCTTCCAGTCGATCACGCACCGGTTCAGGCATCTGCTCATGTTCTTCACTTTTCTCCATGTTTGCACAGCATAGTAGGCCCACGGCCCAAAGGTCGAATCAGAGGCTACCAGCCGATAACAAAATGGCTACATTCCGGTGAACTATGCCCATGCAATGCATACCGTGCAGCAGCCGTAATCAAGCTCCCATCGCAAACACCATCAGCCCGGCATTATCCACGAATTTTGCGCAGACGCTCGTGCATCACCGTCATCAGCACCAAGAACAGCAACAGGTACCACGGGTAGAGCGAGATGCTGATGTATTGAGCAATGACGCCGAACACCGGAGGCATAAGCAACGAGCCCATATACGCACATGCCATCTGCACGCCAACGATGGCCTGCGAGTTTTCTTCACCGAAGTACGTAGGCGTTGAATGGATAACGCATGGATAAATCGGAGCGCAGCCGAGGCCGACGACCACGAGACCAACCACAATGCCCAGATGGTGCGGCAGCGGCACGAACATAACAAGGATGCCGGCCAGAACCAGAGACTGCCCCAGCCGAATCATCGCAGGATCGGAGAGTTTCATGGTGATGAATCCAGACAATCCTCGCCCCACAGTGATGCCCACATAGAACAGGCTGGCCCAACTTGCCGCGGTGATCTTATCCACACCGCCGTGCAGCACCATGTAGCTGGATGCCCACAAGCCGGCTGTGGTCTCGATGGCGCAATAGCAGAAAAACATGATGAGGATTTCCTTGGCTCCGCGAATGGCCAGTACTCCGGCCACTCCCAGAGGCTTCCGAGTCTCTCCTTCAGGTGCAGCGGTGCTGGCGTCAGCTCGCTCTTCCGCGGTGGTGCGCTTGCGTGATTTCCACAACGGCAAACTCAGCACCAGAACCACGGTAAGCGCCACCTGCAAGATGGCAATGTACCGATATCCCCAAGGCCAGCCCTGACCGCGGGATAGCGCAAAGCCCATAATGTACGGGCCGATGGATGCGCCGACTCCCCACATGCAATGTAGCCAGCTCATGTGTCGGCTTTCATAATGCACGGCCACGTAGTTGTTCAGCGCGGCATCCACGCCGCCTGCACCGAGACCATAGGGTACGGCAATCAGCAGCAGCACCCAGTAATTCGGCGCGATGGAGAAGCCAGCCAAAGCCGCTGCGGTAAGCGCTACGGATACTGCGGTGACGCGTCCTGCCCCGAATTTCAGAGTCATACGATCCGAAAGCAATGCGGACACGATGGTGAACATGGAAATCACCGCCGAGATGCCACCTGCCCATGAGACCGGCACGGCAAGATCCTGGCTCATTGTTGGCCAAGCGGCACCTAGCAATGCATCAGGAAGACCAAGACTGATAAATGCTATGTAAATCACCGCAAGCAGCAGACTTGCCATAATTGCAACCTCTCCACCCATCAAAAACAACACTGTCCGTGACAACGATGTCATCTAGCTTACCGAATGGTAAGTAATCAACACGCCGATAGAAAGCCCGCCTTTGCGGCGCTGCAGAGAGCCATCATCAAAGCATACCGAATATCGATATGAATTCATTGGGGCACTTCCATAGTGAGTGATCTGTAATCGCTCTTCAAACAACTCCAATAAACCCCCTGTCGAACCGAAATGATGTTGGATCAGCAGGGGGGCAATTAAAAGGCGTCAGGATGATCTATCAGGTGTCAATCTTGGAGCGGTCGAAATCATCGGCATTGTCCACAATGAACTGCTTGCGAGGCGGCACATCATCGCCCATGAGCAGGCTGAAGATTTCGGAGGCCTGAGCGGCATCCTCCATACGGATGCGGCGCAGCATGCGGGTGCGCGGGTCCATAGTAGTGTCAGCCAACTGGTCGGCATCCATTTCACCCAAACCCTTGTAGCGCTGAATGTCATCGTTGTATCCGATGTGCTGCTTATCCAAGTCGGCGAGTTTGCCGGCCAGCTCATCATCGGAATACGTGTAGATGTATTCGCCCTTATGCGAGCCGGTCAATGCGATGCGGTGCAGCGGCGGCACGGCTGCATACACATATCCGTGCTCGATCAGCGGGCGCATATACCGGTAGAACAATGTCAGCAGCAGGATGCGAATGTGCGCGCCATCCACATCAGCATCGGTCATCATGATGATCTTGTGGTAGCGGGATTGTTCGATGTCGAAACTCTGACCTGAGCCGGCGCCGACCACCTGAATGATCGCCGCGCACTCCTTGTTGGAGAGCATCTGCGTAATCGACGCCTTCTGCACGTTCAAAATCTTGCCTCGAATCGGCAACAGTGCTTGGAAACCGGCGTTGCGCGCGGCCTTGGCGGTACCGAGTGCGGAATCACCCTCCACGATGAACAGTTCGGCAATGTCGTCATTGCCGGGCTGGCAATCGGAAAGTTTGGCCGGCATGGAAGCGGATTCCAACGCATTTTTGCGACGGGTGACTTCCTTGGCCTTGCGGGATTGGATGCGAGCATGCATCTCCCCCACAATCTTCTCCAGCACGCGGCCGGACTGCTCCTTGTATCCGCGCTTGGAACCGGTGATCATCTCGCCGAACTGCTTATCCGTGAGTCTGGTGACGATTGGCTTGACCTGCGCGGTACCGAGCACATCCTTGGTCTGGCCTTGGAACTGCGGTTCGGCCACTCGGGCGGTGACCACGGCCACGAGACCAGCCTGAATGTCGTCACGCTCCACCTTCATGGCGGAATCCTTAAGATTCACCTTGAGTTTGCGCGCGTTGTCTTCCACAGCCTTGCGAATCTGCTTGGTGATGCCGTTCATGAAGCCATCCACATGGGTGCCGCCGCCCGGCGTCTCCACGATGTTCACGAAGCTACGAATAGTGGTGTCGTAACCGTTCACCCAACGCAAAGCGATATCAATGCCGCAGGTGCGTTCGATTTCCTGAGCGTGCAGTTCGCCGCCCTCACCCACTGCTTGGGTTTCTTCCTTGTAGGTGCCTTCACCCTGAATACGCCAAATGTCAGAGACTGGCTCACCTTTGGAGAGGAAGTCCACGAAATCCTTGACACCACCGGTGTGGCGGAATTCCACCACACGCGGATGCGCCGGCTGTTCACCGAACGCGCCATCTACAACCTCGCTGGACGTATTCAGCGAAAAGTCCTCTTCGCTATCGTTGTTGCCATTGTTAATCGGCAGTTCATGGACATCATCCGCCGCAATGGATTGGTCTTCGGGCAACGGAGATGGTTCAGCAGATTCCGACACTTGCGTGGAAGCCGTTAAATCGGCAGCTGATTGAGGCACATTTTCGTCAACAATGGTGATTTTGAGACCGGGAACCAGGAAACTGGTCTGGCGCACACGGTCCACGAGCTGCTCGTAAGAGAATTCGGCGGTCTTGTTGAAAATCTCCGGATCAGCCCAGTAACGGATTCGCGTACCAGTGGTCTTCGGACTCACCTTGCCAATGATTTCCAACTCGGTTGGCCGGTTCTTACGGGTGCGCTTGAATGGAGAGTCCGGCGAAGGGTTGGCTGAGTCGGCATCTGTATAAACGCCGGGATGGCCTTGATGGAACGCCATGTGATGGGTTTTGCCGTCACGATCGACTTCCACGTCTAGTCGAGAGCTCAACGCATTTACCACGGAGGAACCCACACCATGCAGGCCGCCAACCGCGTTATAGGAGGAATTGCCGAACTTGGCGCCGGCATGCAGCTTGGTGAGTACTACTTCCACACCGGACAGGCCGGTCTTCGGCTCCTTATCGACAGGAATACCTCGACCGTTGTCCGCCACTTCAACCGAACCATCGGAGTGCAGCGTCACCGTGATATCCGTGCAGAATCCAGCCAAGGCCTCATCAACGGAATTGTCGATGATTTCCCACAGGCAATGCATAAGACCCTGTGAGTCGGTGGTGCCGATATACATGCCTGGGCGCTTGCGCACTGCGTCAAGGCCTTCAAGGACGGCAAGATCCTTCGCGCCATAATCTTCTGTGGCCATAAATCCTTAATTTCTCTCTAATACCATCTTGGCTTCCCTCGAGTGGAGGGAAGCCAAGCGATCGATCATTGATCCAGGAAGTCGCGCAGCGTCTGAGAACGAGACGGGTGACGCAGCTTGGACATGGTCTTGGACTCAATCTGGCGGATGCGTTCACGGGTCACGCCATAGACACGACCGATATCATCCAGGGTCTTGGGCTGGCCGTCTTCAAGACCGTAACGCATCTTAATCACGCCGGCTTCACGCGGAGACAGGGTTTCAAGCACCTGCTTGAACTGTTCCTGCAGCAGGGAGAAGGCCACGGCATCAGACGGCGCGATGGCATCGGTATCCTCAATCAGATCGCCGAACTCGGAATCGCCATCCTCACCAAGCGGAGTGTGCAGGGAAATCGGCTCACGACCGTACTTCTGTACTTCCTGCACCTTCTCCACCGGCATATCCAGCTCGCGAGCCAGCTCGTCCGGTGTAGGTTCACGACCCAAATCCTGCAGCATCTGGCGCTGCACACGGGAAAGCTTGTTGATGACTTCAACCATGTGCACAGGCACACGAATGGTACGGGCCTGATCAGCCATAGCACGGGTGATGGCCTGACGGATCCACCATGTAGCGTACGTGGAGAACTTGAAGCCCTTCTTCCAGTCGAACTTCTCCACAGCGCGGATAAGGCCCAGGTTGCCTTCCTGAATCAAATCGAGGAACAGCATGCCACGGCCCGTGTAACGCTTGGCGAGCGAGACCACGAGTCGCAGGTTAGCTTCCAGCAGATGGTCCTTGGCCTTCTTGCCGTCGGCCGCGGCCCACTTGAGCTCACGCTTACGCTTGAACTCCATGCCATCGGACTGGGTATCAAGCAGATGTTGGGCGTACAGACCGGCCTCAATGCGTTCGGACAGGTCCACTTCCTGCTCGGCGTTCAACAGGCTCACACGACCGATCTGCTTCAAGTAATCCTTGACCGGATCGGCGGTGGCGCCCGCGGCGATCACACGACGCTTCGGATTGCCTGCAGGGATGATGTTCTCGTCGTTATCATCGGTATCGGACACCACGTAGGCGCCCTTTTCCTTCGGCTTCTCCGGAAGCTTCGGCTTGGCGTCCTCATCCTCATCGTCTTCGTCATCTACATCGTCGGCATCGAGGTCGTCCTCGTCCAGATCATCAGAGTCGTCGGTGTCAACGTCATCGATGTCCTCATCCAGATCATCAACGTCGAGGTCGTCTTCATCCACCACGTCATCATCGAGATCGTCGCTCTGCTCATCTTCGGTCTTGAGAAGATCCTCATCCTCGCTCTTCTTGGCGGAGGTCTTCTTGGCCGAGGTGCGGCGCGTAGTCTTCTTCGCCGGCTTCTCGCCGGCTTCGCCTGCGGCTGCCTTGGTCGACTTCGTGGCGCGAGGTTTACGCGTGGAGGTCTTGCGTGCGGTGGTCGTAGAGCTGGCCTTCTTCTTGGTCTCGGTCTCCTCGCTGGAGTCTTCCGTCTGCTTGGTTGCCGTCGTTTCCTTCGTGGCCAAAACTGCTCCTTCTGATCTCTCGCCTGAAGTTCACATACCACATGGGCACACTTCTGGCAAGGGCAAATCGTCAACTATGTGAGTAAATCACCTTCCGCGGACGATTATTCCCATTTATCGCAAAAACAGTGTTGCAAACACAACCAATACACGCTTACGAAACCGCACGCATCACCCGTAATTCTCATTGCGAAACCCTGCTATACAGCCATTTCCTGCACCTTACACGCGCACCATGCGGGAAATACTCCGCGGTCTGCTGCAGAAAACACCATCGCCGCTAGCGAACAATCTTCATCCAGCATCAAGCATTGCAGCGCCAATGCCGCGGCGCTGGAATCTCCCAGCCACCATAACGTGTAGGCGGCAACGGCCAAAGGCTGAATGCAGTACGGCATAGGTGAAATCATGGCGATATTGAGCAGCATGTCCACACCAGTGCGGCAACGATCTTCATCAGGCATGATGCTCTCATCTTCAAATGCTGCAGTCAGCAATTGGCTCATCCGCCGTTGGGCGTGAGCGCTATGCGGTTTTGAAGCAAATTCAATGAGTTGTGCTCTGGGACATACGTCCCGGTCAATGATTATCGAAAGAATCAGAGCATCGCGAATAGAGAGTGCCTCATTCATTCCCACGGCAAACGCCGCCATAGTTTCTGGATTCAGATCGGCGATGCCTTCGTCCAGCGAAGCAAGCCACTCGTCCAAGGGCTCCCCCACCCAATCCGCATCCGCTTGTTGCGGGCCTCGTTCACGACGATCAGCATGAAAAGTGCTGGACAACATATCCAAGTCTTCCATGTCGAATGGTTCTGGCGGCAGCATCGGCTGCGATTCATATTGCTTGCCGCTATGCCGGCCTTTACGATGGGAATCATTCGTACGCTTGCCAGCCGTATTGGCGTTGCGCCGCGCATGTTTTTTACTGCTGTTTGCCATGTTTCTGTCCTCCTTGACCAAAACAAATGAATTCGAGCCATGCAACCGGCCTCGATTCGAATGGATGTGGGTCCACTATGCATGAAACGCGCGCAGAACAGAGCGAAAAACAAGGTATGTGGTTCTAGCTTCAAAGCTCAATATTTCCAACGTTGTTGTGTTCATCACAACCTGTGGATAAGTTATAAAGCATGTGCACAACCATGAATGACCTCACTATCATCGAACCACGCATCTGCGAATTGGTCCGGGAGCTGACCGATGCACCCGCTACAGGAGGAGTGGCCGACGCTTTACGACCGGTGATGAGCGAAGTCATCGATCAGGCCGTCGCTTCAAGCCAGGGTGGCAAGCGTCTGCGCGCACTGCTGAGTCTTGACGCATTTGATGCGCTGACCGCCAGCCATCATGACACTGGCTCCTCGGCGCACACCGCCATGCTTGACTTGGCCTGCGCCATCGAGGTGTTTCAAACAGCCGCATTGGTGCATGACGACATCATCGACGAATCCGATCTGCGCCGCGGTAAACCTTCCGCGCACCGGGCATTGGAGCACACCGTACATAACGCTTCCATTGGGCGCGGCCTTGGCCTGATGCTGGGCGACATTCTGGCTACGGCATGCATAGAAATCGCCCGACGAGCGGCCCGGCATCTCAATAATGGCGATGCCATCATCGAATCATTCCTCACGATGCAGCGTGAGGTGGAAATCGGCCAAGTGTTGGATCTCGGCGTGGAAATGACACCGTTAAGCGATCCTCAAGCATTGGCTGCCGCTTCACTCAACGTATTCCGCTGGAAAACCGCAAGTTACACCACTATTGCACCACTGCTATTCGCACTGCTGGCCGCAGGAGTCGAACCCGCCAAAGCTCAGCAGCAAGCACTTGCCGTCGGCGAACCCTTAGGACTGGCGTTCCAGCTTGCCGACGATCTGTTGGACGTCATTGGTTCGAGCCGCAATACCGGCAAACCGGTGGGCGGCGATATTCGCGAAGGCAAGCGCACCGTGCTGCTGGCAGACGCGCTAAGCGCGGCAGACGCATCCGACCAGCAGGAACTGCGCGATATGTTCGAAGCTGCCCACCGCGATGAGCAGCAAGTGAAACGTGCCATCGAATTATTCGGTAAGACCGGTGCCATTGATCGTTCTCGCGAGCGTATCAGCACATTGTGGAAGCAATCTCAGACAGCCATCACCGATCTTGAGCTCAATGAATCACTGGATGAATCAGGCAAACGCCGTCTCACCGAAGCATGCGCGCGGTTCATTCCTATCGATTTGCGATAGTCGGCAGTGTTCTGCCACATTGTTTCATGCCGGCCTCGCCCAGTAGCGTAGCCCGTGCCATGTAAACTGAACCATGTTCAGCTGTAGTCAAAGGAACCGTACGATTTCATGAGTGAGAACGAGCCCGCGCAGATGATTGAGGGACGCTACCGCATTGTGCGCAATATCGCCGAAGGTGGCATGGCTACCGTGTATGAAGCGGTCGATGAGCGTCTGGGCCGCACTGTGGCCATCAAAGTGATGCATACGCAGCTGGCTCAGGGACCTCATCGCGCCCAATTCGTTGAGCGTTTCCGTCGCGAAGCTAATTCCGCTGCAGCCATCGCCAATCCGCATATCGTTCAGGTGTATGATACCGGCGAATTCAATGGTCTTGATTTTCTGGTCATGGAATATGTGCATGGCATTAATCTGCGCCATGAGATGAATGTGCAGGGTACGTTCTCGGTGAGGGAAACCTTGCGCATCATCGCGGAAACGCTGGATGGTCTAGCTTCCGCGCATCGTATCGGCGTGGTGCATCGTGACATCAAGCCGGAGAATATTCTGCTCAATGATCGCGGCCATGTACAGATTACTGATTTCGGTCTTGCCAAAGCCGCTAGTCAGGCCACTCTCAGTTCGACCGGCATGCTGCTGGGCACGGCTGCCTATCTTGCGCCGGAAATGATTGAGAACAATCTGGCCACGCCGCAAGGTGACTTGTATTCGGTGGGCATCATGGCCTGGGAGATGCTCGCCGGCAAAGTGCCTTTTGATTCCGATAATCCGGTGACCCTGGTTTTCAAGCATGTGCATGAGGATGTGCCATCCATTGCCACGGTTTGCTCCGGCATCGACCCCACGGTGGCGGCATTCATCTCGCATTTGACTGCGCGTGCTGTCGAAGCTCGACCAAAAGACGGTACTGAGGCCGCGTCGGAATTGCGGCAATTGGCTGCGAAACTGCCGTTGGAGGCATGGCAATATCGTTTCCATGCTGAAACGGCTGGATCGAATCGTAATGATGCCACGGCACCGGCATTGGTGGGCGCCATCGGTAAGTCCGCGGAACATCTTACGGCCATGCAATCGGCACCGTTGGCGCCGCCAGTGCCACCGGCATCGGCAACAATCAATCAGCCGGGAGCAGCTGGAAACATTTCGGCTTCCGCTCCGATTGCCCCTACCACTGCACTCGATTCCACTGCAGCTTCTTCCTCCAATGCGAATGGCATCGGGCAAACTCGCGTGATGCGTCAAAACAGTGCGTCTGATGACGGCGAGACGCAGGTGTTGCCCCAAATGGCGGGCGAACCCACTCAGGCGCTGCATTCATCCGGCACCATTCATGCGGTTGGCGAGTCCACATCTGAAGTACCCTCCCCTGACCATCCAACGAAAAAATCACATCGCAAGATTGCGCTGATTATCGCCGCCATCGTAGCAATAGTGCTCGTATGCGTGGGCGGAGGCTTTGGCTGGTGGTGGTATGTGGGCCCCGGCAGCTACTGGAGTGTGCCACAGCCTGAAGATGTGTCCTGCACTACTGACGATACCCAATGCTCGCTTTCCGGAGCGGACTGGTCTACCTATGAGAGCTTGCTTAAAACGGCCGGCATCCCGTATACCTCTTCGGAGCAGTTCAGCGATACCGTCGATAAGGGCAAGATTATTTCAGCAACCATCGATAAGACTGAAGCATTTGTGCACAGCCATGTGGGCAAGCGCAGCGATCAGCAGATTGAGATCGTGGTATCCAAGGGCGCACACATGGTTACTGTGCCGGACGATATTCTTGATCCGACTTCAGCCAATGGCAAGGATCCACTGAACGCATTGAAGAACGCGGGATTCAGCAACATTACCCATGATGAATCTGGCGATCAGTATTCGATGGATGTTCCGGAAGGCGCAGCATTAACCATCTCCCCCGATCCCGGCACTACAGTAAAGCATGATGCTGAGGTGACCATCACGCTGAGTAAAGGTCCTATGCCGGTCAGCATGCCCGATATTGTCGGTAAGACCAAGGATGAGATGCTCTCAACGTTCAGTGATCTGAAGCTCACTGCGAATATCACTGAGGAATTTGACGATAAAATTGCTTCCGGCACTGTGATTTCATCTTCGCAGAAGGCTGGAACGCAGCTCAAATGGGGCGATAGTGTTGATGTGGTGATTTCCAAAGGACCGGAAACCACTGTTTTGCCCAATGTGGTAGGCATGACCTATGACGATGCTGCCAAGCAATTGGAGAAGCTCGGGTTCACGGTGAAGAAGTCTGCGCCTCTTGGCGATTTGACGCATGAAGTTCGTATCCAAAGCCCCAAGGCTGGCGAAACCGTGCGACTGCGTGACGAAAACGGTACCCCAACCGTTATCACACTGACCGTGGTGTGACTCGACAATATATAGTTTTTGCGGCAGATAATGCTGTGAATACTAATAATGGCTCCCTCACGATGGCGAGGGAGCCATTATTAGTATTAGCGGTTTATTCGTGACCCTTGGTGAAGGCTGACGATTTACTCAGTTGCCGCAGTTTCCTTTGCTTCCTTAGCAGCCTTCATTTCGGCCTTGACCTTCTGAGCGTATTCGTCCACGTATTCCTGACCGCTCATGGCCTGAATGGCGGCAGACACACGATCAGTCAACTCGCGAAGTTCAGCGTGGGTGATTTCATCAGCAGACTTCTTGGAAACCTCAATCGGCTTACCATATTTGACCTGGGTCTTGCCTTTCTTCGGAATCGAAGTACCAATCGGCTGCAGCAAATCCGAACCAATCAGTGCCACCGGCACAATCGGGCAACCGGTTTCCAAAGCGAGGCGCGCCACACCGGTGTGCCCCTTGTACATGCGTCCGTCCGGGCTACGAGTTCCCTCGATGTGAATGCCAAATAGGTGGCCATCTTCAATGATCTCACGCGCATGCTCGAGTGCACCAAGCGACTTGTTGCCACCGGAACGATCCACAGGGAACACGCCCACGGAAGTGAACCACCACTTCTTGAACTTGCCCTTCAGTCCCTTACCCTCAAAGTATTCGGCTTTGCCCATGAAATGCACCATACGAGGGCAGGTGATAGGAATCAGCGCATCATCAATCACAGCGAGATGGTTTGCTGCAATAATGGCGCCACCGGAGCGCGGCACATTGTTCAAGCCGGAAACGGTGGGGCCGAGACGATGACGAGCAATAGGACCAAAAACTTTAACGAAGAACCAGTACAGCACTTGGCGTTTCCCTCCCTGCGCGGTTTGGGGCATCAGATTAGAGTGGTGTATATGACTGACCTCAACAATACCAACGCAGCTGACGAGCCGACAACGCCCACGCCGGATGATGGCGCAAAGCATGATGATCTCGATGCCGCTTGGGCGGCATTCGAAGCCGAGCATAAGGCCGATCTCAATGATGTGGCGTCTTCTCGGCAAGCCAAGAAATTCGAGAAGCAGGCCAAGAAGCGGGAGAAGGAGGCACTGCTTTCCGTGGACGATTTGGATGCTGGCGCTTTCACTGATGGCGTTCGCCCATTTCACGAGCGTTCACAGCAGAGCCGAGGCCCGCGCGATTTCACCGGCTCGAGTTGGCTTGATACCGATGATGTGATGGACCGTTACGATGATGGCGGTTTCACCCCTCCGAACCCGGATTTGGGGCCGGCTCACGCTTCGACCGTATTATCGGTGGCTCTGCTGGTTATCGGCGTGGTTGGCATCTTGGTGATGATTCTCGTGCCCGCGCTATACAGCATTCCAGTGCTCAGCACCATACTGAACATTGCGTTTGGCGTATGCACAATCATCGGCCTTGGCAATCTCATGTACAAAGCGCTCACTCGCAAAAACCGTCCCGGAGACAAAGGCGGCTATTTCGACGACGGCGCACGCGTGTAGCCTCGGCAGGTTCACGCTCAAGCACCATTCTCTTTTGACATATCCTGACTGTAGGTTTTTCAACACTGACTGTAGGTTTTTGAACGTTTTCCGTTGGAAATCCTACAGTCAGTGTCAGAAATCCTACAGTCAGTGTTGAAAAACCTACAGTCTAGTTGAGGCTGATCGAGGAATATCGGTTTATGAGGCAAAATCGATGGATTCCTGAAGCTCGGCGATCATCGACTTGGCAGCTTCCAGTGGTTTACGTTTGCCAAAGACCACATCCTGTTGATAGCGCACGATGGTCTTGTCCAATTCGGATGCACCGTTTGGCGTGATTGCCGGAGCCTTGCCGATGGTGGCTTGAATATCGTCCACAAAATTCAGTGCTGATTTGTCAGTACCCGAGGCACTGCCGGCAAGCATCTTACGAATATCGTTGTTCGCCGGTATACCGCGCTCGGTGCCGAGGACCGCACCTGCTTGCTTGTTATTGATCAGATAATCAATCAACATGGCCGCCTCGGCGGGATGCTGCGAGCCGGAGGAAATGGCCCAATACATGCCGGGCTTCAAGTACATGGTCTTTGCCCCGGGAGTCACCTGAGGCATAGGCACCACCGTCATGTTCTGTGTACCCGCAGCCTCAGCGTATGGTGTAATCATCGTTGCCTGCGTAATCATCATGGCTTGCTTGCCTTTGCCAAAATCCGTATCATTCAAGCTGGCTGCCGTGTTCTCACTCCAACGTTCAGCATTGCCTTCAATACCATTCTTCGCCCAATCAGCAGGCAATTGCAGAAATGATGCCAGCGTTTTCGGCGAGATGGTAATGGCATTGCCCTTAAACAGGCTCTCACCACGCTGACGTGCCCATAATTGCAAGCCGTATCCATTGTTTGGAGCAATCGATCCGATGTATTGCCCGGCTGAACGTTCAGTTACCTGTTGAGCGAATTTTTCAAAATCATTCCATGTCCATTGGTCGGTATCCGGTAGTGTAAGGCCCAGAGAATCTAGCACATCGTTGTTGACGATGACACCGTATTGTGCGGTTGTGGCTGGAGCCGCCACCTGCTCGCCTTCGACTTGCCCCATCGATTTAAGCGACGCATCCATCGTGCTCAAATCCAAATATTGAGAAGCCTTGTTCAAATCGAGCAGTGAGCCCATAGAACCGTAAAAAGCGAGATACAGCTCGTCCATCTGCATCACATCCGGCGCGTTACCACCTGCGGATTGCACGGCGAGCTTGTCCCAGTAGCCGGTCCAATCCGAGTATTCCATATCGACATGGATATTCGGATGCTCGGCTTCGAAACCCTTAACCGCTTGCTCGGTGGCTTTGATGCGGGCGTCGCCACCCCACCAGTTGAGACGAATCGTCACATCGCCATCAGCCGGTACCACCGGCACATCAGAAGCGCCAACTGAGCTACCGCACGCAGCGGCACTGCACAACGTCACCGTAGCCAATCCAGCTGCCATTACTTTCTTCCACACACGATTCATCACTTGCCTCCCGTCGTGGCAATTCCCTGAACGAGATACTTTTGGCCGAATGTAAATACCAAGAACAGCGGAATCAACGAAACCACACTCATGGCAAACATCGGTCCATAGCTGGATTGGGATTGTGAGTCGATGAATGTACGCAATGCGATCGGCACGGTGTACATATCCGGTTTGGTCAAGTACAACAGCTGGCTGAAGAAGTCGTTCCATGTCCAGATGAATGTGAATACCGCGCAAGTGCCGATGGCGGGCTTCATTAACGGCAGCAAAATCTGGAAAAAGATACGAATATGACCGGCACCGTCGATTTTGGCGGCTTCATCCAAATCATGCGGCAGTCCGCGCAGGAACTGGTAGAAGAGGAAGGTGAAGAACCCATCCATAGCCAAGAACTTCGGCACGATTAACGGCACAAAGGTGTTGATCAGGTGCAGCGAATTCCACATGATGTACTGAGGAATCACAATCACATGAATCGGAATCATGAGCATCAGAAGCATGAATCCGAACAGCATGCCGCGGAATCGGAAGTTCAAACGGGCGAATGCGTAGGCAGCCATCGAACAGGTGAGGATGTTGCCGATGATGGCAAATACCACGATAATCAGCGAGTTGAGAATGTACCGACCGAACGGGTAGCTCAATGCATTCCATCCGGCAACATAGTTTTCCCAGACTGGTTTGGTGACCAGCAACCCCATATTGGTGAATATCTCACTTTGCGGGCGCAGAGAGCTTGCAATCATCCACAGAATCGGATACAGCATCAGGATTGCGAGCAACAGTATCAGAATCTGCTTGGCAACAGAACCCACTACGCGCGCAATACTACGGCCGCGATGGGGCTGCATCCCCGCACCGGAACCAAGTTCGGCATACGCTTGTTGCCGCATCCGTTCACGCATCTCACGCATAGTGGTCTCCTTGATGGATTGAGGAGGATTCAGCATGGCATTCATCGTTGCAACGTCAGTCATCGTAATGCACCCAGAACTTCGAAAGAGCGAAATTGATTCCAGTAAGCGCGGCCACGATCAGCACCATGATCCAAGCCAACGCGGACGCGTATCCCATACGCAATGAGGCGAAACCTTGCTGATATAGGTACAGCGTGTAGAACAGTGTGGAGTCAGATGGTCCACCAGTGCCGCCGGAAACCACATACGCTTGCGTGAAGGTCTGGAACGAGTTGATCACGCTCATCACCAGATTGAAGAAGATAATCGGACTGAGCATCGGCAAGGTGATAGATCGGAATTGGCGCCATTTGCCGGCACCATCCACGCTGGCTGCCTCGTAAAGCTCGCGCGGTATCTGACGCAGACCGGCAAGGAAGATGACCATCGGCGAGCCAAACTGCCATACGTGTAAGGCGATGAGCGTCCAGTTGGCGGTATCAGGGTTGGCTATCCACGACATTGATGTATCAATACCAAGCAATCCCAACAATGCATTGAACAGGCCGTCTGAGCCGAAGACCATCTTCCACAGCACCGCCACGGCCACCGAGCCGCCCAACATCGAAGGCAGGTAGAACGCCGAACGGTAGAAGGCAAGTCCGCGCATGCCTCGGTCCAGCAGTACAGCCAAGGCGAGAGCGGCAACAAGCTGCAACGGTACAGAGATAACCACGTAAATCAACGTGACAGTAAGTGAATTGATGAATCTGGGGTCGGCGAGCATATGCCGATAGTTCATCAGACCGACAAATTGAGGCGGTTTAATCATGTTGTATTTGGTGAAAGAAATCACCAACGAATACACCATAGGAATCAGGCTTAGGAACAACGCGCCAATCAACCAAGGTGCCAGAAAACCCAATGCCACTTTCGTGTCAGTCGGTTTGTCTTTCGGCTTATGCCGGTTTTTGACCAGCGACCCGAATTCCGAAAACGAACTCACGATGTTCCTCCCATGATTCCACGCCGTCATCGGCCGGATATGGTTTAAGGATAACGTTTGCGTTCCCATTCATCCTAATTGTTGCCATTGTTGCCAAAATGATTGCATCAATATCGAGATATAAAAAAGCTCCCCTCGCATGAGGGGAGCTCGATAACCAATGATGATTGGCCGTACATCTTGACCGCTATGCAATCAGGCCTTGGACTTGGCGGTCTCAATCCACTTGTTCAGCAGCGCTTCGGCCTTGCCGGAATCGACAGCATCCTCGGCAATCTTGTAGGCTTCAGCGAAGCGCTCAGCCAGCGAACCATCACCCACCAGGTGCCCGTCAGCCACGATGGCGGAGGCGGCGTTGAGCAATGCAGTGGAGCGGGACGGCACATCCTTTCCGGCCAGGAAATCGCGGAATGCGGCAGCATTGACTTCAGGTTCGCCGCCCTTCAGGTCGGCGACATCGATCTTGGCGAGGCCGAGATCAACGGTCGGGTCGAAGTCGGTTTCGGTAACCTTGCCGTCGCGAATCTCCCAGACGGAGACCGGACCGGTGGGAGCGAGCTCATCCATGCCCTCATGCGAGGTGTAGACCATGCCGGACTGACCGGCCGCCGCATAAGCGCCTGCCATGATTGGGCTCATGACACGGTTGGCGCAACCGATGGCCACATGTGCCGGCTTAGCCGGGTTGGTCAACGGTCCCAGCACGTTGAACACGCACGGGATGCCGAGGGCCGCGCGAACCGGGCCCACAAAACGCATTGCCGGGTGGAAGGTACGGGCGAAGGCGAACGTGATGCCCACTTCGTCACCGACCTCACCCACAGCTTCCGGCTTCAAATCGAGCGGCAAACCCAGAGCTTCCAGCACATCGGCGGCACCGCACTTCGAGGATGCGGCGCGGTTACCATGCTTGACGATCTTCACACCGGCTGCGGCAGCAACCACCGCGCCCATCGTGGAAAGATTCACCGTGGCGAAGCCGTCGCCACCAGTGCCCACGATATCCGTGGTCTCGCCGGAAACATTCAGCGGCACAGCATGAGACACCATAGCCTTGGCTGCACCCGACACTTCTTCAGCGGTCAGGCCCAGCTGCTGCTGCATGGCGAGCGCCGCACCCACTGCTGCGGGATTCGCATTGCCCTTCATCAGATCATCAACGAACCACTCGGATTCCTCGGCGCTCAGGTGGTCTCCCCCGACCAGCTTGGTGAGAATCGACTTCCATGTGATCTCTGCCATTGTTCCTCCTTGACGCACATTAGCGCCCGATAGCTAGTAACGCGGCTCATTGTAATGGCCGCACGTTTCTCGAGACGCAAACTTCCATATTGCAAAATATGACGCAAAAGGCTCCCCCTCAGGGAAGGGGAGCCAGTGCGTTCATCAGCTATTTTGCGATTGGCTGATTATTCAGTATCAAGCAGTCAATCCTGCCACATCACTCGGTGGTTTGCGGCCAGCACTGCTCGTACTTGATGCCGGTGAGCTGTTCGACGACCTTCTTGGTTGCGGGATCGACGTCGGCCTTCTTGCCGCCTGCCTTCAGTCGGTCGATTTCCTTCAGCAGCACGGCGTCGGTGTTCTTGTCGAGCTTCATCGTGAAGGAGATGATCCAGGCGACGGCGAGACCAGCGATGATCCACCAGACCAGCACAGTGCCGATGGCGTTCACGGCCTGCTCAGGCTGCGGCTTGCCAGCCTTGAACGCTTCTTCCACGAAGCCGTTGGCACCAAGGAACCAGCCCCAAGCCATTGCGGACAGGCCTGCGGTGATCTTGCGGGCGAACTGCTGGAAGCCGATGTAGAGGCCACCGCGGTTCTCGCCTGCCATGATCATGTCGACATCCGGGATGAACGGGAACACGTTCCACGGGATGAACCAGGTCATGGCGCGGAAGATCAGCCACCAGATCATAACTACGTACAGTGCCACGTTCCATGCGGTGGTGTTGTTCTGGGATGCGGTCTGCCACAGACCCCACAGGCCCAAGAGGCCCAGGATGGCGCCGGCGAAGTTCAGGGAGAACATCTTGCGCGGGCCGAGCTTGGCGAAGATCCAGCCGAACACTGGCTTGAGCGGCTCACCAATCAATGCCATGCCGAGCAGGGCGGAACCGAATGCGACCGGCTTGTTGAGGTTGTAAAGCACGAAGAACAGCCACACCTGGCCGAAGATGTCCAGGAAGGACTGGCCGAGCAGGTAGATGAGGATGTGCTTGCGGAAGGTCTTGTTGCGCAGAGTGGAGAAGTAACCGACGAAGATATCAGCCACGCCCTTGAGCCACTTGCCGAAGTTGAACGGCTCTTTCTTTTCCGCCTCGATAGCGGCCTCGTCAAATCCTGCCTCTTCAGGAGTGAGCTCCCAAGTGGACTTGTAGGCGATGAACACGAACACGGCAAACAGTACGATGAAGAAGCCCATCGAAATGGTGTAGGAAGAGCTTTGCTTATCTCCCAAAGCCTTCAGGAAGGCGGCCATGCCCAGCGGAATCACGGCGGTGGAGATGCCGGAGAACAGCATACGCGTGGTGGAGAGCATAGTGCGGCCGTTGAAGTCGGTGGTCATTTCGTTCGGCAGCACCGAGTACGGGGTCATAATCAGCTGGTTGGCGATGATCCACAGTGCGTACACCACGAAGTAGGCCCACACCGGCAGTCCCGGCACGAACATCAGAATAGTGACGAGCAGGGTCGGCACGCCAAGCAGAATCAGGAAACGACGGCGGCCGAATTTACGACCGATCTTGTACTTGTACAGGTTGTCGGACAGAGTGCCGAACACCAGTGCGGAGAATGCGGCGAGCATGGTGGCGATGCCGACGATGGAACCGGCCTGGGCCACCTTGAGTCCAGCGAATGTGGTCCAGAAGAGGGTTAGGTACGTGGCGATCTGGCCGAAGCCACCACCGTAGAAATCACCGAACGCGTATCCGATTGCGTTGATGAGCTTGATTTTGCGTCCTTGAGGCGCCTTAGCCTCAGGAGCTGCTGCCTGCTGTGTCATTGCAGCATTCCTTTCTTTGTCCGGCCCAACATTGCCGGGCCGATAATCGTTCATTGACTGTTACGAATTATGAGGATTACTTGCCCCACTTGGCCTTCATGGCGGCGAAGATCTCACGGTCGGTTGGGTGGTTTTCCATGTTCATAATCACGAACACATCCTTCTCCCAAGCCGGGTACATGAAGTCACGCAGCCACTGGAAGTAGTGTGGGCCATCGCCTACGCAGCGCAAGTAGCCCATGAGCTGCTCACACACCCAAGCGGATTGCTTGATGTCGGTCAGGCAGTCGTTGCGCCAGAAGCCTTCCCATTTGCCGTGTTCGCGGTCGCGCATCGCATGGTCGCCGGCGGTGAATTCCTCGGCGGCAAGTCCGGCGTCATAGAACGCGTGCTGCCAGTCTTCGTCGTATCCTGCGAGCAAAGCGTCGCATACGTGTACGGAGGCGGCCACGGAATGTTCGTAGATGCCGACTTCCACGCCGATGGAATCGCGAATCAATTCGGCTGCATCTTCCTCACCGCGCAGTTCGGCGGAAATAGCGGCTAGCTCCACTTTGTCGGCCAGGTCGGCGTAGCGGTCAACAGCTGGGGCAATCAAATCGCGATAGAAGTCGATCTGTTCCTTGAGATTCTTGCCGTCGTGCATCCAGCGCAAATCCTGTGCAGGAGCCTGCTTGTCGCGTAGCCATTGGGTAATGAGCATGCGCGGTACATGGTTGAAGTACTGTTCGCCGGCATGATCGTCCCAGTTCGGACCGTACTGCACGGCTGCCTTCCAATACTCCTCATACAGGTTGAAGACAGCATCCACGTTCTCTTCGCCGTAGTAGTCGGCAATGTACTGCTTGGCCACCTTCTCGAAGTTGATCTTGCCTTCACGCCAAATGGCTGCGATGAAGTTGAGGAAGTAGACGTGCGGCTTGATGTTGGATGCGTTGACAATCCACACATCGTCGCCACCGTTGTCAATCACGTCTTCCAGTTCCTTGGCTACAAGTCGCGGATCGTTGGTGATATCGGTGGTATGGTTGGCGGCCTGCAGATCGTAGAAGCTGGCGTGATAGTAGATACCGTTGTCGCCATCGTTGGTGGGCATGGCAGGCACGCGCGGATTGTTGTTCTCCTGACGGCGGGAGACCATGCGGCCGAAACCGTTGTCGGCCCAAATCTTGGCCACCTGCTTCGGGTAAGTCAGAACTCCGGCACGGTAGAGTTCCATAGCTTCGCCGTACAGATAGATCACGCATTGGGCACCCGGATCGGCTTCCTGCACCATGTCGTATTGGCGCTGAATGATCTCGGAGAGCAGCTTGCCGCGTGCCTCATCGGTAGCGTAACGCGGGTCGAAGTTCCAGAACGGCTGATCGCCCTGGCCTCGGAAACCAAGGGTCCACACGGTGCGCTTGCCCTTCTGAGCTTCAATGGCTTCGCGCCACAAAGCTTCAAAACGATGCTCCTCCTCAGGCCACTTGGGCTGCACGCCCGGATAGGCAGCAGCGAACATGCGAGCACCGAGCGGGCATGCGTGATGCTGGTTGATATAGAAGCCCATGTCCTGAGCAAGCTTCAAATGCGGCTCTCCACGCTGGCCGGAGCCGGGGATAACCATATTGCCGCCGAGACGGTAGACCGTTTCGAAGGCCAAACGCCAGGTCTTATCCGAATCATTATCGAACTTCCAGTCTTCCAGCAGCACCTCATCATTGATGAAGAAGCCCTTGTATTTGACGGCGGTCGGCTTGCTGGTCAACGCAAAATCGTCGGCGATCTCGATGCTCGGAACCGGCTCAAAACGCTGATCGTTCCAGAACCAGAAATCCTTGACGCCAAGCACTTCACGGCTGACTGCATACAGACCGTAGATGAAGCCGAAGTCGTCGCCGGCGTGGACTTCCAGATTGCCGTCCGACACACGCACTTCATAGGTTTCCGGATTATGCGGTCCTTCGACCAGCACGATGTTTGCACCCTGCTGTTCGGATGGCAGCACCGTGGCTTTCAAGTCACGTTCGATGTCCTCGACCGCGTATGCCACGGCTTTGGAGGGCATCGCACCAGTCACTTTCGTGGTGGCTGTGATGGAAATAGACATGGTTCCTCCAGGTGAACTTGTCTGTTGGTTGCTTCCTGCGATACTGTCCGCTTCCACGCGGTCCATATCGCTGACATGTTTTATATTCGTCCACTCTGGCAAGCTCGTTGCGCTTGTTGCCAAAGGTTGCCATAATATTGCCAAACATTGATGTTTGCCCATCAATACCTGTTGGAGGGGAGCCAACTATGGAACGCGCACAGCATAAAGCCACGATTTACGACATCGCCCGAGAAGCCGGAGTCAATCCCTCAACCGTGTCTCGGGCACTCGGACAACCAGGTAGAGTCGCTGCCAAAACCGAATTCCGTATTCGTCGTATAGCCGAGCAGCTTGGCTATCTCACTCAATCCGTACAGGCGACCGGCGAATCGCTCCCCTCCACTGGCATGATCGCGGCTATCGTGCCGACACTGACGAATCCGCTCTATGCCATCACTGTCAATGCAATGCAGCGACGCTTGGAGACCAAAGGCTACGGTCTGATCACGTTGGACACCGATCAGAAACCGTCGGTTGAGCGCAAGGCCATGTCATATGTGATGCGCAACGTAGATGGCGTAGCCTTGCTGTCCTCCCGTTTAAGCGAACCCGATATTCGCCGTATTATGTTGGTTCGACCGGTCATCGTGTTGAATCGCACTGCCCCAGGTTTAAACAGTGTTGTTGTGGACATGGCACGAGCCATCGATGACGCGGTGCACGCGCTTAAGGAAAGCGGGCACTCATCCATAACCTATTTGGCAGGTCCTGCCAGTTCATGGTCGAACGAATACCGACGTCGGTATATCCGATCTGCAGCCTTCCGTTATGACATGACCTATCGCGTGGTGCGCGAATGCGAACCGAGCGTTGCCGGCGGCAAGGCCGCAGTGGAGCAGTATCTCGTTCGTCCCACAGATGCTGTACTCGCCTTCAATGATGAACTTGCGGCAGGTTTTATCACCGCAGCACGCCGCAACGGTCTACGGATTCCAGAGGATGTGTCGGTAATCGGGTTCGACAACACGCAGATGTCTTCACTACTCACACCCACACTGAGCACCATTGACATGAAGAGCGAGCAATTGGCCGAACGCGCAGCAGATGCATTGGTCAATGCTATTCGCAACCCTGAAGGAATTCGTCCTGAGCCAATCACGTTAACCGCCGAGTTTGTGAAGCGCGATTCGCTGAATCCGCATAAACGCTCAACGATGAAACTGGGTCCATATGCGGAAATCAGGCGTGCAAGCGACACCATCGTGCTCACCATGTTGTCTAACGCGTTCAACGAAACCATGCCTCGCATCAATGAATTCATGCGCACGCACCCGCATATCATCATCGATCCGATTGAGGGGCGCACACAGGAGAATACGTTATCGCTGTACTGGGAACGAGTCATCAATCACCGTTCAGTACCGGACATTATCAATGTCGAACGAACCGCTCTCCCCCAGCTGGCAGCTTCCGGCGCATTGCAAGATTTGTCAAGCGAGGCAATTGAACAGGAGCTTGGGCCCAAAGTAGATCGAGCGGCATGGCAGTCGGCTCATTATGCTGGCAAACTCTACAGTGTTCCAGGTGATCAATCACAAACTGCCATGTTCTACCGAGCCGATTTGTTCGATCATTATCAGCTCGAAGTACCGGATACCTGGGATGCTTTCTACGAGACCGGCGTGACATTGCATAAACGAAATCCCAACCGATATATGGGTGTGCTTGATACCACCGACGTGCAGCACTATCTTTCATTCTTCCGCTCGGCAAGAGTGAGACCTTGGACAGTGGAGAATGATTCGACGATTGTTTTCCATATGCGCAATGATTTGGTACGCAACGTAGCCACATTCATTCAACAGTGTATTGACGATGGGGTGCTGAACACTGAACCCATGTGGGATAACCGGTACATGCGCGCCAAATCCGGCACGTATTTAACAGTGACGTATGCGAATTGGCTTGGCAAGATTCTTTCGATGTCATATCCAGCTGATCAGGGGTTGTGGAAAGTTACGCTACCGCCCGCATTCGCCGATCCGAGCCAAGTGGCCACTGCTGAAATCGGCGGCTCAACGTTGGCCATCAGTGCCGGATTGTCCCCCAAACGACTGAGTGCCGCAATGACATTCCTGAAATGGTTCCAGCTCGATCCAGTTTCGGTGGAATTGCGCGCGCCTGGTGGCGTATCCGCAGCAGCCGGATATGTAGAAGATTTGACTCGCCGCGGCACCATCGATCCGTATTTCGATCAGCCGATTTATGACGTCTATGCCAAATCGGCCGCACGAGTTAACAGGGATTGGGAGAATCTGCCGTTCTATAGTCAACTTGATGCAGAATTCGCCCGTCTGATTGTTCCAGCTTTGAAGCCGGGAGGCCGCAGTCAGGATCTGTTTGATGAATGGGAACGACGCTTGAAAATCTATGCGGTCTCCCAAGGCTTCGCAGTGAAGTAATCACTCATTACTAGCTGGGGAGCTACCAGCAAAACTGACTGAGGGGAGCCTTGCATTATGCGAGAACTCCCCTCAGTCTTCTGTCTTACTGCGCTGTAGAGCTCAGCAGATCACTGCTCATTCTGGCCGTGGCACATCTTGTACTTGCGACCGGAACCGCACGGGCACGGAGCGTTCTTGCCAGTGCCCGGGAAGGTGCGACCGTCGGCCCACGGGGTCTTCAGTTCGTCGCTCTTCGGACGCTTGGCAGCCGGAACCTTGCCCTCAGCGTGGCTAATCGGAGCCGGACCCGCCACCGGCAGCGTGGCGTCGCCGGCAGCAGATGCAGCGGCGGAATCAGCGATGGCCTGCTTCTCCTCGGAATCCTCTTCAGATTCTTCCTCGGTTTCGCCTTCGGCGGCTTCCTCTTCGCTCTCGCCATCCTCATCCGGACCGGCAGCCACGGTTGCGGCGGAATCAGCACCATCGGAGCTTGCGGTCACACCGGTTGCACCTTCAGCGGCGGCCACAGCGGCATCCTCATCATCGGTGGTGTTGTCATCCTGGGTGGCGGCAACCTGCTTGACGTCGATGTGGAACAGCAGCTGGACAGATTCCTCCTTGATGGCTTCGATCATGGAGTTGTACATCTGGTAGCCTTCACGCTGATATTCGACCAGCGGATCACGCTGACCCATGCCACGCAGACCGATGCCGTCCTTCAGGTAATCCATCTCGTAGAGGTGTTCACGCCACTTGCGGTCGAGCACAGCAAGCACAACGCGGCGCTCGAGGTCACGCAGACCGCTCTCGCCAATGGTCTTCTCCAGCTCGCTGTACTTTTCCTTGGCGTCCTCAACGATCAGGTCGCGCACGGCTTCAACGGCCTTTTCACCCTTGAGCTTACCGGCAGCTTCCTTGGCTTCTTCAACAGTTACCTTGGTGGGCACCACGGTGTTGAGCGCCTTGAACAGGCCTTCCCAATCCCAATCCTTGGGCTTGTCGGAACCCTTTTCAGCACCCTTGACGTAGGACTCAACGGTATCGGCAATGAAACGCTCAACATCCTCGTGAATGTCTTCGCCCTTCAGCACGGCCTGACGCTCGGAGTAGATGACAGTACGCTGCTTGTTCATCACGTCGTCGTACTTCAGCACGTTCTTACGAATCTCGTAGTTGCGGGATTCCACGGCCTTCTGTGCGGTGCGCACGCCCTTGGTCACGGACTTGGATTCGATTGGCTGGCCTTCCTCCATGCCCTTGGCCATGACCTGTGCCACAAGCTGGGTGTTGAACAGACGCATCAGGTCGTCTTCAAGGGACAGGTAGAAGCGGGATTCACCCGGATCGCCCTGACGGCCGGAACGGCCACGCAGCTGGTTGTCGATACGGCGGGATTCGTGGCGCTCGGTGCCAAGCACGTACAGGCCACCAAGCTTCTTGACTTCCTCATGCTCGTCCTTGACCTGAGCCTTGATTTCGTTCAAGGTGCCCGGCCAACGCTTCTCGTACTCTTCCGGAGTGTCTTCCGGCGAGTAGCCTTCAGACTTGAGCTTGGCATCGGCAAGGAATTCGACGTTGCCGCCGAGCATGATATCGGTACCACGGCCTGCCATGTTGGTGGCCACGGTCACAGCGCCCTTGCGGCCTGCCACGGCCACGACCGCGGCTTCCTTCTCATGCTGCTTAGCATTGAGCACCTGATGAGGAATCTTGGCGACGTCAAGCAGGGTGGAGACCACTTCGGAGCTTTCCACGGAAGCGGTACCGAGCAACACCGGCTGGCCGGAAGCGTGACGCTTGGCAACGTCCTTGACGATGGCGGCGAGCTTTTCCTTCTTGGTGCGGAAGATGAGGTCGTCCTGATCCTTACGAATCATTGGCTTGTTGGTCGGAATCGGCAGCACGCCCAGCTTGTAGGTGTTCATGAACTCGGCGGCCTCGGTTTCTGCGGTACCGGTCATGCCTGCGAGCTTGTCGTACATACGGAAGTAGTTCTGCAGGGTGATGGTGGCGAAGGTCTGGTTTTCGGCCTTGACTTCCACACCTTCCTTGGCTTCGATGGCCTGATGCAGGCCCTCGTTGTAGCGGCGGCCCGGCAGAATACGGCCGGTGTGCTCGTCGACGATGAGAACTTCGCCCTGGGTGACGACGTAATCCTTATCCCTGATGAACAGTTCCTTGGCCTTGATGGCGTTGTTCAGGTAGCCGATCAGAGCAGTGTTGGCCGGCTCGTACAGGTTATCGATGCCGAGGAAGTCCTCAACCTTGGTGATGCCTGGGTCAAGAATGCCGACGACCTTCTTCTTCTCGTCGACATCATAATCCTCGTCGCGGGTGAGCTTCAGCACCAGCTTGGCGAACTGACGGTACCAACGGGTCACGTCGCCTTCTGCCGGACCGGAGATGATCAGCGGGGTACGGGCCTCATCGATCAGGATGGAGTCGACCTCATCGACGATGGCATAGTGGTGACCGCGCTGCACCAGGTCGGCCTTCTCCCAAGCCATGTTGTCGCGCAGATAATCAAAGCCGAATTCGTTGTTGGTGCCGTAGGTGATGTCGGCGTTGTACTGCTTGCGGCGCTCCGGCGGCTTCTGCTCGGTGATGATGCAGCCGACGTTCATGCCGAGGAAGCGGTAGATACGACCCATCAGCTCGCTCTGGTAGCTGGCCAGATAGTCGTTGACGGTGACCACATGCACGCCCTTGCCCTCGAGGGCGTTGAGGTAGCTCGGCAGGGTGGCCACAAGGGTCTTACCTTCACCGGTCTTCATTTCGGCGATATTGCCCCAGTGCAGAGCGGCGCCACCCATAAGCTGCACATCGAAGTGGCGCTGGCCAAGGGTGCGCTTGGAGACTTCACGCACGGTGGCGAAGGCTTCCGGCATAATCTCGTCCAAACTCTTGCCGTTATCCAGCTGCTGCTTGAACTTCGGGGTCTGGGCCTTGAGGTCCTCGTCGGACAGGGCGGAAATCTCGTCTTCCAGAGCGTTCACTGCCTTGGCGACATTCTCAAGCTTCTTGATCTGGCGACCTTCGCCCATACGTAGGGCTTTGTCAACAATATCGACCACTAGTTCTCCCTTGATTGATTTCGGTGGTTCCGCGTATCAGAATACCGCCTGTCCTCTAGCTTGCGCGATTTTTTCGGCCAAATTACGAAAAAGCCGCTTCCCTATTCGGGGAAGCGGCCTATCAGCTATTCGATTATTGCTTTACAGCGGGAGTCAGTCCTTCTTGACGTTCTCCGGAGTGTCAATTTCGAAAACACCGTAGCTCCAACCGTGACGATGGTAGACCACGGACGGACGACCGGTTTCCTTGTTGACGAACAGGAAGAAGTCATGCCCGATGAGTTCCATCTCATACAGAGCCTCATCGATGCTCATCGGCTCGGCGATGTGCAACTTACGGCGGATGACAATCGGCGTATCACCAACCTGGACTTCCACGGACTCGCCAGGACCAAGATCGGAAGCAACTGCAGCGGCCGGGCTGTTGTTCGGCTCTTCCTCAGCCTCCTCGACCTCAGGCTCCGGAGCTGCGACACCCAAATCGACCGGCACCGGGTTGGTGTAGCCACGGCGATGATCCTTGCGACGATCGCGAGTACGGCGAAGGCGAAGCGTCAGCTTGTCGAGTGCCATATCCAGTGCGCTGAACTCATCCGTGCTGGACGCTTCAGCACGCACCACGGTACGGCCTGCGATAACAGTGATCTCCACGCGCTTGGCGGTATCAGCCTGACGCGGGTTGCCCTCATGAGTCAGCACAATCTGTGCACGCTGAGCATCCGGGGCGATAGCGGTCACACGATTCATCTTGGACTCAACAACATCACGGAACCTTTGCTTGATCTGCGTGTGACGTCCGGTAACGACGATTTCCATGTTGACCTCCTAATGACTCAAGCGGTGTTGCCCGCTATGTGTGGTCCAAACGGCATCATCACCGCTTGGGTAAGTTTCATTGTAGACGAACAATGCGTAAATC
The DNA here is from genome assembly GCF_002860405.1 of Bifidobacterium imperatoris. GTDB lineage: Bacteria > Actinomycetota > Actinomycetes > Actinomycetales > Bifidobacteriaceae > Bifidobacterium > Bifidobacterium imperatoris. The sequence goes on along the minus strand of NZ_NMWV01000001.1, from coordinate 70,757 downwards.
CTTGGCAACTCGCCCAGAGCAAACTCACTCTTTGTCGACATAATCCTGAAACACCTTGCAACATAAGCTGAGCGTCTGGTTTTGTTTTCCTTATAGGAAAGACTTATACTTTCCTATAAGGAAAACATCCTGATGATGAATATCGCCATCAATGTCGATGCGACGATGATTATCAAGAAAAAGGAACTTGTCATGACTCAGCCCATTCCACAATCACAAGTCACCGCACAAATCAACTCATTGGATGCCTCAGCGGCACAACACATGTTGGATAGCATCAAGCAGGACCGTTCAGCATTGACGGCACGGTTAACCCCTCCACGGTGGCTGTATCCGACCATTGCTTTGCTTATCGCTTTTGATGTGCTGAGTCTTCACATCAGCAGCGCATTCGACTCCTGGACATGGAATCAGCTTTCCTCCCTGAGAAATGCATATGACATGGCCCTCGGTCAGGCTTCATCCCGGAACATTTCCACCGAAGAAATCGACGCCTATTTTCAGCCATTAATCAACGACATGCTGAGATACAGCGAATACAGCCAATGGTGCGTTTGGCTATGTCTGGTCATCGACCTGTTCTGCATCATCATCGCATATCAACTGATGCGTTGGTTGGCCAATGCGCAGGGGGCTGGTAGCCAGCAAGGCATTCGCGTTCCACTGCTATGGCCTTGGTTCCTCACCTTTGGAGTAAAGCCAATGAACACTCGAATGCATATACTGCAATTTTTCATGTACATCGCACTTGCCTTGTATGCGGGATTGCTTACATATATCAATTGGAACAGCAATAATCCATTCCGCAGTACATGGTGGGTTATGGTGGCAACCGCACTGTGGTCAATGGTTTTCGTGGTGAGCGAGACAGCATATGACCGGCTTGCCGCAAAAACATTGACGGAGCTGTAACCATGCCCGACGTCATAATTCCATCACACCCAGCAGCACATCGTTTCGATCCGGTGATTCATGAGCCGATGCGATTACGCATTTGCGGCATGTTGTCGGTGACGGAAGATTTATCTTTCGCCGCCATTCGCGATACGTTGTGCATTAACGATGCCGCATGTTCCAAGCATTTAAAAACTCTTATCGACTGCGGTTACGTTGTTGTCGACAAGCGCAAGGCAGCGGACAGCGAGCATCTGGTGCGATGGTATGCCATGACATCGTCGGGCCATGCCGCATTTGACGCCCATATCGCCGAGCTCAAGCGCATAGCCGCCGGCATTGCCAGCTGATATCGACTACCGCTGATTCCGTGTTGTTGTGTTGTACAAGCCAAACAGATCGGCAATGCGATTTCAAGAGATTTCTTCTGTGCAGAATGAAAAAAGGAAATGAGACCTCTTATACCCCGGGTTCTGTCGTGTTATGCGTGAACGCGTAACACGGATGGCCATCCATCTCGACCTGACGTCGCCGCCAGGCTCTAGCAGCCTACCCGATGGCACGGGCGAGCAGCCCTTACCGCCATCTGCTTGGCCTTGCTCCCGATGAGGCTTGCCATGCGGCCTGCTGTTACCAGAGGCCCGGTGGTCTCTTACACCGCCGTTTCACCCTTACCCGCTTACGCAGGCGGTCTGTTCTCTGCTGCGCTATCTCTCAGGTCACCCTGGGCGGACGTTATCCGCCATCGTGCTCTATGGAGCCCGGAAGTTCCTCAGCCGTTCCCAATGAAGTTCACGGCCGCGGCCATCAAGAGGTCTCAAGCGTGCAATTATACATATGGTGTGGAGAAGAGTGGAAACAAGGGCGGCACCACTTATCCCAGTAGCTCAGCTGCGACTTCACGCAAGGTTGCCGGATTATGGCCCTTACGCCCGCCCGCCGACCAGAACCGGCGCTGACGCACCTGACGTTCCAAGCCTTCCGTCTTGCGCGCCACACGGCGGCCCAATTCCCATGCGGCTTCCTCAAAGATGCCGTTTTGCTCGGCTTCGCCGCACACCCGCTCAGCTAGCTTGCGGTCGACACCCTTACGGGCAAGTTCCATCATGGTGCCACGACGGCCCATCATACGATTTGCGCATACACGAACCACCGACTCTGCATAGTCGAGGTCATTAATCAGATGTACGGCAATCAGGCGATCAATCACACCTTCAACCACATCTTCAGCGTATCCTTTGCCCAACAAACGATCACGCAATGCGCCGGACGAACGTGGTGCCGCATCCAGCAATCGCAACGCCGCCTCATGGCATGCATCCACGTCACCAGAATCTTCGACAACTGCGGCTTGAACGGATCGCGATCTCCACGAAGATGCCTTCCGCATGTGCGTTGCATCAGACAACACTTCAGACTCATACCCAGAATTATTGGATACGCTGCGATCTCGAGGAGGCATACCCTCAACTGCGTTTAGAGAAGAATCGTTTTCCGGCTCTCGCTCACCAACATCCTGCAGCACAACCGGGTTGCACTGCAGGAACGCTTCAGCACTAATCACATTCAGGCCTTAGCTGCCGGCGCCTTATCGGATGCGGTTTTAGGCGCCCGAGTACCAGACTTGGCAGCGGCAGCCTTGCTATCTTTAGCCGCATCCGCCGCCGCAGCCTCACTAGCCGCCGCAGCCGCCGCAGCCTCTTCATCTTCCGCAAACTGATCGGACGGCGCAATCAAGCCAAACTGAGCCTTGACCTTGTTCTCAATTTCTTCGGTAATTGCCGGATTGTCCTTCAGGAACTGACGAACCTTCTCGCGGCCTTGGCCGAGCTGATCACCCTCATAGGTGAACCAAGAACCGGACTTTTTGACCACACCGACCTGCTGTGCCATGTCGATAACCGAGCCTTCACGCGAGATGCCCTCGCCATAAAGCATGTCGAATTCGGCAGACTTGAAAGGCGGTGCCATCTTGTTCTTTACCACCTTGACGCGCGTACGATTGCCGACCGCTTCATCACCATTCTTGATGGTTTGAATACGACGAATGTCCATACGTACAGACGCATAGAACTTCAGTGCCTTACCACCCGTGGTGGTTTCCGGATTGCCGAAGAATACGCCAATCTTTTCGCGCAGCTGGTTGATGAAAATGGCGGTGGTGCCAGCCTGCGACAGCGCACCGGTCATCTTACGCAACGCCTGGCTCATCAGTCGCGCCTGAAGACCAACGTGACTATCTCCCATATCGCCATCAATCTCAGCCTTCGGCACCAAGGCCGCCACCGAATCAATAACAATCACGTCCAAAGCACCGGAACGAATCAGCATATCAGCGATTTCCAGAGCCTGTTCGCCATTGTCTGGTTGAGAAACAATCAACGAATCCGTATCAACGCCCAGCTTTCGCGCATACGCGGGATCAAGCGCATGCTCAGCATCGATGTATGCAGCAACACCGCCCTTCTTCTGCGCATTGGCCACCACATGCAGTGCAAGCGTGGTTTTACCTGAAGACTCAGGACCATAAATCTCCACAATACGGCCCTTAGGCAATCCGCCAATGCCGAGGGCCATATCAAGCGCCAACGAGCCGGTGGAAATCACCTCAACATTCTGTTCCGGCCTATCCCCCAGCCTCATTGCCGAGCCTTTGCCGAAGCTCTTTTCAACCTGGGCCAGTGCGGCATCAAGCGCCGCCTTGCGCTTGGGATCAAGCTCGTGTTCGGCAGTACCTGACGGTTTCTGCGCCGACTTGGTCTCCTGTGCCATGATCTTCTCCTTATTGAAGTCCTGTTGCGGTCGATTGCTTTCCACCGTACGCAAAAGCATCAGCATACGGCAAGCGCAAACGACCTATGTGGTCCGAGCTTCTTGCATCTTTCATGCAACAGCAGCTCAGCACTACTGCCATAAGCCTTTGCGCCAGTCGCAGACAGATTGTGTATACGGCTACGCATTTATCTCACTGTGGATAACTATAGACCAACACACGAACATTTGTTCGAACTAGTGATTTGAATAGTCGAAAACCCTGCTGTCACAACTATGTTCGGGCGCGTCGCCTAGCATTTTAGGCTGCCGGCAGAGGCGGAGCATTATGGTCTCGGCCCCAACGTTTGGAATCCGGCACCTCCATTTGATCACACAGTACATTCCAAACCACGCGAGGTTCTTCACCCGCATCCAGCGCTTCCAACACAGTCATGTTCGCCAATTTCGGCATTCGCTGGTCTCTAGCAAGCGACCGTCCATAACTACGGCCAAATACTTCCTCAAGAAGTTCCCAAAATTCACGTTCGCGCATACCCGCCAGTGTGCCACCACCCTGCAACACTTAGCCACACGCGCCTTGCAGCCAAAACCTATTGTCATGATTCCTCAGCAATCTGCAAAGCTCCGCAATTCCACCCCATAAAACGAATGGGCTTGTGACGCACAGCATCACAAGCCCATTCATCGCAACAACCATCGCCGCATCAGACACATGTCATCACTTACTCATTGACCGAATCCAGATAATCGGCCACCATACGCAACATCTGCGCAGTGCTTACGCCGAGAGAATCAGCAATCGAACTCAGCAATTCCGAGCTGGCTTCCTTCTGCCCGCGCTCGACCTCGGAAAGATATCCCAAAGAGACTCCGGCCTTCTCAGACACCTCACGCAACGTACGACGGTCACGGGTGCGCAGTTCGCGCAACACATGACCAATGGCCTCACGCAAAGACACATCATGGGTCTCAGATTCGGCCGCCACACTCTTTACGGCAGCATGCGCCTTGGTACCGGCCTCTTCCTCCTGCCACATGCGCATACGAGCCGCCGTACGCTCATCTTTGGCTTTCTTCGCAGCCTGAGCCTTGAGCACCTGCTGCTGCGCAAACATCACCGCACGGCGCTGGGCCGGCGTCAATTCACGCATACGGGCAACTCCCGGCTGTACTTTCATCGGGTTCTTGACGGCAACATCCATCTGTTCATCTGCTCGCGTCATCGTTTCCATCGCCTTAGCCCCCTTCCAGGCCTGTTCAGTGTTTCCATAAGGTTCAACACCGCTTACCCCTGTTTTTATTCCTGAAAAGTTGCTGTGAATAGACTCAAGTTTGGCTGAGGCGGTTACAGTAGCAGCGTGCTGAGGTGTTGCAGCACATTCAATATCGTCTGCTCACGGACTTCTTCGCGAGTGCCAGATAGTCGCAATTCCACGGCTTCGATTCGCGGCTCCACACCGGCCGCTCTCGCTGCGGACAGCCCGGCTGGAATACAGAACCCGATATACACCAATCCTGCTGGCTTATCGCCATCTGGCCCGGGTCCTGCCACGCCCGTGGTGGAAAGGCCGATGACTCGCCTGCAATACTCCGACTGATCATACAGCTGCGCCGTTGCCGCCGCCATCTGCCGCGCAACTTCGGGATGCACGGCACCCTCGCGCTCCAGCAAGTCACGGTCAACGCCCAACACCGATGCTTTGGCTTTAATGTCATACGTAACCGCAGACCCAAGGAACACGTTCGAAGCACCGGGAATACGCACGAAAGCATCCGCAAGCAAACCACCGGTCAGCGATTCTGCGCAGGCGATTTTCACATTGGACACCTCGCAAATCTTCAAAATCCGCGCTGCCACATCATCGCAAGCTTGGCGCAGCTGATTCGAATCCAAATTCGCAGTATTGCACATTGCCTTAACCCTTCTCAAGCGATCTTTCCGGCAATTCATCTCAAACAACGCACTTGAGCGACTTGCCTCTATGCAACATCTTGCTATGAAAATGGGATGCAGCCATGCCGCATCCCATCTCATTCGTCTACCAAGCCAAAGCTGAATACCGCTTTACTGTTCAGCTTTTTTCGGCGCTACGAACGTGTTGTACAGGTACACGCCACCGGAATACAAGCACAGAACCAACGCCACGTAAATGATGGTGTAGGTCAGGAAATAATAGGCGGTGAGCCACAACGGAGTGCTAGCGCCTGTCTCAAACGTCCACATCGGCAACAGCAGCATGGAAAGACCCACACACTGGAATACAGTCTTGAGTTTGCCGGGCCATGCGGCGGCAATAACCTTGCCACCCGGACGTTCCATCACGAAGAAACGCATCACAGTGATACCAATCTCGCGAATCAGAAACAGAATGGTGACCCACCAGCCGAGCTCGCCGAATACAGAGCATACGATCATGGCGCCACAGGTCAGGAGCTTGTCTGCAATCGGGTCCATGAGCTTGCCCATTTCGGTGACCTGATTGTATTTGCGGGCCATCCAGCCGTCGATCTTATCGGTGGATGCGGCGATGATGAACAGCACTGCCGCAACCCAACGCAACGTGGTGTTGTCCGCTCCCCATTCGCCAGCCATAACATCCAATACAAGGAAGATAACCACTAGCACGATGCGCGAATACGTGACCAAGTTCGGCGGCGCATTCCAACCATCAAAAATCGATGCCTTGGCTTTGGCTTGCACTTCAGCCTGCTTTTCCGTTGATTCACTACTCATACTGTTCACGTTACCCCTACACTTATACCTTGAGTGACTACCAGCTGAATATTCTCTGGGATTTGACTACTCTCCGCCAAGTTCACCTTGGGCAGGAGCGGATGGAGTGAGCGAGTTGGTTTCGCCACGAATGAAGGCGAGGACCTGTGGCAGGTCCTGAGGCTGCACGAGCACTTCACGAGCCTTGGAACCCTCCGATGGTCCAACCACGCCGCGGGATTCCAGCAAATCCATGAGTCGACCAGCCTTGGCGAAACCGACGCGGAGCTTACGCTGCAGCATGGAAGTGGAACCGAATTGCGAGGTGACCACGAGTTCAGCGGCCTGCAGCAGCACGTCCATATCGTCGCCGATTTCCTCGTCTATATCGGCGCCGCCCTTCTTCTCGGCTTCCTTGGCCATCTCCTCAATGTCTTCGCGATACTTCGGTTTGCGCTGTGTACGCACGAATTCCACAGCCTTGCGAATCTCGGATTCGGAAACCCATGAGCCTTGCACACGAATCGGCTTGGCGGAACCCATCGGCAGGAAGAGAGCATCACCCTGACCAATCAGGGTTTCCGCACCAACCGTATCCAAGATGACTCGGGAATCGGTGGCAGACGATGTAGCGAATGCCAGGCGGGAAGGAATATTAGCCTTAATGAGGCCGGTCACCACGTCCACGGACGGGCGCTGCGTGGCGAGCACCAGATGCACACCTGCAGCTCGTGCCAGCTGGGTGATGCGCTGGATGGAGCTTTCCACATCATTCTTGGCGACCATCATCAAATCAGCCATCTCGTCCACCACCACAAGGATGTACGGATAGGGGGCCACTTTACGCTTGGAACCAAGCGGCGCATGTACCTTGCCAGCACGTACGGCTTCGTTGAAGTCCTTGACGTGGCGGAATCCGAAGTATTCCAGATCAGAGTAGCGGGCGTCCATCTCCTTGACTACCCATTCCAAGGCCTGTGCAGCCTTCTTCGGATCGGTGATGATGGGAGTCAACAGGTGCGGAATACCGGCATAGGCGGAGAGTTCCACGCGCTTCGGGTCGACCATGATCAAACGCACCTGCTCAGGTGTGGCACGCATGATGATGGAAGTCAGCATCGAATTGATAAAACTGGACTTACCGGAACCGGTGGCACCAGCCACCAGCAAATGCGGCATCTTGGTCAGATCGGCGGTGACGAAATGGCCTTCCACATCCTTGCCAATACCGGAAAGCATTGGGTTCGGATCGTTCACGGCCTTGTCGGAACGCAGCACGTCGCCCAAATGCACGATTTCACGGTCCTCGTTCGGAATCTCGATACCGATAGCGGACTTGCCCGGGATAGGAGAAAGGATGCGCACGTCGGAGCTGGCCACCGCATACGCGATATTGCGCTGCAGGTTGGTAACTTTCTCCACCTTGACACCCGGACCGAGCTCCACCTCATATTGGGTTACGGACGGGCCACGCAGGAAGCCCACCACCTTGGCATCCACATTGAACTGTTCGAACGTGGAAGTCAGCGCACGAATTACACGGTCATTGGCAGGCGTACGCATCGCATGCGGCTGTCCCTTGGTCAACAGGTTCAAATCAGGCAGCTGATACGGACGGGTCATCTCATCATCACCATCAGCAGACGCGTCACCATCGGCAACGGCACCGGACTGGCCTACGCCGCTGCCATCCGCATCAGCACCAGCGTATGGTGCCGTAGCATTCCCACCTGCGGCTGCTGCCCCAGCTGCTCCGGCAGCAGCCGCAGCACTCGGCGCCCACGGATCGCTCGCAGCATTGCCCGAGGGCATCACCGTAGTACCGTCCGGGCCGGAGTCTGAAGGCATAGCCACAGTCGCACCACCGGAGATAACGCGCGGCGCCGCATCATCGGAGAACGGAGCGTTTCCCGCCACATGCGGGCGACCATCATAAGAGGACGAGGCAATTGTGCGCCCGCCCATACCAGAGTTCCCAGCGCCATCGAGAATCTCACCTGTCGCGGAATCCACCACCGGCGTCTCCGCAGTAGCACCATGCTGACTTGCCGCACGGTCGAACGGATCGTCAGCGGCATATCGGTCAAGTGTCTTATCGTCCTCATCCTTGGGCTTGTGCCCGAACAAACGAGAGAACCAGCTGAGTTTGCCACTGCCCTCCCCCTCATCGTCGGTCTCATCATCCGAGCCGTCGTGAGCAGGCACACCGTCAGCAAATGCGAGCGTGGCATCTCCCAACCGAACCTCATTGGGGAACTGACCGCTCGGGCTGCTGCTATCATCCGATTCCTCGCCCTTAGGCGTATAAGGCTTGCGCTGGATGAACGCCATCAATTTGCGTGCATCCTCAGGCAAATCCGTAACGTGCGTGCCGGTAATCATCATCAAGGCAAACAGGCCGAATACTACGAACACCACAATGGCAAAGGCGGCAGAAAGTCCCCAAGCCAGCGGAGAGCCCAAGAAGAATCCAAACAATCCGCCAGCCGATTGCAGCACAGTGATATCGAACGTGGTGTGACTGGAGGCAACCGCTACATCGATGATCGAGCAAATCGACCACATCAGCAGCACCCAACCGGTGATGACACGCGGATTGCTGGAGCCACGGCCAGAGTTACGCATCAACCGGAAGGCCACGGCGGCGAGCAGCACAGGCAGTACGACGCTCATTATGCCAAGCACACCGGAGGCTAGTGCATGCAGGAGTTGCCCGAACGGCCCATTCACGCGGAACCATTCGGATGCGCAAAACAGGATTGCGAGTATCAGCAGCAGGAAACACAGACCATCACGTCTATACGCAGGATCATATTCGCCTACGCCAGTAACAGCGCGCACACCGGAACCGAATGCGCGCGGAATAGCAAGCAGAACCTTTTGCCATAGCGGCTCAGGTTCAAGATCGATTTCCGGCTGGACTTTGGTCTCGCCATCATGCGTGAATCCATCATCGCCGCTTTTGGACTTGCGTGATCTATTGCTGTTTGAAGATGCTGTACGTGCCATATCGCGTTTGATTCTACATGTATGGGGTCTCATGACCACTCCAGACACGATTCATGGCTTATCATGGGTTGCATGACACCCGCAGAGCGTGCGAGCGCAGTCGCATTTGCACTCAAGAACTGCGCACTGGAAGCCATGACGCCGGGCGAAGCAACGATGCGAGCCGCGGCAGCTTACGAGCAAGGCACCCAGGATGTGAGCCATCTCATCGACGTGGCCGATGAGCAAACCACCATGCGTATCAACGCAGTCGGTCCGACTGGTGAAAACCGGCTTTCGGATGGTTCCTTGGATGATCATGCTGCAAACCGTGCGGACGCAGTATTCGCGCGCACGGTATTGTTGGCTGAACGCCGTTGGAATCCTTCTGGCGATTTGGATGAATTAGTGGCTATTCATCGGGGCCTATTTGAAGGCGTGTTTGATGATGCCGGCAAACTGCGCACGTCCAATACCACGCGCGAGGTGACTAATGACCGTGCGCGCGCGAATAATCCGGAGGCGTTCTTCCCGGCAGGTTTGATTGAAACCGGCGCGCATAACATTGCGATGGAGCTGGCGGAGAACCGTAATCTGCATGCACTGGATAGAGATGTATTCATCCACAAGTTCGCCACGATTTATGATGAGCTCGGCTATTTGCATCCGTTCCGTGGCGGCAATGCGATGGTGCTGCGCATGTTCGGTTCCCGCCTCGCGCATGATGCCGGTTGGGATTTGGATTGGGGTTTGGTGACGCGCGAAGCGTATCGCACGGCCAAGCACACGGCGTATCGCGGGGATATTGCCGCGTTCGAGCGTATGTTCGAAGCCATGTTGCGCCCGGCTAATCCGACGCGCGTGTTCCTGATTGCCGGCTGGGATCAGGGCCCTGCACACTGATTATGCGGCGATGTCGCCGAGATGATGTTGAACGTATGCGTCGGCTTGGGCGTCAATGGGATCGTAGTCACCGGCATCCGCATGCGCGATAATGGCCATCGCATTGTCCACTAGTTTCGGATTCAATGCTTGTAGCCAATGGATGCGCGGATCACGGCCGAACCAGCCCATCTGTTTGCGGGCAAGACGCTTGGTTTTCTGCGCGATATCGGCGAACGCATCGTATTCATCCCAGATGCCGTCCAGCAAGTCAATAATCTGCTGGTAGCCGAGTGCGCGCACGGCTGTGGCACCGAGACGCGGGCGCAGACGTTCCACTTCTTCAACGAAACCGTTGGTCATCATCTGCTTGGTGCGCACATCGATGCGCCGGTCCAAATCCTCACGGCTCAAATCCAAACCGATCTGCACTGAGGGAATCACATACCGATAGCGCGGCAGGCTGGCCGAATACGGGCGACCGGTAAGCTCAATAACCTCCAATGCGCGGATGGTACGGCGAGGGTTATGCGGATCCATGCGAGCAGCGGCTGCAGGATCCTTGGCTTTAAGTTCCTCGAAAAGCGCACCTGCACCTTCAGTCTTCTCCCGCTCCTCATATTTCCTACGAATATCAGGGTCTGTGCCAGGGAAGGAAATGTCGTCGATGGCTGCACGAGCATACAGTCCTGAGCCGCCTACCAAAATCGGCCGAATGCCGCGGGACTGCAAATCGGCGATCGTCTTACGAGCCAGTTCTTGGAAGCGGGCCACACTCATCGATTCTTCCGGATCGATGATGTCAATCAAATGATGCGGTACGGCGGCCTGCTCTTCGGCAGTCGGCTTCGCGGTGCCGATATCCATGCCGCGATACATCTGGTAGGCATCGGCGTTGACGATTTCAGCTCGCTCTCCCTGTTCCGCCAGACGCTTGGCGATGGCGATGCCGAGGCCGGTTTTGCCGGATGCGGTTGGGCCGACGATGGATACCACTCGTTGATCCATGAGTACTTCCTTCAGTGACGGACGGAATAGGTTTGGCCGGCGGCGAGGTCAGGGTCGGCGAGCAGGTTGTGGCGGCCGGCGTGTGTTACGGTTACGGTCACGAAGTCACCAACCTCTGGCACCGGCTGACCTTCCGGCACACCGATATGTACCAGAACGCCGGTCTTCTCACGGCCGGACACGCGATGTGTATCGGAATCCTTCTTGCCAAGTTTGCCGGTAATCATCACCTCAACGTCACGACCTACGAAGCTTTCCATGTTCTCCTGCGTAATCTCTTCCTGCAGAGCCACCAGTCGGTCGAAACGCTCCTGTACCACGTCACGCGGAATCTGCTCCATTGAGGCAGCCGGAGTGCCGGGGCGCGGCGAGTAGATGAACATGAACGCGGTGGAGAATCGCGCTTTACGCACCACATCCAACGTAGCTTGGAAATCCTCTTCCGTCTCGCCGGGGAAGCCAACGATGATATCGGTGGAAATCTGCGCATCCGGCATAGCTTCGCGAATACGTCCCAGAATATCTAGGAATTTGGCGGAACGATAGGAGCGGCGCATGGCGCGCAAAATCCGATCGGAACCGGATTGCAACGGGAAATGCAACTGATGCATGATGTTCGGCGTCTCAGCCATTGCAGCAATCACATCATCAGTGAACGCGGCCGGATGCGGTGACGTGAATCGCACACGTTCCAATCCCTCAATCTCGCCACAGGCGCGCAGCAGCTTGCTGAACGCGTATCGGTCGCCAATACCGTAACCATAGGAGTTCACGTTCTGACCAAGCAGCGTCACCTCCTTGGCTCCATCAGCCACGCACTTGCGAATCTCCGCCAGCACATCGCCCGGCCTGCGATCCTTCTCCTTGCCTCGCGTGGTAGGCACAATGCAGAACGTGCAGGTGTTGTTGCAGCCCACGGAAATCGCCACCCACGAGCTCACTCGAGATGCGCGTGCAGCCGGCAGCTGGCTCGGGAATTCCTGTAACTGGTCGGTGACTCTCACCTGAGGCTTGTCGGTAACGCGATTCTGATCGAGGAGCTTCGGCAAATCCTCGATGTTCTTGGTACCAAATACGGCAGCAACCCACGGCTTCTTCTTGGCGATACGTTCACGGTCAAGCTGAGCCATGCAACCACCTACCGCAATCTGCAGGTTCGGACGCTGCATCTTAATACGGTTGAACAAGCCAATCGTGCCATACATGCGCTCGGCAGCGTTTTCACGCACAGCACAGGTGTTGAGCACAATCACATCGAAATCATGGGAGTCAATCTGCTCCTGTGTGGCCGGCACATAACCATCCGCTTTCAATACGCCGGCGATGCGTTCGGAATCGTGCACATTCATCTGGCATCCCAGCGTATGAATGTGGAATACGCCTTTGCCTCGCTCCCCTGCTGCGGTTTCAGCCCCGCTGGCTTCAATCGAGGCACGCTCCGCCTCGGTCATCATGTCTTCATTCATAAGTTCTAGATTCTAACGGCCGGGTTCGTCATGGGGCGCGTCGCACCGGTAAAGCTACCGACAAGCACGAAACGATGAAGCATTTTAGAAGATTCCCCGTCTTCACTCAGTTTCAGGGAAACAAGCCGGGTATATTAATGGGCGTGATACTTGACCGACATAACCGACTCAATACCGCCGATCTCAAAGCCCGTCTGAAGATGATCGATCTGCCGGAGGGCAACTTCAACGCTGATGAGATCACCGAATTCATCGATCAGATGCAGGTGTATGAGGGTGCGATGTATGAGATCAGCACCAAACTGGAAATTCTCGACGATGAGTTCCAGGTGCGATTCAGCCACGACCCGATTCATCACATGGAGCGCCGCTTGAAATCGTTGAATTCCATCATCGGTAAACTCGAGCGCAAAGGTCTGCCCATTTCCGTGAATTCCATCAAAGACAATCTCTTCGACGTGGCAGGCATCCGAGTAATCTGCAACTATCGTGACGATGTGTATTCTGTGTCGAATTATCTGTCTTCCCAGTCGGATATTCAGGTGCTGCGCGTGAAGGATTACATCAAGAATCCGAAACAGAATGGCTACCGTTCACTGCATGTGATCTACGCAGTGCCGGTGTTCCTATCTTCGGGCGCGCATTACACGCCAGTCGAAGTGCAGTTCCGCACCATCGCTATGGATTACTGGGCTTCACTCGAGCATGCGCTCAGGTACAAAACCGATCTGCCGGACGCGAAGCTCAGCGAACATTCACAGACGCTGCTGGATTGTTCACGCAGCCTGCAGAACATCGAAGTGCAGATGCAGAACATCCACCGCGATATCAATGGTGCTCCGCAAGTTGGCGAAGCACCGAAGACCACGGACTGAATTCCACCGTTCAAGTGACTGAGCTGGTGTTACTACTCCCCCTCAGTCACTTGTAGTGGCAACTCCCCTGGCAAGGGGAGCCAACTCAGGATTTGCGCAAGAACTTTGGTAGCTTGGCTGGAGCTTGCGCGAGCAAGGTTCCCAAGAAGATCAATGCACAACCAAGGTAGCCGCGTGGCGTCATGACTTCGCCAAGGAATATCGCGCCACCGACTGCCGAGAAGAATGATTCCAAACTCATCAGCAGGCTGGCTCGGGTGGGCGGCACCCACTGCTGTCCCACCACCTGCAGCGTGTACGCGATGCCCACCGAGCCGATACCGGCGTACACTATCGGCATCCAAGAATGTGAAGCACCAGCCCAATCCACTGAACCTTCCATCAGCGAACCGGCCCAGCTCAATACGGCGGTTGTGCAGAACTGGCCGAACGACAACACAATCGCGTCAACTTTTGATCCCAGTGTGTCAATCACCAGAATATGTGCAGCGAATAGCATAGCCGTGAACACCAACAGAATGTCGGCAAGACCAATCGAACCAAAACCATCAGTGATGCAGAGCAGATAGAATCCGATAACCGCCAGCACCACGGCCACTCCCACCAGCATGCCGATACGGCGACGCAAAAAAACGAAGGCCAGCAATGGGACCATCACAATGTACAGAGCAGTCAGGAATCCTGCACGACCAGCCGACTTGCCGTAGAGAATGCCATACTGCTGCAGAGTGCTGGCAGTGAACAGAATAATGCCGCATGATACGGCTACCACAATTGGATTGGCGAGTAATGACTGCCAAAGCGAAACCGTGCTTGGCGCGCTGTGCGGCGTATTCAATACGTCGGCAGATTCCGTAGCGCTTGTGTTCGGCGGAAAATCATCACGAGAACTTTGACGAGCCTGTTTGCCACGCTGCCAGATGAGAATAGGTACCAGCGACAACGCGCCAAGCGTGAATCGGCATGCGTTGAAGAATAGCGGAGACATGGAATCCATGCCTTGTACCTGCGCCACGAACGCAAATCCCCAAATCAGTGCGGTCAGTAGCAGGGCCAGCATGCCCATGATTTCTTGTCTCTTCACGGTCAGTCAGCCTAATGCGCGTGCATGACGGGTATGAAAAAGCCCGGCCACAATGTGGTCGGGCTTATCAGTCGCGTCAAATCCAGCGACGTTAACTAGAAAACTAGTCCCTACTACCAAACAGTTGCAGAATGTACAGGAACATGTTCACGAAGTCCAAGTACAGGTTCAGCGCACACAGGATGGAGACCTTCTTGATCATTTCCGGACCCTGTGCTTCATAGGCTGCGAACAGTGCTCGTGTGGACTGCGCATCATAGATGGTCATGCCGGCGAACAGAATCAAACCGATGGCGCACACGATCTGGGTCATGCCGTCGACCTGCAGGAACATCAGCACCACCTGCGAGATGATCAGCACAATCAAGCCGACCATCAGAATCGGGCCAGCCTTAAGCATGTTGAACTTGGTGGTCATGCCGAACATGGTCAGGGCGAAGAAGAAGGCCGCGGTGATGCCGAGCGCCATGCCGATTGAGCCAAGGTCATAGACCATGAAGATGGAGCTCAACGTGAAGCCCATCAGTGCTGCGTACACATAGAACATGACGCGGGCGGACGTGGTGCTCATCTTCATCACGCGGGCGCCTAGAATCACGGCGAGCGCCACCTGAACCACGCACAAGCCAATCAGGCCGATCATGCCGGTGGCCATCAGGAAGCTGTAATAGGCGCCGGTGGCTTGGCCAAGTACGGCCACTACTGCGGTGACGATCAGGCCGATGGTCATTTCACCGTAGGCGCGGGTCACGGAGACGCGCTGCGCCTGTTCGTAGTTGTAAGTCATCGTCGTGTTGATGGCTGCAGTTCCCGCACCGGCACCCTGCGGCTGTGCGTACTGGTAGTTCTGGTTCTGACCATATGGCTGCTGCGTGTACTGCTGGCCATAGTTCTGCTGATTGTATCCGTTCTGCATGTACTGCTGACCGTAGCCACCCTGCTGGGCTGCGTTATAGTCCGGAGTATTGTATTGCGGGTTATATTGCCCGTTGTTCTGGGGCTGCTGACCGAATGTCATAATCGCTCCTTTGTTGCGTTCCACAACCAATACTAGAGGAGATAACCTGAACGTTCCATGAATATGCTCGGCCAACAGCGAAAATGCGGGTAGACAGTCGCACGCAGACCATCTACCCGCCGTCAGTTCACCGATTTAATCAATCATTAAGATGCTCAATTGCATAGTTGGCTTCTTCCGGCGTGAATTTCTCACCGGCCTGGCTCGTTAATTGATCACGAATCGCTTCGGGAGACATGGCCATAGTTTCCTGATACGTCTTCGCCTTTGCCAGCGCATTTGCATTCCAATCTGTTTTCACGTTATCCACTGCATACTGCGCTGCTTCAGCTGAGAATTTGCCTCCGTATTCACTTGTCAGCTGGTCGTATACCCCTGCTTTTGACATATGCATCGTATTGGCATAGGCATCAGCTTGGCGTAAAGCTGATTTGTAATCTGCTGGCACATCAGATTTCTCTGATTCTTTTTGCTGATTCTGCGTATTCTCATCTGGATTATCGGCATTAGCCGAACTTTGCTGTGAAGTAGTCGAAGACTGCGCATTCCCTGCAGAGCTATTGTTCTTTGCCGCTCCTTGGCCGGCAATGGCAAATACTACAAGTACGATAATGAGCCAGAACCACCATCGTTTCCATATCGATTTCTTGTTTTTACTATGCTGCGTAGGCGGCTGAGGCGCGACATTATTGTTGGTCATTTCATAACTTCTTTCTCTTCGCTCGAATCGGTCAGAACCGAATGGAAACATTGTTTTGACTATTTCGACGCTACCGGGATTTAACAGTGACCGTCAGTGAACCAATGGACATTTCTTATTGCCCGTTCGGGCGGTTCGGCAACGTTTGCTATGCCCGCATGTCCAGTGGCGAGGCAATGAGCCACGCCATAGAGTGGAGGTCATGACAAACTCGACGAACATCTCTCGCATGCCTCTGAGCCCAGGCTCAACCGTGTCGTCATCGCACAGTGATGATGTACCAGTGCGCACTCGCGTATGGTGTTCCGTTGTCATGATTCCGCTTGCAAGTCTGATGTGTCTTATGCAAACGGCCTTTTTCGCACAGAATTATGCCGAAGATACCCCAGGCTACGTTTTCGCCATCGTATGCGTACTGATTTCGCTGCCTGCTGGTTTTCTTCTGCTAGCTCGCAGCGAATATCCTGAACCTACGTTCTGGATTGCCTGCATTATGGTGGCGGTATTTCCATTTGATTCCATGCTTGTCTTGATGGCAATGACCGCTCTTCTGGCACGGCGCTCTCAGCGCAGCACCAGCGTTCGGGCCGTAATTGTGGGCACGGTTGTTACGCTATGGTCGCAATTACGAGATGCCACTCAGCCCGCCGAAGGTTCGCTCTGGCATCTTATCTTCGCCAAGCCGTATACGGGCGGCGATTCAGGCAAACCGATAGTGATGCTAGTTGAAGAACCAACCATTATCATCACCGCAATCATCACTGCATTGGTAGCTTCAGCCATCGCCACGTTGCTTGGCTTGCATATTCGTTCACGGGCTCGTCTGCGCACGGCCAATGCCCTAGCGAATGCTGCGACAAGCCATGCTGAAAATTTGCAAACCGATCTCAACAATCAACAATTGGCTGACGCCATCGCGGCAGAGGCACATGATACGCTTGCTCATTCCCTATCGCTCCTTGCTCTGAATGCCAGCGCACTCAAAGCGGAAGCGTCCAAGCTCGGCGACTCACCTGAAGCGCAAGCCCTAGCTGATAAGGCCGATGATATCCGCCGCCAATCGGCTGGAGCTTTGGATGAAGCCCATGCAATCATTGATATGCTTCGTAATCCACAACAGGCATGGGAGCAACTGGGCCCTTCCGACAGTACCTCCTTGACTCGTGAATCCTTGGATGCACTTATCGCGGATGTGCGTAATTCCGGTACGTCATTAAGCACTTGGATTGATATTCACCAACTGAGCGAGCTGGATGAGTCCATGAGCAAAATCGCTTACCGAGCCGTTCAAGAAGGACTTACCAATGCACGTAGGCACGCGCCCGGAGCTCCGGTTTCTTTGGAAGTTGCCGTATCCGAACAATCAGGTGTGCATATTCATATCAGTAATCCTCTGACCAATGATGTGCCCGACTCTCGAACCGGCGCAGGTCTATCCGGTTTGGTGGCACGGGTGCAGTCCGTAGGAGGGCAGTGCCGTTATGGCGTGGACGATCGACGGTTGTTCCACGTTGATGCGCTGCTTCCGTGGCGCAACTAAGATGGCTAACGTGAGTGAGAAGAACAACGGCAACGGCTCCCCTGCCATTCGTGTAAGCGTCATTGATGATGATCCTATGATTTGCCAAGCCATGAGCTTAATTCTCAATGACTATTCACAGGGGCGCATCACCGTTGTTTCTACATCGCATGATGGTTCTTCCTGTGTGGATCGGGCAAGCGAGGAGCATCCGAATGTAGTGTTGATGGATATCGCCATGCCCGGTATGGATGGCATCGAGGCGACTCGTCAGTTACGCAGTCTCTCCCCCGCCCCGCATGTGCTGATTCTGACATCGTTGAGCCCGTCTGGCACGGTAGAGCGTGCGGTGGAAGCAGGCGCGGAAGGATTTATTTCAAAAACCGATGCGCCGGATGAGATTATCCAACGCATTATCGCGGTATGCGAGGGAGCCCCGCAATTCAATACTGCCAGTCAGAAACAGTCAATCGATGATTTGAGTTCGTCCCAGCCACATGCTCGCCGAGACGAGGCACGCGACCTGCTTAATACGCTGCCCGAGCGTGAGCGCGAAGCTGTGCTGCTGGCTGCGGAAGGCTACACCAATGCCGAAATAGCCGCTCGCATGTTCATTTCGGAACGTACCGCCAAGGCACATCTTTCTTCCGCTGCAGACAAGCTCAATATGGGCCGTGTACAGATGGCGCGATTGGTGGAACGGGCTGATTTGCCGGCTCGATTGTAAGGTCTAAGGAAGCCACGATACGTAAGGCATAATGGATTGCATGAGTGAAATTGTGACTATACGCCCTTTGCACCGTGATGATTACCCTGCATTGATTGATTTAGTGCGCCGCACCTGGTACGCAGAGTTCGATGAGCGCACCGGATCGATTGCAGCAGAAGCCGATTGGGAAAACTGTCTGGCACGCACTACCAACGCTTACACTGCATTGCAAAATGGCAAACCAGTAGCATTGATTCTCGGCCGTATCGACGCACATGATGAACGCGGCGCATGGAACCGCCATAAGCGTAATTACCTTAAAGACTTGATGCGTTTGGTGCCAATCAAAGAAGGCATCAAAGCTATTCACGAAATCGTTGGTATTCTTGCCATTGATCGCCAACTGACTCATAAGGCCCACAAATCCGGGCATGACTATGCGGCTGAGGTAGTGTTGTTCGTGCTCGACCCTGAGGCACGCGGTCTGGGCCTTGGCAAGCGTATGTTCCGTAAGCTGATCGCTGATTTCCACGCATCCGGGCTGAGCAAGTACTTCCTGTATACCGACACCACCTGTAACGTGGGCTTCTACGAGCACACCGGTTTGCAGCAGATTGCAGCCATCACCCTGCCGGCCTCCCGAATTCATCAGGAAAGCATGTCCTTTTACTTGTACGAGGGCATAATCCCTCAAAAGGATTAGGAACGGTTTTATTTAGCTGACGCCATGCAAGTGTTTGTGCTGTTTACCGACAGCAGATGAGACAGCACAAACACCTTGTTGCATATCCGGCTTCCCTCACTGGTGTTGGCTCACTTCAGCAATAAGCTCTTTCGGTGTCTTGCAGTATTCGGGGAAATGCTCTATAAGTTCTGCATCCGATGTCACCACACAGTCTGCATTTGACTGTTTTGCCGCAGCGATAATCAAATTATCTTCAAAATCTTTATGTTTTTTCTTCAGCGAGAATGCATAGTCGCAGGTTGAATTAGTAATAGCAATAACTTCGCATAAGTCGTGCACTTGCTGGATGCAACGCCACGGAACATGCGCAGCGAGTAGATTTCGAGTCACATTCTCCAGCTCTGATCCTCCGGAATCATTTGGCTTAAATTGACGTTTTACTGCGGCACCTGAAATATAAGCCACATCCTTCAGAGATAGTGACGTGCACAGTAAACCGATATTATGCTGAATGCCGAGATTAATCACCATTTCAGCGGCTTGAGCATGATTATCTCGATGCAGTAAATAATCCAACAATACATTAGTGTCTAGCATCACACGTTTGAGAATGGTATCAGCCATCAATCTGCCCTTTTCATATTGAGGTATGCATCGTACTGATGCTCATACATCTCGTCGCGCAGTTGCTTGTATGTCATACCGTCCATCAAATCCGTGTCTTCGGAAATCACACCGGCCTTTACTAATTCCTTATGAACCAAGCCGGCACCTTCATGGACCAGCCTCAGTTTGCGTTGCTTTTCTGCCTCCCTCGCATGCTCCTGTGCAGTGGTTTCCAATACCGGCACGGTTTTGCGATCAGCAATGTAAGACCATACTGACCGAATAACATCACTGACCGATGTACCGGTTTGTTTCAGTACATCATCAACTTCATTTTTCAGTTTCGCATCAATGCGAACATTCATCTGCACCATTGTCATAGCATCCTCCAGTAACACTATTGCTATACAGTATAGCAAACATAGAGTCGCAAAAAATGCCGGCATCTGAAAAGACGCCGGCATGTATTTGCCACAGTCGGGTTTGTTGCTTGTTCGCTACTTCATGAGGTTGCGCAACACGTACTGGAGAATGCCGCCATTGCGGTAGTAGTCGGCTTCACCAGGCGTATCGATACGCACCACGGCATCAAATTCGGTCTTGGAGCCGTCAGCGTGCGTAGCGGTGACATGCACGGTCTTCGGTGTCTTGCCAGAGTTCAGCTCTTCCACACCATCAATGTCATAGGTTTCCGTGCCGTTCAATCCCAACGTCTCATAGGATTCACCTTCAGGGAATTGCAGCGGTAGCACACCCATGCCGATCAGGTTGCTGCGGTGGATGCGCTCGAAGCTTTCGGTGATCACAGCTTTGACACCAAGCATCAGCGTACCCTTTGCCGCCCAATCGCGGGAGGATCCGGTACCGTATTCCTTGCCTGCGAGCACTACAAGCGGCGTGCCTGCTGCCTTGTAGTTGAGCGAGGCATCGAAGATTGTGGATGGCTTGCCAGCGGTGAAATCATAGGTGAAGCCACCGGGCGTGACCTCCTCACCAACGGAAGCGAGCAGCTGATTGCGCAGGCGAATGTTGCCGAACGTACCGCGAACCATGACCTCATGGTTGCCGCGGCGCGAACCGTAGGAGTTAAAGTTCTTCGGCGCCACGCCATGCTCGGTCAGGTATTTGCCTGCCGGACTGGAGGCCTTGAATGCGCCTGCCGGGGAGATATGATCGGTGGTCACGGAATCACCGAGCAGGGCAAGCACGCGGGCACCGTGAATGTCCTTGACCGGATCCGGCTGGGCCTTCATCCCATCGAAGAAGGTCTGCTTGCGCACATAGGTGGAGTTCTCATCCCACTGGAAGAGTTCACCTTCCGGCACATCCAAGCCCTTCCAACGGTGGTCACCGTCGAACACGGAAGCGTAATCCTTCAGGAACATTTCACGGCTGACCGTGCCGTCTACCACGGCCGCGACTTCCGCGTTGGTGGGCCAGATGTCCTTCAAATAGACATCGTTGCCGTTCTTATCCTTGCCGAGCGGCTGGGTAGCGAAGTCGAAGTCCATCGTGCCAGCGAGCGCGTAGGCAATGACGAGCGGCGGGGATGCCAGATAGTTCATCTTGACATCCGGGCTGATACGGCCTTCGAAGTTGCGGTTGCCGGACAGCACGGCGGTGACGGTCAGATCGTTTTCGTTAATCGCCTTGGAAATCTCCGGCAGCAGCGGGCCGGAGTTGCCGATGCAAGTGGCGCAACCGAAGCCGACCAGCTGGTATCCCAAAGCATCGAGATCATCCTGCAGGCCGGCGGCCTTCAGGTAGTCGGCCACTACCTGGGAGCCCGGAGCCAATGAGGTCTTGACCCACGGCTTCGGCTTCAAACCCAATGCGTGTGCGTTGCGGGCGATCAGACCGGCTGCGACCATCACGGACGGGTTGGAAGTGTTGGTGCAGGAAGTAATGGAGGCGATGGCCACATCACCATTGGTCAGATCGAAGTCGCCACGGAAGTCCGTGGAGACGGCGACCGGGTCCTTGACCGTCTTCTCGGTTTCGTAGGCCGGCAGGGTCTTTTCGAACATGCTCTTGGATTCGGAGAGCAGAATGCGATCCTGCGGGCGTTTCGGGCCGGCGATGGATGGTTTGACAGTGGAGAGGTCGAGTTCCTCGTATTCGGAGTACTGCGGTTCCACGTAATCCGGGTCGGAGGCGTCGCCCCACAGCTTGTTGGCCTTGGCGTAAGCCTCGACGAGCGCAACCTGTTCGTCGGAACGGCCGGTGAGCTTCAAGTAGTCGAGCGTGACCTGGTCGATTGGGAAGATACCGCAGGTGGAGCCGAATTCAGGGCCCATGTTGCCGATGGTGGCACGGTTGGCCAGAGGCACGGAGGCGATGCCTTCGCCGTAGAATTCCACGAACTTGCCGACCACGCCATGCTTGCGCAGCATGTCGGTGATGGTCAGCACCACATCGGTGGCGGTGACGCCTTCCGGAATGGAACCGGTGAGCTTGAAACCGACCACACGTGGCACGAGCATGGAAATCGGCTGGCCGAGCATGGCGGCCTCGGCTTCGATGCCGCCGACACCCCAGCCGAGTACGCCGAGACCATTTTCGGTGGTGGTGTGGGAGTCGGTGCCCACGCAGGAATCAAGGTAGGCTAGCTGGCGGCCATCATGCAGACCGGAGTCCTTGCTCATCACCACTTTGGCCAAGTATTCGATGTTGACCTGGTGGATGATGCCGGTTCCCGGCGGCACTACGCGGAAGTTCTTGAACGCCTGCTGACCCCAGCGCAGGAACTGGTAGCGTTCGCCATTGCGCTGGTATTCGATATCCATGTTCTGCTGCACAGCGTCGGCGATGCCGTACTTGTCGATCTGCACAGAGTGATCAATGACCATGTCGGATTGAACCTGCGGGTTGATGACCTCAGGATCACCGCCAAGGTCCTTCACCGCATCACGCATGGTGGCAAGATCCACAATGCAGGGCACGCCGGTGAAGTCCTGCATGATGACTCGTGACGGGGTGAACTGAATCTCATGGCTCGGCTGGGCTGCAGGATCCCAGTTCAGCAAGGTTTTGACGTGCTCATCGGTGATGTTGGCACCGTCAATGTTACGTACCAGATTCTCTACGAGTACCTTCAACGAATAAGGCAGGTGATCGATACCGTCGAGATTGGCGATGTTGTAGTAATCGAAGTCCTTGCCAGCGGCCTTGAGCGTCGCCAGTTGATCGTCACGTAAGGACATATTGCCTCCGAAATCATATATCGGCTTATGTGCCGCTGATTATCCCCCTCAAATGGTACGGGTACGTTACTTTACCTCTGGCGTGTCGGCTTAAAACGTGAGACAATATGCGCCTTTTAAACGGCAAATCCATGTCTGCGCAACACACTGGCAACTGCATGGCCGGCAAGTGGAACCAGCCACAGGCACAACGCGAAAATCACGGCAGCACTCACCAGCGCAATCGCAGTGGCCAGCAACGTAGCACCCGTTGGAATCATCAGCGCGAAGAACTGTGCAACGAATGGAATGAACGCGCCAATCACGCCCGCGGCAGCGAACACGGCAACCAATGCGCCGCGCCAACTGTTGAGCGGCTGAGCCACGCGGGCCAACACAAACACACCCATCACAAACAAGATGATGGCACTTGTGGCTCGTTGCGCAGCAAGATCCGCATCGTTGGCCATAACATTCCATCCCATGATGTTCGGAAGCACCCAAGCCGCCGCAAGCACAGACAGTGCCGTGGCGATGCCGCCAGGCAACGCGAACTTCACCACACGCTTCAGGAATCCCGGAATATAGCGACGAGTATTAGGCGCCAATGCCAGGATGAATGCCGGCATACCAATGGTGAGCGCGCCAATATAGGTGATGTGCCGCGGCAGATACGGGTATGGAATCTGCGTCAGCACCACACCGAGCGAAATCAAAGCCGAATACACGGTTTTGACCAAGAACAGGCTGGCCACACGCTCCATATTGGCCATCACTTGACGGCCTCTCGCCACCACATCCGGCAAATGGGAGAATTTGGAATCAACGAGCACCACTTGCGCCACTGCTTTGGTGGCGGGCGCGGCATTGCCCATAGCAATACCTAAATCGGCTTCTTTGATGGCGAGCGCGTCATTAACGCCATCTCCGGTCATGGCTACCACATGGCCTTGCGCATGCAATGCCTCGACAATCGCCTTCTTCTGATTCGGCAGCACTCGGCCGAGCACGTCCACGTTTTCCAGTACGCGCGCCAGTTCGTTCACATCGTCCGGCAGTTTGCGCGCGTCCATCGACACAGGCGTGCGGTCACCGGTGAGCCTGACCTTGCGAGCAATTGCGCCGACGGTCACTGGACTATCGCCTGAGATAACACGGCAGCGCACGCCTTGTTCCCGGAACCATGCGAGCGTCTGCTCGGCGTCACTGCGAATTTGTTCGGCGCATAATACCAAAGCAACCGGCTTGGCATGTGAATCGAGTCGAGGACTATCAGCAGCCTCGGTTCCCTCTGATGAACGAGCTGTCGACGCAGCCGACTGAGGAAGAGACCTTGCAACCAACAACACACGATTGCCGTCATTGGCGTAATCGTTGACCCGGCTCAGCACATCCGCATAGTCTCCGTCAAGAGCCGAAAGTATCACTTCCGGAGCACCCATAGTCCAAACGCCATCAAACTTGACTACCGCACTCCACTTGCGAGCTGACGAGAATGGTACTCGTTCAGCAACCGGCGCAGGCTTATAACCCTGAGATTGCAATCCTGCCAGCACAGCCTTGCCGGTGCCATTCGGCTGCTCCTCGTTGCAGCAGTCATACAATGCCTGCGTTGCCGTTCGCCGAGCATCCGCGTCAGCCGCGGAATCCAGCATAATCATCCTGTTAAACGCAATAACGCCATCCGTAATGGTACCGGTTTTATCCAAATTCAATGCGTCCACACGGGCAAGCGTCTCTACGGATTCAAGCTCCTGTACCAATGTGTTATGCCGAGCAAGCCGCATGGCCGCTACGGCAAAGTTCAGAGACGTCAGCAGCACCAGACCCTCAGGAATCATGCCTACCACACCGGCGACCGCGGAAACCACGGCCCCGCGCCATTCACCCGTGGCGATAGCATGGTTCCAGCCGCCAACCGCATGAACCTGCGAAAGAATCAGCAGCACGCACAGCGGCACCACCAAAAAGGTCATGAATTTCAAAATCGTGTTAATGCCTTTGTTCAGGTCAGACACGGTTTTCTTATACACCTTGGCCTGAGCGGTAAGCGTGGCAGCATATGAGTGGCTGCCTACGGCATTGACTTTCACCAATGCCATGCCGGAAACGGCTGTTGCACCGGAATAAACCTGCTCCCCAACTTTGTGACGTACCGTGCGCGATTCGCCGGTGAGCATCGATTCGTCGAGTTCCAGACCCCAGGTTTCGACTATCTGCCCGTCCGCTGGAATCTGTTCGCCGGAGCGAATCCACAGTAAATCACCAAGCACGATTTCATTGTGCGGCACTTCAACGTTCTTGCCGTCGCGCCGAACCAGAAAATCGGAGGCCACAAGAATGGAGAGCTTGTCCAACGTTCGTTTGGCCTTTAGCTCAGTGACGATGCCGATGCCCGTGTTGATGATGATGACAAAACCGAATACCGAATCTTTCCACGATCCGGTGAGCAGCACCATCACCATCGCCGCGAAAATGAGACCGTTGAACAACGTGAACACATTAGCCCGAACGATATCTTTGACCGACCGTGACGTGGAGGTTTTCACCGCGTTCGATTGGCCGCTTTCCATACGTTGCGACACTTCTTTGGAGCTCAGACCGGTTTCGCTGACCCCAGGCATGTTCACGGTTGCTGTTGCACTCATGCCCTCCAGCCTACCGTTCTAAAACTCACAATCCGCTACGACTCAGGGATGATTCAACTGTTTTCTCAAACGCAGAAAGCCGACTTCATCTGTTCGTATTTTTTATTACGTTTGATTTTTAATAATCTTAAGTTTATAATTAATTTTATTAAACATTCTCTATATCGAAGAAGGATGAATGGATTCGACGATGATTCCACCGTGGATGACAAACCTTGATGACGAGGACATGATGTTCATCAAACGATTCCTACTCGCATCAGGTTCGATGAAGGAAGTCGCCTCACAGTACGGCGTCTCCTACCCCACCGTCAGGCTTCGGCTCGATAGGCTCATCCAAAAAATCCAACTTGGCGAGCAAATCGAGAATGAACCGTATATCGCACTGATCAAACGACTCGCAGTCGATGACAAACTCGACTTCGACACCGCCAAGATCCTTATCACTGAATATCGCAAGCAACTCAAGCAAGGAGAATCATCATGAGCGCCTCTGCAGTATTTTTTGTAGTGTTCCTCGTGCTGCTTATCGCCGCCTGCATCGGCTTCATCGTCTTGCAGGTCAAGCTTTCAAAGATGGACAGCAAGTGGCCCGGTCTGGTATTGCCTGCCATTACGCTTCTACTGTCCATCGCGGCGGCAATGAACGTTTTCGCCGGCAGCGCCTACACTGGCAACAATCTATGGAACATAATCCTGGTCGCGTCCGTCGCATTCCTATCCGAGAATGTGTCCACCGTTGTATTGGCAGGTATTTATCTCTATCAGCGCGACAAAATCAAGCGTCGCGCCGAACTTGCCCATATGAGCGTGCAGGATTTGTAAGTTGCACTAACCTTTCGCTCACGTCATTATCGCCGTATCGACCGTTTCGCCCAATTATGAGACGGTTGATACGGCGATTGAGCGCTCATGGGGTTCATCACGGATGATGCTCACCGCGGCATCGCCGATGGCAACAGCACCAGCATCGCGATCATTGATCGTCAGCGTAGCCGCATACAAAGTCTCGTCCCGAGGAACGGACTGCGGATTGAGCAGGGCTACGGGAATGCCGGCCTGCCGAACAGTGGTCAGCGTTTGATGCCATCCATCACGATTGGTATCGGTGACATTGATGCCACTGATGATTACCAGACTCACCGGCCGGTTCAGGAAATCCTCTACTGCATGTTGTGCGGTGGTATCCTCAGCACTTTGTTGTGTGGATTGCGAATCTTCTCCGTCAGGCTGATTGATGTTCTGTCCGGATTCGCTATCCGCGCCTGTACTGCCAAGAGAAGCATAGAAAACACTAATGCCAGCATCAGCGAGCGCGTCCAGGGCCATCTTGTCTGCAGCTGAATCTTCAGAGCCAACTAGCCCGATGGACATATCCGAAACATGGATTGAATCATGGGCGATTTGCGATGCCTGATCCTGCGTATCGCCTACCGCATGACCGACCGGCGTGCAGGCGGTAAGCGATAGCAGAGCGGTCAGACACAGTGCCGCTCCGATGATTCGATGGTTCATGGTTCGCATATTAGCGGGTGAACAGGGCCACAGTTTCCACATGGTGCGTCATCGGGTAGATGTCGAATGCTCGAATATCCTGCAGCTGGTAACCTTCGGCAATAAGCGTGGCGGTATCGCGCGCAAGGCTGGTGGGATCGCAGGCGATATAAACGACATGGGCGGCACCAGAGGCTGCTATCTGGCGGCAGACCTTGGCTTTGGCTCCTGCGCGAGGCGGATCGAGCACTACCACATCCGGCTTGGCAAGATTGGCGGGAACGTGGCTCAACGTGCGGGAAACGTCGCCTATACGGGCATCCACATTGGTCAATCCCATCGCGC
Organism: Bifidobacterium imperatoris; assembly: GCF_002860405.1. GTDB lineage: Bacteria > Actinomycetota > Actinomycetes > Actinomycetales > Bifidobacteriaceae > Bifidobacterium > Bifidobacterium imperatoris. The sequence goes on along the minus strand of NZ_NMWV01000001.1, from coordinate 43,166 downwards.
GCAGATTACGCTGCGCGTTCTTGACGGCTACGGGCGCGCCTTCCACACTGAACATATGCGTACGTTCGCCGGTCAATGTGGCCAGAGGCAAAGTGAACAGACCGGAGCCGGAGTAGAGATCCCAGATTACCGGATCCGCCTTGCCTTGAAGTTGATTATTGACCAAATCAATCACATGGGAGACGAGCGCGATGGGAGCCCCACGATGCATTTGCCAGAAACCGCCAGCATCCACATGATAAGTGAACATCGACCCGTTTACCGGCACCTGTTCGGTCAATAGCTGGCTGCCTGAGCGCAGTTCACCGTCAACCAGTACTGCATAATCATTGGCCAGTGCCTGCTCACCGCGAGGTTCAGGAACCGATAGTCTGATTTGCGAGCCCGGCTCGAATCCACCATCCCAGATATGTTCCTGATCGGCAATATGCAACAAAGTCTGACTGGCCAGAGGCATGGTATCGATGGCCACGCGATGATGCGTGCCACGGCGACGCATGGATGGCCGTCCCTGCTCGTCAACAATCATCTCGATACGAGTGCGCCAGTGAAGACCTCCCAGCTCCTCATCGCCGGCAATACGCTCCACAGGAACCGCAACATTCACATGCCCAAGACGGCTCATCTGTTCGGAAACAGTGATGGCTTTCCAACGAATCTGGCCAGGCAACGACACATGTACAAGGTCGGCTCCGCCTACTCCCCCGCCCATAGCCAACGGGCCGGCAAGCGGCCATGCCGGAGTGACGCGATCAGGCGAAGGCTCAAGTACCTCAACCACTTCACCGGTCCAGAAACGGTCGTCACGGTCATGAGGCTCATCCAATTCGATGCGCAGCAGTTCGCCGGGCAAAGCGAAGCGCACGAATACCACGCGACCATCAATATGGGCCACGCAGCGGCCTTGATCGGCATATCGTTCGATCCGGACCTCAGCTTGCATCAATTGTCCTTTCCTGCTTCATTCGGATTCAATTCGCCGGCATTGCCAGTTTCTGCGTTATTTGCTGCTTGTTGCGCTAGAGCCTTATGCCGATGCATGGGGGTGGCAATGATCAGATAGCTCACCCAGATGGCCAGAGCCCAAAATGGAATGCCCATCAGCAAACGGGTGACACCGAGGGCAGCCACATGATCGGTCAAATACAACGGGACTTGTACGAGCAAACGCAGCACAAACAGTCCGGTCCACAATCCGGTGACAATCATGTACGCGCGCTTAAGAGCCTGATCGTTCATCCAATCATCGAACCATGCTTTGAACTGTTCGGTCGGCAGACTGCGGATGAATTCCACGACCAAGCCCAAACCGGGAACGCGAGCAATCAGCGAAATCGTAAGCAATACAGCATAAGCAGCATTAGTAATGAACCCGAATACGTAATAATTGCGCGCCTCATGCGTCTGCCATGCCCAAATAAGGCAGATGCCCACAGCAATCAAACCGGAGACGGCTCCCATCACCGACTGTCGTTGAACCAACCGCGCGATAACCTGCAGCACCGCAAGTACAGCGGATACCGCGATGGTCAGGTTCAGATTGCTCGTGGCCACGAACAGCACGACGAACACCACGCCGGGCAGCATGGATTCCACAACTCCGCGCGGACCGCCGATGGCATCGATAACGGAGAAATCCTCCGCATCATTGCCAGCGTCGGCCAGCGCGGATAGACCGGTACGTTTCTTCTGCTCTGCCAAGGTCAGCGAACTTCGGAGAACATCGGGCCACGAGCCAGCGTGGTCTTAACCTCAGTGGTCTGGTCCTGGCTCAGCGGACCCTTTGGCTTGTTATCCGGAATGTCCTTGAAGTGTTCCTTGCCATCCTGGCCTTCGGCCTCGGCAGCGGCCTTGGCGGCCTTGCGCTCTGCCGGAGCGACCGGCGGATGCATAGGAATCAGATCGCGCGGAGCGAGCGGCTCTTCACCGCGTTCCACCACGATATCCGCAAAGAACTTGTTCAGAGCGCGGGTCTCCGGGCTATCCGGATCCACTGCTGCCCTACCGGAAAAGATGCCACGCAGCATCCAGCGAGGGCCATCCACGCCAACGATACGAGTGTTGACAACCTTGCCACCCTTGACATTCACCGGCAGCTTCAGCTCAGTGCCAAACACACCTTCGGCTTCGGATGCGTTCTTGTTGGCTTCCAACAGGTCGGCACGCACGTCATCCCACAGACCCATAGTCTTCGGAGCGGCAAATGCTTCGATTTCCAAACTGGATGCACCATAAGTAATGGTGGAACCCAACACCTGCTGAGTGGCGCGGCTGGCCTTGATGCGCAGCTCAATGCCCTTCAGGAACGGCAAATAGTAGGCACCAAGATCCAGATAATCGTCGTAATCCGGAACGTCTTCGTCGTTCACGTCCCACGGGCCACGATCTTCGCCACGACCCTCATATTCGCTGGACGGTTCCGCCAGCACGGTTTCAGCGCTTTCCGCCTTGGCGGCAGCGTTTGCAGCTTCGGCAGCCACCTTGTCTTCATCGACGGTTTCAGCCGGCTCAGCTTCCTTCTTGTCCTTCTTCTTACCGAATCCGAACAGTCCCATAATTCCTCGTTTCATGTAACGGTTGCAACCCTGCTAAGCCTAGCACCCCGCCTCAAAGAAAGCTGAACATTGACGCTACTGATTTGCTTGCAGTAATCATCGCAAACCTCTTGGCGTTGATTGGTAGGCGCAAGTGAATACTATGGCCGCATGACCATCACTATTACCACTTCCAATGTCAATGGCTTGCGCGCCGCTGACCGTAAAGGTATCACCACTTGGGCAGGCAGACATACGCCGAATATTTGGTGCATGCAAGAGGTACGAGCACCTCACCCGGATATCGACAAGATTTACGGCAAGCTCGCATTCGAATACGCTCAGGCAGGTGCCATCGAATCAGCTGAGGATTTCACGCTCACCAATGAAATCTGCCGGGTAAAAGGCCGTGCAGGTGTAGCGTTGCTCTCCGATCTGCCAGTTGTTGAACAGCGGTATGGATTGCCTGGGTTAAACGATGATGTGGATTCCGGCCGTTGGATTGAAACGGATATTCGCACACCGCAAGGCTATATAATCACCGTGGTCTGCGTCTACGTGCATGCGGGCAATACTGATGATCCGCTCAAAATGGAGCAGAAATACCGTTTTCTCGACACCATGCTGCCGCGTTTAGGTGAACTGCGTGATGAGGCCGCACATGGCGGCAGGCAGGCGGTGCTCTGCGGTGATTTCAATATTGCGCACACGCCATTGGATATTAAGAATGCCAAAGCCAATGAAAAGCACGCCGGATTCCTGCCTGAAGAGCGCGCTTACGTTGACAAATGGCTGAATGAATACGAATTCGTTGATGTGATGCGTGACTTGGCGGGCGATATTCAAGGCCCATACACTTGGTGGAGTCAGCGCGGCCGAGCATTCGATAACAATGTTGGCTGGCGTATCGACTACCAGTTCGCCACTCCCGAGCTCGCGGAAACCGCTCGCGGATTCGTAATCGACAAGGCACCCACCTACGACCTACGCTGGTCCGACCACGCTCCCCTAACCATCACCTACGACGTGTGATTAATTGCCCTAGTCGTGAGGCCGGTGATGGTTGGGATATGCGTTACTGGACACACTCAAGGCCGTTGGCCAAGCTTACGGTCCAGCAACGCATATCCCAACCATCACCTCCATATCAACCATATACACAATTATTTAGGCATTTCATAATGCAATAAGGCGAAGCCCGGCATACATAGTGACCGACTGTAAGCTTGGCCAAACGGCCTTGAGTGTGTCGGACACTATGTATGCCGGGCTTCGCCGGCAACTGGTTTGAGTTTTACAATCAGTCCAGACCGAGCTGGAGCTTGCCGCCTGGGATGGCGTCGAGCAGGTCTCGGGTGTACTGCTTCTGCGGGTGGTCGAACACCTCATCGGTGGTGGCGTGTTCGACGAGCTTGCCGTGCTGCATCACCACGACTTCGTCTGCAATCTGGCGGACCACAGCCAAATCGTGGGTGATGAACAGGTAGCTCAGACCCTTTTCGGCCTGCAGGTCGTTGAGCAGGTGCAGCACCTGATCCTGAACCAGCACGTCAAGAGCGGAGACGGCCTCGTCGCAGACGATGACATCCGGGTCGAGCGCCATAGCTCGTGCGATGGCGATACGCTGACGCTGGCCACCGGAAAGCTCGTTCGGGTAACGGCCCATCACCGACTGCGGCATTTCCACCATGTCGAGCAGTTCCTTGACACGGTTGGCACGCCACTTGGCGTCACCAATCTTGTGGATACGCAGCGGTTCTTCGATGGAACGGTAGATGGAGTACATCGGATCCAGGGAGCCGTACGGGTTCTGGAACACCGGCTGCACATGGCGGCGGAAGTCCAGCAAATCCTTGGCATTGAAGGTCGAAGTGTCGCGGCCTTCGTAGAACACCTTACCGGAGGTGGGATTCAGCAGGTGGAGCACCATGTTTGCCACGGTGGACTTACCGGAACCGGATTCACCCACGATGGCCAGGGTGGTGCCGCGCTTGACGGAGAAGGACACGTCATCGACGGCCTTGAACAGTTCCTTCTTGCGCGGGAGCTTGAACTCCTTGGTCAGGTGATCGACGGTGATGATGTGCTCGCTCTTTTCGAGCTCGTTCTCGTCGGCAACCTTGTGATCCAGCAGAGCGTCGGCGTTCTCGCCACGTTCCTTGGCGGAGATAATGCGCTGGGAAGCCAGAGACGGAGCTGCAGCCACCAGTCGCTTGGTGTACGGGTGCTGCGGGTGCTGAAGCACTTCCAGAGATGGACCGGATTCAACGACCTGGCCCTTGTACATCACGACGATGTGCTGAGCGCGCTCAGCGGCGAGACCCAGATCGTGGGTGATGAACAGCACTGCGGTGCCGAGGGAGTCGGTCAGGTAGTGCAGGTGGTCGAGGATGCGCTTCTGCACGGTCACGTCCAGTGCAGAGGTCGGCTCGTCGGCGATAAGCAGGTCAGGGCGGCAAGCCAGACCGATGGCGATCAGTGCACGCTGACGCATACCACCGGAGAACTCATGCGGGTACTGGCGTGCACGGGTTGCGGCATCCGGCAGACCAGCTTCGGAAAGCAGGCCTGCAATACGATCGTCCATGCTGGAACCGGTGACGTACTTCTTGGCCAAGTACCATGCCTGATCGTCGGAAACGCCAGCCTTGATCAGATCATCAGCCACACGCCAACGGGTTTCGGAGCCCGGAACCCATTCGCTTTCAAAACGTGCCACGGCCTTGTCGAAGGCTTCACCGGTCACGCCGGCTTCAGTCAAAGCCTTCTTGGCATCTTCCATCAGAGCGGGCAGATCCTTGGAACCAAGGAAGGTCTCATCATCGTTGCCCTTGAGTTCCACGGCTGCGTCTTCGCCGGCCAGAGCCTTGGCGAGGGCGGAGCGCTTCTCGTGGGCCACGTCCATGTTGTTGGCCTTCAGGGCTTCCTTGACCTGGGTGCCGATACGCCACACCGGGTTCAGGTTGCTCATCGGGTCCTGCGGGACCAGACCCATCTTCGTGCCGCGCAACTTGTCGAATTCAGACTGCTTGGCGCCGGCGATCTCCTGACCGTCGAGCTTGATGGAGCCACCGACCACATGACCGGTGCCCGGCAGCAAACCGAGCACAGCCATAGCGGAGGTGGACTTACCGGAACCGGATTCACCCACGATGGCCACCCACTGGCCTGGGTAAACGGTGAAGGAGGAGTTGCGCACGGCGTGCACCGGCTTGCCGGTGTCCGTGGTGAAGTCGACGGCGAGATCCTTGACTTCGAGCAGAGGACCATGCTCTTTCTGCATGGCCAGCATCTGTGCGTTGGAGTTGGTAGTCATAATTATTCCTCTACTCCCTTGCTCAGGCCGTACGGCTCTTCGGGTCAAGGGCATCCTTGACGGCGTCACCCATCATGATGAATGCAAGCACGGTGATAGCCAGTGCGGCAGACGGGTAGAACAGCACGAGCGGATCGGTCTGCAGGTTGGTCTGGGCGCTGGAGATATCGCCGCCCCAGCTCACGGTGGTGGTGGGCAGGCCCACACCAAGGAAGCTCAGCGTTGCTTCGGCCACAATGTAGGAAGCCAGAGACGTGGTGCCGATAACGATGATCGGGGCCAAGGAGTTCGGCAGGATGTGGCGGAACAGGTTGCGCATAGGCGTGGAGCCCAGTGCGGTGGATGCGGTGTTGAACTCAAGGTTCTTGGCTTCAAGCACTGCGCTTCGTGCGATACGGCACACACCGACCCAGCCGAAGAGCGCTAGCACGAGCACGACCTTCCAGATGGACTTGGAGGACTTGAACATCTGCAGCACAACGATGGCACCAAGCAGCATAGGCAGTGCGAAGAAGATATCGGTGATACGGCTCAGCACGGCGTCAATCCAGCCACCGCAGAAACCGGCGATGGCACCGATGAGCGTACCAAGAGCCACCACAAGCAGTGTGGAAAGCAAGCCGACGGACAGGGAGGTGCGGGTGCCGTACACCACACGAGTGTAGACATCGCAGCCCTGCAGGTCGTAGCCGAACGGATGACCGCTGGAAGCTGCGCTCAGGGAGTTGGCCAGATCGCAAGCGTTCGGATCCTGCTTGGTGAACAGGCCCGGGGCGATAGCCACAATGATGATGAAGATAATGAGCAAGCCCGAGATGATGAACAGCGGGTTGCGTCGCAGGGTTCGCCATGCGTCGGCCCACATGCTGGTGGCCGGAGCGGACTCATCCACGGAATCGACATCCTGAAGCGGAGTCTCATCAATGGGAGCCACGTAACGATCTTGACCAGGCAGGGTTTCCATGAAGTACTCAGGAGTCGGCTCGCCAGAATTATCAAGCTCGTTGTCGAGATTTTCGTTAGTCATGTTGTTCACTCCTCTCCTTCTCACGCGTAGCGGATGCGCGGATCGAGGGCCGCGTACAGCATATCGACGACGAGGTTGCACACCACGAAGATCAGCATGAGCAACGTGACGATGGACACCACGAGGTTGGCTTCACCCTTCAGAATGGACTGGTAGGTAAGGAAGCCGATGCCGTGGATATTGAAGATCTGTTCGGTGATCATTGCGCCACCCATCAGGCCGCCAATGTCCTGGCCCAAGTAGGTGACGACCGGAATCAGGGAGTTGCGCAGTACGTGGCGCAGCATCACCTGTCCGTTGGACATGCCCTTGGCGCGTGCGGTGCGCACGTAATCCTCAGCGATGTTGGAGGAGATTTCAGCGCGGGTCAATCGGATGATATATGCCATTGACACTGAGCCAAGCACCATAGCCGGCATCAGCAAATCAAGGAAGGTCGGATCGGCACCTGCGGTCACCGGCAAGATGGACCACTGGATGCCGAGCAGGTACTGCAGCACAAAGCCGGTGACGAAGGTCGGCACGGAGATAAGCAGCAGGGAGACGATCAGGATAACCGTGTCGTACCACTTGCCCTTCTTGAGGCCGGAGATGATACCGAAGACCACGCCGAAAATCGCCTCAAAGACGAATGCCATCAGGCCAAGCTTAATCGTGACCGGGAAGGCACGGCCGATTTCATCGATAACAGGCTGGCCGGCGAAGGTGTTGCCGAAGTCGAGGGTCAACGCGTTCTTCAGATAGATGAAGTACTGAACAATGAACGGCTGATCGAGATGGTACTCTGCGCGGATCTGGGCTGCGACAGCTTCATTAATCGGCTTATCACCAAACATAGCCTTGACGGGGTCGCCAGGCAGCAGGAAGACAAGCGCGTACACCAAAAGCGTCGTGCCGAGAACCACGGGGATCATCTGCAGAATACGTCGCAGAAGATACTTACCCATACGGTTGCTCCTTATTCCATGACCGGCTTCGGAGGGTATGCGTTGCCCTTGCCGGTCGGCAAATACGTCGATAGTTTACCGCATGCCTTGACGGCGGTATGTAAACTCACGTTAACTCGCCCGATTATTGGACGTAAATATATGAAAGGGGCGGGGATCATACGATCCTCGCCCCTTGAATTACCGAACTATATGCTCGATGTCAGGTGAGTTTCAACTCACTTCTTGGACATTGCAGCGTAGGTCGGGAGGTTCTGCCAATCGAAGGCGTAGCCGGACTTGATGTTCAGGGAAGCCACACCGTTAGCGTTGGAGTAGTACAGCGGGATAGCCGGCAGATCCTTGAGGAGGATCTCCTGAGCCTGCTGGTACAGCTTGTTGGCGTCATCGGTGGTCTTGGCAGCAGCAGCCTGCAGGCACAGGTTGTCGAAGTCAGGGTTCTTGTAATCACCATCGTTGGAGCCCTTGCCGTCAGCAGCAGCGGTCGAGTACAGCTGCCACAGGTAGTTCTCAGCGGACGGGTAATCAGGCTGCCAGCCGGTACGGAAGGCGCCGGTCATCTGACGGTTGGTCACAGCGTCGCGGAATTCCTGGAAGGTCGGAATCGGGTTGGTGGAAGCGTCGATGCCGAGGTTGTTCTTCAGCTGGTTCACGACAGCGTCGTAAAGCGGCTTAGCGCCACCATCAGCGTTGTAGGAGAAGGTCAGCGGGCCATCGTACTTGGAGATGGCGTCGGCCTTGGCCCACAGTTCCTTAGCCTTCTTGGCGTTGAACTTCAGGTTGTCAGCACCGTTCAGGGAGTCGGAGTAGCCCGGGGTCTTCGGGGAGGTGAAGTCGGTAGCGGCGGTTGCGTTGCCGTTCAGCACCTTGTCGATGATCTGGTCGCGGTCGATAGCCATAGAGATGGCCTGGCGACGCAGCTGGCCTTCTTCGTCGTTCTTGAAGTGGTCAAGGGTGGACGGAATGGTGAAGGTCTGGATGACGGAGCCAGCCTCGGAGTACGGCTGGACCTTCTTGTCGGTCTTGAAGGTCTTGGTGAAGGCGGCCGGGACGGATTCCATCACGTCGAGGTTGCCAGCCTGGATGTCGCGGTAAGCGGCGGAGTCGTCGGTGTAGACCTTGAAGGTCACGCCGTCGTTCTTGACTTCCTCGTTGCCCTTGTAGTCAGGGTTCTTCACGAGGGCGATTTCCTTGTTGTGATCCCAGTGGTCCAGCTTGTACGGGCCGTTGCCAACCGGCTTCTGGCCAAAGGCCTTCGGATCCTTGTAGAAGGACTCCGGCAGCGGAGCGAAGGCCAGGTAGCCGACCTTGATCGGGAACACGGAATCGGACTGGTTCAGGTCAACGGTGAAGGTGGTGTCGTCCACAACCTTCAGGCCGGAGAGCTGCTCGGTGCCCTTGAGGCCGTCAGCCTGCAGCTCGTCATAGCCCTTGATGGTGGAGAAGAAGGAAGAAGCCTTCTGAGCGTTCTTGGCGTTGGCAGCGTAGGACCAAGCCTTGGTGAAGGACTCAGCGGTGACCGGGGTGCCATCGGTGAACTTCCAGCCGGACTTCAGCTTGATGGTGTACTGGGTAGCGTCATCGTTCGGGGTGATGGACTCAGCCACTTCGTTGGAAGCCTTGCCATCCTTGTCGAAGGAGACCAGACGGGAGAACAGCAGATCGCCCGGCTTGCCGCCACCAGTTTCGTTGGTGTTGGACGGAATCAGCGGGTTCTGAGGCTCGGAGTTGTAAGCGGTGATGATGTTAGCGCCGGCAGTATCGGAGGCGGTGTTGGAGCTGGAGCCGCCGCAGGCGCTCAGCAGCATAGCCATGGAGCAAGCCACGGCAGCGAAAGCAAGAGCTTTCTTCTTCATATGTTTTCTCCTATTCATAAGGTCGCAGGGCCGAAGCCCCACTTTCACGCGAACGGGGCTGGCTACCAGAGGCGCGTTGTGCGCGCCTGCCGGCAAACCAACCCCGTTGCTGATTGATTGCATTGTCTCGCACTTTGGAGACAAGAAGCAAATTCCATGTTACGTATATGTTAAATCGATGGCCTTTCAAAGGCTATCTTCAGCCTGAACACAGCTTCATTGGGTAGTGTCCACATTTTGGTCAGGTCGGTTATGCTCGGGGGAAGGCCTGCACATATCGAGTCTTCAGCTGTTCAATGGAAACATGCGTGTACCGCTGCGTGGTTTTCAGCGAAGCATGACCAAGCAATTCCTGAACCTCTCTCAAGTCCGCTCCCCCATCCAGCATGTGCGTAGCCGCCGAGTGGCGCAACGCATGCGGACTAATGTCCGGAACTCCGGCTTCTTGCGCTGCCTTATGCACTACGTCGCGAGCCACACGTTGATTTAGCCGTCCACCGCGAGCGCCGAGGAATAGTGCATCCGCTGAATTCAGGTTTTCGAGTTTGGCTCGCCCTTCCACCAACCAGATTTCAAGAGCCCGCATTGCCGGAGCTCCGAAGGGCACCACGCGCTGTTTGTTGCCTTTGCCGGTGACTTTGATAGTGCGATTGGCGAAATCCACGTCATGAACATTCAGTGCTATCAACTCCGCAATACGAATGCCCGTGGCGTAGAGCAATTCAAGAATCGCAGTATTGCGCTGGGTTTCGGCACGCATGCGCACTTCAAGCCCGGTTTCGTTATTGTTGTTGGAGTCAGCCTCATCGACACTGGCATCGTCAGCATCCGCCTGATCCATGAGTTGCTCGGCTTGTACCTCGGTAAGCACCGATGGCAGCGTGTTGGGAATGGAAGGGGTCAGTAATGTGGCCGCCTGATTGGTGCGCATTATTCCGTGTTCATATCCCCAAGAGAAAAACCCGCGTACGGCCACGGTTTTGCGCGCCATACTGCTTCTTGCATGATTACGCGATTCCGAAGCCATCCAGCTGCGTAAATCATCGAGGGTTATCTCATTAAGATCACTTACTCCGCGGCGTACGAATAAGGCTAAACATGATTCGATATCACTGCGATACGCTTTCAGCGTATTTGCCGAAAGTCCTTTATTCGCTTTCAAGTGATTGATAAAGGCGTCAATATGCTGTTCGAAATGCATGCTGGCGAACGCCTCCCTTATGCTGAAATCACTCGTTGGATAAACTATAGAGCGTAATTCAACGAAACGGATTGGGGCATTATGGCACGGCACAGCGCGCGCGGCAGGAAGAACGTCATCGATCAGCAGGATCATGTGGTGGCTAGGGCTATTGATCTGACAAAAATCTACGGTGATGCGGACAATCAAGTCGTGGCGTTGGACCATGTGAACGTGGAATTCGAGCGTGGCCATATGACCGCTATTATGGGGCCCTCCGGATCAGGCAAATCCACGCTGATGCATTGCATGGCTGGGCTTGACCAGCCTACAAGCGGCAGAGTGATTGTTGAGGGATTGGAAGTTTCCTCAATGAACCAGCGCCAATTGACCAATCTGCGGCGCGAACAGATTGGTTTCATCTTCCAATCCTTCAATCTGGTTCCCACCCTCAGCGCCGAGGAGAATATTCTGCTGCCATTACAGATTGCGAAAAAGCCGATTGACCGCAAATGGTTCAAACAAGTGGTCAAGGTGGTGGGTCTTGAACGACGTCTCGATCATCGTCCAAGCCAGCTTTCCGGCGGCCAGCAGCAGCGCGTGGCTTGTGCCCGCGCGATGATGGCTCGCCCGTCCGTGATTTTTGCCGACGAACCTACCGGCAATCTGGATTCTCGCTCCAGCCGTGAGGTACTGGGCTTTTTGAAGCAGTCCGTGCACGAGTATGGGCAGTCGATTGTGATGGTGACTCATGATCCTCGTGCCGCCTCCTATGCCGATCGTGTGCTTGTTTTGGCGGATGGCCATATCACTCAGGATTTGCATCATCCTACGTATGAGCAAATTCTTGAGGTATTCGCCGATGACGCTGATGCTGGCAACGACTCCACTAATGCAGCGCATATGACGCAGGAGAGCCACGCATGATCATCATTGGCTTGCGCGATGCCCGCGCGCACTTCGGACGGTTCGTGATGTCCATCATCGCCATTGCATTAGGCGTGAGTTTCGTGGTTGGCTCGTTCTGTTTCCGCGAAATGATGAATAATCAGGTCGATCAGATGATGGCCTCGAATTCCGATGCCGACGTCTATGTGCGCGGCAACAAGGAACAGAAGGATTCCACGTCCGCAACGTTTGGAGCTTCTTCCGATTCAGGTTCCGGCTCGAGTTCAAGCTCGAATTCAACGTCGGCAGAGTCGAAAAACTACAATCGCATCGATATTGATCTGGTAGACACCATCAACGGCGTAACAGGCGTGGATACCGCCGAAGCTGTGTATGAGGTGAATGGTCTGGTGCTGGTGGGCAAAGACGATAATGCCGTCTCCACCACGGGCGGCGTGACCGTTGGCATGGGATTGGCGAAAGGTACTTGGCGTTCGGCTACCCTTACGCAGGGGCGCTGGGCCAAAGCCAAAGACGAAATCACGTTGCACACGTTCGCGGCCGAGAGCGCCGGTCTCAAGGTCGGCGACACCACGAAAATCGTGTATCCGGATGGTCCAGCCGACGTGCATGTGGTCGGTATTTTTTCCACTGCGTCTTCTCAGGCTGGGGCCATCATCATTGGTCTGAATCCTCAGACCGCGAAAGAGTATTTTCAACAGCAGTCTGGGCAGGTGGGCACTGCCCGGTATCTGACCGTATATGGTTCGGCTGCGGGCGGCCAACCATTGAATGTAGCGCAGCAGCAAACGCTGGCCGATAGCATTAATGCCGCATTGCCGTCCGATGCGCATGCGGTGGCGGTGACCGGCCAGAGTGTGCGCGACGATAATGCCGCAAGCACTAAGAAAGCATTGGGCTTTATTCAGCCGCTGATTCTTATTTTCGCGATTATCGCCTTGTTTGTTGGTTCGTTCATTATTACGAACACGTTCTCGATGATCGTGCGTGAATCGATGCGCGGTTATGCGCTGTTGCGCTCTATCGGCGCCTCCCCTATCCAAGTGTTCATCACGGTAGCCGTGCAAGCCATTCTGCTCGGTTTGGTCGGCTCCGGTATCGGCATAGGATTGGGCTGGCTCATGGTCAAAGGCATTGTGGCGCTGATGGCGCACATGGGCACGCCGATGACCGGCGCGGTGGATCCCAGCATTTCCGATATGCTGATCGGCTTAATCGTAGGCGTTCTAGTTACGTTCGTTGGTGCATCGTTGCCGGCTCGCCGTGCAGCGACAGCACCGCCGATTCAAGCGATGAATGAAACCGTCAACCCGGAGAAGCCGGTCTGGCCACGCGGCATTATCGGCACGGTGATGATTGTCTTAGGTTCCTTGGCATGGCTGTTATGCTGGCGTATCGCTTGGGCTAATGATGCCGATGTTGCCGTGTCTGACTGGAGCTGGTTCAACGATGGCGTCAAATCACTTGGCACCGGTTGGCCTTTGGGCATAGGCGCAGGTTTGGTGGTCATTGGTGTGATTGTGCTTGCTCCCGCTTTGGTGACTCCTACGAGCGCTGTGCTCGGTTGGATTCCCACGCATGTGTTCACCGTCACCGGCAAACTTGCCACACGCAATCTTTCGCGTGGCAAACGCCGTACTGCAAACACTGCGGCTGCATTATTCGTTGGCGTGGCCATCGTCAGCTGTCTGAGTGTGGTAGCCGCTTCGGCGAAGGCTTCGGTGGCCGGCATTGTGGATTCAGGTCTTCAATCCGATTTTTCTGCCATGTCAGTCTCCAGTGGGCAGATTCCAGATGATGCAATAGCTGCGATTAAGAAAACCAAGGGTGTGGGCACGGTATCGCAAAGCCGGATGCTTATGAACGTGACCTATGGTTCCGGTGATAAGGCAACTGTTGCGATGACGTTTGCAGAGCAGCCTTCCCTGTTCACGAAAGTGTTTGCCCCGGTAACCAATTCGGGCGATGCGAATACAGCATTGCGAAATGGCGAATTGGTGGTCGGCCTGCAGGTTGCAAAAGACAACGGCTGGAAGGTTGGTGACACGGTCAAAGTCAACGGGCAGCAGGTGGTGGTCGATAAGGAGGCCACGGCCAAGGCTCAAGCTGATTATCAGGCGCAGGTCAAGGCGAATATTGATGGTCTTACCGCCGAGGCGCAGCGATTGCTGGCTGCAGGAGACACGGCGGGAGCTCAGGCGAAATCAGCTGAGGCACAGAAGGCTGCCGAGGATGCGCAGAACGTCGATCCGGCGACTTTGGTGAAAACCAAAACCGAAACAACGCATGTCACGATGAAGATCGGTGCCATTATTGAGAATTCCATTTATCGTTCGATGGTGTTGATGAACGATGATGCGGCGGGCAAGATCGCGAATCAGTACACGATGTTCACCATCATGTTGTTCATTAATGCAAAGCACGGCGCCAATATCAATGTACTGAAAACACGATTGATTAAGGCTGTAAAACCATATTATGTGGTGAACGTGCAGGATCGAGACGAATTCAAATCCACAATGAGTTCGATGGTCGATCAAATTTTGCTGGTGTTGTATGCCTTGTTGGCACTATCGATTGTGATTGCAATCTTCGGCATTGTGAATACGCTGGCTTTGTCCGTCTCCGAGCGCACCAAAGAAATCGGCTTGCTTCGAGCCATAGGCACGTCGCGTGCACAAGTACGTGGCATGCTCGGCATTGAAGCGTCGATTATCGCGGTGTTCGGCACAGTACTAGGCATGGTAGTCGGCGTGGCAGCAGGCGTGGTCATCCGCGCTGTCTATGAGGCCAATGGTCTATCGGCATTGAGTATCCCGTGGAATCAACTGGGCGTATTCCTTGTGCTGTCGATTCTGGTGGGTCTTATTGCCTCCGTCTCCCCTGCCTCTCGCGCACTGAAGCAACCGGTACTGGATGCCGTAGCTGCTGAGTAGCAACCGGCTACGGGCGAGGATGTTGCTTCGGACGCTCCGGTACCGGCTTCAACGTGGCAATCTGCTCCTGATGGATGATTACGTTTTGTGCTGGGCGCGAACCATTGGCTGCAGGATCGCGCACCATCTCTAGCGTGTATCCATCCCATGAAGTCACATGACCTACATAGTCACGGAATTTCATACGCCCATCTTCTGGATCCACACCATCGGTAATGCGTACTACCACGCGAGCACCTACCGGAATCTGTCTTGGCAACGTCATGGTAATCATCCCCTATCTGTGCTATTCGCATCGTCAACGCTGACGTATCGCGATCACGTATTCCACTGTACGCCTATTGATCGCGATACGGCTTTAACGCGCGGCTATATTGCAGGACGCAGTTCAATGATCGCCTGCTGAAGATTGACGAAACCGGTAATCGCTTCACCTCGTCTGGCTGAGAACAACAGCGTCTGCTGCCATCCTCGTTCCGGGATTTCCAGCTCCTGCCGATTGAACGCATCCCCAGCATTGATTGCAGCCTTATAACGGCGGAACGGGTTACCTGCGGCAAAGAATTCCTTGAGAGCGTCGGAATCATTGTCATGAAGCTGATCGGCCACTGCGGTAAGTCGTGCGGCCATGCGGCGCAGCAAAACTTCCACGTTCAGGGCATCCTCCTCGACCATAGCCCGTGTACGGTCAGGGTCAGTGAGCGCCACACGAGTCATGTCGCGCCAGCAGCCAGCAGCCAGTGCCGCAGCGACATTACGATCCGGATTGGCGGACAGTTCGTTAATCAACGCAGTAGAAACCACATGGGGCATGTGCGAAATCATCGCAGCGCCTTTATCGTGGGTTTCATCGTCAAGCACAATGATTCTATTGCCCACATCATGCGTAATCATGGCGGCCACTGTGTAGAAACGGTTGTATGACGTATCTTCATCCACGGTCACTGCCCAGAGTGCATCATCGTAGAGATGCGGGTCGGCGGCTTGCCAGCCGGAAAGCTCATTGCCGGCCATTGGGTGAGCACCCACATAGCACTCCCCCAATCCCGCAGCCTTGACCTGATCGCGAACCATGCCTTTGACCGAGCCGACATCGGTAAGCGTGGTGCGAGGAGATTTGGCCAATAATGGCTTGAGTTCAGCGAGGATGGCAGGCATCGCTTTCAAAGGATTGCACAGCACTACCACATCAGGCTCCGCGCTCATCAGCTCGGCAAGAGTGCTCTTGCAGTAGATGCCATCCGCTTCGGCCTGAGCATACGGATGCGGCCGGTGATTCCATGCCACTACCCTGATGCCACGCTGAGCTAAACGTCTGGCCAGGGATCCACCGATGAGACCGAGTCCCACAATGCCAACTGTATCTACCACAACAGTTCCTTTCTTACGCTCTCAGTATGCTGCCAGCCATCTGGCGTATGTTCCGCATCAATATGAATGCCGCCTTCGGGCAACATCCATGCATCCACGGGCGGATTCGGACGTTCACGGCGAGGATAAACAGCCAAAGTCTTCATCCAAATACCCTTCATGGCCAAGATTTCCAGCACCTTTTGGAATCGAGGCTCCCAGGGAGCAGCATCCAACGTATCGATGAAGCTATACGTGCCATCATGACCTTTGATAGGTCGGGACATGAAACTGGTCATGTTCAATCCTGCAACGCGCAGAATATCAAGTATATTGGCCACGACTCCTGGCCCCGTGGCTAATGGGATGAAGGTGATGATGGTCTCAAAATCAGTCGCATTGCCATGCCGGGCGCGAGCATTGAGCTCCTGCACAACGTCGCGAGGTGCAATAACCAAGAAATCGGTCCTTGCACCGTTAAAATCCTGCACATGTTCGCCAAGCACGTCAAGATCGTAAAGTTTGCCACAAATGCTTGGGCCAAGTGCCACTTGGCCAGGTTGCAAATCACGGCAAGCGGCGGCGTTGGATGATGCCGGCTTAGGCTTGAGATGATGCTCCGCAATGAATTTCGTGCATTGTGCGAGGCCGTGCGGATGCGCGCTCACCGGCTGACCGACGCAATCATAAATAGCATGGCCTTTCACCGTGAACGCGTTGAATGCCACATCCACACTGACTCTGGTGAAACCTGCTACATCGGTGGAATCGATCAATGCGTCCAGATTCGGAACCACGTAACCTTCAACGTTGTTTTCCCACGCAATCACACCCCAACCTTGACGCGATTGCACAGCATTCATAATTGCCGGTACGTCAGGCAGCGGGATAAGATCAAAATCCGCCATAGGGGCGAACTGTTCGGCAGCCGTCATTGCCGCCTGATGGGTGAATGTGCCTTCCGGACCGAGATAATACAGTTGTATGCGCGCCATAACGCTCTATCGTAGCGGGTGAGATGCTGCTCCTGCACCGCAATTTCAGGAACACGGTATTTCTGGGAAAGTCATCACCAAAACGCGGGGCGTCAGTGTTTTGCAGGAATGACGAACCAGCGGGCGGGTAACACCAATAGCACAACCTGAATGATTACGATGCCATACAGCCAGATATACCCGGCATGCTGGGTGAAGTATGGCATATCACCTTGGAATCCGGCTACTATCAACGCTTTACCGGATGTTGTGGTCAAGGCAAGTCCCCATGCGGTCATCGAAGAAGTAATAAGATGCAATGCCAAGCCGGTGACACCGAGACGCGCACGCGCACACCACGAGGAAAGGATAACGAGCGCAAAGGCAAGCAGCAACCCGTATGGAATATTCATGTCCGCGCCCATACGATGCGCGAACGTACCCACAAACGCGGCAAGCGCGCCGGCCAAGATCGTAATTACCGCTCTGACCAACGCGCTCTGCCTATGCGACCAAGGTTTCATCTCACCTTACTTAGTCTGGTTATTTTGACGATGCCGAGGCGTTAAACGAACAGTCCAGTGGACTGTTCGTAGCCGAGGTGAGCGGATGCCACCATAGGGCATCCGCGAAGGCAGCGTCGTCAGAACAATCAAACTACTTAGTTTGATTGTTCTGACGACGCTGCTTGGCGCGCCACTTGTACCAGTCTTCACGGCCGAGGATGATCTTGCGCACGCGGATGGACTCCGGGGTCACTTCCACGCACTCGTCCTCGTTGGCGAAGTCCAGGGACTCTTCGAGGCTCATCTTGATCGGCGGGGTCAGGGTTTCCAGCACGTCGGCGGTGGAGGAACGCATGTTGGTCATGTGCTTGGCCAGCGTGATGTTCACATCCAGTTCGTCGGGCTTGTTGTTCACGCCCACAACCTGGCCTTCGTAGACCGGGGACTGCGGCTCGACGAAGAAGTTGCCGCGAGCTTGCAGGCGCTGCATGGCGTACGGAGTGGCGACGCCCTGACGGTCGGAAACCATAGAACCGTTCTGACGAGTCACGATCTGGCCAGCCCACGGAGCGTAACCGGCAGAGATGGAGGATGCGATGCCGGTGCCGCGGGTGGCGGACAGCAGTGCGGTGCGGAAGCCAATCAGACCGCGGGACGGCACGGTGAACTGCAGACGCACCCAACCGGAACCGTGGTTGGACATGGAGTCCATACGACCCTTACGATCGGCCATGAGCTGGGTGACCGTACCCATGTACTCTTCCGGCACGTCGATGGTGGTGCTTTCCATAGGCTCGTTGACCACGCCATCGATCTTCTTGGTGACCACCTGCGGGCGGCCAACGGTCAGCTCGTAGCCTTCACGACGCATCTGCTCGGCCAGCACAGCCAGTGCCAGCTCGCCACGGCCCTGAACTTCCCAAGCGTCAGGACGATCGGTCGGCAGCACCTTGATGGACACGTTACCGATGAGTTCGCGGTCCAGACGATCCTTGATCATGCGGGCGGTGAGCTTGTGATCTTTGCCTTCGGTGCCGGCCAGCGGGGAATCGTTGACACCGAAGGTCATGGAGATGGCCGGGTCGTCAACGTGAATCAGCGGCAGCGGCTTCGGATCGTTGGGATCGACGATGGTTTCACCGATCATGATGTCGTTCACGCCGGCGACTGCCACGATGTCGCCAGGACCAGCGGAGGCCACGGGGGTACGCTCAAGGCCCTGAGTGCGCAGCAGTTCGGCAACGCGGAAGTTCTCGATGGAGCCATCCACACGGCTCAGACCGTAGGTCTTGCCCTTCTCGAGGGTGCCGTTGTAGATGCGGACCAGGCCGAGTCGGCCAAGGAAGTCAGAGGAGTCGATGTTGGCCACATGTGCCTGCAGCGGTGCGCCTTCCTCGTATTCCGGAGCCGGAATGTACTTGATGATGTCTTCGAACAGCGGCTCAAGGTTGTCGTTGTCCGGCAGAGCACCGTTCTCCGGCTGGTTGGTGGAGGCGTAACCGGCTTTGGCGGCGCAGTAGACGACCGGCAGGTCGAGCAGGTGGTCGAGATCGAGGTCGATGCCTTCCTCGACAACGTCCTGAGCGAGGCCCAACAGCAAATCGGTGGATTCGGAAACGACCTCATCGATACGGGCATCTGGACGATCAACCTTGTTCACGCACAGAATGACCGGCAGCTTGGCTTCCAAAGCCTTACGCAGCACGAAACGAGTCTGCGGCAGCGGACCTTCGGAGGCGTCTACGAGCAGCACAACACCATCGACCATAGAGATGCCGCGCTCCACTTCACCGCCGAAGTCGGCGTGGCCAGGGGTGTCGATGATGTTCAGGGTGATGTCATCCGGGTGGCCATACTTGGCAGCCAGCGGGCCGGTGTATTCCACAGCCGTGTTCTTGGCGAGGATGGTGATGCCCTTCTCGCGCTCGAGATCGTTGGAGTCCATCACACGATCCGGGACTTCCTCACGCTCGTTGAACACGTGGGACTGCTGAAGCATGGCATTGACCAAGGTGGTCTTGCCGTGATCGACGTGAGCCACAATAGCCACATTACGGATATCTCCACGAACCGCCATCGAAACCTCTCTTAATACTGATTCTTTTGCGTAATCGTTCGGTACTTGCGTACTTATGTACTTATCTAATGGGTTTTGTTTTCCCTGTACTTACACACAAACCGTCACGAGTGTACCGGCACATCTTGACACATGCCGAGATCTCGCTTACTTCAAAAAATCAATGATATAGATTCCAAATATTGAACGGCAAGTAGCCCCCCCCCCACGCACCCCCGATAATTTTGGCAATTAGACATAGAGGTCTAAGTGAGAAAGAGGTTCATTATGGCTCATACTGCAACAAAAGCAACGATAGCTACTGTTGCTACGTTGGCTACATTGGCCGCTCCGGCTGTGGCTATGGCCGATGAGACGGCAAGCACCCAGCAGGACACTGCCTCGCAGGCAATCAGCCAGGCTCAGGATGCGGTGAACACCGCTCAGGAGAGCGTCCAGCAGGCGCAGCAGGCGGCTCCGACTTCGGTGACGGAGGCCCAGGCGAAGGCGGATGCGGCGGCAAGTGCGTTGGAGTCGGCGAAGCAGAATCTTGATGCGGCCGCTTCGGCGCAGCAGCAGGCGGCAACCCAGCAGACCCAGGCCCAGCAGGCGGCCGACAAGGCGCAGGCCGACCAGTCGCAGGCGCAGCAGGATGTTCAGGACGCCCCCGCGAAGATCGAACAGGCCCAGCAGGCGGTCCAGGACGCACAGAATGCAATCAAGCAGTCGCAGGATGCGATGAACCAGGCCCAGCAGGACAAGACCGCCGCCGAGTCGGAGAAGCAGACGGCCCAAGATGCGAAGAACAAGGCGCAGGCCGAATCCGACAAGCATCAGCAGGAGGCCGACAAGGCGCAGGCCGCTGTGGATGCGGCTTCGAAGGATGAGACGGCCGCACAGGAGAAGGCCGACAAGGCCGGCCAGTCGCTCACCGCGGCCCAGTCGAAGGCCGATAAGGCGGAGGCCGCGTTGAAGCAGGCGCAGGCCGCCAAGACCGCCGCGCAGAAGGATTTGGATGCCGCCAAGCAGGCGCAGTCCACGGCGACCGGCGACAAGAAGGCCGCCGATCAGGCCGTCAAGGACGCGCAGGCCAAATTGGACGCCGCCAGGAAGGCGGAGGCCGCCGCCAAGAGCGCGAAGGATAAGGCGGATGCGAAGGTCGAGCAGCTGTCCAAGGATGACGGCGGACTCTCGGACCTGGCCGCGCAGTTGAAGGCCGCGCAGGATGCCGCGACCCAGGCCAAGGCCGCACAGGCCAAGGCCGAAGCCGCAGCCAAGGCGGCGAACGATACGGCGGACGCGACGGGTGCCGATGCGACGGCGAAGCAGCAAGCCGCCGATCAGGCCGCGAAGGATGCGGCCGCGAAGAAGGAGTTCGCCGACCAGGCACAGGCCAAGCTCAGCCAGGGCGCGGTCGCCTACTTCGGCGACAAGGGCGCGGATCAGGCCGTCAAGGTGTTGACCGACCCGACGGTCACCAAGTATCTGGACTACGTGCATAACGGCGCGAAGGGTGACGCGACCACGTTGGACAACATGATCGCCGCGGTCAAGTGGATTCAGGAAGCGAACGAGCTGCGCGCCAAGGAGGGCGTGAAACCGGTGAAGGTGTCGGACACGCTGATGGCCATGTCGATGGCCGACGTGGACTACGCGTTCGACAACATCAACCATCCGAATCAGTATGCGGGTTCCGAGAATCTGGCATGGGGGTATTCGGATCCGTTCGACGGCTGGTACACGGAGGAGAAGGCCGGTTATGAGCGTGACATGACCGACGGGGTGCTCGACTGCAAAGACTCCGACGGCAAGACCATCACCGACTGCGATTACGGCCACTACACCAACCTCATCTATAAGAATCACACCATCACCGGTTTCGGCGTGGGACAGGCCGGTATTCTGACCGTGCACGGCCAGATGTTCGGCCAGGAGCGCTTCATCGGCATGGATGCGGGTCGTGTCATGGACGTGGACGCGTATCTCAAGGATCTCACCGACTACAAGGCATCGTTGACGAACGCCGACTCCACGTACCGGGATGCCCTGTCGAAGTCCGAGCAGGCAGCCAAGGCCGCGCAGACCGCCGCCGACAAGCTCGCCGAAGCGAAATCCGCCGCCGACAAGGCGGCCGCCGAGGCGAAGGCCGCGCAGGAGAAGGCCGACCAGCTCGCCGCCAAGGCGAAGGAGGCGCAGGCCGCGTACGACGAGGCGGTGAAGGCTCAGGGAGACAAGGCCCACGCGTTGGAGCAGGCCCGCAAGGAGCAGGATCAGGCCAACAGCGCGTACGAGACCGCGAAGCAGGCGACCGCAGCCGCCCAGGCGGATTCCGATACGGCGGCGAACGCCCAGAAGGACGCTCAGGCCAAGGTGGATGCCGCCGACCGGAAGGTGAAGGACACTCAAGCCGCCGTGGATTCGGCGGACGCGAGCATCGCGAAGGCCCAGTCGGATAAGACGGCCGCCGAGCAGGAGATCAAGGACGCTTCCGAAGCGAAGGCCGAGGCCGGCAAGGAGCTCCAGGCCGCGAAACAGGCGAAGACGGAGGCCGAAACCGCTTTGAAGACGGCCCAGACGGCGAAGGACGCATCCGACAGCCAAGTGAAGGACGCTCAGGCCAAGCTTGATGCCGCACAAGCCAAGGTGGATGCGGCCAAGCAGGCGTACGAGACCGCGAAGGCCACGCACGACCAGGCGGTGAAGACGAAGGATGAGGCGGAGAGCACCATCGCCTGGTACACCGCCGCCCCGGATCGTCTCGCCAAGGCCGAAGCCGCCCTCACGGAGGCGAACGCCAGGCTGACGGCCGCCAACGAGGCCAAGGCCAAGGCGGACGCCGCCTATGAGACCGCCAAAGCCACGTATGACACGGCCAAGACGGACAAGGATGCCGCCG
Source organism: Bifidobacterium imperatoris (assembly GCF_002860405.1). GTDB lineage: Bacteria > Actinomycetota > Actinomycetes > Actinomycetales > Bifidobacteriaceae > Bifidobacterium > Bifidobacterium imperatoris. The sequence continues at coordinate 20,679 of NZ_NMWV01000001.1, read as the reverse complement.
ACGCCGAGCTCGCCGCCGCCAAGAAGGCCCAGGCCGAAGCCGACAAGCAGGCCCAGGAGGAGCAGAAGAAGCAGCAGGAAGCCCAACAGAAGGCCGACCAGGCACAGCAGAAGGCGAATGCCGCCAAGAAGAAGGCTGAGACCCTGTCCAACACCGGCAGTGACACGAGCACCATTCTCACCCTCACCGCAATTCTCACCCTTGCTGGAGCCGGATGCGTGCTCACCCGCGTACGCGCCGCCAAGCATGCGGAAGGATGGCATCTTTCTAAGTAGCCATTAATACAGTAATGCCCTTGTGCCGCCAGTCAACAGGCAGCACAAGGGCATTACTTATATATCGAATCAGCCGAGGATTTCAGCAGAATCGGTGATGGTGATGAGCGGAGCAAACAGAGCCATCGTATCAAGAGCACGCTGATGGTTCTCAGGGCTTGAACCTTGGCAAGCGTCTGCTGCCACGCGCACGGCAACACCGGCATCAGCTGCGGCAAGCGCAGTGGTAACCACGCAGCAATCAGTGGCCACACCGCACACAGCAATCTTCTTGGCTCCACCAATGGCTTGAGCGAGCTCACTCCCCCACTTGCCGAACGTATCGCGGCTGACAATAGGATGACCGGCTGCGAGCGCGGCAGTATCCTGAGTCAAGTCATACATAGGATCATCCGGAGGCACTAGGAACTGCGGCCAATCCTTGAAGTAATCAATCCACGCATCCTGTGCCGGAGTTGGAGCCACATACCGGGTGTACACCACATGGTCACCATAGGCTTCGGCAAGAACTTTGAACGCGGCATCCGTGGCGTGGAAGGAGCCGTCCGGGCAAGCCCAATCGGACCAATCGGATTCAGCGAACACCTTCTGACGGTCGATAACCACCAGCCATTCATCGGATGGAACAGTCATAATTAGTTCTCCTTATCCTGTGCTTCCTGAGCGGCAATGTCACCACGCTGGAAAATCAGTGCGCCCACGAAGCCGATAACCAATGCCACAATCACGCCGAGGTTGGCGGATGCCCAAGCACCATCCTTGCCACCGAAGAGGCCGAGGAAGTAGCCTTGCCATTCCAGCCAGCTGGCGGACGTGTTGACCACAAGACCCCAGCCGAGCAGCGTGCCGACCACGAGAATTACCAAGGACTTCACATTCCATGCGCCGTAACGACCATCAGCCTTGTACAGGTCGTCGGTGTTGTAATCCTTTTTGCGCAGCAGCACATCGGCGATGAACAGACCGGTCCACACGGCCATAGGCACACCGAGCGTAATCAGGAAGCCTTGGAACGGACCGATGAAGGTATCGGAGAAGAAGGTCACATACACCACGCCGAGCACGGTCAACGCTGCGGTCAAGCCAGCGGCGGCCACGCGCGGCAGCTTGATGCCGAAGCTCAGCAAAGCAAGACCGTTGGAATAGTTATCCATAATGGCGCCAGACATAAGACCCAGCACAGCCACCAGCGTGAACGGCACCAGATACCAAGTCGGCAGAATAGAAGCCATAGCACCAATCGGATCATTGCCCACTGCATCAGACAACTTCTGGTTGGAGACGGCAAGCAAACCACCGTAGATCACCAGCAGCACCGGAGCGAGCGACGCACCAAAGGTGGACCAGAATACAATGCCTGCGTTAGAGGATTTACGCGGCAGGTAGCGGGAATAATCGGCGGCCACATTCACCCAGCCCAAACCGAATCCGGTCATCACAAACAGGAACGCGCCAAGTACGGACGGAGCGGAGCCGGCCTGCGAAGCGCCCACAGCGGCGAAATCAATGTGCGACCAGCCGAGAATCAAGAAGCCAATGGTCACCACACCGCTGATGATGGTGATGGCTTGCTGCGCTTTCATAATGAGGTCGTAACCGAAGATACCGGCCACGACCACCAGACCAACCACGATGATGGTGGAGATAATCTTCGGCGCGGCGCCGGAACCCCAACCGAGACGCTGGAATGTGGAGGCGAGTGCCAGCACAGCAGTGGTGGTCAAAGAGATTTCCCAACCGAGCGTGGCAATCCAGCTCAACACGGACGGCACCTTAGCGCCTTCCACACCAAAGGTGGCACGAGTGATAACCATCGTCGGAGCGTTGGCGCGCTTGCCGGCAATGGATACGATGCCCACCAGCAGGAAGGAGACAACAATGCCGAGGATTGCGGCAAGCGTTGCCTGCCAGAACGAAATGCCGAAGCCAAGTGCCCATGCGCCGTATGACATGGCGAGCACGGAAATATTGGCTGCGAACCAGGGCCAGAATAGGTCCTTCGGACTGCCGTGGCGGTCGGACTCGGCAATGGTGTCGATGCCCTGCTCCTCCACGGAGAGCGCGGAGCTCTTCTCCTTGGTGTCACTCATAGTGAACCTTCTTCTCTTGGTTTGATTATTGATTCATTCGACTTGAATCGAAAATGTTGTGTATGTTCGGTTATCTCTGTGCGGAGGGGGTAAGCGGCGCCAATGCATCATCATGAGCAGCATTGTGTCGGGGCTCCAGAGAAGCGACTGTATGATTGCCGGAATACGCGCTCGGAGAGCCGGGAATTCCTGACCGCTGCACAGTATCGTTCACCGGTTCTTTGGGAACGTACCGATATACTGCAGCCGGCCGCTGCCGACCTTCACGGCGTTTTTCTCCCGTGTCTTCCAAATCTCCCGAAGCTAGCATTTTGCGGCGGAAATTCGCCAAATCAATGCTTTGCCCGGCGATGGCCTCATATACATCATGTAACTGACGCAACGTGAACGTTGGCCCCAGTAGTCGAGTTGCCACATCGGAATATTCGATTTTGGAGCGCAGTCGCTCCAATGCATATTCGATGATGGCCCGATGGTCGAACGCCAGCTGAGGCAGATCATGCTCTGGGAACCATCGCACGTTGTCGCCATCCTCAAAAGCCGCGGCTTCGCTTTGCTCAACCAAAGCCCAGTACACGATGGATACCATCGGCAATCCGCCGTGGGATCGATCGGGATCGCCGAACGTGTAGAGCTGCTCCAGATAGCGCGGATGCAATGCCGTGGTGGATTCCAATGCTGCAAACGCCGACTGTTCAAGAGATCGATCGGCTCTTAAATGGCCGCCCGGCAAGGCCCAAGAGCCCATGAAGGGTTGACGCACACGCTTCACCAGCGGCATCCACAGCTGCGAATGCGCGGCATTGGGCGTGGTGCCAGTATCATCAGCATCCCTGGGACCAAGCGCAAGAATCACCACGGAAACACCGACTTGCGGCGGTGCGCTGCGACGTTCCGATACGTTGCCGAATCCCATGCCATGCTTCTTTCTTCAAGGTCACGGAACTGTGGCTGTCGCCGCAAGTCCCGCAGGAGCCTTCCCCTAACTGCTCAGCATAGCACTACTTTTAGTCAGAATGACTATAACTAACAGAAGTCGGTCACTCTATGGTTGACTCCGTGGATGACCCCACCTCATTCGTTTGCCTGGCAAGCTGCGTCATTTCGTTTGCCGATGGCAAGAACGGAGCCAGCGATGGCAGCTGTTCCAACGAATCAAGCCCCATACGTTCAAGGAATAATTCAGACGTAATCAGCAGCGCGGCACGCGTTTCCGGATCCACACCGCTTTCCTTAATCAGCCCGTGAATACTCAACGAGCGAATCACGCCATCCGAGTTGACACCGCGAATCGCCGCCACCTGAGCGCGGGTCACCGGCTGCTTATACGCCACGATAGCGAGCGCTTCCAAAGCAGCCTGGCTGAGTCTGGCGGTTTGTCCGTCAGTAACAAAAGCGGAAACTACCGGTTCGAACACCGCACGATTGGCGAATTGCCAGCCTCGTGCGGTATGCCTGAGCTCAAAGCCGCGCGGGCGAGCCTTGGCCTCTTGAACTTCAGATGATCCGTCATACTCCGCTTGCAATACCTGCAACGCTTGTTCAACCGTCGCAGCATCGATGGTGAGCACCCGTGCGATGCTTTCCGCGGTTTGCGGCTGATCGGCCACCATCAAAATGGCTTCAATACAGGCGGGCAAACCTCCCGGAAAATCATCAACAGTGAATTCCGGAAGCACGGCACGCGATTCATCGTTCATCAGGCAAAATCTCCTTCAGATATATTCACGTCGCTCATGGCATCATCCACACCGGCAACCCAACGTAATTCAAGCTCTTCAAATGGGCCACTCTGCCGGTATTGCACGGCTCCTTGTTTGAAGAACACCAGTATTGCCATAAATCGCGCGACTACTTCCAGGCGGGAAGCGCAATCCTCAGTCAGTTCGGCGAATGTCACGGATTGTTGAGTATTATGCTGTAGCGCATGCATCAGCCGGCTTCTCACCAGTGCGGATTGGGCACGTAAATCCACCAATGGCACATGAAGTTGATGTACGGCGACTTCAGACGCCGGCGCATTGGTAATCACCTGCGCGGCCAGCCGGGCCAAATCCGTGGGCGTTATTGTCCATACCAGTTCCGGCAGCATTGCCGCTATCGCATCATCCATATACGCCGGGTGCGGGAAACGCCCGGAATTGGCAGCCATCCGCGCGCGAAAATCAGATGCCGCTTGCTTATACGCACGGTATTGAATCAAACGCGCGAAGAGAAGGTCTCGCTCACGCAATGCTTCGAGACTCTGCTCGTCCGCTCGTTCCTCCTCATCGCCGGGCAGAATCGCCGCGCTTTTCGCCTCCACCAATATGGAGGCGATATCAAGAAACGCACTAGCCTCATCCATGTTCTTAGTGAAATCGAGCTTGCGCACATACGCTAGAAATTCTTCGGTAATCGAGGAAAGCGATACCTCGGTAAGTTCAAGTTTGTTATTGGCGATCAAACCCAACAGCACGTCAAACGGACCGGAATATACCTCCAGACTCACTTGGAATCCGGAGGCATCACTCTCCTTGCTGACTACTTCCTGCGCTCTATCATGCGCAACTTGGAAATCGGCGTCGCTCATAACCGACCGAGTAGAGTATGTGGCGCTTGCGTTACGCCACCACGCCGCGCGATATCATTTCACGCGCGACTTCGCGGTATTCCTTGGCGGTCTTGTGTCCCGGCGCATAAATCACAATCGGAGCCGCGGCAACAGTGGAATCCGGCAGCTTAATCGAACGAGAAATACAGGTGTGGAACACCTTATCCTTAAACGCTTCGTAAATGCGCTGGCAGACTTCCTCACAATGCAAGGTGTTGGTGTACATGGTGACCAGTACGCCGTCCACCTCCAAAGCCGGATTGATACGCGACTGCACCTTTTCGATGGATTGCATCAGTAATGCCACGCCTCGCAGAGCGAAGAACTCGGCAGCCACCGGAATGATGACGCCATCCGCAGCCGTCAACGCATTGACGGTGAGCAGGCCCAGCGAAGGCTGGCAATCCACGATAATGAGATCGTATTCGTTCTTCAGTTTGCGCAGCACGCCGTTCAGGATCTGTTCACGGCCCACCTCGGTAACCAGCTGTACTTCGGCAGCGGACAAATCAATGTTCGCGGGAATGATGTCGATGTTTTCGAACGCCGTATGCTGCACCACATCATGCGGATCTACGGAAATATCAAACAGGGCTGTATAAATCGTGTTGTCCACCGCATTCGCATTGATGCCGAGACCCACCGTTGCCGCACCCTGAGGATCAAAATCGACAATCAGCACACGGCGGCCATACTGGGCAAGAGCACCGGCGATATTGATGGAACTAGTGGTCTTACCTACGCCGCCCTTCTGGTTGCACATGGCGATGACCCTGGCCGGGCCATGCTGCTGCAACGGTTCGGGAGCGGGGAAGGTTTCATATTCACGTCCAAGCAGATCGGTAGGCATACTGTTTACCTTATCAACATCCTCGTCTGTTCGGGGGGTAACGACATACGTTCCGGCCATAGGCAAAGTTCCTTGCCTGAAACCGTCGACCGTTGTCCGGTCATCACGCCAGTCTTCCATCGTCGTTCCGCACCCCTTCATCGGTATCACCAACTGCCTTATAGCCTACTCTTTGAGGGATACCCGTCCAATTTATGCCGGAAAACCACTCGAGGCCCAGCTCATTGTTTGTATGTTCGCGTGATTACGAAGGCCGCGCGAACATACAAACGATTTTGGGTGCGAAAACCTTTGTATGTTCGCGCACCACTGGTTATTTGCGCGAACATACAAACGAAAACCGTGGATTTATGCTCATCTGGCTCGCGGATGAGAAGACAGGTAGGCCTCAATCAGATGCTCAGGGCTTACGTGTGTGTAAATCTGCGTGGTGGTAACGCTGGCATGACCCAACAACTCTTGTACGGTACGCACGTCCGCACCGCCTTGAATCAGATGCGTTGCAAACGAATGGCGCAACGTGTGCGGGTGCAAAGGCCGCGTGATGCCGGCCCGCTCCCCCGCATCTTTGACCACTTCCCAAATCGACTGTCGGGAGATGCGGCGGCCACGCTTGTTCAGAAACAGCGCCCGACGTTCCGGCACCGCTGCCGAAGATCGACGTTCAAGCTCTCCTCTCGCCATGCTGAGATACGCGGTCAATGCTTCGCACGCGTAACCACCGATGGGCACCAAGCGCTGTTTGGAACCTTTGCCCATGAGACGGGCCACACGCTCATCCAAGTCAATATCGTCAAGATTCGCTCCAGCTGCTTCAGAAACACGGCATCCGGTGGCATACATGAATTCCAGTAACGCTTTATTGCGCAACACTACCGGATCATTCGAACCACCGACCGCCGCCGCATCCAGAAGTTGCGTCACCTCGTCCACGTTCAACACGTCGGGCAATGCGGACGCACCCTTGGGTGCCTTAATTGCCGCGGAAACATCATTCATGACTACGTGCTGGCTCAATGCAAAACGATGGAATTCATGGAGTGATGCCAAGCGTCTGGCCTTGGATCGCGCAGACTCCCCTGCCGCATCCAATGAAGCGACGTAATCTTCAACATCTTGCGAGGTAATGGCATTGGCATCTTCAATACCTCGGGCTTCGAGCCAATCAACATACCTGTTGATATCGGATTCGTATGCCTCCACTGTGGCTTTAGCGAGCCCTCGTTCCACGCCGATATGCACAAGAAATTGCTCAGTAAGTCTCTCGAAGCTATTGGTCATGGTGTCTTATCGTAATCGGAGAACGTCTTCGTATAGAGCTTTTGGAGATACCGGGGAAGAGGATAAGAAGCCCATATACGAAGAAACCCCGCCAAATAGCGGGGTTCTGTTAAAAAATCAGTCTGACGGACCGTTGTCTCAGGCCTCGACCGGAGCGTTGACGTCCTCAGGCAGAGCAGCCTTGGCAGCCTCAACGATGGTCTTGAAGGTCTCAGGATCGGAGACGGCCAGCTCGGCGAGAGCGCGACGATCCAGTTCGATGCCAGCAAGGTGCAGGCCCTGGATGAAGCGGTTGTAGGTGATGCCCTCAGCGCGGACAGCAGCGTTGATACGCTGGATCCACAGCTTGCGGAAGTCACCCTTGCGAGCCTTACGGTCGCGGAAGTTGTAGTTAAAGGAGTGCAGCAGCTGTTCCTTAGCCTTGCGGTACAGGCGGGAGCGCTGGCCGCGGTAGCCGGAAGCCCTCTCGAGAACAACGCGACGCTTCTTGTGGGCGTTCACTGCGCGCTTGACACGTGCCATAATTTATTCCTCAGCTTTCTAAAAAGTCTTTATTATCCGTGTAAGCCCTAAGCTCACTTCTGCAGAAGCTGCTTCAGCTTCTTGGCCTGGCCACCGCGCAGCACAGCGTCAGCGGACAGAGCGCGACGCTTGCGAGCGGACTTGTGCTCGAGGTTGTGGCGCATGGCGGAACCGACCTGCATCACCTTGCCGGAGCCGGTGATACGAGCGCGCTTGGAAGCGGCGGAATTAGTTTTCATCTTCGGCATTGCTGCCCTCCTTGCTGGTTTGCTTCTTCATATCGGAAGTCTGGGGAGAAATCGAGGCCTTGGCATCGGCTGCGGCCTGTGCCTGAGCCTCCTGCTTGGCGGCAAGACGTGCAGCCTGACGAGCCTGACGTTCAGCGCGGGATTCAGCTCCGCGGCGACGCTGCTCAGACTGGGTGTGCACCTTCTTACCCTTCGGCGCGAGGGTCATGATGATGTTGCGGCCCTCCTGCTTCGGCTTGGATTCCACGGTGCCGAACTCCTCGACATCGTCAGCCAAGCGCTGCAGCAGCTCAACACCGCCAATCGGGCGGGAAATCTCACGACCGCGCAGCATAATGGTCACCTTGACCTTATCGCCACCGTTCAGGAAGCGGGTCACATGGCCCTTCTTCACGTCGAAGTCGTGATCGTCAATCTTGAGACGGAAACGAATTTCCTTGATTTCCGCGGTGCTCTGATTGCGGCGAGCTTCACGAGCCTTGATCTTCTCGTTGTACTTGAACTTGCCGTAGTCGATGAGCTTAGCGACCGGAGGCTTCGCGTTCGGTGCCACCTCGACGAGATCGAGGTTTGCCTCCTTGGCCAGGTTCAGCGCAACAGTAGTCGCGATGACGCCCACCTGCTCGCCCTTCGGGCCGATCAGGCGTACCTGCGGGACGCGAATCTCGTCGTTAATACGTGGTTCGTCGCTGATGATGACTCCAATCCTCTGCATGTTCCTACGCGGGCCCACATAAATCCCCATCAACGCATTGGATTCATGACAACATTGGCCAAACGACATACGTCGACCATCCAGCTGTAATACCTGTGTGCATTACATGTTCCGATTGCCTTATTTCGTAGCAATCTCTAGGCTGTTGCCTTGAACCCGAGACCTTGAAAGGTTTCCAGGTGGGGTTGCCCCGCTTTCTTGATTTCTCAAGCCAAAGAGAAAGTATACCATATGCTCGGACATTGTTCATCAGTGTGTCGCAGCGTCATATCACATACGTAAGCCATATCCGGCACTTGGCAAGCGCATTGTCGTTACTCCATTATTGCACCGCACGCAGCAGACCGCCGATACCTTCCTTCTGCAATATTTCGCGGTATGGGCCGGCTTCCTGCGCGATGATCTGATCGATGGCGCGCATACCGAGCACTTCCACTGGCGCTTTATCATCCGTCAAAATCGTCGAGGAGGAATCCGGATGCTGTACGGCGGCGAATCGACCGGCAACCTTTTCCATATACCACTGCAGCTCACTACTGGATGTGCGCGCATAGGTTCGCTGGCACAAACGATCCGCCTTGGCGACCTGCTTCATATCGCTCGCCGATTGCCCAGCCGATGATTTCTTCGCGAACAGCTCACGGTTCGTAGTATTCGGTACATCGGCGGTCAACACATTGCCTGCACCGAACACGCTGGCGATCGTGTCGCTCAGCGCCTCATTGATGGACCCACGCCCGTCCGAGACCATATTCATATTCACCACCATCACACCACCGGGATTGAGGTGTTCACGCACCATAGAGAAGAACTCGGTGGAACTCATCTGGAATGGAATGGTGATGTCCTGATACGCGTCGACCATAATCACATCGTAGGAATCACGGGAAGCTGCAAGCCATGCGCGGCCATCGTACGTGCTCACCGGCACGTCACTCGGCTCGGAGAAATACTGCCCCGCCAAGTTGGTGATTTTCTGATCGATTTCCACTCCGGTGATGGCCATATCCGGGTAATACTGCTTGAGCTGCCTGGCATACGTGCCGGTTCCCATACCGAGAATCAGAGCGGAGTCCGCCTTGTCCGCAAGCGCCGGAGCGGCAAGCGCGGTGTCGTAATACATGCCGGTCAGCCCTGGGTCCTTCATCGTGACCGACTGCACGCCGAAGAGCACGTTGGTGGACAGTATCGTGCGGTCGGAAAGATTCTTGACCTGCAGGTAGTTGTAGATGGACTCCCCCTCATAGGCAAGATTGGTTTCCCAGAATGCGAAACCGGTGAGTGGCGAAACACAGCTCGTGGCCACGAACATCACTGCCGATACCGCGCACGCCACACGGTGCGCTTTGATGGAGATGAAATAAGCCAGTGGAATGATCAGCAGCGCTCCAGAGAAAATCAGGAAGCTTACGAATGTGCCCACAGCTGGAATCGTGACGAATGTAGGCAGGAAGGTTCCCAGAATCGAACCGATGGTGTTGCATGCGGAGAGTCGGCCCACTACGGATGCATTGTCTTCCAGCGAAGTCGTAGCGAATTTATTGAGACCTGCGGTCACTGTGCCGAGCAGGAACAGTGGCGGCACAAAGATGATGGCGCAGGAGATGAACGCGGCAATGATCAGGAAATTCGTCGAAACGGTAACAATCAGCAGTCCGGAAATGATAAGAATCAGGTACTTGCCAACCAATGGAATCAGTGAAATCCATACGGCTGCGATCATGATGCGCATGTAGAGCTTATCCGGATTCGGATCCTTATCGGCCCATTTTCCGCCAAACACCGCACCCAATGCCAGCGCAATCATGATGGTGCCGATGATGATGGTCCATACAATCTGTGAGCTGGAGAAATATGGTGCCAGCAATCGCGAGGCACCAAGCTCGGCGGCCATCACGGACATGCCGGAGAAGAATTCGGTGACGTAGAGGAACACCTTGGATTTGAGGATGGGTCTTTCACTTGCTTCGGTGATATGCGCCATTGTTCCGCTCCCCTTGTCTCCGCTATTTGCTCATACGCAAACGCCTTGTTTCGCCAGCCTAGCAGCTGACCGGCTAGAGTTGGCGTCATGACCAAGGTATGTGTGATTTTCGGTGCCGGTGAATACTACGGGAGTCCTGACGCGTCGCTGATTCCTTCGGATGCCTATATTGTGGCGGCGGATGGTGGGCTCGACCATACTCGCGCTTTAGGTATTGCACCGAATGTGGTGGTCGGTGATTTCGATTCGCTTGAGGGTGCACGGCCATCTGCCGATGCCGGTACGCGAACGGTGGTGTTGCCTCCACTCAAAGATGATCCGGATATGCTCTCGGCTTTGAAAATCGGTTGGGCCGCAGGCTGCCGCGAGTTCCGCATCTGGGGCGGATTGGGAGGTCGCGTTGATCACACGCTGTCGAATATTCAGCTGATGGCGTTGCTGGCCCAGCATGGCGCAAGCGGCTATCTATTCGGAGACGGCACTGTGGTCACCGCCATCTGCGATGGCAAGCTCGAGTTCGCGGCCCATTCGGTTCCGGAAGAGGGGCGCATGGTATCTGTGTTCTCCCTGTCTGACGTTTCGCTTGACGTGAACGAGCCAGGGCTGAAGTATGAGCTGGAGCATGGCACCCTGACCAATACCGTGGTGCAGGGAGTCAGCAACGAGTTCCGTGATAACGTGCCTTCTGCGATTAGCGTTGCGCGAGGAACATTGATCGTTACGTTCCCCGCTGAGGTGGCCTTGCCTGCAGTTGACCGTAATCATGAATTCTCAGGAAGCATCGGCGAATTGGATACTGAGGTCTCCGCGCTGTTGGTGCATTAGCGGCATATCAAGTTTGCGTTTTCGCCACCACGCAACATCATCGATGAACGTATGGCAAAGCACGCGCAAACAATGATGTGAGCGCTCACAAAAAAATGAGATTTTTTGCCCAAAACGCACGGTCAAACGTTGCTTTGTGTACACAGTCGGCATTACAGTAACAACTGTTGGTAAACAATGGCGTGGTGTGTCAAGGCACATTACCGCCACCCTACAAGGGAGAATTACATGACAGTTAAGATTGGTATCAACGGCTTCGGTCGCATTGGTCGTCTCGCCTTCCGTCGTATCTTCGAGCTGCAGGCTCGCGGCGGCCAGGCTGGTGACATCGAAGTTGCCGCCATCAACGATCTGACCACCCCGGCCACCCTGGCTTACCTGCTGAAGTACGATTCCACCCACGGCACCTTCCGTCACGACGACGGCACCCCGGTTGACGTGAAGGCCACCGAAGACTCCATCGTGGTGGACGGCAAGGAATACAAGGTCTACGCCGAGAAGGACGCCAACAACATTCCGTGGGTCAAGAACGACGGTGTTGAGTACGTGCTCGAGTGCACCGGCTTCTACACCTCCGCTGAGAAGTCCCAGGCCCACATCAACGCTGGCGCCAAGAAGGTCCTGATCTCCGCTCCGGCCAAGGATGACGTCACCCCGACCGTCGTGTTCGGCGTGAACCACGACATCCTCAAGGCTTCCGACGTGATCGTCTCCGCCGGCTCCTGCACCACCAACTCTATGGCTGCTATGGTCAAGCTGCTGGACGAGAAGTTCGGCATCAAGGCTGGCTTCATGACCACCATCCACGCTTACACCGGCACCCAGATGCTGCTCGATGGCCCGCGTGGCACCAAGACCGGCCGCAACCTGCGCGCCGCCGCCATCAACACCATCGCCCACTCCACCGGCGCTGCCAAGGCTATCGGCAAGGTCGTTCCGTCCGTGAACGGCAAGCTGCAGGGCCACGCTCAGCGCGTTCAGGTTCCGGACGGCTCCGTCACCGAGCTGACCACCGTTCTGAACACCGAGACCACCGCTGACGAGATCAACGCCGCCTTCAAGGAAGCCTTCGAGAACTGCGAGTTCTACGGCTACAACGATGAGGGCATCGTTTCCTCCGATATCCTCGGCGACACCCACGGTGGCGTGTTCGACCCGACCCAGACCGACGTCAACACCGTTGACGGCGTGACCCTGGCTCGCACCGTCTCCTTCTACGACAACGAGTACGGCTTCACCTCCAACATGATCCGTACCCTGCTGTACTTCGCTGAGATCTCCGAGTGAATCCATGCGGGTCTGCCCGCATAGGTTCGTTTGAGAACTAAGCTCATGAAACCCCCGCCATGCGCGGGGGTTTCTTTGTAGTACAACAGAAATCATGGCAAAGAAGAACAAACATGGTAAAGGCACCGGCTCCACCCCTGCCACAGTGCAATTGGAGAAGGCAGGCGTGGAGTTTCAGCTCTACGAGTATGAGCATTCCAATGACCACATGGACGATGGCTATGGCGTCGAGGCGGCCACCAAGCTTGGATTTGATGAGCATCAGGTTTTCAAGACCTTGATGGCAGATACCGGCACCGAACGCGTGGTAGGCGTAGTGCCGGTGAGTGGACATATGGATTTGAAAGCATTGGCCGCTGCGGTCGGCGCGAAAAAAGCGGCAATGGCCGATCCGAAGGTGGCCATGTGCGAATCCGGATACGTGGTGGGAGGTATTTCCCCGCTGGGCCAGAAGACCCATCACAAAACCGTACTGGACGAGAGCGCATTACAATTCGATAAAATTTTGGTCTCCGGAGGCAAACGTGGATTGTCCGTGGGCGTCAATCCGAACGATCTTTTGAAGGTGCTGAACGGCATTGCCGCGCCAATTGGCACATGGTAATCCTATGAAGAGTCTGGTGGACTCTTCATAGGCGAAGTGAGCAGCTTCGCTGCGAAGCTACCGGCGGCGAAGCTCAGCCAGCTGAGCCGTAAAGCAGAGAGCCCTGCGGGCTCTCTGTAGGCGAAGTGAGCGAGCCTGACTAGGCTCGCGAAGGTTGCCTGCGGAGTTCCGCGGACTGAGCCGTAAAGTGAAGAGTCCAGTGGACTCTTCATAGGCGAAGTGAGCAGCTTCGCTGCGAAGCTACCGGCGGCGAAGCTCAGCCGGTAGTACAAAGTGCATGTTCTCCTTAATGGTCTCCACGGACTTCATGCCAGTGAAACCTTGAGATTGCAGCGCGTCAATCACTCCAGATACCAGTTCATCAGGAACGGATGCGCCAGAGGAGATGCCCACAGCCTCGACATCTGTGAACCACTCGGGATCGAGCTCACTGGCATCATCCACGCGATATGCCTTGCCGCGCTCCCCCAGACCTTCCTGTGCCACTTCCATCAGTCGCACGGAATTGGAGGAATTCGCAGAGCCGACAATCACCACGCAGTCAGACTGTTGAGCTACCAGTTTCACTGCGGCCTGCCTATTTGACGTGGCGTAGCAGATATCCGAGCTGGGCGGCTCTTCCATCCAGGGGAACCGCGCTTTCAATGCGGCTATGGTGCCAGCGGTTTCATCCACGCTTAGCGTGGTCTGCGAAAGCAGTACCAGCTTGGTTTCAGGCGTGAAATTCAACGAAGCCACGTCATCGGCGTGCTCAATCAGATGCACATGTTCCGGGCTCTCTCCTACTACGCCCACTGCCTCATCATGACCTTTGTGCCCGATGTAGACAATCTCATAGCCTTCGCGCACAAATCGCAGCACCTCACGATGCACTTTGCCCACCAACGGGCATGTGGCATCCACTACATGCATACCCCGCCGCTTGGCTTCATCCTTGACCTCTGGAGAAACACCATGCGCGGAAAACACCACGGGAATTCCCGCGGCTGCAGCAGCATCTGGAATCTCACTGAGTTCCTGCACAAACACCGCACCTTGCGACGCCAAGTCTTCAACAACATGCTTATTGTGCACGATTTGCCTGCGCACGTATACCGGAGGAAGACCATCCTCACGCACCAGTTTGTTTGATGAGGCTGCCGCCTTCAGAATCGTCTGTACCGTAAGAATCGCACGATCGACTCCAGCGCAGAATCCTCGCGGATCGGCCAGCACCACACACTTGGTCATTGCATCTCCTTGTTCGCACACTGTGGTCTAGTCTAAAGCAGGTTCCCGGCAAAGTGAGATGCGCGAGCGTGGATAAGCCGTGTATATGAAGAAACGCGCTACACTAGCTGTTAGCGGTAACAATGGTTATCGATTCCGATATCTCACTACGGGAGTGATTTCATGACGAATACAACGCCACGCACCGGCCAACAATACAGCATCTCCTACGGCGACTACGAAGCCGTAATCACCGAGCTGGGCGCTACCATGCGTAAGGTCACCTATAAGGGCAAGAACGTCATCGTTCCGCTTGGCGCAGACGACCCGATTACCTGCTGCCACGGCCAACTGCTGGTTCCGTTCCCGAACCGTATCGCCGCAGGCACTTACGAGTTCGAAGGCAAGACCTACACGCTGCCTATTGATGAGCATGATCGCAACACCGCCATTCACGGCTACGGCTACCGTTCCTTCTGGAAGCTCGAATCCTTGACTGAAAGTTCGGTGACCCAGTCCTGGCGCGCTCCGTTCCTGCTTGGCTACCCGTTCGCCATCAAGGTGTACGCCACCCATGAGCTGACTGAAGACGGACTGAAGATTACCGTCACCGCTGAGAACTACGGCGATGTGGATGCCCCGTGGGCACTGGCTATTCACCCGTGGCTGGACAACGGCTTCAACGGTTACGGCGATGAAATCGACGGCCATAACGCTCAGTGCCACCTGACTGTACCGGCCGCCACGCACGTCACCGTGGACGAGAACCTTATTCCGACCGGCACCGAGCCGGTGGAAGGCACCAAGTACGATCTCAATGACAACCCGCTGCTGGTCAACCAGCCATTCGATGATGCCTGGACCGATCTGAAGCATGACGCTGACGGCACGGTGACCGCAACCTTCACTCGTCCGGACGGATTGGTTATCAAGGTTGGCGGCGATGAGACCATCACCTCCTTCCAGGTGTGCACCGGCACCGGCTTCCCGGCATTCCAGCATCCGGCTGGCACCGCCGTGGAACCGCAGACCGCGTACGCTAACGCGTTCAACACTGGCAAGGATCTCATTGTGATCAAGCCCGGCGAGTCCAGCACCACTACGATGTTCATCAAGGCTGAGCAGCACTGAGCTTCACGCGCACAACGCGCACAGCGCACAAGTCGCATAGGCATTGCACAATAGCCTTCGAAACGGATGCCACAGCAGCGCAGCAACAATGACACGCATGTTGCATGTCGTCTGAGCGATGTGGCATAATTCCGAAGGCTTATTTTTTCTTTAAGTAAAGGAGTCCATCATGGGCATGCGCGGACGTAAGCGTAAGGATCGTCGTAAGAAGGCCGCTAACCACGGCAAGCGTCCTAACGCCTGATTCTTCACGTATTCCACCGAATACGAATGAAGCCCGCCTGAGCAATCAGACGGGCTTCATTGTTTTTTCTTGGACCATGTCTTATAGCTGCCGACTACACCGACTGCGCCAATCACATGTCACACAACCACACACTACTTCTCATCGCCACAGCAATGATCCAGCGTGGCTTTGAGCTTGGCCATCAAGCATTCAGGCGCCACATCCGGACGCAAATAAGCGCGCAGTGCGGCAATCAACGCTTGTTCCCGGGCATCGCAGCACGTTGAAGGATCGAAACACTCCCCCTCCTGCTCATACTGGGCATACTCCTGCGCATCTTGCATAACACTGCCACATCCACATTGAGCAGGGCCATCGCCCGAGCAGCACTGCCTAGTGGTGATGTGCACTTCCGTTCTGCTTACCACACCATCGGCGGTTGCACTGGTAATGGAGATATGACGAGTCTGTTCAACACCGCGATCATTCATCATCAAATCTCCTTTCCATCATTTCCATTATGAACGCTTTGCGTGCGCTCATTCATGTTTTTGTCTAACTTCGCGGATGGTGAACCAGTGGATTTCGTCGTGTCATCTGCTACATATCCACGTTCGCGCGCATATGCGGCCAGTTCTCGTTTCAACTGTGCACGGGCACGGTTCAGGCGACTCATCACCGTACCGATTTTCACACCCTGCTCATCCGCCACCTGCTGGTACGACTTGCCATCGATGGCAGCGTCAATAAACACCTGACGACGTTCGGGAGACAGTTTGGCGAGCGCTGCCATAATCTCCTCAGGGGCAAAAGCGTTCAGATATTCCTCCTCCGCGGACTTCAGCCCATCCGAGGAATGCTCAGCTGCGTCGTAAATATCCCAATCATCGTATTCACCGGTCGAATCGTTGGCGCGCTGTGGCCTGCGTTTGGCTTTCGCATACTGATTGAAGTAGGCGTTGCGCTCGATGGTGGTCATCCACGCTTCGAAATTCGATCCGGGCTGGAATGTATCGAATGCTTTGAAACCTCGCTCGAACGTATCCTGCACCAGATCCTGCGCATCATCGGGATTATTAGTCAGTCGCATGGCTTGCCGGTATAACGCGTTGACGGCAGGCATGGCCAGTTTCTCGAAGCGAGCGCGCTTGGCTTGCATGTTCTCCGCTGCCCGTGCAGCATCTGGCGCAGCTCCCGCTGGCTTGCTGTCTCCGCCCTGTTCGAGATTCACGGTTCCTTGTTTCGTCGTCACGATTGCTCATTCTAGCCAACTCGTGTGCCTATATCGTGGTCGATGCCAGATGAATCGCGTGCCAGCGGCAACGGCCTGTAGAATAACTTTCGGTAAGAAACAGGGAGAAACGATTTATGGCTTTGACTTTGGCCTCGGCAGCTCAGCTGCTTGAGCAGCATCATTTGTTGAGAGAGATTATCATCGGCGAACGTTGGACTCTTGATTCCTCGGAAATCGCCCAGCATGATCAACCATTCAGCGGCATCACCTATGACACTCGAGAAGTGGTCAACGGTACTTTGCTGTTCTGCAAGGGCAATTTCAAGGCCTCATTCCTGCATGATATTGATGAACGCGGTCTTGCCGCGTATGTTGCGCAGAACGATTATTCCGCCGAGACCAAGGCACCGGGTCTGATTGTCAATGATGTGCGCAAGGCGATGAGTCTGCTGGCTGCCGAGTTCTTCGACCGTCCGCAAGACAAGCTCACAGTTATCGGCATTACCGGTACTAAAGGCAAAACCACCACCGCGTATTTCACGCAGGCTGTACTGAACGCGTATTCGGACGGCAAGTGTGCACTGTTCTCGTCTGTTGACAACTGCCTGGATGGCCGCACCTATAAGGAATCGGCCTTGACTACTCCGGAAAGCCTTGACGCGTTCCGCATGATGCATGAAGCGGTCGGCAATGGCATGCGTTACCTGGTCATGGAGGTCTCCTCCCAGGCGTACAAAGTGAACCGAGTCTATGGACTTACCTTTGATGTGGCTGCATTCCTGAACATTTCCCCGGATCACATCAGCCCGATTGAACATCCCACGTTTGAGGATTATCTCCATTGCAAGCGCCAGATTACGTATAACTGCCGCACATTGGTATTGGGCACGGATTGCGATCATGCCGATTTAATCCGCGAGGATGCACGTAGAGCGAATGTACCTGTCGTCACGTTCGCTCTGCGAGGCGATGCCGCACACAACGATAGTGATTTCGTGGCATTGCCTGACCCGGATAATGCATCTCAATATATTTTCCAGGAGCACGGCAAGGCCATTGGCGATTTCTCATTGGAGCTCGAAGGTGGGTTCAATGCAGCCAATGCAGCTACGGCCATTGCCCTGGCAAGGGAAGCCGGCGTCCCTGAAGACTCCCCCGCTTTCGCGGCGCTTGAGCATGTCCGCATTTCCGGGCGTATGGAGCATTTCGAGAACGGCGACGGATCGATTGTGGCATACGTGGATTATGCGCACAATTTTGTGAGCACGCGCACGCTGATCGATTTCGTCTCCCGCAAGTATGCCGAGCAAAACCCGCGCATTATTGTGGTCACGGGTTCCGTGGGAGATAAAGCCGTGGACCGACGCGAAGGCATTATCAATGGTGCGCAGGAGAAGGCCGACCGCATCATCCTGACTTCGGAAGATACGGTCAAGGAGCCGATGATCGATATCTTGAACGAGATGCGTGGATACATCACTAATCCGAATGTTTCCAGTGAAATCATTCTTGACCGTGCGAAGGCCATCGAACAGGCCGAACAGGAGGCCGAGCAGACCGCTGCGCAAGGCCGCATGACCGTGTTGCTTATCATCGGCAAAGGCGAGGAACAGTGGATCAAGGTGGAAGGCAAGCACGCTCCTTATGAGGGCGATGGTCATGTGATTCGCCGCTTGTTCGGCATAGCTCAACCGAATGACTGACGAACGCCTCACGGAAAAGACCTCAATCGACTTATTCATCAGTCATCTCAGCCCATCAAATAGACTTACCCATTCACATCATTTCCAAGGAGTCAGCATTGATTACTCTTGAACACACCACAGCCGAGGCAATGGAACAGGCGGCAGCGGAAGCCGGCCTCGTACTGCCCATCGAACAGACCGAGGCTTGGGCCCGCTATCAGGCCACTGTTCCCGGTCGCCACCCTTGGGGCGCATATCTCATCCGCCGTGACAATGATCTCGTCGCCGTTCTCCTGCTTATCGATTATGAGACGCACGGCTACCACTATCTGCGTTCGCTCCACGGACCGGTGTGGGTGTCTAAACCTACTCAGGAGGAGGAGCGCGAGGTCACCGATGCTCTTGTCAAGGCCGTGCGTGCCAAAGATCGCAAGGTGGTCTTCCTGCGCGTGGATACCTGGTATGAAGACGGTTATTACCGTGTGCTGTCTACCGTGCCGTACGACCAGACCGTGATTGTTGACCTGACCGGTGGCGACGATGAGATCTTGGCTCGCATGCGCGCTCGTGGTCGTCAGAACGTGCGCAAGGCTCTGCGTGAAAGCCCCGCCACCTGTGCTGATGAAACCGAGCAGGCCTCCAAGTCGTTCGACGAGTATTACGGCGTTATGGTAGACACCGGCAAGCGCGACGGTTTTACACCTGCGCCCAAGGGCGATTACGAAGACATGTTGCGCGAACTGGGACCGGAGCATTGCCGCCTGTTCGTCAGCCGTATTGATGGCAAGGTCGTCAACTGGTGTCTGGTCACTATCAACGATAAGCGTGCCGTGTATTACTACGGTTGCATGAGCACCGCGGTACGCCGTCTGCGCGTTCCGGACAAGATGTTCTACCACATCTTCTGCACGCTGGGCGCGCAGGGCATTGTGAGCTTGGATATGATGGGCATCGGCTCCGATTTCGCACCGTCTTTGAAGGGCCTGAACCAGTTCAAGACCAAGTTCGCTCCGGAAATCACGCCGGTGGCCGCAGGCCATGATATCCCGATCCACCGCGGGTTCTATGGCGTGCTACGTTTCATTCAGAAGCTTCGTAAAGGCGGTAACCGCTAAGGCTCTCAGCTCCTGCAAGGCTATCCACCAGAGTATTTCCAGAAAAACCCCAGCCCATAAGCGGCCAGATGCCAAGGTTTACACACCAGCGGACCGCACACTGTTTGACGGTTATTACGAACAACGTCATACAAAGGCTGGGGTTTTATGCTTACTGTTGCCAGAACATCATTCCAGGAGATCGAGGAAGAAGCGGCTGGCTGCGATATTGTTCTTCCCATCGAGCAAAGTGCACGGTGGGCCCATTATCAGAACACAATTGAAGGCAGGCGGCTATGGGGGCCGCTCATGGTACTGGATGGTGATGTTCCGGTTGCGATGTTGTCGTTGATTGAGTATCGGACACATGGCTATCGGTATCTGCGGTCCATGCACGGCCCGGTGTGGACGGTGCTGCCGAACCCGGCCCTGGAACGCTCCGTGGTCGGGTCGTTGGCCTCCTTCGTGCGTCATGAGGATCCGGGGATCGTGTTCCTGCGCCTCGACACCTGGTCGTCGGCCGGCGCCCTGCCCGTGCTGTCCACGGTCCCCTACGACTGGACGGTGGTCATCGACGTCACCGGCGGCGACGAGGCCATCCTGTCGCGCATGAAGCGCCGCGGCCGGCGCGACGTGCGCAAGGCGCTGCGCGAATGCCCCGCATCCGTGGCCGACGAGACCGGGCCCGCCATGTCCGATTTCTCCGAATACTACGACGTGATGCTCGAGACCGGCGAGCGGGACGGGTTCAAACCGGCCCCGCTCAAGGACTACCTCGACATGATCGAGGCGTTGGGCCCGGAGCACTGCCGCGTGTTCGCCGCGC